>NZ_NEJX01000001.1:0-700038 GCF_002113245.1 Pseudomonas sp. B13(2017)
CCCGAAAGCTGGCCAGAATTGCATTCGCCTTGATGAAGACTCAAGGCGAATACATGAGCAAAGGGGGCAAAAAGCATTGCCCACAACCATAGAATCTCCCACAGGTATTTCACTCCCCTCAAGACCTGTGATGCCCCTGTGGGAGCGGGTTTACCCGCGAAGAGGCCAGCACAGCCAACACACCTTCAGACTCTTGCACCATGGTCTGACCATGAATTTCTCGTCACCCGGCCACTTGAGAAACGATTTCGTTTACCATTGTTTCCAAATATGTAGCCGTAAGCGAGGAAGTACCCGCATGACGATCCGCCCGCAACCGCTGATGCGTACCTTGGCCGCCGCCGTGCTGAGCCTGGCCATCGGCGCTCCGGCCGCCATGGCAGACGCACCGGTCACCCTGACCATGTACAACGGTCAGCACAAGGAAATCGGCGAGGCCATCGCCAAGGCCTACGAGGCCAAGACCGGCATCCACATCGATATCCGCAAGGGCAGCAGCAACCAGCTGGCCAGCCAGATCATCGAGGAAGGCGAGCGCTCGCCGGCCGACATCATCTATACCGAAGAGTCCCCTCCCCTGAACAACCTGGGCGAACTGGGCCTGCTGGCAAAGATCGACGACGCTACCGCGAACATGATGCCCAAGGAGTACGTTGGCGCCAACGGCACCTGGATGGGCATTACCGCCCGTACGCGCATCGTCGTGTTCAACCCGAAGAAGATCGACGAGAAAGACCTGCCGACCACAGTGATGGACTTTGCCAACCCCGAGTGGGAAGGCCGTGTCGGCTATGTGCCCACCAGCGGCGCCTTCCAGGAACAGGCCGTGGCCATCCTGAAGATGCACGGGCGAGAAGCCACCGAAGAATGGCTGACCGGCCTGAAGGCATTCGGCAAGACCTACACCAACAACATGGTCGCCCTCAAAGCCGTGGAAAAAGGCGAAGTGGCTGCGGTACTGGTGAACAACTACTACTGGTATGCGCTTGAGCGCGAGCGCGGCAAGCTGGACACCAAGCTCTACTATCTGGCCGATGGCGATGCCGGCAACCTGGTCACCATTTCCGGTGCAGCCGTGGTCAAGGCCAGCAAGCACCCGAAAGAAGCCCAGGCCCTGCTCAACTGGATGGCCAGCGAAGAAGGCCAGCGCGTGATCACCCAGACCACCGCCGAGTACCCGCTGCACAAAGGCATGGTCTCCGACCGTGGCCTGAAGCCGTTCGAAGACCTGCGCCCACCGAAGATCTCACCAGCCGACCTGGGCAATGCCGAGGAAGCGATCGAGCTTGAGCGCGAGGTCGGCCTGCTCTGATGACTGCCGCCCTGTCCGAGCCGGTGCCGGTACGCTTCGTACCGCGCCGCAAGCGCCCCTCCGTCTGGGTGGTGCTGCCTGTGCTGTTCCTGGTGGCGATGAGCTTGCTGCCTTTGCTGTACGTTGCCATGAAAGCCTGGGAGGCCGGCTGGCGCGAAGCCCTGCACCTGCTGTGGCGGCCGTTTGTCTGGGGGCTGATGCGCAACACCCTGATGCTGATGGTCGGGGTGACGCTGACCTGCATGGTGGTCGGCCTGGCCCTGGCCTGGCTGCTTGAGCGCAGCAACCTGGCCGGCCGTCGGCTGTGGGGCGTGGTGCTGTGCCTGCCGTTCGCCGTGCCGTCGTTCGTCAGCAGCTTCACCTGGGTGTCGCTGAGCTCGGACTTCGAAGGGCTGGGCGGGGCGATCATGGTCATGGCCCTGTCCAAGTACCCACTGGTGTTCCTGCCGGTGGCCGCGACCCTGCGCAACCTCGATACCTCGCTGGAGGAATCGGCACGTACGCTGGGCTGCAGCCGCTGGGGCGTATTCATCAAGGTCACCCTGCCGCTGCTATGGCCATCGATGCTGGGCGGCGCGCTGCTGATCGCCCTGCACATGCTGGTGGAGTTCGGCGCCTTGTCGATCCTCGGCTTGCAAACCTTCACCACGGCGATTTACCAGCAGTTCGAACTGGAGTTCAGCAATGCCAACGCGGCCATGCTGTCCGCCGTACTGTTGGCGATGTGCCTGGTGATGCTGTGGCTTGAACTGCGGGTACGCGGCAAGGCCCGTCATGTGCGCATCGGCCAGGGTGTGGCGCGGCGAGCACAACCGGTGCGGCTGCGTGGCTGGGCAGTGCTGGCGCAACTGTTCTGCGTGGGCCTGGCGGTGTTGGGCAGCGGTATTCCGCTGGCCATGCTCGGCTACTGGTTGAGCGTGGGTTCATCGGCGGCATTCCCTGTGGCAGCCATTTCCAAGGCGCTGTTCACCTCATTGTCGGTGTCGCTGGGGGGTGCCGGTTTCTGCGTGTTGCTAGCCCTGCCAATCAGCTTCCTGGTGGTGCGCTACAAGGGCCGCCTGGCAATTTGGGCCGAGCGCCTGCCATACCTGTTGCACGCCCTGCCCGGCCTGGTGATTGCCCTGACCCTGGTATTCTTCGCCCTGCATTACGTGCCGGCGCTGTACCAGACCACGGCACTGTTGCTGCTGGCCTATGCGCTGCTGTTCCTGCCGCTGGCGCAGTCGCCGGTGCGCACCGCACTGAACAAGGCTTCACCTACCCTGGAGGAAGCGGCACGGACCTTGGGCGCGAGCAGCTTTGCCGCGTTCTGCCGGGTGACCCTGCCGATCATCTTCCCGGCCATGGCGGCAGCCTTTGCCCTGGTGTTCCTGGATGCCATGAAGGAACTGACAGCTACCTTGCTGCTCAGCCCGACCGGCATGACCACCCTGGCCACCGAGGTGTGGGCGCACACGGCCAACGTCGAGTTCGCGGCGGCAGCGCCTTATGCGGCGTTGTTGATCGTAGTGTCGGGGTTGCCGGTGTATCTGCTGACTACGCGGATGTATCTGAACAAGGCTTGATCCGCGTCGCCTTCATCGCCGGCAAGCCAGCTCCCACAGGTACCGCGCCGCCCTTAGGCCTGTGCAGTACCTGTGGGAGCTGGCTTGCCGGCGATGAGGCCATCAGATGTTACGCAGCATCCGGCGGACGATTGGCCCATGCGCCTTGCCGACAGGCAGCATGTAGAGGCGGCCGAAGCGGTTGAAACACTGTACCGAGGTGGTCACGCTCAAACGCTGCTGGCCATCCCTCTGCTCATCCAGATCCATGCTCACCATCACCGCCAGGTGCGTGTCACGCGAGGTCAGGACCAATTGCTGGTCGCTGATTGCCTCGACCAGGAAAAAGTCCAGATGCTCACCCACTGCCGGCAAACGTTCGGGGCTGCGCGATGAGAAACCGTGGATAGCAGTGACATTGAAGCGGCGCGAGATGAAATCGCGCAGGCGAAAGGCTTTGGCCAGCCAGCCTGGGACGTCCGAAGTCATGGCGCAGTAGGCCTGGAGAGCGGTCATTGGCGCGCTGACATGCACGCTGTCGCAATGGAGGAAATCCAGGGCGGCCGGGGCGGCGACCAGTTGAGCTGACATGAACAACTCCGTTTGCCATGTGTCGTTGCCATCATAGCAACACTGCACCGCCAAAACTCGATGGCCTTGCACAAGTGCAGAAGCTTGCACTTGCCCTGTGGGAGCGGGTTAACCCGCGAACACCGGCGGAGCCGGTGCCATACACCGCGCCGTCTTCTTCGCGGGTGAACCCGCTCCCACAGGGATTGCGATTCACTTGCGAATTTCTATGCCCTGAATTGTCCCAGGCTGGCACGCAGCTGTGCCGCCAGGTCATCCAGCACCTTGCTGCTGGCGGTGGTCTGCATCACCACCTCGGCCGAGCGTTCGGCCTGGGCGTGTATGGTTTCCACCCGTCCACGCACTGCCTGCGCCCCGCTCGCCTGCTGTTCGGCCGCCCGGGTGGCCAGGCCGATGGCCGCGTGCACCTGCTCCACCGCTGCCTGCACCGACTGCTGGCGGCGCTCGTTGTCACGCAGCACCAGCAGCCCTTCGCTGGCCTTGAGCCCGGCCTGGCTGATGGTGGCCACGGCCTCCTTGGCCCCCTTCTGCAGCGCGGCGATATGCGCCTGGATATCTCCCGTGGAACTTTGCGTCTTGCTCGCCAGCGCCCGCACCTCATCGGCCACGACGGCAAACCCGCGCCCGGTTTCGCCAGCACGGGCGGCTTCGATTGCCGCGTTCAAGGCCAGCAGGTTGGTCTGTTCGGCGATGCCGTGGATAACCGTCAGCACCACTTCGATCTGCTCGCTCTGCTTGGCCAGGCGCTCGATCACCTGGGAGCCGGCCTCCACCTGCCCGGCCAGGTTTTCGATCAAACCGGCTAGCTGGGTCGATGTGCGGCTGTTCTCGTCAGTTGCCTGGCGGATATCCACCACCTGCTGCAGGGCTGCCTGCATCGCATGGCTTTCAGCCTGGGCCTCGTCGGCCATGCTCGACAGGTCGCGCAGGCTGGCCGCCACTTCGTCGCGTTGCAGTGCAGCGGCAGCATCGGCGCCGGCATTGCGCTGGGCCATCGCGCCAATCTCAACGCCGGTGCGCTGCGCCACCTCGCCCGCCTCGCGCACGATGGGTTGCAGCTTGTCGACAAAGCGGTTCACCGCCGAAGCCATGTCGCCAATTTCGTCGCGGCTGTCGAGGGGCACACGCTTGGTCAGGTCGCCTTCACCAGCCGCCAGGTCATCGAGGGCGGCAATCAGCAGGCGCAGCTTGCTCAGCACTCGGCGGCCAAGCACCACAGCCACCACCACCAGCACACCCAGGCCGACCAGCATCAGGCCCAGGCCGATACGCCAGCGCAGTTCGGCGGCAGCATCACGCACGGTCTGTGCGGTATTGGCCTGCATCGCGGCTGCGCTGCCCTGCGCCTTTTCAAGGCGCTCGCGCAAGGTCTTGCCACTGTCGGCTGCAGCACCGACCAGGCTGTCGCCGACCAGTTGCTCGCCGCTGGCGATCAGTGCGGCGAAGCGCTGGTCGAGGGCCTTGAGCTCCTGGTCGATGCCGGCGGTGGAAACGCCCATCACCACCTTGCCGATTTCTGCACCATTGGGGTTGATCGAGGCCTCGACGAAGTACACCGCCGGGTCGCGCCGGGCCGCGTCGATCACCTTGTCCAGCGCACGCTCGCCCTGGCCTTTGTCCATCAATGCCTGGTTGATCGGGTTTTGCCGGTTCAGGTAGCGAGTCAGGTGCTGGCCCTGGGCGTCGTCGTAGACCACGAACAGCACGTTAGGGTTGCGCTGGGCACGCCGGGCGAAGTCGGAGAGCACCGGCACGTCGTTGTCCCATATCGCCCGCGGTGCGACCGACGCCAGCAGCTCGGCCATATCGTTGGCGGAGTCCTTGAGGTTCTTTTCCAACGTGCTGCGCAGCTGCTGCTGCTCGCTTTGCAGGCGCGCCGACAAACCTGCGCTCAAGCGCTGGCGGGTGCTGCTGGAGAGGCTGTCGAGGCCTGAGCGCACGTCTTGCCCGGCTTGCTCCAGCTCACTGGCGAGCTGGCGGCTGTCATTGCCCAGGCGTTCGCCCAGGTCGGCTTCCAAGGCGGTGACCGTGCTTCGGGTAAGCGCAACGGCGACCAGCACCTGCACCAAAAGAGCGATACCAAGGGCAACAAACACAGGCCGCAAAAGGCGGCTTCGTAACAGTGAGAGGATGGCAGACACGGTGTAACCCTCGTGTTTTCTGGCGCCACTATTTTGATGGCATCTTCAGAAACTTCTTACAGCAAGGGTTGTGCCGGGGGCAGCAGGGATAAGTGCCAAGGTTCAGCAATGGGTTTTCCTGTACTGGCCTCTTCGCGGGCTTGCCCGCTCCCACAGGTACTCCACATGTCTTGAGGCCTGTGGTGTACCTGTGGGAGCTGGCTTGCCGGCGATAGGGCCGGGACAGGCATACCCCACAAATGAAAACGCCGCAGCCCCGTTCAGGGCCACGGCGTCAGATCAGCCTGGAAGGCAGATCAGGCGAACGGATGACGCAGAACGATGGTCTCGTTGCGATCCGGGCCGGTGGAGATGATGTCGATCGGCGCGCCGATCAGCTCTTCGATGCGCTTGATGTAGGCGCGAGCGTTGGCTGGCAGATCTTCCAGGGTTTTCACGCCCAGGGTCGACTCGCTCCAGCCTGGCATCTCTTCGTACACCGGCTCCAGGCCGATGTAGCTGTCGGCATCGGAAGGCGCGTCGATGACGGCACCGTTCTCGTTCTTGTAGCCAACGCAGATGTTGATGGTTTCCAGGCCATCCAGTACGTCCAGCTTGGTCAGGCAGATGCCCGAGATGCTGTTGACGTCGATGGCGCGGCGCAGGATCACGGCATCGAACCAGCCGCAACGGCGCGCACGGCCGGTGGTGGAGCCGAACTCATGGCCACGCTTGGCCAGGGTAGCGCCAGTCTCGTCGAACAGTTCGGTCGGGAACGGACCGGAACCTACGCGAGTGGTGTAGGCCTTGGTGATACCCAGGATGTAGTCCAGGTACATCGGGCCAACGCCAGAACCGGTGGAGATACCGCCAGCGGTGGTGTTGGAGCTGGTGACGTACGGGTAGGTACCGTGGTCGATGTCCAGCAACGAGCCCTGGGCACCTTCGAACATGATGTCCTTGCCGGCGCGACGCAGGTTGTGCAGCTCGGCGGTGACGTCGAGCATCATCGGCTTGAGCTGTTCGGCGTAGGCCATGCATTCGTCCAGGGTCTGCTGGAAGTCGATGGCCGGCTCTTTGTAGTAGTTCACCAGCTGGAAGTTGTGGTAGTCCAGCAGCTCACCCAGCTTGGCGGCGAAACGCTCGCGGTGGAACAGGTCGCCCACGCGCAGGCCGCGGCGTGCGACCTTGTCTTCGTAGGCTGGGCCGATACCACGGCCGGTGGTGCCGATCTTGGCTTCGCCACGGGCTTTTTCGCGGGCCTGGTCCAGGGCAACGTGGTACGACAGGATCAGCGGCGCAGCCGGGCTGATGCGCAGGCGCTCGCGCACTGGCACGCCCTTCTCTTCCAGCTTGGTGATTTCACGCATCAGGGCATCCGGGGCAACGACCACGCCGTTGCCGATCAGGCACTGTACGCCTTCACGCAGGATACCGGACGGAATCAGGTGCAGAACGGTCTTTTCACCGTTGATCACCAGGGTGTGACCCGCGTTGTGGCCACCCTGGTAGCGCACTACGGCGGCAGCATGTTCGGTCAGCAGATCGACGATCTTGCCTTTGCCCTCATCACCCCACTGGGTGCCCAGGACGACGACATTCTTACCCATTACATTGGTCCTCATTCACGCAAACTTGGTTGCCGGCCTACTGCCGGCGCAGAAACTCACTGGGCCAGCGGCAGAACCTGCCAGCGCCCGTCTTGCTGAATCAATTGCCGATCACAATCCGCCTCGAGAGCAGCACTCAACGGCTGGCCAGGCAGGGCCTGGACCACACGCTGGCCCTCGTTGCGCAACTGGCAGACTTGCTGCCAGAGGGCCGCGTCGCCACTGTCCGGCATCCAGATGCCGCCAGTTGGCAATACGACCTCCGCTCGCCCCAGTGTGACCAGGGTCTTCAAATCCGTGGAGAAACCGGTGGCCGGGCGGGCCCGGCCGAAATCGGCGCCGATGTCGTCATAGCGCCCGCCCTGGGCGATCGATTGACCTTCGCCCGGCACGAACACGGCGAACACCACGCCAGTGTGATAGTGGTAACCGCGCAGCTCGCCGAGGTCGAAGTACAGCGGCAGGTCCGGGAAGCGCGACGCCAGGCGATCGGCGATCGCCAGCAGGTCGTCCAGCGCCGCCAGCACGCTGGCCGGGGCACGGCCCAGGCGCACGCGGGCTTCGGCCAGCACTTCGCGGCCACCGCACAGCTCGACCAGCGCGCGCAGCATGTTGCCCAAGTCCTTCGGCAGGTCGGCGGTCAGCACCTGAACTTCATCCACGGCCTTGCGCTGCAGGGCGTCGAACAACTGCTGCTCGACCGCGCCGGACAGGCCGGCAGCACGGGCCAGGCCGCGGTAGATACCGACGTGGCCGAGGTCCATGTGCACATCCGGCACATCGGTCAGTTGCAGCGTGGCGAGCATCAGGCTGATGACTTCGACATCGCTGGTGGGGCTGGCATCGCCGTACAGCTCGGCACCCAGCTGGATCGGGCTGCGCGAGGTGGACAGGGCACGCGGCTGGGCGTGCAGTACGCTGCCGGCATAGCACAGGCGGCTCGGGCCTTCACGGCGCAGGGTGTGGGCGTCGATACGCGCCACCTGCGGGGTGAAGTCGGCGCGGAAGCCCATCAGGCGGCCGGACTGCGGGTCCACTACCTTGAAGGTGCGCTGATCCAGGTCCTGGCCGGCGCCGGTGAGCAGCGACTCCAGGTACTCGATATGCGGGGTGACGACCAGTTCGTAGCCCCAACTCTGGAACAGGTCCAACACCTGGCGGCGCGCGATCTCGATACGCGCAGCCTCAGGTGGCAGTACTTCCTCGATGCCATCTGGCAGCAGCCAGCGGTCTACCGTTGCCATTACGCCATTTCCCCTCTGGTCCGGGCGGCTTGCCAGCAGGCTAGCCGTCAGTAAAGCCGGTATCGCGCACAGCAGCGGGCAGCACTGATCCCAGCGCAGCCACCGTACCCGACACCCTCGAATTGCCTTGCGACCTGACCAAACCGTCAACTGGCGGTTTGCCAATCAACCTTGCAGACGCAAAAAAGCCGGGAAATTTCCCGGCTGCCTCATCATACACCCCTTTTCATTCAGGATGCACCCCGCCTGGTGTTTTAGCTGCCAGGCGGGGCGCCGCTGCATGAAAATCAGGGCCTGAGCATCACGGCCTGCTCTTGTCCAGGAAGCGGAAGAACTCGTTCTTCGGGTCCAGGACCAGCACGTCGCTCTTGCTCGAGAAGCTCTCGCGGTACGCCTGCAGGCTACGGTAGAACGCATAGAAATCAGCGTCCTGGGTGTAGGCCTTGGCGTAGATGGCGGCCGCCTGGGCGTCGCCGTCACCGCGGGTTTCCTCTGCTTCGCGATAGGCCTCAGCCAGCAATACGCGGCGCTGACGGTCGGCATCGGCACGGATACCTTCAGCCAGTTCGTTACCCTTGGCGCGGTGCTCGCGGGCTTCACGCTCACGCTCGGTGCTCATGCGGTCGAACACGCTGCGGTTGACTTCCTTCGGCAGGTCGATGGCCTTGACGCGCACGTCGACCACCTCGATACCCAGCTCCTTGGCGGCCATGCGGTTCAGCGAAGCAGTGATGTCAGCCATCAGCGCGTCACGTTCACCGGAAACCACTTCGTGCAGGGTACGTTTACCGAACTGGTCACGCAGGCCGCTTTCCAGACGACGCGACAGACGCTCGTCGGCGATCTGCTTCATGCCGGACGTGGCAGTGTAGAAGCGTTCGGCGTCCTTGACGCGCCACTTGGCGTAGGCGTCGACCATCACCGCTTTCTTCTCCAGGGTCAGGAACCGCTGGGTCGGGGCGTCGAGGGTCATCAGGCGGGCGTCGAACTTGCGCACCTGGTTCACGTACGGAATCTTCACGTGCATGCCCGGCTGGACATCCGCCTGGACCACCTTACCGAAGCGCAGCAGTACCGCACGTTCGGTCTGGGACACGATGTAGAAGCTGTTCCAGGCCACGATGGCCAGGACCACGGCGGCGATCAGGGCGATCAGCGATCTATTGCTCATCAGCGGCTCTCCCTAGTGCGCAGTGGCTGCTGTTGCTGTTGCAGGTCCTGCGCCGCACGCGCGGCCGCATCGTTGACCGATGGCGACACACTGGCGGTCGGCGCGGACGGGTTGCGGCTGCCTTCGACCATCTTGTCCAGCGGCAGGTAGAGCAGGTTGTTCTGCCCGTCCTTGGTCGCCACCATGACCTTGCTCGAATTGCTGTAGACCTCTTGCATGGTCTCCAGGTACAGACGCTGACGGGTCACGTCAGGTGCCTTGCGGTACTCGGCGACCAGCTTGGTGAAGCGGTCGGCCTCACCCTTGGCGCGGGCGATGACTTCGTCGCGGTAACCGTTGGCGTCCTCGATGATGCGCTGGGCCTGACCACGGGCTTCCGGCACCACGCCATTGGCGTAGGACTCGGCCTGGTTGCGGGCACGCTGCTCGTCTTCGCGGGCACGGATCACGTCGTCGAAGGCTTCCTGCACTTCACGCGGGGCTGCCGCGCTCTGCACGTTGACCTGGGTAACGCTGATACCGGTGCGGTAGGTGTCGAGGAAGCGCTGCAGGCGCTCGCGGATATCCACGGCCATCTGCTCGCGGCCTTCGGTCAGCACCTGGTCCATCGAGGTGGAACCCACCACGTGGCGCAGGGCACTGTCGGTCGCGTGCTGCAGGCTGACCTCAGGCTGGTCGACGTTGAGCACGAAGTCCTGCAGGTTGCTGATCTTGTACTGGACGGTCAGCGGTACCTCGACGATGTTCTCGTCTTCGGTCAGCATCTGGCCCTGCTTGGTATAGGCACGCTCGCGCGTGACGTTCTCCATGTACTTGCGATCGATCGGCGGGAAGTAGATGTTCAGGCCGGGACCGACCGTCTCATAGTACTTGCCGAAGCGCAGCACCACGGCCTGCTCCTGCTCGTCGACCACGTACACGGCGCTGTACAGCCAGATAGCAGCCAGCACCGCCAGGCCGATGCCCAGCAGGCCCAGGCCACCGCCCTTGCCGACATTGCGGTCACCGCCGCCACGTTTCTTGCCACTGCCGAACATGCCGTTCAGGCTGTCCTGCAATTTGCGGAAGGCCTCGTCCAGGTCCGGTGGACCTTTCTTGTCACCACCGCCGCCACCGCCATTCCGGCGACCGCCCCAGGGATCCTGATTGTTCGAGTTGCCACCCGGCTCGTTCCAAGCCATAGCGCTCTCCATCTGATAAAGCAAAGACGCGCCCACGGCGCGCCGTCCAATGCTACAGAATGCCTGTCACTGCTGCCCGGCGACCTCGACGAGCATTTATTGCAAAGTGTGTTGCTCGACAAACACTTGCGGCTCCATGCCTTCGCGACTGACCAGGCGATTCAGTTCGACCATGGGCAGTCGCACGCTCAGCAGGCTGCGCCCTTCTTCATCATGCTCTTCACTCTGCACGGCACCCAGGGCAAAGAATTGCGCGCGCAAGCGGGCAAAACGCTGCTCCAGACACAGGGTACCGACAAACAGATCATCCCCCAGCAACTCGGCAATCGCCTGGCCGACCAGCTCCAGGCCACGCCCATCGCGTGCCGATACCCAGACCCGTTCCGGCTTGCCATCGGCATTGCGCTGGATCTGCGGCTCGACATCTTCGAGCAAGTCGAGTTTGTTATACACCTCGAGGATCGGCAACCCTTCGGCACCAATCTCGCCCAACACCGCCAGCACCTGCTCGATCTGCTCCATGCGCTCCGGCTCATGGGCGTCGATCACATGCAGCAACAAGTCGGAGTTGCTCGACTCTTCGAGCGTAGCCCGAAATGCCTCGACCAGCTTGTGCGGCAGGTGGCGAATGAAGCCCACGGTGTCGGCCAGCACGATCGGCCCCAGGTCGTTCAGTTCGAGCCGGCGCAGGGTCGGGTCGAGGGTGGCGAACAGCTGGTCCGCGGCATACACCTCGGATTCGGTCAGGGCGTTGAACAGCGTGGACTTGCCGGCGTTGGTATAACCCACCAGCGATACCGACGGAATGTCCGCACGCTTGCGCCCGCGGCGCGCCTGCTCGCGCTGGCTGCGCACCTTCTCCAGGCGTGACTTGATCTGACGAATGCGCACCCGCAACAGGCGGCGGTCGGTTTCCAGCTGGGTTTCACCCGGGCCACGCAGGCCGATACCACCCTTCTGTCGCTCAAGGTGGGTCCAGCCGCGCACCAGCCGCGTGCTCATGTGCTCGAGCTGGGCCAGTTCGACCTGCAGCTTGCCTTCATGGGTACGCGCCCGTTGGGCGAAGATATCGAGGATCAGCCCGGTACGGTCGAGCACACGACACTCGAACACACGTTCGAGGTTGCGCTCCTGACTGGGCGTGAGGGTGTGATTGAAAATCACCAGGTCTACCTGTTCGGCATGGACCAGGTCGTGCAACTCTTCGACCTTGCCACTGCCAATCAGGTATTTGGCGGAAGGCTGATGCCTTGCCACCGTGACCAGCGAGACGATGTCGGCACCGGCCGACAATGCCAGCTCCTGGAACTCCTGCGGGTCTTCGCGCGCCTCAGGGTTCTGACCTTCCAAGTGAACGAGCAACGCCCGCTCACCACCACCGTGGCGCTCAAAGAACAATGCAGGCTCCTATCAGGCGTTGCCTGGCTCGCTGTCGCCGTGTTCGGAATCGGACGGGCTTGGCAGACGAACCGGACGGGCAGGAACCACGGTCGAGATGGCGTGCTTGTAGACCATCTGGCTGACGGTGTTCTTCAGCAGTACCACGAACTGGTCGAAGGACTCGATCGAACCCTGCAGTTTGATGCCGTTGACCAGGTAGATGGATACCGGGACCTTTTCTTTTCTCAAGGTGTTCAAGTAAGGGTCTTGTAGCGAATGCCCTTTTGACATATGCCGCACTCCTGTAAGGATAAATAATAGAAAATCAAGAAAATCGATAAATTAGGCCGCCCCTTCGCAAGAATAGACGGCAATCAGCAGGGACTCAGCTCAATATGGAGATGGCCCCAAGGTATTTCAAGGTGCGGGACAGATTGTCGCAGGCCAGGCTGTCAAGCCAGTGTACTTCGGGCCAGCCACGCAACCAGGTGAACTGCCGCTTGGCCAGCTGCCTGGTGGCAATGATACCGCGTTCACGCATCTCATTCTCAGTCAGCTTGCCGTCCAGGTAATCCCAGACCTGCCGATACCCCACTGCCCGTATAGACGGCAGCCCGGCGTGCAAGTCACTTCTGGCTCGCAGCGATCGGACCTCGTCGACGAAGCCCTGTTCCAGCATCTGTGAAAATCGTAACGCAATTCGCTGATGCAAAATGTGACGATCTGTAGGAGCAATCGCCAAACTCGCGACAGTATAGGGCAAATGTCCGCCAGCGCCTGCGTCTGCGCCGCGACTTTCCGCGAATTGACGCTGTCGATGTGCCGTCATGCTCTCGCCGCTTACCCGGTAAACCTCCAACGCCCGGATCAACCGCTGCGGGTCGTTGGGGTGGATACGCGCCGCCGACTCAGGGTCAACCTCGGCCAACTGGCGGTGCAACTCGGCCAGGCCCAGCGCTTCGGCCTGGGCTTCCAGCTCGGCACGCACCGCGGCATCGGCCGCCGGCATGTCGGCCAGGCCATCGATCAACGCCTTGTAATAGAGCATGGTGCCACCCACCAGCAGCGGGATCTTGCCGCGCGCGGTGATCTCGGCCATGGCCTCCAGGGCATCGGCACGGAACTGCGCAGCCGAATAGCTCTCGGCCGGGTCGCGAATGTCGATCAGCCGGTGCGGGTGAGCGGCGAGGATTTCTTTCGACGGCTTGGCCGAACCGATGTCCATGCCGCGGTAGACCAGCGCCGAATCGACGCTGATCAGCTCGCACGGCAGTACTTTGGTCAGCTCGATGGCCAGGTCGGTCTTGCCGGCCGCCGTCGGGCCCATCAGGAATATTGCAGGGGGCTTGCCGCTCATTTCATCGACCGCGCAGGAAGAGTTTGTCCAGGTCATCCAGGCCCATCTGGGTCCAGGTGGGGCGACCATGGTTGCACTGGCCGCTGCGCTCGGTGTTTTCCATGTCACGCAGCAGGGCGTTCATCTCGGGGATCGCCAGGCGCCGGTTGGCGCGCACGGCGCCGTGGCAGGCCATGGTGCCGAGCAGCTCGTTGAGGTGCGCCTGGATACGGTCGCTGGTGCCGTATTCCATCAGGTCGGCGAGTACATCCTGCACCAGTCGGTTGGCCTCAGCCTGCTTGAGCAAAGCCGGGATCTGGCGGATGGCCAGGGTCTCGGGACCCAGCCGCTGCAGTTCGAAGCCCAGCCGCTGGAACCACTGCGCGTGCTCTTCGGCGCAGTCTGCTTCACGCTGGCTCAGGGCCAGGGTCTCGGGCACCAGCAGCGGCTGGCCGCTGAGGCCTTCGCTGGCCATGGCTACCTTCAGGCGCTCGTACATGATGCGCTCATGGGCCGCATGCATGTCTACCAGCACCAGGCCGATGGCGTTCTCGGCCAGGATATAGATGCCCTTGAGCTGCGCCAGCGCGTAGCCCAGCGGGGGAATGTCACCCTGGCTTTCAGGCAGAGCCGTCGTCGGCGCCGCGCCTTCATCCAGCGGTTTGTAAAACTCGCGATACACCGCCTGTGCCTCGGCGGCTGGCAGCGGCTGCGAGGGGCGCGGGGTGTACTGGTACTGGTAACCCGCGCCACTGCCGCCACTGGAAAACGACTGCTGCGGGGCTCGCGGCTGCTCGAGCACCGGCGAGGCCAGGCGCATTTCGCCCTGGGGGCCGAACTCACCGGCCTGCTGGCCCGTGGGGCGGAGCACTTCGGGCACGGCAGCAGGCGCCGCCAACTGGTCTTCCGGGCGCACATCGGCAAGGGCGCGATGCAGGGTGCCATACAGGAAGTCGTGTACCGAGCGCCCCTCGCGGAAACGCACTTCGTGCTTGGTCGGGTGCACGTTGACGTCGACGCCGTTGGGCTCCAGCTCCAGGAACAGCACGAAGGTCGGGTGCCGACCATTGAACAGCACGTCGCGGTAGGCCTGGCGCACGGCGTGGGCGACCAGCTTGTCGCGCACCGCACGGCCGTTGACGAAGAAATACTGCAGGTCTGCCTGGCTGCGCGAGAAGGTCGGCAGGCCGACCCAGCCCCACAGACGCAGGCCATTGCGCTCCACATCGATCGGCAGCGCCTGCTCCATGAAGCCCGGGCCGCAGATGGCGCCCACCCGCCGCGCACGGGCGGTTTCATCGTGGGCCTCGTGCAGGCTGAGGATGCTCTTGCCGTTGTGGCGCAGGTGGAAGCCGACATCGAAGCGCGCCAGCGCCAGGCGCCGTATCACTTCCTGCAGGTGATCGAATTCGGTTTTCTCGGCCTTGAGGAACTTGCGCCGGGCCGGGGTATTGAAGAACAGGTCGCGCACTTCCACCGAAGTACCCACCGGGTGCGCCGCCGGCTGCACCCGCGGGGTCATGTCGCGGCCTTCGGTTTCCACCTGCCAGGCCTCGGTAGCACTGGCGGTACGCGAGGTCAGGGTCAGGCGCGCCACCGAGCTGATCGAGGCCAGGGCCTCACCACGGAAGCCCAGGCTCAATACCCCTTCCAGGTCTTCCAGCTCGCGGATCTTGCTGGTGGCGTGACGGGCCAGGGCCAGCGGCAGGTCGTCGGCGGAAATGCCGCTGCCATCGTCACGCACCCGCAGCAGCTTGACGCCGCCCTGCTCCACTTCCACGTCGATACGCCGGGCGCCGGAGTCCAGGCTGTTCTCCAGCAACTCCTTGGCGACAGAGGCCGGCCGCTCGACAACCTCACCGGCGGCAATCTGGTTGGCCAGCCGCGGGCTGAGCAGCTGGATGCGCGAACCGCCACTCATTGCGAGGCCAACGTGGTAGCGGGGATATCGAGGCGCTGGCCGACCTTCAGCTCATCGGTCTTGAGGCTGTTGGTGCTGCGCAGGCTGGTCACGCTGACCTGGTAGCGCACGGCAAGCATCGCCAGGGTCTCGCCAGGGCGTACCGTGTGCTCACGCGGGCCAGCGGCGATCTTGCCGGTGTCGCGCAGCCAGGCGATGTAGGTGCCAGGCGGCGGGTTCTGCTGGAAGTACTGGCGCACACCGGTGTGGATCGAACGGGCCAGGGCCTGCTGATGGCTGGCGGTGGCCAGTTTGGCGGCTTCGTTGTTGTTCGAGATGAACCCGGTTTCAACGAGGATCGACGGAATATCCGGCGACTTCAGCACCATGAAGCCGGCCTGTTCCACCCGCTGCTTGTGCAGCGAGGTAATGCGGCCCATGTTGCCCAGCACCTTCTGCCCGACATTGAGGCTGGAGCTGAGCGTGGCGGTCATCGACAGGTCGAGCAGCACGCCGGCCAGCATGCGGTCCTTGTCGTCGAGGCTGACGTTACCGGCACCACCGATCAGGTCGGAACGGTTTTCCGTGTCGGCCAGCCAGCGCGCGGTCTCGGAGGTAGCGCCGCGGTCGGACAGGGCAAACACCGAGGCGCCAAAGGCGGCGCGGGACGGCGCAGCGTCGGCGTGGATCGAGATGAACAGGTCGGCGCCCTTCTTGCGGGCGATTTCCGTGCGCTTGCGCAGTGGGATGAAGTAGTCGCCGGTACGGGTCAGCTCGGCCCGGAAGCCTTTTTCGCTGTTGATCTGGCGCTGCAGTTCCTTGGCGATCTGCAGCACGATGTCTTTTTCATGCTGGCCACGCGAGCCGGACGCACCCGGGTCTTCGCCGCCGTGACCGGCGTCGATGGCAACCACGATGTCACGCTTGCCGTTGGGAACCGGCGGCAGCTTGATGGCAGGCTGGGCCGGGGTCACCGGTACTGCCGGCGTGGTTGCAGGCGTTGGTGCCGGAGTCGGGGCCGGAGCCGGCGCGCTGGCCGCAATGGCGTCAGCCTCCTGGTCGTACAGGTCGACCACCAGGCGGTTGCCGTACTGGGCGTTGGGCGCCAGGGTGAAGCTTTTTGGGGTGACCGATTTTTTCAGGTCGACCACCACGCGCAGGTCGGTCGGGGTGCGCTGAGCCGAACGCACGCTGCTGATCGGCGTATTGGAGGTAGCCACGTTCAGTGGCGCGGCCAAGGTCGCGCCATTGATGTCGATAACCAGGCGATCAGGTGCGCTCAGGGTGAAGACGCTGTGCTGCACGGGGCCAGACAGGTCGAAGACCAGCCGCGTGTTGTCCGGCGCGCGCCACAGGCGCATGCTCTTGACTTGAGTGACGGCCAGAGCGTCAACGGTCACCGTTGTCAGCAGCAGCCCAACGATGGCGACCAGTGCGCGTATGCGCATACCTACCCCACTTACTGTTTATAGTGTTCGGCCAGTGCAACGCACCAGGCCTCGCCGCGAGCCCCCTGCGGCGAAAGGATCAGCGAGCGTCCGCCCGCTTGGGGGCTTATGGTAATGGTCAGGTCGGGCTTTGGCAAAACGCCCGCACCCTTTTGTGGCCACTCGAACAGGCACAGCGGGTCGCCCTCGAAATAGTCACGAATGCCCATGAACTCCAGCTCTTCCGGATCGACCAGGCGATACAGGTCGAAATGGAACGCCCGCACCTCACCGATCTCGTAAGGTTCGACCACGGTGAAGGTCGGGCTTTTCACCGCACCAGTATGGCCCAGGCCACGAATCAGGCCACGCGACAGCGTGGTTTTGCCCGCGCCCAGGTCACCTTCCAGAAAAATCACGCCGTGACCGCCGGTCACCTCGGCCAGTTGTGCGCCGAATTTGACCGTGGCCGCTTCATCGGCCAGAAACAGGTTTAAGCCAGACACGCAGAATGCTCCTCCAACAACTCACGAATGACCGGCGCCAGATCGCTGGCAGCCAGGCCTCTACCTTTAACGCCCAGACGCTCGCCGGCACAGGCGTGCAGCCATACCCCCAGCCCCGCGGCATGCCAGGCATCCAGGCCCTGGGCCAGCAGCGCCGCCAATACACCGGTCAGCACATCGCCCAGGCCGGCACCGGCCATGGCCGGGTGGCCACGTTCGCACAGCAGCAGCTGCCCGGCCGGGTCGGCCACCAGAGTGCCGGCCCCCTTGAGCACGCAGACGCTGTTGTAACGGCGCGCCAGCTTGCGTGCGGCACCCGCGCGGTCCGCCTGCACAGCCTCGGTGGAAATGCCCAGCAGCCGCGCCGCCTCCCCGGGGTGTGGGGTAAGGATGCTGCCACTGGGCAGGGCCAGCGGGGTGCGCGCCAGCAAATTCAGGGCATCGGCGTCCCACACCTGCGGGCGCTCGGCATTGGCCACCGCCGACAGCAGGCTGCGGCCCCAGGCTGCCTGGCCCAGGCCTGGGCCGACCACCAGCACCGAAGCGCGCTCCAGCACGCCCATCAGCTGGTTGGCCGAAGTGGCGCCCAAGCACATGACCTCGGGCAGGCGCGCCAGGCTGGCAGTCACGTGTTCAGGCCGGGTCGCCACGCTGACCAGCCCCGCGCCACAGCGCAGGGCGGCCTCGGCACTGAGCAGCACGGCGCCGCCGGTACCGAGGTCGCCACCGACCACCAGTACATGGCCGAAGTCGCCTTTATGGGCGTGCGCATGCCGTGCCGGCAGGTGCGCGACAGTCACGCTGCTGAGCAATTGAGGGGTATGGCTGGGGTGTTTGGTCTGCGGCATGGGGTCAAAGGCTCCAATGTCTGGCAGAATTATACGCACCTGAGCCCGTATTGCCTTGCCCATCCATGTCCGCCTGTACGCCTGACCTCGCCCAACTGGCCCAATCGATCAAGATTTGGGGCCAAGAACTCGGTTTTGCCCATGTCGGCATCGCCGGGGTCGACCTTGGCGAACACGAACACCACCTGCAGCGCTGGCTCGACGCCGGCTACCAGGGCGAGATGGATTACCTGGGCGCCCACGGCAGCAAACGCGCGCACCCGGAGCAACTGATCCCCGGCACGGTACGCGTGGTATCGCTGCGCATGGACTACCTGCCCGGCGACACGCAGATGGCGCAGCGCCTGGCGCAGCCGGAAAAAGCCTACGTATCGCGCTACGCCCTGGGCCGGGATTACCACAAGCTGGTGCGCAAGCGCGTGCAGTTCCTGGCCGATCGCATTCAGCAAGCCATCGGCCCGTTCGGCTACCGCGCCTTCGTCGACAGCGCTCCGGTGCTGGAAAAGGCCCTGGCCGAGCAGGCCGGGCTGGGCTGGATCGGCAAGAACACTCTGCTGCTCAACCGCAAGGCGGGCAGCTACTTCTTCCTCGCCGAGCTGTTCGTCGACCTGCCGCTGCCGGTGGACGAAGCCACCACCAGCGAACACTGCGGGCGCTGCCAGGCCTGCCTGGACATCTGCCCGACCCAGGCCTTCGTCGGGCCGTATGTGCTGGATGCACGGCGCTGCATCTCCTACCTGACCATCGAATTGCGGGGGCCGATCCCCGTCGAGTTGCGCTCGAAGATGGGCAACCGGGTGTTCGGTTGCGATGACTGCCAGATCGTCTGCCCATGGAACCGCTTTGCCAGGCATAGCCAGGAACAGGACTTCCAGCCACGGCACGGGCTGGAGAATGCCGAGCTGGCGGAGATGTTCCTGTGGGATGAAAGGACCTTCCTGCGCAAGACCGAAGGCGGGCCATTGCGCCGGGCCGGGTATGAGCGCTGGTTGCGCAACCTGGCGGTGGGGCTTGGCAATGCGCCATCGACGATCCCGGTGATCGAAGCGCTGAAGGCGCGGCGCGAGGATGCCTCGGAGCTGGTGAGGGAGCATGTGGAGTGGGCGCTGGCGCAGCACGGCATTCAATAGCGGTAGCCCCAGAGCCTGCGCAATCCTTGTAGGAGCGGGCGTGCCCGCGAACACCGGCGGAGCCGGTGCCATACACCGCGTTGGCCGCTTCGCGGGCACGCCCGCTCCCACAAGGAAGGTGACACACTCTCGAATATTGTTCCCTGTGCGACAGCGCAGCCCCAAGGGCTGGGCAATCTCCCACAGGGGCCATGTTGTGCCGGAACTGCGTTACTGCTGGTCGTTGTAGTGGAACTTGGGCATTTCCCAATGGAACCGAATCGCCAGCAACCGCACCAGGAACCCGCCAAACAAGGTCAGCAACATCGCCTGCTCCGCCGGCACCTTGAAATACACGCAGCCCAGGTAGAACCAAGCCGCGGCAAACGAGACACTGGCGTACAGCTCGCGGCGGAATACCAGGGGAATGTCGTTACAGAAGATATCTCGCAAGATCCCGCCAAATACCCCGGTGATGACCCCGCTGATCGACGCCACGAGCATGCCCTGCCCCATCTCCAGTGCGGTCATGCAACCGATCAGGGTAAAGGCCACCAGCCCCAGGGCATCGAGCACCAGGAACAGCGAGCGCAGGCGGCGCATCATCGGCGCAATGAAGATGGTCAGCAGCGCCGCACAACTGGTCAGCACCAGGTATTCCGGGTGCTTCACCCAGGTCAGCGGGTAATGCCCGAGCAGCACGTCACGCACCGAGCCGCCACCCAGGGCGGTGACGCAGGCAATCAGCACCACGCCGAACCAGTCCATGCCGCGACGGCCGGCAGACAACGCGCCGGTCATGGCTTCGGCGGTGATGGCGATGAGGTAGAGCATCAACAACATGGTGCGGGGTCCGTGCGGGCGTGCGAGAAAGGCGCGCAGTCTAACCAGTTGCCCATGGCACCAAAAGAGGGCGCAGATACAATATCTGCGCCTTTTCGGCTCACACCTTGATGAAGTGCTCGCGATAGTGGCGCAGTTCGGCGATGGATTCGCGGATGTCGTCCAGCGCCAGGTGGGTGTTGCCCTTCTTGAAGCTGTCACGCACGTCAGGTGCCCAGCGTGCAGCCAGCTCCTTCAGGGTCGAAACGTCCAGGTTGCGGTAGTGGAAGTAGTTTTCCAGGTTGCGCATGTGCCGGTACAGGAAACGGCGGTCCTGGCAGATGCTGTTACCGCAGATCGGCGACTTGCCTTTCGGTACCCACTGCTCGAGGAAGGCAATGGTCTGCGCCTCGGCTGCGGCCATGTCGACCTTGCTCTCGCGTACGCGCTGGGTCAGGCCCGAAGCGCCATGGGTGCGGGTGTTCCACTCGTCCATGCGCGCCAGCACTTCGTCACTGTGGTGGATGGCGATCACCGGCCCTTCGGCCAGAGTGTTCAGTTCGCTGTCGGTGACGATGGTGGCCATCTCGATGATGACGTCGCTGTCCGGATCCAGGCCGGTCATTTCCAGGTCGATCCAGATCAGGTTCTGTGGGTTTTGCATGCGGGGGCTCCTCGTATAGGCCGTCATAGTAGCGTAGTGGCCAAGGCACGCCCATTCACGGCGCGAAGGTAAGCCAAATGGTCCGGCGCCTGGCGTGCTAAACTGCGTGCCGTTTTCAACCTGCCCCCACGCACGGAATCTTCATGGCCAAACGCCAGCTCAATCGCCGCCAGAACTGGCGCATCGAAAAAATCCAGAACGAGCGCGCCGCGCGTGCGGCCAAACGCGAACAGCACGTGCTGCAGGAACTGGAGGGTGGCGACCTGGGGCCGGAGCAACTGGGCCTGGTGATTGCGCACTTCGGTGTGCAGGTAGAAGTGGAGGCCCAGGACGGCGAAGCCGCGGGCCAGGTATTCCGCTGCCACTTGCGCGCCAACCTGCCGGCGCTGGTTACCGGCGACCGCGTGGTATGGCGCTCGGGCAACCAGGGCATTGGCGTGATCGTCGCGCAGATGCCGCGCAGTACCGAGCTGTGCCGGCCGAACAACCACGGCCAGCTGAAGCCGGTGGCGGCCAACGTCGACCTGATCGTGATCGTCTTCGCCCCCGCGCCCGAGCCGCACCCCAACCTCATCGACCGTTATCTGGTGGCGGCGGAGCACGCCGGCATCCGCCCGCTGCTGCTGCTGAACAAGGCCGACCTGATCAACGACGAGAACGGCCCGGGCCTGCATGCGCTGCTGGAGGTTTACCGCGAGCTGGGCTACCCGCTGCTGGAGGTCTCGGCCCACCACGGTGACGGCATGCAACGCCTGCAGCAGATGCTCGACGGCCACATCAGCGTGTTCGTCGGCCAGTCGGGGGTGGGCAAGTCGTCGTTGGTCAACAGCTTGCTGCCGGACGCCGGCACCCGTGTCGGCGACCTGTCGGAGTGGTCTGGCCAGGGCACCCACACCACCACCACCGCGCGGTTGTACCACTTCCCCAACGGTGGCGACCTGATCGACTCGCCGGGCATCCGCGAGTTCGGCCTGGGTCACGTCAGCCGCAGTGATGTGGAGGATGGTTTCATCGAGTTCCGCGACCTGTTCGGCACCTGCCGCTTCCGCGACTGCAAGCATGATCGCGAACCGGGCTGTGCGCTGCTCAAGGCGCTGGACGAGGGGCGTATCAAGCAGCAACGGATGAACAGCTACCGCTCGATCATTGCCAGTTTGCCGGAAGACGCTTACTGACCACTTGCGCCACAGGCTCTGCATAAGGCTCGAGGGCTACGCCAATCCTGTGGGAGCGGGCGTGCCCGCGAAGCAGGCACCTCGGTGGTTGGCACGGGCTTCGCCCGTGTTCGCGGGCAAGCCCGCTCCCACAGGGTACGCGCTGGCTTCAGCTACAGCGCGATCCTGCAGGGTTTACTGGTCCTTGGCCTCATCCATCTTCAGCGTCCCCTCTTCGAAGATGTTCAGCTTCTGGCGCAGTTCACGCGGCTGCATGGGGGCCTGCCCGGCCTCCCCTGGCGCCGCCGGTGCCGCAGCGGCCGGCGGCGCAGGCTCGGCAGCCGGTGCTTCTGGCGCGCCCTGCTCGCCTTCGATATTGCGCTGGGCCTTTTTGGTCAGCACGATGATGTCGATGCGGCGGTTGACCGGGTTGAACGGGTCCTTGCGATCGAACAGGGACGACGAGGCATAACCCACCACCCGCGCCACCTGGCCATCCGGGTAGCCGCCGGCCACCAGTGCACGGCGCGCGGCGTTGGCGCGGTTGGCCGACAATTCCCAGTTGCCGAACTCGCCACTGCCGGCATAAGGCTTGGCGTCGGTGTGGCCACTGATGCTGATCTTGTTCGGCACCGCCTTGATGGTGTCGGCCATGGCCAGCAGGATGTCCTCGAAGTACGGCTGCAAGCGCGCGCTGCCAATGTCGAACATCGGCCGGTTCTCGGCGTCCATGATCTGGATGCGCAGGCCGTCCTGGGTGATCTCGAACAGGATCTGGTCCTTGAACTTCTGCAGCTGCGGGTTCTCTTCCACCTTGTTCTGCAGTTCCTGCAACAGCAACTCCAGGCGCTCACGCTCGACCTGCTCGGCCATGGTCTCCACCTGGTCCTTGTCCAGCTGGATGCTGGTATCAGGCGTCGGCTCCGACTTGGCTTCGGGGTTGATGGTCTTTTCCGGCGCCAGCTGAGGCGAGCCGCCCAGGTCGATGACGTAGGGCGTTCCGCTTTCCGAGAAGCCGATCGGGTCCTTGAAGTAGCCGGCAATGGCGATCTTCTGTTCTGGTGTGGCCGTGGACAACAGCCACAGCACCAGGAAGAACGCCATCATCGCCGTGGCGAAGTCGGCGAAGGCGATTTTCCAGGCGCCGCCGTGGTGGCCGCCGCCAAAGCGCTTGACGCGCTTGACGATGATGGGCTGATTGTTCTCCATGACTCAGCGACCGCGAACCGCTTGTTCCAGTTCGGCGAAGCTTGGGCGGTGCTTGGGGTACAGCACCTTGCGCCCGAACTCGACCGCCAGCGAAGGCGGCATGCCCGAGGCCGAGGCCACCAGCGAAGCCTTGATCGATTCGTAGAGGTTCAGCTCTTCCTTGGCATCGTGCTCCAGGCACTTGGCCAATGGGCCGAAGAAGCCGTAGGCCGCCAGAATACCGAAGAAGGTACCCACCAGTGCCGCACCCACATGGAGGCCGATGGAGGCCTGGTCACCGTCGCCAAGCGAGGCCATGGTCACCACGATACCCAGTACCGCCGCAACGATACCGAAGCCGGGCATGCCGTCGGCGATGCCGGTCACCGCATGGGACGGGTGCTCCAGTTCTTCCTTCATGCTCAGCAGTTCCATGTCGAACAGGCCCTCGAGCTCGTGCGGGGCCATGTTGCCGGTGGACATGATGCGCAGGTAATCGCAAACGAACGCGGTCATGCGTTCATCGGCCAGCACCGTCGGGTACTTGGCGAAGATCGGGCTGGCGGCGGCATCCTCGATGTCGGCCTCGATGGCCATCATGCCTTCGCGCCGGCTCTTGTTGAGGATCTCGTACACCAGGCCCAGCACTTCCAGGTAGAAGGCATGAGTGAAGCGCGAGCCGAACATCTTCATCGACTTCTTGATGACGTGCATGGTCATGTGGCCAGGGTTGGCCTGCAGGAATGCACCAAAGGCCGCACCGCCGATGATCAGTACTTCGAACGGCTGGATCAGCGCCGCGATCTTGCCGTGGGAAAGCACGTATCCGCCGAGCACGCTCGCGAATACGACGATGATGCCGATAATTTTAGCCATAGGTTCAAAGCACTTGCTGTCGTGGTCAGGGGAAGAGACGGGAGCTTTAAAACTCTTCTTCTACTTATCGGCAGAACTGCGCCAGACTATAGCCACTCAATGCGAAAAGCCAGTTCGGACTGATGTCAAAATGCCAATTGAAACCAAGGTGCCCGCTCAGGCTCCACGTACGCTAGAGGCCTGGGTAAAGCTGCTCGAGAGTGTTCGCATCCCCGTGCCGAAGCACAGCTACGACCGGGTCATGGCCGCCATCCACGATAACCGCCGCTCGCTGCGCGATATCGCCGAACTGATGCAGGATAGCCCGGCACTGGTGCTGTCGGTGATGCGCGAAGCCAATCACCCCACCAATGCCAGCCTTGCAGAGCCCGCCGAAAGCCTGGAAGTCGCCCTCAACCGCCTGGGCCTGGAGCGCAGCGAACAGCTGCTCAAGCGCCTGCCAGCAGTGCCCGTCGAAGAGATCCCGCCGGTACTGTGCCAGTTCCAGCTGATCAGCCAGCACGCCTCGCAGCAGGCCAACGGCCTGTTCGCCAGCCGCCTGGCACGGCTGTGGCAGGAAATCCACTGGGGCAGCCTGTTGTTCCTGTCGCCACTCTGGCCGCTGGCGCTGGCCTACCCCAAGCTGCTCGATACCTGGGAACTGCGGGTTATCCACAAGGGCGAAGACGCCGCCCATGTCGAGGAAGAACTGTTTGGCGTGCGCATCATGGAGCTTTGCCAGACCATGGCGGAGTACTGGCGCCTGCCACAATGGGTGACCCAGGGTTACCGCCTGTTGCTGGAAGAACGCGAACAACTGGCCCAGGTGCTCAGTATCGCCCGCGACCCGGACCTGCTCAGCCAGCAACACCGCCTGGACGCCGAGCCTGGCCTGCGCCGCTGGTTCAACCAGCCGGCCAACACCGTGCTGCTGGCCAACAACCTGGCCCTGGCGGCACAGGTGGGCTGGGACAACCCGCACCTGCTGCGCTGGCAGCTGTTGACCGCACTGTACCTGCAGACCTCGCTGGAAGACGTGCAGCAGCAGGTGCACCAGCAGGCTGCGGCCAGCGCCCGCCGCCATGCCCAGCATGCCCTGTTCCACCCGGCCGAAGCGCTGATCTGGCCCTGGCACCAGCGCCGTCCGCACCCAGACATGCTGGCTCCGCCACCGCCCACCAGCGACGAACTGGCGCGCTGGCGCAAGCTGTGCCAGGACCTTCTGGCCCAGCCCAGCCCGTTCACCAACAGCGTGCACCTGGCCACGCAGGTTATCGAGGCCCTTCTGGCCTCTGGCATGCAGCGGATCCTGCTGCTGAGCCTGGACAAGGCCAACGACCAGCTGCGCGTGCAGCAGATGGCCGGCCTGCCCAAGGAAGCCGGGGCGCTGGTACTGCCGGTGGCGCAGAACAAACTGCTGCAAAAGCTGCTAGCCAAGGCCGGGCAATTGCGCATCACCCCGGAAAACCACAGCCAGTTCTCGGCCCTGCTGCCGGCCCCGCTGCGTGCCTTGTTCCGCAGCGAGCACGTGCTGCTGCGCTCGCTGGCGGTGGCGGACCAGGTGCTGATGCTGATGGTGGCTGACCAGGGCTGCCGGCCGCTGGCCGACATCAGCGTGCAAGCCTTCGGCAAGACCGCACAGTGCACCGAACGGGCGCTGTCGGTGTTTGCCAACCGCAAGGCCTGAGCCTTGCGCTACAATCGCCCCTCTTTCCACACTGGAGACCGTGGATGACTGACTTTTCCGGCCTGCCCCTGGTGATCGAAGCCGCGGACCTGCTGCCGCGCCTGGATTCGCCACAGCTGATCCTGGTCGACCTGAGCAGCGCCAACCGCTATGTCAGCGGGCATATCCCCGGCGCACGCTTTGTCGAAGGCAAGCGTACCCAGCTTGGCCAGCCCCCAGCGCCCGGCCTGCTGCCGGCCCTGGGCGAGCTGGAAAAACTGTTCAGCGAACTCGGCCACCGCGACGATGCCGTGTATGTGGTGTATGACGATGAGGGCGGCGGCTGGGCCGGGCGCTTCATCTGGCTGCTCGACGTGATCGGCCACAAGCGTTACCACTACCTCAATGGCGGCATCCAGGCCTGGCCTGCCGACAAGCTCTCCACAGAAGTGCCCGCCAGCGGCAACACGCCGGTGCGCCTGCGCATCGACAGTTCGCCCACCGCCACCCGCGAGTACCTGCAAAGCCGCCTGGGCGCCGACGACCTGGTCATCTGGGACGCCCGTGGCCCGCAGGAGTTCAGCGGCGAGAAAGTGCTGGCAGCCAAGGGCGGCCACATCCCCGGCGCGATCAACTTCGAGTGGACCGCCGGCATGGACCTCAACGACCACCTGCGCATTCGCCAGGACATCGCCGAAGTCCTGCAGAACCTGGGCATCACCCCCGACAAGGAAGTGATCACCCACTGCCAGACCCACCGCCGCTCCGGTTTCACCTACCTGGTGGCCAAGGCCCTCGGCTACCCGCGCGTCAAGGCCTACGCCGGCTCGTGGAGCGAATGGGGCAACCACCCGGACACGCCTGTAGAAGTCTAAGGAACCTGCATGAAATCCCGTTTGTTCATCATCAGCCAGTACCTGCTGCCGCACCACCTGCTGTCGCGGCTGGCCGGCTGCATCGCCGAGTGCCGCGTGCGCTGGTTCAAGAACGCCTTCACCGCCTGGTTCGCCAAGCGTTACCAGGTCAACATGAGCGAAGCGCTGGTCGAGGACCTGAGCGCCTACGAGCACTTCAATGCATTCTTCACCCGCGCCCTGAAGCCGGGTGCCCGCCCGCTGGACGAGACCCCGGGCGCCATCCTGTGCCCGGCCGACGGTGCCGTCAGCCAGCTTGGCCCGATCGAGCACGGCCGCATTTTCCAGGCCAAGGGCCACGGTTTCAGCGCGCAGGAGCTGCTGGGCGGTGACCCGGCCATGGCCGCGCCGTTCATGGGCGGCGAGTTCGCCACCATCTACCTGTCGCCCAAGGATTACCACCGCGTGCACATGCCGCTGGCCGGTACCCTGCGTGAAATGGTCTACGTGCCGGGCCGCCTGTTCTCGGTCAACCAGACCACCGCAGAGAACGTCCCCGAGCTGTTCGCCCGCAACGAGCGCGTGGTCTGCCTGTTCGATACCGAGCGCGGGCCGATGGCCGTGGTGCTGGTTGGCGCGATGATCGTCGCTTCGATCGAAACCGTGTGGGCCGGGCTGGTGACGCCACCCAAGCGTGAACTGAAGACCTTCCGCTACGACGAAGCCAGCCGCGCGCCGATCCACCTGGAGAAAGGCGCCGAACTGGGCCGTTTCAAGCTGGGGTCGACTGCTATCGTGCTGTTCGGGCCGGAGCAGGTGAAGTGGGCGGAGAACCTGGGTGCTGGTTCCGCGGTGCGCATGGGCCAGCAGTTGGCGGCGCCTGTGCAGGCTTGATTGCCTGATGGAACCTGGGGCCGCGTTGCGGCCCTTTCGCGACACAAGGCCGCTCCTACAGGTACGGCGCCGCATTTGAAATCTGCGCCGTACCTGTGGGAGCGGCCTTGTGTCGCGAAAGGGCTGCGAAGCAGCCCCAAACTTGCAAATCAGCCGCGCGCGTCGCGGTCGCGCAGGCCCAGCAGATACAACACCCCATCCAGCCCCAGGGTAGAAATCGCCTGCTTGGCCGACTGGCGCACCAGCGGCTTGGCGCGGAACGCCACGCCCAGGCCGGCCAGCGACAGCATCGGCAGGTCGTTGGCACCGTCTCCCACGGCAATGGTCTGCTCCAGCTGCAAGCCTTCTTCGCTGGCCAGCTTCTGCAGCAGCTCGGCCTTGCGCTGGGCATCGACGATCGGCTCCACAGCCACGCCGGTCACCTTGCCATCGACCACTTCCAGCTCGTTGGCGAACACATAGTCGATGCCCAGGCGCGCCTGCACCTGGCGGGCAAAGTAAGTGAAGCCACCGGACAGGATCGCCGTCTTGTAACCCAGGCGCTTGAGCTCGGCAAACAGGTTCTCGGCCCCCTCGGTCAGGCGCAGCGACGCACCGATCTCGTCCAGCACGCCCACATCCAGGCCCTTGAGCAGCGCCATGCGCTCCTTGAAGCTGGCACGGAAGTCCAGCTCGCCACGCATCGCGCGCTCGGTGATCGCGGCCACCTGCTCACCTACGCCAGCGGCCTTGGCCAGTTCGTCGATGACTTCGGCTTCGATCAGCGTCGAGTCCATGTCGAACACCGCCAGGCGGCGGTTGCGGCGGAACAGGTCGTCCTTCTGGAAGGCGATGTCGATGCTCAGCTCTTCAGCCAAGGCGAAGAAGTCGGCACGCAGGGCCTGGGCATCGCTCGGCACGCCGCGTACGGAAATCTCGATGGCCGCCTTGCCCTTGTCGGTCTCGGCATCCAGCGCCACACGGGCCGACAGGCGCTCGATGCGCTCGATGGTCAGGCCGTACTGGCTGATCACCGCACTCACCCGCTGCAGCTGCTCGGGGGTGATCTTGCGGCTGAGCAAGGTGACGATGTGGCGCGCCTCGCCGTGGCCATCGGCCCAGTGCTGGTAGTCCGCCTCGGAAATCGGCGTGTAGCGGGCCTGCAGGTTCAGTTCGTGGGCCTTGGCCTGCACGCTCTGCAGCAGGGAGGTGGCCACTTCGTTGTCCGGGATATCGACCAGGATGCCGAACGACAAGGTACCGTGCATGACTGCCAGGCCAATGTCGAGGATGCTCACACCGCCCTGCAGCAGGACGCCGGTGATAGCCGCAGTGAGACCGGGACGGTCCTCACCGGTGATGTTGATCAGGACGATTTCGCGCACAACCTGGCTCCGACTTCGATGAAAAATGCGCATTCTACCGATTTTCCGTGACCGTCGGGCGCCAACGATACTTTGCCGACAAAACCCGGCTCGCTATACTGCCCCACACTTTCATGCCATTAAGAGCCGAGCTCAGTGAACCGGCCCACGCCCGTCAAAGCAGACAACTTCTTCCTGATGATCTATCGCGCCCTGAGTCAACGTCGCGTGCCGCTGGCACTGCGCATCGCCTGCACCAACATTTTCCTGGTGGCGCTGGCGTTGGTGATCTACGCCTGCGTGATGGGCCTGCAGTTCAAGCAGGCCATGCACGAGCAGGCCGATGCCCTGGGCCAGAGCCTGACCACCCAGACCGCCACCTCGGCGACCGAGCTGCTGGTGGCCAACGACATCCTCAGCCTCAACGTGCTGCTCGGCAACCTGGTGAAAAACCCGCTGGTGGCCCATGCGGCAATCTACAGCGTGGACAACCGTATCCTCGCCGAGGCCGGCCAGCGCCCGCGCAACAGCCTGCTGGGCGAGGCCGAAGGCCTGTACCAGACCAAGATCACCTTCCAGGACGTGACCGCCGGGCAACTGCGCATCAGCCTGGACATGAGCCAGTTCCAGCAGCCGATGCTGATCAGCCTGCAGAGCATGGGCATCCTTGCCGCCATCCTGCTGGTACTGGCACTGACCCTGAGCCTGCGCCAGGGCCGCTTCATCACCCTGCCGCTGCTGCAGCTGCGGGTGTGGCTGCGCGACCCGCAACCCTATACCCCGGCCACCGACCGCCAGGACGAGATCGGCGACATCGCCCGCCAGCTGCACGCGCGCCTGGCCCCGCCGCCGCCACCTGAGCCGGAGCCCGAAGAAGAGGACGACGAGCAGTTCGACGACCTGCACGACGCCACCCCGGCAGCCAAGGCCGCACCGCGCGCCAAGCTTGCCGCCCAGGCGGACGAGGATGACGATGAAGCCTTCGCCGGCCTGCTGGACGACGAAAGCGCACCCAAGGCCGCCGTGGTCGAATCCGACGAGCCGCAGTACAGCGCCGTGCTCGCCGTGCAGTTGGGTTCGCAGGAGCAGTTGCGTCGCCTGCCGCGCACGCGCCTGACCGAACTGACCGAGCGCTACCGCGATTGCCTGGAGCACGCCGCCTCGCTCTACGACGGCGAAACCCACACGCTCAACGACGGCAGCACCCTGGTGCTGTTCCACAGCCGCGACTGCGGCGAGGACTACCTGACCAACGCCATCTGCTGCGGCGAGCTGTTGCGCGCCCTGGGCCATGCCCTGCAGATCGAGGTTGCGGACAGCGGCATTACCCTGCAGCTGCAACTGGGCCTGGCTCTGGGCAACGACCTGCAAGGGCTGGAGCTGGTAGACCTGCTGATGGCCGAAAAGGCCCAAGACGCCTTGGCGCTGTCGCAGCACAGCCGCAACCTGTTGCTGGTGGAGCGGCAGATCAGCGATGACACGCTGATTCGCCAGCGCGCCCGCATTCGCCCGATTGCCAGCCCCGAGGGCGCCTGCTGCGTGGAGCGCCTGATGGAGCCCTACCCGTCGATGCTGGAGCGGCAGTTGGCGCGGATGCACGAACGCCGGGTCTGATACCGGGCTGGCCTCTTCGCGGGTAAACCCGCTCCCACAGGGGCCTGCACCAACCTGTGGGAGCGGGTTTACCCGCGAAGAGGCCAGCACAGACAGTACAAAAACAGCAGATACGAAAAAGCCCGCATCGTTGCGGGCTTTTTCGTATCTGGCAGTTGGATCAGAACCGGTAGACTTCCATATCGGTACGAATCGGCGCAGCCATCGGGATCTTGGATTTCTCCGGCGTCTTTTTCACCTGCACCGGAGCAGCCGGCTTTTTTGGCGACTCTTCGGCAATCGCCGGCTGGTTGGCCAGCGGCTTGACCGCAGTGCTCAGCTGTTCGGCCAGCTTCTGCAGCAACTGGCCCTGGGCCTGTACCTGCGACGCCTCGCTGCCCGCGTGTGGCTGTTCGAGGTGAACGATGCGGTTGTCACGCACATGGCCACGGCGGTCCAACAAGCGCCACTGGGCATCCAGGACGGCCGGCTGGTCCTTGCCCGAGTCCAGGCGAGTAATCGACAGCAGTACTTGTACATCCGGGTTGAAACCGGTCGCCGCCGGGGCCAGCACCACGCGCTGGCTGTCCAGGCGCCAGGCGAGTTGGCGCACCAGCAGCTGGTCGATATCCGACGAAAGGCTGCCGGCCCAACGACCGTCGGTCGCCGAACTCAGGCTGCCATCGGCCTGACGTTGCAGGAACGTCTCACGTTGCAGGTAATCGGCAACCGATACCGGGCCGAGCACCACGGCCATGCCCGCACTCTGCGAAGGCTGGCCAGGATCACCACTGTCGAGCTGGTACAGGGCAACCGGCTGGTGCATGGTGCACCCGCCAAGGCCCAGCAGGCCAGTCATCAACAGCGCAAATGGAAGGCGCAGAAATTTCATCATCCCATCCAGGCGGTCGCCAAAAGGCCAACCGCAGTGATACACATAGATTCAAACGGGCACACGGCCACGCCGGCACCGCAAGGGCCATATCATCCGCGAAATAACCGTCCGACTCCAGCATTTCTGCCCGGAACGACGCTGAAATTGCCGTTCCAGACATTTCAACCGGTTACGCCGGCACTTCCACCTGCAACCCATCGACCCGCTGGAACCCGCGTGGCAGCTTGCTGCCGCGCCGTCCGCGCTCACCCTTGTAATGCTCCAGGTCGTCCGCTTTCAGAGATAGGGTACGCTTGCCGGCTTGCAATACAAGTGTCGCGCCATCGGCAATCACAGCCAGATCGGTAACAAATTCTTCACGGCTGGCTACCCGGTCGCCCGGCACCCCGATGATCTTGTTGCCCTTGCCTTTGCCCAGCTGAGGCAGGTCGCTGACCTTGAACACCAGCAGACGGCCTTCGGTAGTCACCGCCGCCAGCCAGTCCTGCTCGCGGTTCGCCACCGGGCGCGGGGTCATGACCTTGGCACCGTTGGGCAGGCTGAGCAAGCCCTTGCCGGCCTTGTTCTTGGCCTGCAGGTCTTCACCCTTGACCACGAAGCCATAGCCGGCGTCCGAGGCCACCACGTACAACGCATCGTCGTCCGGCAACAGCACGCACTCGAAGGTAGCCCCCGGTGGTGGCGTCAGGCGGCCGGTCAGCGGTTCGCCCTGACCACGCGCCGACGGCAGGCTGTGAGCGGCCAGCGAGTAGCTGCGGCCAGTGGAGTCGATGAGCACGGCAAACTGGTTGGAGCGCCCGGCGGCGGCCGCTTTGAAGCCATCGCCGGCCTTGTATGACAGGCCGGTGGCATCGATGTCGTGGCCCTTGGCGCAGCGCACCCAGCCCTTCTCCGACAGCACCACGGTGACCGGCTCGGTCGGCATCAGTTCGTTTTCCGACAGCGCCTTGGCCTCGGCACGCTCGACGATCGGCGAGCGGCGGTCGTCGCCATAGGTTTCGGCATCCTTGATCAGCTCGCTGCGTACCAGTTTGCGCAGCTTGGCATCGCTGCCCAGCAGGGCGAGCAGTTTGGCCTGCTCTTTCAGCAATTCATCCTGCTCGCCGCGGATCTTCATCTCTTCCAGGCGCGCCAGCTGCCGCAGGCGGGTCTCGAGGATGTAGTCGGCCTGGATTTCGGTCAGGTCGAAACGGGCGATCAGGGCTTGCTTGGGCTGGTCCTCGGTACGGATGATGTGGATAACTTCATCCAGGTTGAGGAACGCGGTCAGCAAACCTTCCAACAGGTGCAGGCGCTTCTCCACCTTGTCCAGGCGGTGCTGCAGGCGGCGACGGACGGTAGTGGTACGGAACTCCAGCCACTCCAGCAGCAGCGCTCGCAGGTTCTTCAGCTGAGGCCGGCCGTCCAGGCCGATGATGTTGACGTTGACCCGGTAGCTGCTCTCCAGGTCGGTGGTGGCAAACAGGTGCTGCATCAGTTCATCGGCATCCACGCGGTTGGAGCGCGGGATGATGACGATGCGGCACGGGTTCTCGTGGTCCGACTCGTCACGCAGGTCGGCGACCATCGGCAGCTTCTTGGCCTGCATCTGCGCGGCGATCTGCTCCAGCACCTTGGCCCCGGAGACCTGGTGCGGCAGCGCGGTAACGACGATGTCGCCATCCTCGACGCGGTACACGGCGCGCATACGGATGGAGCCGCGGCCGCTTTCGTACATCTTCAGGATTTCTGCCCGCGGCGTGACGATCTCGGCCTCGGTCGGGTAGTCCGGCCCCTGGATGTGCTCGCACAGCTGCTCGATGGTGGCCTTGGGCTCGTCGAGCAGGCGCACACAGGCCGTGGCCACTTCACGCAGGTTGTGCGGCGGCACGTCGGTGGCCATGCCCACAGCGATACCAGTGGTGCCGTTGAGCAGGATGTTGGGCAGGCGCGCCGGCAGCACGGCCGGCTCCTGCAGGGTGCCATCGAAGTTGGGCACCCAGTCCACGGTGCCCTGGCCGACTTCGCTGAGCAGCACTTCGGCGTAGCGCGAAAGACGCGCTTCGGTATAACGCATGGCTGCGAACGACTTCGGATCGTCCGGCGCACCCCAGTTGCCCTGGCCGTCGACCAGGGTATAGCGGTAGCTGAACGGCTGCGCCATCAGCACCATGGCCTCGTAGCAGGCCGAGTCGCCATGGGGGTGGAACTTGCCGAGCACGTCACCGACGGTACGCGCCGACTTCTTGTGCTTGGCATCGGCATCGAGCCCCAACTCGCTCATGGCGTAGACGATGCGTCGCTGCACCGGCTTCAGGCCATCGCCGATGTGCGGCAGGGCGCGGTCCATGATCACGTACATGGAGTAGTTGAGGTAGGCCTGTTCGGTGAAGTCAGCCAGCGAGCGGCGTTCCACGCCGTCCAGGCTGAGTTCCAGTGAGTCGCTCATGCGGGCCTCGTCATTTCAGGTTCTGGCGCAGCAGCATGGTGCCGCCGCGCTGGGTAAATTCAAGTTGTTTCAGGGCACTCATGCCCAGCAATACGGTCTGCCCATCCAGGCCCGGCACCACGATGGCGCGTACGTCCTGCAGGCGGATATCCCCCAGCTGCAGGCTGGCCAGGCGCGTGCGGTAGCCTTCGGTACGGCCGTTGGCGGTACTGAGCTGCACCGGGCTGCCACGCTCCAGGCCCAGCTCGCGGCCCAGCGCCTCGGGGATGGCCACGTCGGTGGCACCGGTGTCGAGCATGAAGTGCACCACCTGGCCGTTGATCGCGCCATCCATCACGAAGTGGCCCTGGCCGTTGCCCAGCAGGCGCACCTCGATAAAGCCTTCGCCATGCGACGACTGCACCTGGGCATTGGGGTTGCGCTGGCTGTCTTCCCATTGGCCGAAGAAACGCGTGGCAAGGAACAGCGCCGCCGCCCAGGCGACGATCATCAATACCTTGCCAGCCCGCTTGCCCGGCGCCTGACTCATGGCTTGGCGCTCCATCCGCCTTCCGGCGCATCGAAGCGCCAGACGATCGGGCGTGCCTCGCCATCAGCGCGGGCGCCGTTGTTGTTGTCCACACCGATCCAGGCGCCCTTGGCATCGATCACCAAGGCCTCGGCCAGGCCGAACGGCTGTTGATAGCGGCGCGACTCGACCAGGGCATCGGCAGCGAACGACCAGCAGCGCTCGACCTTGCCACTGTCGGTATCCCGACGGCAGACCCGGTAGGCGTTGCGTTCGAGGGTGAACAGCTTGCCTTCGAACCAGGCAAGGTCAGCGAAGTCGCGCGACAGTGCCTGGGCATTGGGCATCTGCGCCGGCTGCATTTCGACGCCAGCCTCGCTCAGCAGCACGCAGCTGCGGCCGCAGGTCCACACCGATTGCTGGCGCTCGATGGCCACCAGGCCCCGCCGCTCGCGCTCGGCGGCCAGCCACAGGCGGTCACCCGCCGGGTTGATCGCCAGGCCTTCGAACAAGGCGTTGAAGTTCAGCAGCATGCCGCTGGCACGGGCCTGACGAACCATGGCCGGGTCGATCTTCAACCAGTCCGCTTCGCCTTCCAGCGGCAGTTGCAGCACCGCGGCATGCGCCTCGCTGACCAGGTACAGGTTACCCGCCTGGTCACAGCTGATGCCTTCGAAATCCAGCTCGCCACCACGAATATACGACGCCGCCCAGTTGCGCGACTTCAGGCCCCACGGCAAGCCACTTTCCGGCACCGCTGGCGGGGCGAAGGTGAGCGGCTGCGCGCGCCAGGTCGGGTTTTGCTGGTCGAAGCGGTAGATACGGTCGTCGTCGCGGTCGGACACGCCCCACAGCCCGCCCCGGCATTCCACCAGGCCAGACAGGTTGCCACCGCGCATGCCTTCGATCGGGTGCTCGGCGCTCAGCTTCAACTCTGGCCAGTTGCCCGCCAGGCTCGGCAGGGCAGCCAGCGCCAGGCAGGCAGCCAGAAGCCGCCGAATCAAACCATGACCTCGGCCAGGTTACCCTTGGTTTCCAGCCAGCTCTTGCGGTCACCCGCGCGCTTCTTGGCCAGCAGCTTGTCCATCAGCTCGCAGGTGGCCTGCACATCGTCCAGGGTCAGCTGCACCAGGCGCCGGGTGTTCGGGTCCATGGTGGTCTCGCGCAGCTGTGGCGGGTTCATCTCGCCCAGGCCCTTGAAGCGGGTGACCTGTGGCTTGCCGCGTTTCTTCTCGGCCACCAGGCGATCGAGGATACCGTCGCGCTCGGCCTCGTCGAGGGCGTAGTAGATTTCCTTGCCCAGGTCGATGCGGTACAGCGGCGGCATGGCCACGTACACATGCCCGGCCTCGACCAGCGCGCGGAAGTGCTGGACGAACAGCGCGCACAGCAGCGTGGCGATGTGCAGGCCGTCGGAGTCGGCGTCGGCGAGGATGCAGATCTTGCCGTAGCGCAGCTGCGCAAGGTCAGTGGCCCCCGGGTCGACGCCAATGGCCACGGCGATGTTGTGCACTTCCTGGCTGGCCAGGACTTCACCACCGTCCACTTCCCAGGTGTTGAGGATCTTGCCGCGCAGCGGCAGGATCGCCTGGAATTCCTTGTCGCGTGCCTGCTTGGCCGAGCCACCGGCCGAGTCACCCTCGACCAGGAAAAGTTCGGCGCGCATCGGATCCTGGCCGGCGCAATCGGCCAGTTTGCCGGGGAGTGCCGGGCCCTGGGTGATGCGCTTGCGCTCGACCTTCTTGCTGGCCTTCAGGCGGCGACCGGCGTTGCTGATGGCCAGCTCCGCCAGTTGCATGCCCAGCTCGGGGTGGGCGTTGAGCCACAGGCTGAAGGCGTCCTTGACCACGCCGGAAACGAAGGCAGCCGCCTCGCGCGACGACAGGCGCTCCTTGGTCTGCCCGGAGAACTGCGGGTCCTGCATCTTCATCGACAGCACGAAGGTGATGCGTTCCCAGACATCTTCCGGCGCCAGCTTCACACCGCGCGGCAGCAGGTTGCGGAACTCGCAGAATTCGCGCATGGCATCCAGCAGGCCCTGGCGCAGGCCATTGACGTGGGTGCCGCCCTGGGCGGTAGGGATCAGGTTGACGTAGCTTTCCTGGATGCTGTCGCCGCCTTCTGGCAGCCACAGCAAGGCCCAGTCCACCGCCTCCTTGTTACCGGCCAGGCTGCCGCAGAACGGCTCGTCGGGCAGGCGTTGGAACTCGTTGACCGAATCGACCAGGTAGGAGCGCAGGCCGTCCTCGTAGTGCCATTCGACCTTCTCGCCGCTGGCCTTGTCCTCGAAGCTGACCAGCAGGCCCGGGCACAGCACGGCCTTGGCCTTGAGCACGTGCTTGAGGCGGCTGATGGAGAACTTCGGCGAATCGAAGTACTTGGGGTCGGGGCTGAAGTACACGCTGGTACCGGTGTTGCGCTTGCCGACCGAGCCGACCACTTCCAGCTCGCTGGCCTTGAAGCCATCGGCGAAGGTCATCTGGTATTCGTTGCCGTCACGTTTGACGCGCACGCGCACCTGGGTCGACAGGGCGTTTACTACCGAGATGCCCACGCCGTGAAGGCCACCGGAGAACTGGTAGTTCTTGTTGGAGAACTTGCCGCCGGCGTGCAGCTTGGTGAGGATCAGCTCGACCCCGGACACGCCCTCTTCCGGGTGGATGTCCACCGGCATGCCACGGCCATCGTCGCTGACTTCCAGCGAGTGGTCGGCATGGAGGATGACCTGCACCGAACGGGCGTGACCGGCCAGGGCTTCGTCGACACTGTTGTCGATGACTTCCTGGGCCAGGTGGTTGGGGCGGCTGGTATCGGTGTACATGCCCGGCCGCTTGCGGACCGGGTCAAGGCCCGAGAGGACTTCGATGGCGTCTGCGTTATAGGCGCTAGCGCTGGGAGTGGCCATAGGGTCTCGTCGTCAGTCTGGTGAATGCAAAAAAGTCAAAATACAGAAAAATCGAGCGCTGCGTACTGCCCAGGGGCAATGCCGGCAAAGGCCAGCAGTGCCGGCAGGCGCTCGGCGAAGCCCTGGAAGCTGTGGTCGCCACCGGCCTGGATGCGCAGCGCACAAGCACGGTAATAGCGCTCGGCGTGGCGATAGTCCAGGGTTTCATCGGCGGTCTGCAGCCACACTTGATAGCGGCTGGCGTCCACCGGGGCTGGTACTTCCAGCTCGGCCAGGGCCTGCACGTGATCGTGGGTCAGCTCCCAGGCTTCACCGGTGTAGTGATTGTGCTGGGTGCCCAGGTAGCCGTCGAAATGCTTGTGCGGTGTTACCGCCGGGTTCACCAGCAGGGCTTTGAGGCCGTGGCGCTCGGCCAGACAGGTGGCATAGTAGCCGCCGAGCGAACTGCCCACCAGCAGTGGCGCGCCCAGCTCGGCGATGGCCGCTTCGAGCTGGGCGATGGCCTGCCGTGGGTGGTGGTGCAAAGCGGGCACCCGCAGTTGGGCCGACAGGCCCAGTTGCTGCATCACGGCCTCGAGTTGGCGCGCCTTGGTCGAAAGTGGCGAGCTGTTGAAGCCATGGATATAGAGGATGGAACCCGACATGCTGCCCCCGGAATCTGTGGCTTCGCGCCCGGTGATATGGGCGCAGGGACGCGCAGTGTAGCGCGTTCGCCGGGTTTTGGCGCCGCACAGGGGTTTTAGCAACAAATTCTTCAACAGCTTTGAGAGTGCCGGGGGCGCTTTGCGCCCCTATCGCGACACAAGGCCGCTCCCACAGGGGTACGCGATCTCCTGTGGGAGCGGCCTTGTGTCGCGATAGGGCTGCGCAGCAGCCCCAAAATCTTCAATAACCAGGGCTATCGAAGTCGAGCTTCACCTTGAAATCCAGTGCCCGCTCCACCCCGGTCTCCAACCGCCCGTCGGCGTGCAGGCGCAGCCAGCGGTATCCAGGCTGCTCCTCGCTCACCTTGAAATCCTCGCTACGCGCCGCGAACTGGATACAGGTAGACGGCGTAGCCAGCAGGCGCAGGCCGCCACGCACTTCATCCCATTCCTGGTGCACATGCCCCCAGAGCAGCGCCCGCACCTGTGGATAACCCTCGACGATATCGAACAGCGCCTGGGCATTGCGCAAGCCGATCGGCGCAATCCAGGCACAGCCGATATCCACCGGCTGATGGTGGAAGCACACCAGGCAATGCCGTTCACCCGCCTCTCGCAAGGCCGTTTCCAGCACTGCCAGCTGGTCATCCTCCAACAGCCCGTGCGTCGCCCCGGGTACGGCCGTGTTGAGCATGACGATGCGCCACGCACCGATATCGGTCACCGCCTGTACCAGCTCCGGCGCCACTTGCGCCATGACTCGGGCCTCGTCATGGTTGCCAGGCAACCAGCGGGTGGGCACGGCAAACGGTGCGGTCAGCTCACGGAATGCTTCATAGGACGCCACGCTGGCGTCCTGGGACAGGTCACCAGTGCACAGCAGCAGGTCGACAAGCGGTTGCTCCCGCCGCACCTGGGCCACTACATGGCGCAGGCTGTCACGGGTATTGAGGCCCAGCATGCTGCCGGCCGGGTCGGCGAACAGGTGGGCATCGGTCAGTTGCACCACATGCACGGGGCGCGATTGGTCTGGCTGCGGCAACGGCCGTCTCCTCGAACGGATTCAGCGCGAATTATGGCTGCACAACGGGTGCGAGCAAACACCCACGAACGACCTGCGTCACACTTCAGCGAACGCTCGCCAGTTCGTGACCACAAGCCAGGCAGTGGCTCAGCCATTCACCGAGGAACAGGTTGAGCTGGGCCTTTTCGTCCGGCTGGTGCATGGCCTCGTTCGGATACGGGTAGATGCTACGCAGGCGCCGGGTGTGTTCGGCACTGACCACTTCGGCCATGCGCGCATCGTGGTACACCTGCACTTCCAGGTGCGGCACCGGCAACCACGGCAGGCTGTGCTCCTGGCGCACGTGCAGGGTGGTGGTGTACGGGCAGGCCAGCACCACGTCGAGTACCAACACGCCGAGCATCTGGTCGCCCTGGGTCATGCCGATGCGGCGCGAACTCTGGGTGGTGCGCATGTCGGGCAACAGGCGCATCAGCCGGGCGTAGTTGGCCTCGCAGGCTGCCTGCAGCCCGACCAGGTCGACCCGATAACGCTCGCGCAGCAGGTTCACTTCCACATACCTCGTACTTCATCACGGTTCAGCGCCAGCCATTGCAGGCCGATGATGGTCGCCGCATTGCAGATGCGCCCGTCGCGCACCGCCTGCATGGCATCCTCGAACGACCACACGCGCACGCGAATGTCCTCACCCTCTTCTTCCAGGCCATGCAGGCCGCCCGCACCTTCGCTGCTGCAACGGCCGAGGAACAGGTGAACGTATTCGTCACTGCCGCCGGGCGACGGGAAGTAACGGGTCATCGGCCACAGGGCGCTGAAGGTCAGGCCGGCTTCTTCTTCGGCTTCGCGATGGGCCACTTCCTCGGGTTGCTCGTCCTTGTCGATCAGCCCGGCCACCATCTCGATCAGCCAGGGGTTGTCGACCTTGTCCAGTGCACCGACGCGGAACTGCTCGATCAGCACCACTTCATCGCGCAACGGGTCGTACGGCAGCACGCACACCGCATCATGGCGCACGAACAGTTCGCGGCTGATCTCGCGGCCCATGCCCCCGGCAAACAGCTCGTGGCGCAGGCGTAGCTTGTCTAGCTTGTAAAAGCCCTGGAAGCAGTTGGCCCGCTCGATGATTTCGAAGCCCTTGGGCACTGAGTTCAACGCGTCTGACATGGAAATCCTCATTACCTCGAATACCGCATCGCGCCATCCTACTCTGCACGCCTGCCGGTTTCATCCCTTTCCGGCAACCGTTCGCGCACTCGGGACAGCGCGCCTTCTCTCTGTTAGCTTAGTGGCGAACTGAAGGCCGCGCAGACGGTCAAAGGCCGACTTTTCCCTGTTCTGCAAGGATCCTCATGACACTTGTCAAACTGACTTCCGTGGCTGTGCTGGCCCTGGCCCTGGGTGCCTGCCAAAGCCTGTTCACGCCCAACTACCGGGCGCCGCTCGAGGTCAAGCGTGATGCCTGGGAGCATGTCAAACCCGGCTGCAGCGAAAGCGACTGCCCGCTGGTGAACATCGACATGATCCACTTCCCGGCCTTGCCCAAGCTCGATGGCATCGTCGAGAAACGCCTGCTGCAACTGACCGAAGACAACCAGCGCGGCAACGCACCGACCAGCCTGCAAGCCTACGAGCAGCAGTACCTGGCCAGTGCCGACAAGCGCAACAGCAGCTACCTGCAGGCCAAGGTACGCGAGCAGCATGACGGACTGGTGATCATCGAACTGTCCAGCTACCTGGACAGCGGCGGCGCCCATGGCATGCCCGGGCGTGGTTTCATCAACTATTCGCGCAAGCTGGACAAGGTGCTGACCCTGCAGGACATGCTGGTGCCCGGCCAGGAAGATACCTTCTGGAAAACCGTCGAGGAGTCGCACCGCGCCTGGCTGATCAGCGTAGGCATGGACAAGGACGCCGAGTTCATCAAGACCTGGCCGTTCAAGCAGTCGCCGCACGTCGCCCTGACGTACGGCGCGGTGGTGGTCAAGTACGAGGTCTATTCCATCGCGCCCTACTCCATGGGCCACGTGGAATTGAAGATCCCCTACCCACGCCTGAATGGCGTGCTCAAGCCTGAACTGTTTCCCGGCCGCGGCTGAAGCTCAGCAGCCCGTGCAGTAGCCCTGCCAGCAGCAATGCCGGCAGGGTCGCACCCAGGTCGGGCGCTTGCGCGGCGATCAGATGGTACGCGGCAACGCCCACCGCCCAGGCCAGCAGTGCCTGCCAGTGCAAGCCATGCACCTGTGCCGGCAAGCGGCGGCGACGGATCACGTAATGGTCCATCAATACCACACCGAACAGCGGTGCAAACACCGAACCGATCAGCAGCAGGAAGTTCTCGTACTGTGCCAGTGGCGCCAGCAAGGCAATCAGCGTGCACAGCACGCCAATGGCCAGCGCCAGGTGCTCGACCTTCAGGCGCACCAGCACGCCGGTGGAAACGGCCGCCGAGTGAATGTCGGCAAAAGCCTTTTCCGACTCGTCCAGCAGAATCAGCAGCAGTGGAATGCCCATGCCGGCGCCCGCGAGGGCCAGCAGCAGAGCGTTGGCTTCGCCACTGCCGGCGAAGGCCAAGGTGTAGCCCACGCCCAGGCTCATCAGCCAGGTGTTGCCGATGAAGTAGCCCAGCACCGTACCGCCGAATACATGTTTGCCGTTACGGGCAAAACGCGAGTAGTCGGCGATCAGCGGCAACCAGGACAGCGGCATGGCGATGGCGATGTCGAAGCCCACGGCCAGCGACATCGAACCGTCACCGGCACGGTCCCACAGTGCCGCCAGGTCGGCCTTGGCGAACAGGTTCCAGGTCAGCCACAGGCAAGCGCCCAGCAGCAGCCAGATGCCCCAGGTGCGCAGCACCTTGCGCACGAACGCCAGCGGCCCACCGACCGCGAGCAGGGTGGCCAGGGCGCCGAAGCACAGGGTCCAGAGCACAGGGCTGTTCCAGGCGCTGGCTTCGCCGAACGCCCGCGCGCCCAGCAGGCTGGCGGCATCGCGCATGACGATGATCTCGAACGCGCCCCAGCCCACCAGTTGCAGCAGGTTGAGCAGCGCCGGCAAACGCGCGCCGTGGCCGCCCAGGCTCAGTTTCAGCGTGCCCATGGCCGACAGGCCGGTATCGCTGCCGATGACACCGGCAGCCCCCAGCAGCAGCACACCCACACCGGTGCCCAGGGCGATAGCCAGCACCGCGCCGGCAAGGCCCAGGCCAGGGGCCAGCATGGCGCCGACCTGCAGCACCATCAGGCCGATGCCGAGGGAGAACCATAGCGAGAACAGGTCGCGGGCGCCGAAGATGCGCTGGGCGGTGGGGACCGGGTGGTCGGGGGAGAATTGGCTGGGTGATGTCATGGTTGGCGCTCGCCGGCAATGTTGTTGGTGTTCCTGGCGAGGACTTCGTCCTCGTATCGCGACACAAGGCCGCTCCCACAAAAACCGCGCTGGCCTCAAGCCTTGCGCGGTCCCTGTGGGAGCGGCCTTGCGTCGCGAAAGGGCCGCAAAGCGGCCCCAGCGGTCTTAGACTTTGTGATACAGCTGGCTGCCTTCCTGGCGGAACCGCTCGGCCTGCTCACGCATGCCTTGCTCGACCGTCACATCCACGGTTTCGATCTTGGCGGCGTATTCGCGCACTTCCTGGGTGATCTTCATCGAGCAGAACTTCGGCCCGCACATCGAGCAGAAGTGCGCGACCTTGGCCGATTCCTTCGGCAGGGTCTCGTCGTGGTAGGCACGGGCAGTGTCCGGGTCCAGGCCGAGGTTGAACTGGTCTTCCCAACGGAACTCGAAGCGTGCCTTGGACAAGGCGTTGTCACGAATCTGCGCACCCGGGTGGCCCTTGGCAAGGTCGGCGGCATGAGCGGCGATCTTGTAGGTGATGATGCCGGTCTTCACGTCATCCTTGTTCGGCAGGCCCAGGTGCTCCTTGGGCGTGACGTAGCAGAGCATGGCGCAACCGAACCAGCCGATCATCGCCGCACCAATGCCCGAGGTGATGTGGTCGTAGCCAGGAGCGATATCGGTGGTCAGCGGGCCGAGGGTGTAGAACGGCGCCTCGTCGCAGCATTCCAGCTGCTTGTCCATGTTCTCCTTGATCAGCTGCATCGGCACGTGGCCGGGGCCTTCGATCATGCACTGCACGTCGTGCTTCCAGGCGATCTTGGTCAGCTCGCCAAGGGTTTCCAGCTCACCGAACTGCGCGGCATCGTTGGCGTCGGCAATCGAGCCGGGGCGCAGGCCGTCGCCCAGCGAGAAGCTGACGTCGTAGGCCTTCATGATTTCGCAGATTTCGTCGAAGTGGGTGTACAGGAAGTTTTCCTTGTGGTGCGCCAGGCACCACTTGGCCATGATCGAGCCACCACGGCTGACGATGCCGGTGACGCGCTTGGCGGTCAGCGGCACATAGCGCAGCAGCACACCGGCGTGGATGGTGAAGTAGTCCACGCCCTGCTCGGCCTGCTCGATCAGGGTGTCGCGGAACAGCTCCCAGGTCAGGTCTTCGGCCACGCCGTTGACCTTTTCCAGGGCCTGGTAGATCGGCACGGTACCAATCGGCACCGGCGAGTTGCGGATGATCCACTCACGGGTTTCGTGAATGTGCTTGCCGGTGGACAGGTCCATGACCGTGTCCGAACCCCAGCGGATGCCCCAGGTCAGCTTGGCCACTTCTTCCTCGATCGAGGAACCCAGGGCGCTGTTGCCGATGTTGCCGTTGATCTTCACCAGGAAGTTGCGGCCGATGATCATCGGCTCCACTTCCGGGTGGTTGATGTTGGCAGGGATGATCGCGCGGCCACGGGCGATTTCCTGGCGAACGAACTCGGGGGTGATTTCTTTCGGGATGTTGGCCCCGAAGCTGTGGCCGGCGTGCTGCTCGTCGAGCAGGCCGGCGGCGCGTGCCTCTTGCAGCTTCATGTTTTCGCGGATGGCCACATATTCCATCTCGGCGGTGATGATGCCCTGGCGGGCATAGTGCATCTGCGAGACGTTGGCGCCCGCCTTGGCACGGCGCGGGTTGCGCACGTGGGCGAAACGCAGCTTGGCCAGTTCGGCATCGTTCAGGCGCTGCTGGCCGAAGTCGGAGCTCAGGCCGGCCAGGCGCTCGGTGTCACCGCGTGCCTCGATCCACGCCGAACGCACGTCGGCCAGGCCCTTGCGCACGTCGATGACAACGTTGGGGTCGGTGTACGGGCCGGAAGTATCGTAGACCAGCACCGGGGCATTGGACTCGCCACCGAAATCGGTCGGGGTGTCGTCCAGGCTGATTTCACGCATGGGCACGCGGATGTCCGGGCGCGAGCCTTCGACATACACCTTGCGCGAACGCGGGAACGGTTGCACGGACTGCTGATCGACTTGTGCCGATTCGCTGAGGTTGATCGCTTTTTCTTGTTTGGTCATCACAGGCTCTCCAGACGGCTTCCTAGCAGTGGAATGTCGGGGTGAACCTGAAAGGCGCGGACGCACCCTTGATGGGTGCAGTGCCGGATATGGGGGTGCCTGAAGCTGCATGCAGCTGCGACATTCCCGGACCTGGCACAAGAGGCTCCCCGGGAAGGCGAGCAATCTTGTTCCCTACGCAGGCGCTAACCTGATCAGGTTCAACGGGATCCGCAACTTTGCGATCTCAGCCTTTGCTTCAAGGCACCCCGACAAGAACATGCGCAGTCTAGACTGGAGTGGTCGGCAAAGCCAAGCAGGTAAATGCGCGGATGATGAAAGGCACCCCGAGCGATTGTTGCCGGGTGCGCATGGCACTACACTGGCCCATCGCTCGATACTCAACAGTTCAGTAATTCAATTTCGTACAAGGATTGCCTCTATGCTGCGCAAACTCTCACTGGCAATAGCCGTGTCTTGTGCGTCCAACGGAGTGGTCTGGGCAGCGGACGTGCCCACTACAGTGAAAACCGACCTGGTCAGCGTCTATCAGGAAGCGGTCGACAACAACGCTGACCTGGCTGCGGCCCGCGCCGATTATGGCGCCCGCCGTGAAGTGGTACCGCAGGCACGCGCCGGGTTGCTGCCCAACCTTTCGGCCGGTGCCGAAATGCTGAACACCCGCACCAAGCTGGACGAACCATCGGCCACCAGCAACCGCAGCGGCAATACCTGGAGCGCGACCCTGGCGCAACCTATCTTCCGCGCTGACCGCTGGTTCCAGTTGCAGGCGGCCGAGGCGGTCAACGAACAGGCGGCGCTGGAGCTGTCGGCGACCGAGCAGAACCTGATCCTGCAAACCGCGCAGAATTACTTCGCCGTGCTCCGTGCCCAGGACAACCTGGCCGCGACCAAGGCCGAGGAAGCTGCCTTCAAGCGCCAGCTGGACCAGTCCAACGAACGATTCGACGTCGGTCTCTCCGACAAGACCGACGTGCTGCAATCCCAGGCCAGCTACGACACGGCGCGGGCCAACCGGATCATTGCCGAGCGCCAGGTACAGGATGCCTTCGAGGCCCTGGTGACCCTGACCAACCGGGAATACACATCGATTCAAGGCGTGGTCCATACCTTGCCGGTGCAGGTCCCTACGCCCAACGATGCCAAGGCCTGGGTCGAAACCGCCGGGCGCCAGAACCTCAACCTGCTGGCCACCAACCACGCGGTCGTCGCTGCCGAGGAAACCCTGCGCCAGCGCAAGGCCGGCCACGCGCCGACCCTGGACGCAGTTGCCAAGTACCAGAAGGGTGACAACGACAACTTCGGTTTCACCAACCCCGCACCAGCCCCCGTTTCGCGCTATAGCGGCGACGTCGAGCAGACCAGCATCGGCCTGCAGTTGAACATCCCGATCTACAGCGGCGGCCTGACCAGTTCGCAGGTGCGCGAGGCCTACCAGCGCCTGAGCCAGAGCGAGCAGCAGCGTGAAAGCCTGCGCCGCCAGGTGGTGGAAAACACCCGCAACCTGCACCGCGCGGTAAACACCGACGTGGAACAGGTGCAGGCGCGCAAGCAGTCGATCATCTCCAACCAGAGCGCGCTGGAAGCCACCGAGATCGGCTACCAGGTGGGTACCCGCAATATCGTCGACGTGCTTGACGCCCAGCGTCAGCTGTACACCTCGGTGCGCGACTACAACAACAGCCGCTATGACTACATCCTCGACAACCTGAGCCTGAAGCAGGCGGCCGGCACCTTGAGCCCGCAGGACCTGCAGGACCTCAAGCGGTACCTGAAGCCAGACTACAACCCGGACAAGGACTTCCTGCCACCGGACCTGGCGGCTGCAGCGGCGAAGAACTTCGAGCGTCGCCCCTGAGATAGAGGTGGATTTTCCGCAGGGTGGGTTGCTTTTGATGGCCTCATCGCCGGCAAGCCAGCTCCCACAGGTTCTGCACTGGCCTTAAGCCTTGTGCAGTACCTGTGGGAGCTGGCTTGCCGGCGATGAGGCCAGAAAACCCAACACAGAACTCAGCGGATAAGTGCACCCAGGCCATCGAGCAAGCGCTGCAACGCGCCCTGATTGGCCCGCATTACCGCCCTGCCCGCCTCGCCCATGCGCTGCGCGTCCTGCGGCAACTCGACCAGCCGCCGCACCGCTTCGGCCAGCCCGTCGGCATCGTCCACCTGCTGCAACGCCCCCGCCTCGCGCAGCATCGCGCTGATTTCGAGGAAGTTGAACACATGCGGCCCCATCAGCACCGGCAAGGCTAGCGCCGCGGGCTCCAGCGGGTTGTGCCCGCCGGTCGCCACCAGGCTGCCACCGACGAAGGCAATGTCGCCCAGGGCATAGAGGAACAGCAGTTCGCCCATGGTATCGCCGAGCAATACGCGAGTCTGCGCATCGACCGGCGTGCCGGCAGAGCGCCGCACGGTGGTGAACTGTTCGCTGCACAGCGTATGCACCGCTGCGAATCGCTCGGGGTGGCGCGGCACCAGGATCAGCAGGGCATCGCCATGCACCTGCAACAATTGCCGATGTGCCTGCAGGATCAACGCATCTTCACCTTCGTGGGTGCTGGCGGCGATCCACACCGGGCGCTGTTCGGCCCCCCACTGTTCACGCAATGCCTTGGCACGCGGCAACAGTTGCTCATCGATCTTCAGGTCGAACTTGATCGAACCGGTGACCTGCACGCACTCCGGACGCGCGCCCAGGTCACGAAAACGCTGGGCCTCGGTTTCGGTCTGCACGGCAATCAGGCTCATCTCGGCCAGCATCGGCCGGGTCAGCCCGGCAAAGCGCCCATAGCCACGGGCCGAGCGCTCAGACAAGCGTGCGTTGGCCAGCGCTACTGGAATGCCGCGCTTCGCACACTGGTGAATGTGGTTGGGCCACAGCTCGGTTTCCATGATGATGCCCAGCTTCGGCTGCACATGGTCGAGAAAGCGCCCTGCCGCCCAAGGCAGGTCGTAGGGCAGGTAGCAATGCTGCACGCGAGGTTCATCGGCGAACATGGCGCGAATACGCTCTGAACCGGTGGGGGTCATGCAGGTAAGCGTGATTGGCAATTCCGGGTAGGCCTTGAGCAAGGCGCGCACCATCGGTGCCGCCGCAATGCTCTCGCCCACCGATACCGCGTGTACCCAGAGGCCGCCCCGGCGCATGGCCGGCAGCCTGAAAGCAAAGCGCTCGCCGATGCGTTGGCCATAGGCCGGCGCCTTGCGCGCGCGCAGGTACAGGCGCAGCGCAACCAGCGGCAGGCCCAGGTGAAACAACAAGGTATAGAGAGTTCTGTTCATGGCCGCGGAGTTTACCCGATCGCGCGCAGGTGCACCGCAAAGCGCTCGGCCAGCCACTGCGCGGCAGGCCCCAGTGGCTCGTCGCGGCGCCAGGCCAGTTCCACCACCAAGGCCGGTGGCCGCCACTCGCTGTCCAGTTCGACCATGTGCGCCTGGTAGGTCGGATACTGCACCACGTGCCGCGGCAGCCAGGCCCAGCCCAGGCCGCGCATCAGCAGTTCGGCCATGGCGTAGAAGCTGTCGGCGCGCCACACCTGCGGGCTGATCGCTTCGCCGCCGGGGTAGCCGCTTTGCTGCGGGGCAATCAGCAATTGTCGGTGACGCGCCAATTGCTGCCGGGTAACCCGGCCTTCGCCGGCAAGCGGGTGACCGACCGCGCACACCGTGACCATTTCCACACTGCCCAGGGCGCGCCGCTCCAGCGAGGCCGGGATGCTCTCGTGGTGGAAGAAAAGGCCAAGATCGGCGCGCCTCTCCACCAGCTTGCGCGCCACATCGCCCTGGGCACCGCTGGCCAGCTGCACCTCCAGGAATGGGTAGCGGCTGGCCAGCTCGTCGAGGCTGTCGATGACCGGCTGGTAGGGCATGGCTTCGTCCTGGGCGACCCGCAACAAGGCCTCCTGCCCGCGCATCAGCGCCAACGCACGACCATCCAGGCGCTCGCACTGGCGCAACAGTTCGCGGGCATCTTCCAGCAGGGCGCTGCCGTTCTCGGTCAGCTTGGGTTGTCGGCCACTGCTGCGCTCGAACAAGGTGACCCCCAGGTCGGCTTCGAGCAGGGCGATAGCGCTGCTGATCGCCGACTGGGCCTTGCGCTGCTCGCGGGCCACGGCAGAGAACGAGCGCAGTTCTGCAACTCGCAGGAAGGTACGCAACTGTTCAAGGTTCCACTGCTCGGCCATCGACCTATCTCCAGTAGTGATAGGTAATGACTTTACCCCATCCAGGTTACGTCTAGAATGCCCGACCAGTTACCGGAGGATCCCGCCATGAATGCCTACACCTACCTCGCCATCGCCATCTGCGCCGAAGTCATCGCCACCGCTTCCATGAAAGCGGTGAAAGGCTTGAGCACGCCCTTGCCGTTGCTGCTGATGGTGGTTGGCTATGGCATTGCGTTCTGGATGCTGACCCTGGTGGTGCGCAGCATTCCGGTGGGGATCGCCTATGCCATCTGGTCGGGGCTGGGGATTGTACTGATCAGTGTGGCGGCGCTGGTGATCTATGGGCAGAAGCTGGATGTGCCAGCGATGCTGGGGATGGCCATGATCGTGGGTGGGGTGGTGGTGATTCAGCTGTTTTCAAGGACGGCTGGGCATTGAGGCAGCCTGTACGGGCCCTATCGCCGGCAAGCCAGCTCCCACAGAGTTGATACAGGCCGCAGGGTCAACGCCATCCCTGTGGGAGCTGGCTTGCCGGCGATAGGGCCATCACAGGTATACCCTGTATACTTGCCAGCTGTCCCAGTCTTCGAGGTACCGCCATGCCATCCGCCATTTCCACTGACGTGCTGATCGTCGGCGCCGGGGTCGCAGGCCTCTGGCTCAATGCCCGCCTGCGCCGGCTGGGCTACTCGACAGTACTGGTGGAACGCGCCAGCCTTGGCGGCGAGCAGACCATCAAGTCCCAGGGCATCATCCATGGCGGCACCAAGTACGCCCTGCACGGTGCCCTGACCGGCGCCTCGGAAGCCATCGCCGACATGCCGCGACGCTGGCGCGAAGCGCTGAGCGGCAGCGGCGAGCTGGACCTGACCCGCACCCGCCTGCTGTCCGACGCCCACTACCTGTGGTCACCAGGCACTCTGGCCGGCAACCTCACCAGCTTCTTCGCCAGCAAGGCCGTGCGCGGCCGGGTCGACCAGGTGAAGGGCGAGCAACTGCCGCCGGCGCTGCAGGACCGCGCCTTCAAGGGCAAGGTCTATCGCCTGGCCGAACTGGTCATCGACGTACCCAGCCTGCTGGCCAACCTGGCCGAACTGGCAGGCGACAGCCTGCTGGCCGGTGAGCGCATCGAGCCACTGCGCGAGGGCGACGACCTGGTCGGCCTGCGCGTCGACGAGCGCGACATCCGCGCTCAGCGCATCGTGCTCAGCGCCGGCGCCGGCACCGAAGAGCTGCTGCATGCCCTGGGCCAGAACCAGCCAGCCATGCAGACACGCCCGCTACATATGGTGATGGCCAAGGGTGCCAACCTGAAACCGCTTTACGCCCATTGCCTGGGTGGCGGGCCAAAACCACGGGTGACGGTTACCACCCACCCGGCCGCCGATGGCCAGTGGGTCTGGTACCTGGGCGGCGACCTGGCCGAAGCCGAAGGCGTTGCCCGCGAGCCGGCTGCGCAAATCGCCGCGGCACAGAAAGAGATCGCCAGCCTGCTGCCATGGGTCGACCAGAGCCAGGTGCGCTGGGCCACCCTGCGGGTCAACCGTGCGGAACCGGCGCAATCGGGCCTGGTACGCCCGGACAACGCCTTCCTTGCCGACCAGCAACGCCTGCTGGTCGGCTGGCCGACCAAGCTGGCCCTGGCACCGGACTTCAGCGACCGGGTCATCAGTCACCTGGAGCGCGACGGTATCCGCCCACAGGCGCAGGCCGACCTGGCCGACCTGCCACGCCCACCGCTGGGCGTACCTGCCTGGGAGCAACTGCTGCCATGAGCCTGCCCACCCTCCACAACTTCCATCGCCCCTTGGGTAGCACCGGTTTCAAGGTTTCGCCGCTTGGCCTGGGCACGGTCAAGCTGGGCCGCGACCAGGGCGTGAAGTACCCCACCGGCTTCACCATCCCCGGCGATGACGAAGCCCGCCTGCTGCTGGCCCAGGCCCGCGAGCTGGGCATCAACCTGATCGACACCGCCCCGGCCTACGGCCGCAGCGAAGAGCGCCTGGGCCCGCTGCTGCGCGGCCAGCGCGATGAGTGGGTGATCGTCAGCAAGGTTGGCGAAGAATTCGACAATGGCCAATCGCACTTCGATTTCAGCGCCGCCCACACCCGCCGCTCGGTGGAGCGCAGCCTGCGGCGCCTGGAAACCGACCGCATCGAGCTGGTGCTGGTGCATTCCGACGGCAACGACCTGGCGATCCTCGAACAGCAGGAGGTCTACCAGACCCTTGCCGAGCTCAAGCAGGAGGGCAAGATCCTCGGCTTCGGCCTGTCCGGCAAGACCGTCGCCGGCGGCCTGAAGGCGCTGGAGCAAGGCGACTGCGCCATGGTCACCTACAACCTCAACGAACAGGCAGAACGCCCGGTGCTGGACTACGCTGCCGAACACGGCAAGGCCATCCTGGTGAAGAAGGCCCTGGCCAGTGGGCATATCTGCCTGGCCCCGGGCGTTGACCCGGTGCAGGCCAGCTTCGAGCTGCTGTTCGCCCACCCGGGCGTCAGCAGTGCTATCGTCGGCACCATCAATCCGTTGCACCTGGCCCACAACGTGGCCACCGTCGCCCGTATCCTGGGCCAGCATTGAGTTGCCCGGCCCACGGGCCTGGACTGACCCGACGCAAGGAGGAGCCTCGTGGCGCGAACGCTGATCCGCAAGAACCCGAGCAACTTCAAGACACTGCCGCTGCATGTCGAGGCCACGCCCGAAGGGCTGATCTACCAGAGCATCGGCATGCCGCTGAACTTTGCCCAGATCCAACAACGGCGCAAGGCCATCCAGTTGCCCGACGTGCAGCGCTTCGTGATCGAACTGGCCAACCTGGGCGTGTCGGTGCGGCTGACCCTGCATTGGCAGAACCGCGATTATTGGGTGCTGGTACGTCAGCGCCGGCAAGACCGTGGCGACGTGGTGCTGAAACTGATTTCCGGCTATGTGCCGGCGCAGGAGCTGAACCTGCCATTGCACACGGCCGTGCAGGAAGTGGCCGAGGAATGCCTGCTGGAAACCCCGGAAGGCTGGCTGGGCGGGCGCTTCAACGACACCTGGTTGCCGGTGCCCTACGCTGCCGCCCTGCACTACCGCGAAACGCCGCACTTCGTGCTGGCCCCGGAGTCCGGTGCCGCGCGCCCGGTGCACTGCGGCAAGCTGATGCTGCTGGAACGGCCACGGGCGTATGTGCACCTGCCCACCGCCTCGCTGCAACTGATCTACGACATGCGCCTGCAGGTACCCCGGGACGCCAAGAAGCTCAGCCTGTTCCACGTTGATGAGCGGCTGGAGGGCGACCAACTGGTGGCGCGGCTAAACCGCAAACGGCCAGACCTGTACCTGATGCCATTGAAGGACGGCCAGCCACTGGCTGAACTGTATACGGTAAAGAAGGATGAACTGGTGCCGGCGAGCACGCGCGGGCTGTACCTGGCCGAAAGTTTTGCAAGGCAGGAGGGCTGGGTGGTCACGGACGAGCGGGTGCGCTGGAAGGATTGGGTGAAGCAGCAGGGGTTGGTGGAGAACAAGCCGGTGCGGGCATCGCACCTGCAGCGGTTTGGCGACAAGGCGCGGGAACTGCTGGAGCGGGCGCGGACCTCATTGCACAAGTAAGACTCTGGGGCTGCTTCGCAGCCCATCGCGACACAAGGCCGCTCCTACAGAGGATCGCGCAAGCCTTGAAGTTGCGTGGCCTGGTGTAGGAGCGGCCTTGTGTCGCGATGGGCCGCAAAGCGGCCCCCGGGGTCAATCAGTTCTTGCGAATCTTCTCGACGATCGCCGTGGTCGAGCTGTTCTCGACCAGCCCCAGCACCTTCACGGTACCGCCATAGGCCTTGACGATATCGGCACCCACCACCTGGTCGATGCCATAGTCGCCACCCTTGACCAGCACGTCCGGCTTGACCTGGCTCAGCAGGTTCTCCGGCGTGCCCTCGGGGAAGCTGATGACCCAATCCACTGCCCCCAGCCCGGCCAGTACGGCCATGCGCCGGTCGACGCTGTTGATCGGCCGGCCCGGCCCTTTCAGGCGGCTGACCGAGGCATCGTCGTTGACCGCGACGATCAGGCGATCGCCCTGGGCCCGCGCCTGCTCCAGATAGGTGACATGCCCGGCATGCAGGATGTCGAAGCAGCCGTTGGTGAAGACGATCTTCTCTTTGTGCGCCCGCGCGTCGTCGATGGCCAGCAGCAGTTGCTCCAGGCCCAGCACGCCGCGCTCGGAGCCTTCCTCACGCTGGATCGCCCGGCGCAGCTCGGGGGCGCTGATCGCAGCCGTACCCAGCTTGCCGACCACGATGCCCGCCGCCAGGTTGGCCAGTGCCACGGCGTGGGGCAGGTCCTCGCCGGCAGCGATGGCCGCGGCGAGGGTGGAGATGACGGTATCACCGGCACCGGTCACATCGAACACTTCACGCGCCCGCGCCGGCAGGTGCAGCGCCGGCTGGCCGACGCGCAGCAGGGTCATGCCGTGCTCGCCACGGGTCACCAGCAAGGCGCCAAGGTCCAGGTCCTGCAGCAGCTGCAGGCCCTTGGCGACCAGCTCGGCCTCATCGGCGCAACGGCCGACGATGGTCTCGAACTCGCTGAGGTTGGGGGTGATCAGGCTGGCGCCCCGGTAGATGGAAAAGTCCTTGCCCTTGGGGTCGGCCAGCACCGGAATGCCCTTGGCCCGCGCCGCCTGGATCAGGCTCTGGTGGTTTTTCAGTGCGCCCTTGCCGTAGTCGGACAGGACCAGCACCTTGACGCCCTCGAGCAGGCTGTCGACCTCTGCGCCCAGCGACAGCGGGTCGGAGGCGAACGGTTCTTCGAAATCGATGCGCAGCAACTGCTGGTGACGGCTCATGACCCGCAGCTTGACGATGGTCGGCTGGTGCGCGATGCGCTGGAACACCGAGCGCACGCCTGCAGCCTGCAGGCTGTTGGCCAGGCTGTCGGCGGCCTCGTCCTGGCCGGTGACGCCAATCAGCGAAGCCGGCGCGCCCAGGGCGGCGATGTTCAAGGCAACGTTGGCCGCGCCGCCGGGGCGATCCTCGATCTGATCGACCTTGACCACCGGGACTGGCGCTTCAGGCGAGATACGCGAAGTACCGCCATGCCAGTAGCGGTCGAGCATGACATCGCCGACCACCAGTACCGGGGCTTGATCGAAACGCGGCATGGACAACTTCATGGGCAACCCATATGGAAATAATGAACAGGGGCAGGATATTAGCACAGGGTAGACGACGGCTTTATGGCCAGATCACCCCAGGAAAATTCCCGTGACAATCGGGGCCGCGATGGCCCCGATCAACGAGGGTTCAGGTGATATCGGCCTTGGCCGGCTCATCCAGGCCCATGGCATGCAGGCGGGCATAATGGCCATTGGCCGCGAGCAGCTCGGCATGGGTGCCGCGCTCGACCAGCCGGCCCTGGTCCATGACCAGGATCTGGTCGGCCTTCTCGATGGTCGACAGGCGGTGGGCGATCACCAGCGTGGTACGGCCCTGCATTACATGGTCCAGGGCAGCCTGGATATGCCGCTCGGACTCGGTATCCAGCGCCGAGGTGGCTTCGTCGAGGATCAGCAGCGGCGCGTTCTTCAGCAGTGCCCGGGCGATGGCCAGGCGCTGGCGCTGGCCGCCGGAGAGCAGCACGCCGTTTTCACCCACTTCGGTATCGAAGCCTTTTGGCAGCCGGTCGACGAACTCCTTGGCGTAGGCATCGGCCGCAGCGGCTTCGATGTCGGCGCGCGGGGCGCCGGCCAGGTCGCCATAGGCGATGTTGTTGGCCACGGTATCGTTGAACAGGGTGACATGCTGGGTCACCTGCGAAACGTGACGACGCAGGTTGCGCAGGCGATAGTTCTCGATCTCCACGCCATCGAGCAGGATCTGCCCCTGGTCGTGGTGATAGAAGCGCGGGATCAGCGCCGCCAGGGTCGACTTGCCGCTGCCGGAGCGGCCGACCAGGGCAATCATCTGGCCCGGCTCGGCCACGAAGCTGATATCGCTCAGCACCTCACGCTCGGTACCCGGGTAGGTGAAGCTCAGGTTGCGCACTTCCAGGCGCCCTTCCACCCGCTCCTTCTCGACGGTGCCGCTGTCCACTTCAGGCGCTTCGTCCAGCTGCTCGAAGATGCTTTCGGCACCGGCCAGGCCCTTCTGGATGGTCGAGCTGACTTCCGAAAGCTGACGAATCGGCTTGGGCAACAGACCGGCAGCGGTGATGTAAGCTACCAGGTCACCGGCAGTGGAATCACCGCGCAGGAACAACACCAGGAACATCAGCGCGGCCATGGCGGTGTAGATCACCAGTTGCAGCATCGGCGTGTACAGCGAGCCGGTCTTGGTCATTTGCAACTGCTTGTCGGTGTTGCTCTGGCTGGCCTTGCCGAAACGCTGCTCCTCGTAGGCCTCGCCGCCGAAGCTGCGCACCACGCGGTAGCCCTGGATGGTTTCCGAGGCAACGTGGGTGACGTCGCCCATGGCCACCTGGATTTTCTTGCTCTGCTTGCGGAATTTCTTGCTGGCGACGCTCACCATCACCGCGATTACCGGCAGGATGGCAACCATCACCAGTGTCAGGTGCCAGTTCATCCACAGCAGGTAGCCTAACAGGAACACCACGGTCAGGCCTTCGCGGATTACTACCTTGATCGCATCGGTGGCGGCACCGGTGACCATGGTCACGTTGAAGGTGATGCGCGAGATCAGGTGCCCGGAGTTGTGGTTGTCGAAGTAGCGGTTAGGCAGCACCAGCAGCTTGTTGAACAGTTCCACACGCAGGTCGTGCACCAGGCACAGGGAAACCTTGGCCAGGAAGTAGTTGCCGAGGAACGAGCCCAGGCCCTGCCACGCGGCGATCAGGATGATCAGCAGCGGCACAGCCTGCAGCAGTTGCAGGTCGCGCAGGTAGGGGACGTTGGGGAACAACACCGCTTCGGGGTTGCTCAGCCCATCGACGAAATATTTCAGGATCCCGGCCAGCATCGGCTGGGTCGAGGCAAAGATCACGAAACCGATGATGCTCAGCAGGAAAATGCCGACATAGGGTTTCACATAGCTCAGCAGCCGGAAGTAGATCTTCAGGCTGGAGGTGTGTTCCGCCGGTCGCGGTGTTTCGGCCATTATCAAGCTCGCTGTTCAGGTTGAACCGGAAATTTTACCACAGGCATCATTTTCGGCACGCCCCCATGGCAGCAACATGGCCAGGCCCACGGGCAGCCAGCTGATGAACCATTCGGCACGTGGCGTACCGGTAAGGCTGGCGGCATCGAACTGCATGGCCAGGGTGGAGTACACCCAGAAACCAAGCAGGATCTTGCCGAACAGCGTGCCGCGTGCGCGGACGATTTCGCCCAGGGTGTACAGCCACACCATGACCCACAGCAGCATGCCGGGCAGGCCCATCTCCACTGCGATGTGCGTGAACATGTTGTGGGTATGGTCGAAGTGCTTGCCCACTGCACTCACGTCGTAGGCAGCGCCCAGGCCAAGGCCGGTCCAGGGATGCGCGGCGATCATGTCGACCACGGCATGGAAGATTTCCGGCCGGTAGGACGAACCGCGCTGGGCGATCAGGTCGTACACGAGATAGAAGGCCAGGCCGGTGGCGATGGCCGCCAGCACGGCAAACACCCGGCTGTGGCGGTCACGGAACCACAGCGGGGCCAGGATCACGGTGAGCACCAGGGCCAGGATTGCCCCACGGCTCTGGCTGAGCATGGCAAACAACCCCAGGCACGCCAGCGCTGCCAGCCACAACAACTGCAGGCCACGTTGCCGCGGCGGCTCGTAAAGCAGGAAGAGCACGGCCGCACCGATGACATAGGCGCCCAGGATCGGGTGCGATATCTCGCCGATGCCCTCCAGGCGGGCCAGCAAAGGCATGCCCAGCACGCCGTAGAAATGGATGACCGAGACCAGCGCGGCAACGGCCAGCAAGGCGCTACCGGCCAGCAGCAGCTGACGAATGCGGGCCTGGCCAAGCTGGCCCAGCAGCGGGAACGCCAGCAGGAATACCAGGATGTAGAGCAGGCGCTTGGCCTCGCGCCCCGGGTTTTCCGCGGCCGACCAGACCAGGCTGAGCCCGCTCCACGCCAGCAGCAACAACACACTCCCCCACAAGGCCGGCTGACGCCGCCAGGCCTGCACTAATACTTGCCTTGCGGACCACGCCATTACCAGCGTCGGCAACCACAGGAACAGCACCAGGCCTTGCTGATAGACCTTGTTGCTCGGTGCCAGGGCAATCGCTGCCAGGAACCAGACCAGACCAAACCCCAACCAGGCTTGCGCCCAGTTTTTTTGATACAACATCCTTTCCCCCGATGAATCAAAGACACCATCCAATGGTGCTACAACATTATTTTCGGCATTATTGCCGGTCATTCTGTTCGCCCGACGACAAGGCTCTATTCATGCAATGCTCCCGGCTCCCCCAGGTCGACTTCGATCAGCTGACACAAGGCGCACAGGTGCTTGAGGCAGATAGCCATGGCGCCAAAGTCTACCTGCTCGCGGATGGTAATTTCCTCAAGGTTTTTCGTAGGAAGCGGCTGATTTCATCTGCACTGCTGCGCCCGTACTCGCAGCGCTTCGTCGACAACGCCGCACGCCTTGCACAGCTGGGCATCCCCACCCTGGAGGTGATCAGCCAGCACAAGCTCGACCTGCCAGGGCGTACCGCCGTGCTGTACCGCCCGCTGCCAGGGCGCACCTTGCTGCAGATGTCGCGCGATGAGGGTTTCAGCTGGGACACCTACCTGCCGCGCCTGATCGAACTGATCCGCCAGCTGCATCGCAGCGGCGTGTACTTCCGCTCGTTGCACCTGGGTAATGTGGTAGTCACCCCCGACCAGCAACTGGGCCTGATCGACGTGGCCGACATGCGCTTCCTGCGCCCGCCGCTGTCGGCGCGCATGATTCGGCGCAATGTGCAGCATATGGTGCGCTACATTGAGCGGGAGAACCTGGGCGACCGCTTCCCCCTTGCCGCTTTCGAAGCAGCCCTGCTGGCGCGTTGAGCGTCAACTGCGCAGCAGGCTCTGCGAGCCGTTGCAGAATGCCTGCCAGGCCTGCTCCGGGGCCAGCGCCTGGCGCTGCCGGGCGGCTACCGCCGGGGCACTGAGCTCCGCACAACGCTCGATCGCCTCGGCCCAGGCATTTTCATTGGCAACGGGCAGGTAGCCACCGGTGTCCTGCAACTGCTCGCGGAACACCTGCAGGTCGCTGCACACCACCGGCACGTCGGCCATGACCGCCTCCTGCACCACCAGCCCCAGGCCTTCGGAGCGCGAAGGCACCAATAGCCAGTCGAATGCCCGGTACAGCTGCTGCAGGTCGTCTCGGTGACCACTCAGGTGAACACGACCAGCCAGGCCAAGCGCGTCGATGCGAGCCTGCAGCACCGCACGCAGGGGGCCTTCGCCGATGATTGCCAATTGCAGGTCCGACTGGCGCGCACTGGCCTTGGCGAACGCCTCGATCAGCATCTCGAAACCTTTGCTCTCCACCAGCCGCCCGACCGCGCCCAGCATCACCCCTGCTACCTGTGGCAACTGCAGGGCCTGCCTGGCTGCGTCCCGACTCAACAACGGTTCGGCGAAAGCCAGCGGGTCAAGGGCCATGCGCAAGGTTTGCACCGGCCTGCCCAGGTCGTGTTCGAGTGACGTGGCAAGTGTCTGCGAAACGGCGGCGATGCTCAGCCGCTCGGCCGGGAACATGCGCAACAGGCGAACGTCGCTGGCACTCAGGCGCGTCTTGCCGTGGAACAGCACCTTGGCACGCACCTGCGGAACCTGCTGCAACAACGGCAACACCAACCGCGCCACACCGACACCGTCGAGCAGCACGACTTCAGCCTGGGCCTCGTTCAGCGCCTTGCGCAAGCGCATGCGCAACCATGGGCGCAACAGGCGCCAGAAGTGCCGCCCTTTCAGCGCCCGTGACGGCATATGCCACTCCCGGGTCGAGCCAAGCCCACAGCAGAGCCCGCTACCCAGCAGCAGCCAGTTACTGATCCGGGCATCGGCACCCGCATGCGACAGCACCTGCCGATGCACCTTGTGGATGGACATGTACGGCGTTCCACCCGCCCACATCATATTGACGATGTTCATGGGCCCTCTCCCGCTCATGTCAGGTGGGACACTTCATTGAACAAAAATGGTGATTCCCATGCCAATCACGGCACCCGCCACCAGCGTCAATGCCAACTTTATCCGATCACGTTTACGACGTTTGGCCTTGCGCTCCACTTCGATGGGCAAGGTCACGTGATTACCAAATCCAGTGTGCAATACTGCATCACCCTCCAAGGTGACCGCTGTCAGGTTTAACTCAGAATAGCGCCGGGAAAGTGCCTTCTCTCCAGCATAGGCGGCAAATGGCGCACAACGCTGGTAATCGCTCAAACGACGCAGCCCGGGGTTGAGCGAAAACGCCTGCCACTCGGCCTTGTCGGACAGTAGCGGGTAGCAAGGCACCCCGGCGATCACCCGGCGATCGCCCAGATGGATGTACGGGCTGTGGATGGCCAGGTCATGGGCATGGCTGCGCAGCCACACCTGCAACAGGTCGGGGCTGACCTCCAGAATGGCCCGGGAGTCTTCGACGAAGCCCTGGCGATAGAAGTGCCAGTCGTCCTCGCAGTGAAAGATGTAGGGCGTCTTGACGTGGCTGTAGGCCAGGTCGATAGACGGCAGCTGGCCCAGCTTGGGCCGGTTGACGAACACCTTGCAGTGCGGTTTCCAGTGCTCAGGCACAGCGGCATGCACGGCATCATCACCGGAGTCTTCGGTGATAAACACTTCGCGAATGGGCGCAGTATTGTAGCGATCGAAACTCTCAAGGGTATCTTTGAGCAGATCGAACCGCCCACAACTGGTCACGACGAGCGTGACGTCACTCTCATTTGAAAAGCGCACCGGACTCCCTCCGCATTGCGACTATCGACTTTCAACGCCCGCTCCGCAGGCGCGAAAGTTCTTATGTTAGATGCCCAGCTTCAGGCGCAGCCGCTGCCATGCAGACAACGGCGGATGGGGCCTGAGCGCCGGGCGCATGTGGTCGACGATGCTACGTCCAACTGCCCCGAAACTGAAACGGGAAACCGCCAGGTGGCGGCCATTTTCTGCAATCTGCCGGGCAAGTTCAGGGTCCGCACGCAAGTGGCGGAGCTTTTCCTGGAGGGTCGGGATGCTGTCATAGAACACCACGTTGTGCATGTCCTGCAGGCCCAGCGCGCGGTTCTCTTCCTCGCCCTGGTCATACGCCAGCAACACACAGCCACAGGCCATTGCTTCGAAGTTCTTGATCATGTATTCGCCCATGCCGACGTCGGCACTGACGAAGAAGCGGATCCGGTTGAGCGTGTTGCAGTAGTCCTCACCCGACTTGGTGCGGGTCACCACCAGGTTCTCGACCCGGCCCAGCTCGTCCAGCAATGCCTTGCGGCCGCTGTAGGCCACGCTGTTGGTGCTGCCGACGAAGGCCAGTTCGATGTCGCGCTCACGCCCCTGGTCGGCCAGCAACTGCTCGTCGTAGCCCTTGGGCACGAACACGGCGTCGAAACCTTCCTGGCGCAGGCGCTCGCTGACCATGTAGCCGGAGCTGATCACCCGCGCCCAGGGCAGCTTGCGGTAATGGGCGCTGAACTTGCCGGTGTATTTGCACGGGATGTAGTTCTGGTAGGCATCGTGCTCGAGGATGACCAGGTTCGGCACGGTACGGATGAACGCCGCCTGGCGGATCTCCTGCTTGAAACGCAGGAAGAAGACAATGCGGTCATAGCGCTCGACCTGCACTTCACGCTTGAAATAGCGGCGCAGGTTGCGCTGGTCTTCGCTGGTCAACCAGCGCAGGTCGCACTCGCAGTTGGCCGCGACGCCATCGTACAGGCGGTCGAGAATCGCCCGCTGTTCCTTCTGCACCAGAAATAGGACTTTCATTGGGTTCCTTGGGCGCTCTGCGCCATCGCAGTCAACCATGGGGCGCAGCTACAGCTCACGCCGCCAGAACAGTTCATGTCGGCGCACGGCCTTGCGGAAGAATTCGTTCTCGCCGTAAGGCGACGGCCGCCGCCCGGCCAGCCAGCGCTGCAACAAGCGGCGCAGGCGGCGCTTGAACGGCGCCGGCGGCTGCAGGTCGTGCATCATGCCCAGGGCCATGGCCTTGTCGCGCTGGGTTGCCAGGTCCAGTACCAGGCTGCAAGGTGCCCACGCCTGGGCAGCGCTCAGCTGCGGCGGCAAGGCCACGCCATCACCACTGTCGCCCATCGGCCAGCGGTCGTTGTCATGCAGGTGGTTGGCGTAGCACAGCAGGGTTTGCGGCTGCCAGGCCAAGCCTTGCAAGGCTTCCAGCACCGCTGCCTGGGCACATATGTGGTCGGGGTGCGGGTCGAGCTGCGGGTGCGGCATCACCAGCACCTCTGGCCTGGCCATTTCAAGCAAGGCCCGCAGGTCGGCCAGCAGGTTACGCCAGGTCGGCGCGCCATCGCCGTCGGCCGGCAGCGGGAACGGGTTGAAGCGGCGGAATACGCGAATGTCGGCGAGGTCGGCCTCACGGGACGCGGCCGGCTGGTCTGGCGCAGCCTGCATGGCAGGCAGTTGCAGGCAGAAGTAGCCCAGCTGCACGCAACGCGATTCCGCCACACCGGCCCAGCGCGGCACGGCGATACTGTCCCAAGCCCGCAGGCGGCCCTTCAGGCGCGCGGCTTCGGCCTTTGCCAGGCCCATCTGCTGATAGTGTTCGGCCTCGATCTCACCGGCGGTCAGGGTCACTACCCAGGTTTCGTCGGCCTGACTGTAGAGACCGTAAGCGGCCAGCTCGGCATCATCGGCATGCGGCGCGATCACCATCACCCGGCGCCGTTGCAGCTCGACCGCCGGGGTTATCCACAAGCGCGGCTGGCCCGACAGCCGGCAATGCCGGCCACGCAGGCGCAACGCGCCAGCCTGCAGAGGTGCGGCGAGGCCGGTCAAGTTGAGGAAGCGCACGCCATCGACGCCGCGCTCGAAGGTTTGCCGATCGGCCTGCTCGCCAGCCATCAGCTCGACCTGCGGGTCGAGGAAGCGCCCCAGCCAGCTGCTTTTTACCCGCAGCTCGAGGATCAGGGTTTCGTTGCCCTGCAGCACGCAGTCAGCCTTGAGCAGGCCGCCGTTCAGGCTGGCAGGAGCCTCCCGGGTCTGCTCGCCGAAGTCGTAGGCGTAGTCCTCGCCTGGCGCATAGAACAGGTGGTCGGCAAACCAGGCTTCATGGGCCGCCCACAGCAGCGGCAACAGCAGCAGTGGCAACCACCACCAGCTGAACACACCTACGGCCACCAGCGCGACCAGACCTGCCAGCAGGCCCAGGCGCTTGTTGCGCCGGTGGCGCTTGAGCAGCTGCTGCTTGCGACTCACGCCTGATACACCGGTACGGGGTTGCACCAGCGGTCCTTGTACTCGCGGTCGGCACGGCCGAACGAGAACCGCAGCGGCTTGTTGCGCGCACGGGCGTCTTCCCAGGCGGCCTGGGTATTGAGGAAGCTCAGCACGCTGCCGGGGCTGAAGGCCTTGGTTTCAGGGTCGACACCGCCATTGATGTACTCGACGCTGATCCATTCCGGCGCTTCGACACGGTAAACCAGCTGGATGGCAATCGGCTTGCCGTCCAACAGCAGCACCGAGCCGATCAGCAGCTCGCGCAGGCGCTCCAGCACCTCGGCCATGCGCTCGGCGCCGGTGGCAGGGAAGCCCCAGCGGCGCAGGAACAGGTCGCAGTACATGCTGGCGATTTCCTGCGCGCTGAAGTCGCTGATCGGGCGCACCACACCGCCCGCCTCTTCCAGCAGGCGCAGTTCGCGGCGCTGGTTGTAGCGGAACTTCTTCGACAGGTCTTCGTGGGCGCGGGCCATGGCCAGCTGTTCCTTCTGCGCCTTGAGGCCGCTGAAGCGCCCCTGGTTCAGTTCGGACAGGTAGCGCGCGGCATGGCGCAACGGTGCAGCGGCATCGGCCGCCGCCGGCAGGATGATCTCGGCATTGCCCAGGTCGAACAGGGCCTTTTTGCCGGCACGCTTGAGCACATCCTTGGACAGCGCAAGGTGACGCCCCCAGGTGGGGATGGCGGCCTTCAGCTCGCCGGCCTGGTGCCAGCCCAGGTAACGCACCGGGATCTGTGCCAGGTCCGCCAGCTGCTCGACCACCAAAGGATGGGTGGCGACACTGCCACCAAAGCGGGCCCATGCCTCGGCGTAGGCCTTGGCGTCGATAACTTGCCAACCGCGTTCGCGGAAGGCCTGGATACGGTTGAGCATCAGGCCTGCCCCACCAACGCACGAACTTGCGGCAGCTGCCAGAAGGCCTCGCGCACCGCCTGGTCGGAGAAGCGTTCACGCAGGCGCTGCAGCATGTGCTCGGCACAGGCCTGACGCTGCTGCCCATCGAGCACAGCCATGTGTTTCAGGCCCTGGGCCAGTTGCCCGGCATCGCCCAGCGGGAACAGCACGCCAACACCCTCGACCACTTCGCGGGCACCACCACAGGCCGTGGCCAGTACCGGTACACCGGCGACCATGGCTTCGAGCAGGACCATGCCGAACGGCTCATGGTCGGAGCTCAGGGCGAATACGTCTAATGCCTGGAAGTAACGGCGCGCATCCGGCACCTGGCCAAGGAAGTCCACTTGCCCGGCAATGCCCAGCTCGGCGGCCAGGGCCTTGAGCTTGGCTTCCAGGCGCCCCTTGCCAAGAATTGCCAGGCGGGCGCCAGCCGGCAGCCCCGGTAGCGCTTCGGCAAAGCCACGCAGCAGGGTGGCCTGGTCCTTGTCCGGGTGCAGGCGCCCGACGTTACCGACAATCCACGCCTGCGCATCCAGGCCCAAGGCCCGGCGGGCCTCGGCGCGTGGCACCAGGGCCGCTTGCAGGGCGTCGATGTCGATGCGGTTGTACAAGGTCTGAATACGCTCTGCCGGCCACTGCGGCAGACAGCGGCGCATGTCGTCACGCACTGCATCCGACACGCCCAGCAAGCTCAGGCGTTTGCTGAACAGGTTGGCGAAGATGCGTCGCCCCTTGCGCTCGTAATCACCGAAAGCATGGTGCACGCCGATCACCGGCAAGCCGGTGCCCAGCAACGCCACGTAGATCGGCTTGAAGCGATGGGCAATGCAGAAGGCGAAATTGCGTTCGGCCGCAATCCGCCGCAATGCACGGATGGCGCCGAGTTTCAGGCCGCGCACGGCCTTGGAGCTGAACTCCAGGAACAGCACCTCGTCCGACGCGCAGCCAGCCGCTACCTGCGGGTCGGCGGCGCCGGTGAGGAACACCGTGGTGACCTGGTAGCCACGCCCCTGGAACAGGCTGGCGTACTGACGGGCGCAGTCCAGGAACGGCCCGTCATAGCCATGGCAGAACTGCAGGATGCGCGGTTCAGAGCGGCTGGTCATACGGGGCCGCGCCGTCCTTCACAACCAGGATGTCTTCCATGATCAGGTACTGCAGGTCCGAGCCGAAGAACATGTTCAGGGCGTCGGTCGGCGAGCAGATCATCGGTTCACCACGGCGGTTCAGCGAGGTGTTCAGCGACACGCCGTTGCCGGTCAGGTCTTCCAGCGCCTTCATCATGTCGTAGTAGCGCGGGTTGTACTCGCGCTTGAGCACCTGGGCACGCGAAGTGCCGTCCTCGTGGACCACTTCCGGCACGCGGGTCTTCCACTCTTCAGCCACTTCGAAGGTGAAGGTCATGAACGGCGCGGGGTGGTCGACCTTGATCATCTGCGGGGCGACGGTGTCGAGCATCGACGGGCAGAAAGGTCTCCAGCGTTCGCGGAATTTGATCTGCTCGTTGATGCGGTCGGCTACGCCCGGCACGCTCGGGCAACCGATGATCGAACGGCCGCCCAGGGCACGGGGACCGAACTCCATACGGCCCTGGAACCAGGCCACCGGGTTGCCATCGACCATGATTTTGGCGATGCGCTGCGGCATGTCGTCGAGCTTGCGCCACTTCGGCGCGTTCGGGTGACGAGCGCAGGCAGCAATCACGTCTTCGTTGGAATACGAAGGACCGAGGTAGACGTGCTCCATCTTTTCGACCGGCACACCACGGGCGTGGGAAACGTAGGCGGCAGCACCCACGGCGGTACCGGCGTCACCGGAAGCCGGCTGAACGAACAGCTCTTTCAGGTCTGGGCGGGCAATGATCTTCTGGTTGAGTTTGACGTTCAGCGCGCAACCGCCGGCAAAGGCCAGCTTGCCGGTTTCACGCAGCACGTCGCCCAGGTAGTGGTCGATCATCTGCAGAGCGATCTTTTCGAACAGCGCCTGCATGCTGGCCGCGTAATGGATGTACGGCTCGTCGGCGATGTCGCCTTCGCGCTTGGGGCCCAGCCATTCGATCAGCTTCGGCGAGAAGTAGAAGCCCTTGCCCTTCTCTTTATAGCGGCGCAGGCCAATGACGTTGGCGTATTCGGTGTTGATCACCAGTTCGCCGTTTTCGAAGCTGGCCAGGCGCGAGAAGTCGTACTTGCTGGCGTCGCCATACGGCGCCATGCCCATGACCTTGAACTCGCCATCGAGCATCTCGAAGCCGAGGAACTCGGTGATTGCGCCGTACAGGCCGCCCAGCGAGTCCGGGTCGAAGAATTCCTTGATCTTGTGGATCTTGCCGTTTTCGCCGTAGCCAAAGAAGGTGGTGGCGTATTCGCCTTTACCGTCGATGCCGAGGATTGCGGTTTTTTCCTTGAAGCCCGAGCAGTGGTAGGCACTGGAGGCGTGGGCCAGGTGGTGCTCGACCGGCTCGATCTTGACCTTTTTCGGGTCGAAGCCCAGTTGCTCCAGGCACCAGACGATCTTCTTGCGGTAGCGCTTGTAGCGACGGTTGCCCATCAGGATGGCGTCGAGGGCGCGGTCCGGGGCGTACCAGTAGCGCTTGGCATAGTGCCAGCGCGCCTTGCCGAACAGGCTGATCGGGGCGAACGGGATGGCTACCACGTCGACGTCGGATGGCTTGATGCCTGCCTGTTCCAGGCAGAACTTCGCCGACTCGTAGGGCATGCGGTTCTTCGCATGCTTGTCACGCACGAAGCGCTCTTCTTCGGCGGCGGCAATCAGTTTGCCGTCAATGTACAAGGCCGCGGAAGGGTCATGGCTAAGGGCGCCGGACAGGCCAAGAATCGTCAATGCCAAGGGATTAGCCTCTTCATTCGGTAGAAATGCGCCAGCGGCCTCTTGGGCGGGTGGCGGCTAAAGGGCGGGATTATAACGCAAACATGTGCGCAACGCGGCAACCTGTACTGGCCTCATCGCCGGCAAGCCAGCTCCCACAGGTACACCCACCGACCTTGAGGCCCGCGCTGTACCTGTGGGAGCTGGCTTGCCGGCGATGGGGCCGGTACAGGCAAGCAATATTATTCGGCGATCAGCCAGTCCATGCGGAAGCTGCCGGCGGTTTGCGCAAGCTCTTTGGCCAGCCATGGCAGCAGCTCCTTGAGCTCTTCTTCCAACCCCCACGGCGGGTTGGCGATGGCCAGACCTGAGCCATTGAGCCCCTGCGGGCTGTCCTGGTGGTGCACATACAACTCGACCCGCAGCAGTTTCGGTGCGCCGGTGCTGGTCAGGTCCTGGTAGAAGCGGGTCAGCGAACGCTGGTCCTTGATCGGGTACCAGATGGCCGCGACGGTCTGGCGCATGCGACTGATCGCCTCTTTCATGGCGGTAGTGCAGCGCTTGAGCTCGTCAGCCTGCTCGAACGGCGGGTCGATCAGCATGATCGCGCGCTTTTCCTGCACGGGCAGCAAGGCCCGCGGCACATGCCAGCCTTCGCCCAGGTGCACGACCACGCGTGGGTCTTTCTTCATGTTCTCTTTGAGCAGCGGCCCGTCCTCGGGATGCTTCTCGTTGAGCAGGGCGCGGTCCTGCTGGCGCATCAGGCGGCGGGCCAGCTCGGGCGAACCAGGGTAGTAGCGCAGCTCGCCATCGGCATTCAGGCGCTTGATGATACGCAGATAGTCGTCGGCCATGGCCGGCAGGTCATCGCGATTCCACAGGCGGGCGACACCTTCCAGGTACTCGCCGGTGCGGGTTGCCTGGTCGCCCTGCAGGTCATAAAGGCCAAGCCCTGCATGGGTATCGATATAGGCGAACGGCTGCTCCTTGCGCGACATCAGGGCGATGAGGCGGGTCAGCACGATATGTTTGAGGACGTCGGCGTGGTTGCCGGCGTGGAAGGCGTGACGATAGTTCATGGCAACTCCTGCGGGGGTGGCAAGTTTACCTTGCCTTGCAGGCGGAGTCAGGCCTGGCTGCTGATCGGCGACGGCATCTTCGCGGGTAAACCCGCTCCCACAGGCACCTCACAGAATTTGAGTTCTGTGCAATCCCTGTGGGAGCGGATTCACCCGCGAAGCAGGCGCCGCCGACTCAACGGGTATTACTTGTCAGCGTGATACGCCGCATCAGCAGTCTCGAAGCGCTTGACCATTGCCTGCGACGGGCTGCCCAACTTGCTCACCACGAAGATGGCGATGCTGGCGAACAGGAAGCCCGGGATGATTTCGTACAGCCCGAGGGTGTCGAAGTTCTTCCACAGGATCACGGTCAGTGCGCCCACCACGATACCGGCCAGTGCGCCGTTACGGGTCATGCCTTTCCACAGTACCGAAATCAGCACCACCGGACCAAAGGCAGCACCGAAGCCGGCCCAGGCGTAAGCCACCAGGCCCAGCACGCGGTTTTCCGGGTTTGCGGCCATGGCGATGGCGATCAGGGCGACGGCCAGCACCATCAGGCGGCCGACCCACACCAGCTCGACCTGCGAAGCATTCTTGCGCAGGAACGCCTTGTAGAAATCTTCGGTCAGGGCACTGGAGCACACCAGCAGCTGGCAGCTCAGGGTACTCATTACCGCCGCGAGGATGGCCGACAGCAGCACACCGGCAACCCATGGGTTGAACAGGATCTTGGCCAGCTCGATGAACACCCGCTCGTGGTTCTCGCTGACCGGGCCTGCCAGGTCAGGATGCGCCGAGAAGTAGGCGATGCCGAAGAAGCCCACGGCGCAGGTACCGACCAGGCAAAGGATCATCCAGGTCATGGAGATACGACGGGCGTTGGCGATCGACTTCACCGAGTCGGCGGCCATGAAACGCGCCAGGATGTGCGGCTGGCCGAAGTAGCCCAGCCCCCAGCCCATCAGCGAGATGATGCCAATGAAAGTGGCGCCCTTGAACATGTCGAAGTGGGCCGGGTTGACCGCATCGATGGCAGCGAAGGTGGTATCGAAGCCGCCAGTGGAGATCAGCACGATCACCGGAGTGAGGATCAGCGCAAAGATCATCAGCGAAGCCTGCACGGTATCGGTCCAGCTCACCGCCAGGAAACCACCGATGAAGGTGTAGGCGATGGTCGCAGCAGCACCGGCCCACAGGGCGGTTTCGTACGGCATGCCGAAGGTGCTCTCGAACAGACGGGCACCGGCAACGATGCCGGAGGCGCAGTAGATGGTGAAGAACACCAGGATCACGATGGCCGAGATGATCCGCAGCAGGCCGCTGTTGTCTTCGAAGCGGCTGGAGAAGTAGTCCGGCAGGGTCAGCGCATCGCCGTTGTGCTCGGTCTGCACGCGCAGACGACCAGCGACGAACAGCCAGTTCAGGTAGGCGCCGACGGTCAGGCCGATGGCAATCCAGGCTTCGGACAAGCCGGAGAAGTAGATGGCGCCCGGCAGGCCCATCAGCAGCCAGCCGCTCATGTCGGAAGCGCCGGCGGAAAGCGCGGTGACCACGCTACCCAGGCTGCGACCGCCGAGGATGTAGTCGGAAAGGTTATTGGTGGAGCGATAGGCGGCGAAGCCGATCAGCACCATTGCCGCGATATAGACCACGAAAGTGATCGTTAGTGGATTGCCCATGCGTGTGCCCTGGCGTTTGTTTTTATGTCATGCACAACCGCAGCCATGGCGGTTGCACCCAGGCGGCGAATCCTATGCAACAACGCAAAGCGGGTGCAACCATTTTTCATTTGCAAGTTGCACCTTCTCGTGCATTTTCAGACAAATCTGATTTTTTGCTCCTTTTGGGAGCAACACCCCCGCTTTTCAGAATAAAACGCACCGAAAACGACCCTTTTCCGGGCATGGAAATGACGGTCGGACGAGTTGCACCTTTTCCATGAAAAATTCGGGTTGCACCTGGTTGCACCCGAATTGTCCTACAGCTACTCTTGGCGCCAGCTTAGGCCACAACCGTGGCAATAACGAGGATAAGAAATGGCGACGACCACCCTTGGGGTCAAACTCGATGACCCGACCCGTGAGCGACTCAAGGCAGCTGCGCAGTCGATTGACCGCACCCCGCACTGGTTGATCAAGCAAGCGATCTTCAACTACCTGGAGAAGCTCGAGGGTGGTGCCACCCTGACCGAACTCAACGGCCATGCCAGCAACCTGGCCGACGACGCCGGTGAGGTCCAACCCGACCACAGCCACCAGTGCTTCCTCGAGTTCGCCGAGAGCATCCTGCCGCAGTCGGTACTGCGCTCGGCGATCACTGCCGCCTACCGCCGCCCCGAGCAGGAAGTGGTACCGATGCTGCTGGAGCAGGCGCGCCTGAGCGCCCCGCTGGCCGAAGCGACCAACAAGATGGCCGCCGGCATCGCCGAAAAACTGCGTAACCAGAAGAGCGCTGGCGGTCGTGCCGGCATCGTTCAGGGCCTGCTGCAGGAATTCTCGCTGTCGTCCCAGGAAGGCGTGGCACTGATGTGCCTGGCCGAAGCCCTGCTGCGCATCCCCGACAAAGGCACCCGTGACGCGCTGATCCGCGACAAGATCAGCACCGGGAACTGGCAGCCGCACCTGGGCAACAGCCCGTCGCTGTTCGTCAACGCCGCCACCTGGGGCCTCCTGCTGACCGGCAAGCTGGTATCCACCCACAACGAATCCGGCCTCACCTCCTCGCTCACCCGCATCATCGGCAAGAGCGGCGAGCCGATGATCCGCAAGGGCGTCGACATGGCCATGCGCCTGATGGGCGAGCAGTTCGTCACCGGCGAAACCATCGCCGAAGCCCTGGCCAATGCCAGCCGCTTCGAGTCCAAGGGCTTCCGCTATTCCTACGACATGCTCGGCGAAGCCGCACTGACCGAGCACGACGCACAGAAGTACCTGGCGTCCTACGAACAGGCCATCCACTCGATCGGCAAGGCCTCCCATGGCCGTGGCATCTATGAAGGCCCTGGCATCTCGATCAAGCTGTCGGCGCTGCACCCGCGCTACAGCCGCGCCCAGTACGAGCGCGTGATGGAAGAGCTGTACCCGCGCCTGCTGTCGCTGACCCTGCTGGCCAAGCAGTACGACATCGGCCTGAACATCGACGCCGAAGAAGCCGACCGCCTGGAGCTGTCGCTCGACCTGCTCGAGCGCCTGTGCTTCGAGCCTTCGCTGGCCGGCTGGAACGGTATCGGCTTCGTTATCCAGGCCTACCAGAAGCGCTGCCCGTATGTGATCGACTATGTCATCGACCTGGCCAAGCGCAGCCGCCACCGCCTGATGATCCGCCTGGTGAAAGGCGCCTACTGGGACAGCGAAATCAAGCGCGCCCAGGTCGAAGGCCTGGAAGGCTACCCGGTCTACACCCGCAAGGTGTACACCGACGTGTCCTACGTCGCCTGCGCCCGCAAGCTGCTGGCCGTGCCAGAAGCCATCTACCCGCAGTTCGCCACCCACAACGCCCACACCCTGTCGGCCATCTACCACATTGCCGGTCAGAACTATTACCCGGGCCAGTACGAGTTCCAGTGCCTGCACGGCATGGGCGAGCCACTGTACGAGCAGGTGGTCGGCAAGATTTCCGAAGGCAAGCTGAACCGTCCGTGCCGCGTCTATGCACCGGTCGGCACCCACGAAACGCTGCTGGCCTACCTGGTACGTCGCCTGCTGGAAAACGGCGCCAACACCTCGTTCGTCAACCGCATCGCCGACCACTCGATCTCCATCCAGGAACTGGTCGCCGACCCGGTCGCCAGCATCGAGCGCATGGGCACCCAGGAAGGCAACATCGGCCTGCCGCACCCACGTATCCCGCTGCCGCGTGAACTGTATGGCAGCGAGCGGGCCAACTCGGCCGGCATCGACATGGCCAACGAACACCGCCTGGCATCGCTGTCCTGCGCCATGCTGGCCACCGCTCACAACGACTGGAAAGCCACGCCACTGCTGGCCTGCGCTGCCAGCGAAGGCGCAGCCGCACCGGTGCTGAACCCGGCGGACCACCGCGACGTGGTCGGCCATGTTCAGGAAGCCACTGTCGCCGACGTCGACAACGCCATCCAGTGCGCACTGAATGCAGCACCGATCTGGCAGGCCACCCCGCCGGCCGAGCGCGCTGCCATTCTGGAGCGCACCGCCGACCTGATGGAGGCCGAAATCCAGCCGCTGATGGGCCTGCTCATCCGCGAAGCCGGCAAGACCTTCGCCAACGCCATCGCCGAAGTGCGTGAAGCCGTGGACTTCCTGCGCTACTACGCGGTGCAGGCACGCAACGACTTCAGCAACGACGCCCACCGCCCGCTGGGCCCGGTGGTGTGCATCAGCCCGTGGAACTTCCCGCTGGCGATCTTCACCGGCCAGGTAGCCGCAGCGCTCGCCGCCGGCAACCCGGTACTGGCCAAGCCGGCCGAGCAAACCCCGCTGATCGCCGCCCAGGCCGTGCGCCTGCTGCTGGAAGCCGGCATCCCTGAAGGCGTGCTGCAACTGCTGCCAGGCCGTGGTGAAACCGTCGGTGCCGGCCTGGTGGGTGACGAGCGCGTCAAGGGCGTGATGTTCACCGGTTCCACCGAAGTGGCCCGTCTGCTGCAGCGCAACGTCGCCGGCCGCCTGGACAACCAGGGCCGCCCGATCCCGCTGATCGCCGAAACCGGTGGCCAGAACGCGATGATCGTCGACTCCTCGGCACTGACCGAGCAGGTGGTGATCGATGTGGTGTCCTCGGCCTTCGACAGCGCCGGCCAGCGTTGCTCGGCACTGCGCGTGCTGTGCCTGCAGGAAGACTCTGCCGACCGCGTGATCGAAATGCTCAAGGGCGCCATGGCCGAAAGCCGCCTGGGCTGCCCGGACCGCCTGGCCGTGGACATTGGCCCGGTGATCGACGCCGAAGCCAAGGCCGGCATCGAGAAGCACATCCAGGGCATGCGCGAGAAAGGTCGCTCGGTCTACCAGGTGGCCATTGCCGATGCTGCCGAGCTCAAGCGCGGCACCTTCGTCATGCCGACCCTGATCGAGCTGGAAAGCTTCGACGAGCTCAAGCGTGAAATCTTCGGCCCGGTGCTGCACGTGGTGCGCTACAACCGTCGCAACCTGGACCAGCTGATCGAGCAGATCAACAACTCCGGCTACGGCCTGACCCTCGGCGTGCACACCCGCATCGACGAGACCATCGCCAATGTGGTGGAAACCGCCAACGCCGGCAACATGTACGTCAACCGCAACATCGTCGGTGCAGTGGTGGGTGTGCAGCCATTCGGTGGTGAAGGCCTGTCCGGCACCGGCCCGAAAGCCGGCGGCCCGCTGTACCTGTACCGCCTGTTGTCGACCCGCCCGGCCGACGCGATTGGCCGCCACTTCCAGCAGCAGGACGGCGAAGGCAAGCCTGACCGTGCCCTGCACGAACAGCTGATCAAGCCACTGCATGGCCTGAAGGCCTGGGCCGAGAGCAACCAGCTGGCCGACCTGGCCGCGCTGTGCAGCCAGTTCGCCAGCCAGTCGCAGAGCGGCATCGCCCGCCTGTTGCCAGGCCCGACCGGCGAGCGCAACAGCTACACCATCCTGCCACGTGAGCACGTGCTGTGCCTGGCCGACAACGAAGCCGACCTGCTGGCGCAGTTCGCCGCAGTGCTGGCCGTTGGCAGCTCGGCGGTATGGGCTGACGGCGAGCCGGGCAAGGCCCTGCGTGCCCGCCTGCCGCGAGAGCTGCAGGCCAAGGTCAAGCTGGTGGCGGACTGGAACAAGGATGAAGTGGCGTTCGACGCCGTGATCCACCATGGCGACTCGGACCAGCTGCGCGGCGTGTGCCAGCAGGTGGCCAAGCGTGCCGGGGCGATCGTGGGTGTGCACGGGCTGTCCAGCGGCGACCACCAGATGGCGTTGGAGCGCCTGGTGATCGAGCGGGCGGTGAGTGTGAACACTGCTGCTGCCGGTGGTAATGCCAGCCTGATGACCATTGGCTGAGGCTGAGGGTTGTTAACGAAAAAAGGAGAGCTTCGGCTCTCCTTTTTTTATGGGGGCTGGGGTTGGGCTGACAGGTGTTCATTCAACCTGAAGCCAAATCCTCACTGCTTCATCCCCAACTCAGCATCATCCATCAGTGCCTTGGCCATCGCACTCAGGTAATGGGCAGCCCAGATCATCATCGGTTTCTCATCCATCAGCCCGGTAATGGTCAATTCGCGGACATAACCCATCAACTCCGACGACTGCTCACGGGCGTCCCTGCACGGGATGCCAGGCTCGATGCGGATTGGGTGTCTTCTGTTGTCATTGTTCAATCCCCTGATAATTCTCGAGTGCCTGGCCAGGCCTATTCGCGGGCGCGCCCGCTCCCACAGGATCACCAAAGGCTTCATGACTTGCACCGTACCTGTGGGAGCGGGCATGCCCGCGAAAGGGCCGGCTCAGGCGACACATCATTAAGCCTCAGTGCGAACTTCGCGACCTAGATTAGGATCTTCGAGTGAATCTGCGTTCAGTGGTGGATCAGGAACTATCACCACCTGCTGTCAAACAAGAGGGTGGCAGCTGTGCATGGGTTGACAGACCGGTAGAAAAATCCAAAAAACCCGGCGCACACCGTTACCCGCGCTTTCGCCAGAGCCACAATAGGCACCAGCCTTTCCCAGCCTCCGAAGTCAGCATCAGCACAATCCACACCGAGTTACTGATACTGGAAGCCAGCATCGGCAACAACAGGAGTATGGATATCGAAGGAACGATAAAAAAGATGCGAAAGGGGATCTGCACCATCGCCAAGTAGACAGCCAACCGGCAACGCATAAGAAACAACGCGCAGGTCGCTATCAACGAAAGCTGCAGAACCAGGCCTAGCCAGACGATTAGCTCTAGCCCTCCTCCCCAGATCTGCATGTTGCTCAATGCGTCCTTGAAATCCGTCCAGAAAGGTATGGCACCTCGCTCCGTACTGCGGAAGACACAAAGGCAGATGTAGAACGCGTCCATGCCTCCCCAAAACAGGAAAACGATCGCATGCCAGCTCAAGTTCGAGTTCTTCAATATGCTCCCTCTTCGAACCTCGCCGGAATACCGAGCTTTGTAGGAGCGGCCTTGCGCCGCGAAAGGGCCGCAAAGCGGCCCCGGCAAATTCTGCTGCGACGCTGCTCAAACCATGGACGAAAGTGTGACCAAAGCAAACAGCTGCGTTGCTGTAATTACGGCAGCCAGCAGCATCCACAACCAATTGGCCAGCGTGAAACGGCTGTTGGCCACCCCTGCCTCATCCCCGGCGCTGAAATTGGCGCCTTTCTGCATGGGCACCAGAATGACCAACCAAGCTGCTTGAATGACTACACCCGCAAAATACGCCGCCCACAACTGATCATCCAGAATCACACTGGCAGCCACCCAGGCAGCACACATACCGTAGTAGCCCAGCGTGAGCCCCAGAATGGACCAAGGGTAGGTTCTGCCTGACTCGCGAATATGATCATTCACCCTTCTCAATAACGGGTAGATGAAGAACACTGCAAAAGCGCTTCGCCAGAATGGGCTGACCTTTTCTCCTGTCCTCACTCCATGCAGCTTCCAGCTCTGATAAAAGCAATACAGCCAGTAAAAACCAAGGGTGAAGAAGGTCATTGCGCCAAACTTCAGGGGCGAGACTACGAAGAAGGGAAGTTGCTTGCCCTCGGAATCAGTCAAGTCGTTCTTGTGGACGTCACTCATCAGAAAAGCCTCATTGCGAACACCAAAGCACACATTCAAGGCCAAATGGCATTCGATCCGCAGTAGTCCAGTTCCGCTCTGACTTGTAGGAAACGTCTCTACATTTTCCTGCGCCTGTTGCGGCCCTTTCGCGGGTAAACCCGCTCCAACAGGTGCAGCGTTGATGGCTGGGGCTGCGCAGTACTTGTGGGAGCGGGTTTACCCGCGAAAGGGCCCGAACAGGCAAAACAACAACTGCCCCCGCGTGAGCTGTGCGACCAACCACCAGACATCCCGGTGTTCTCAACCCATATCACCCAAACCTATTAACCTGTCCCCCACCCCACCACCCTCCTACACTCGCAGCATCCCGCCTCAGGACCGCGACCATGCCCGAGACCCTGCTCAGCCCCCGCAACCTCGCCTTCGAACTCTACGAAGTCCTCGACGCCGAGGCCCTGACCCAGCGCCCGCGCTTCGCCGAGCACAGCCGCGAAACCTTCGATGCAGCGCTATCAACTGCCTGCACCATCGCCGAAAAGTTCTTCGCCCCGCACAACCGCAAGGCCGACGAAAACGAGCCGCGCTACGTGGACGGCCGCGCCGAACTGATCCCCGAAGTGAAACCCGCCGTCGACGCCTTTCTCGAAGCCGGCTTCCTCAACGCCAACCGCGACTTCGAAGTCGGCGGCATGCAGCTGCCGAGCCTGGTCTCGCAAGCCTGCTTCGCCCACTTCCAGGCGGCCAACGCCGGCACCACAGCCTACCCGTTCCTGACCATGGGCGCGGCCAACCTGATCGAGAGCTTCGGCAGCGATGAACAGAAACGCCTGTTCCTGCAGCCGATGATCGAAGGCCGCTATTTCGGCACCATGGCCCTGACCGAACCCCACGCTGGCTCGTCACTGGCCGATATCCGCACCCGCGCTGAACCCGCCGGTGACGGCAGCTACCGGCTCAAGGGCAACAAGATTTTCATCTCCGGCGGTGATCACGAGTTGTCGGAAAACATCGTGCACATGGTGCTGGCCAAACTGCCGGATGCTCCGCCTGGCGTGAAGGGCATCTCGCTGTTCATCGTGCCCAAGTACCTGGTCAGCGAAGATGGCAGCCGTGGCCAGCGCAACGATGTGCTGCTGGCCGGGCTGTTCCACAAGATGGGCTGGCGCGGTACCACCTCCACCGCGCTGAACTTCGGCGACAACGGCCGGTGCGTCGGCTACCTGGTCGGCCAGCCACACCAAGGCCTGGCCTGCATGTTCCAGATGATGAACGAGGCACGCATCGGTGTCGGCATGGGCGCAGTGATGCTCGGCTACGCCGGCTACCTGTATTCGCTGGAATACGCCCGCCAGCGCCCGCAGGGTCGGTTGCCGGACAACAAAGACCCGCACAGCCCGGCGGTGCCGATCATCGAGCACAGCGATGTGAAACGCATGCTGCTGGCACAGAAGGCCTACGTCGAGGGCGCCTTCGACCTGGGCCTGTATGCCGCGCGCCTGTTCGACGACACCCAGACGGCCAGCGACGACAGCGCCCGCAAGCAGGCGCAGGAGCTGCTCGACCTGCTGACCCCGATCGTCAAATCCTGGCCCTCGACGTTCTGCCTCAAGGCCAATGAACTGGCGATCCAGATCCTCGGCGGCCACGGCTACACCCGCGAATACCCGGTTGAACAGTACTACCGCGACAACCGCCTGAACCCGATCCATGAAGGCACCGAGGGCATCCAGTCGCTCGACCTGCTGGGCCGCAAGCTGGCGCAGAACAATGGCGCCGGCCTCAAGCAGTTGATCCGGTCGATCGCCGCCACCGGCGAGCGCGCCAGCCACCATCCGAACCTCGACCCGCTGCGCCAGCCGCTGGAGCAACTGGTCAACCGCCTGCAAGGTGTGACCCTGGCCTTGCTGGGTGACCTGGCCCAGGGCAAAGTCGCCGGAGCCCTGGCCAACTCGGCCCTGTACCTCAAGGCCTTCGGCCACTGCGTGATCGGCTGGCGCTGGCTGGAACAGGCGATTCATGCCGAACTCGGACTGCTCAAGGGCAACCCCGCCGACCGCGACTTCTACCTCGGCAAGCTGCAAGCCGCGCGTTATTTCCTGACCTGGGAAGTACCTGGCTGCCATAATGAGCTGGCATTGCTCGAGGCGCGCGACGACACTTGCCTCACCATGCAGGACGAGTGGTTCTAAGGGGGAGCCACCGTGTACACGGAGGCTTCCACATGTTCGATACCAGCGCCCTGCTGCGCCAGCGCTTTGCCGCGCTGCGCAGTACGGCCGAGTTGTTTTCCCTGCGCCATGTGAAACAGTCGCACCAGGCGCTGTCGGTTCGCCGCAACGTCGCGGAACCACCCTTCTTCAGCCAGGACGAGGGCGCCATGCTCACCGTGCGGGTGAATGGCGTGGAAGCCTATGCCGCCACCGCCGACCTGTCCCAGGCCGGCCTGCAGCGCGCCCTGGAGCACGCCGAGGCGCTGGCCCGGCAGATCGCCCGGTACAACCTGCTGGACCTGCGCGAGCAACCGGTGACCAGCGCACGCCACGACCACATTTCGCCCAACTTCGACCAACCCGTGCCCAACCTCGCCGACTGCCTTGGCCTGCTCGCTGCCGAATCGGCCAGCGTGCCCAAGGACAGCCGCCTGGTCGACTGGCAGGCCAGCCTGGGCCTGAGCCTGGTCGAGCAGACCTACCTGAACTCGGCCGGCGCCGAGCTGCGCCACGCCCAGCGCTTCCTGTTCCCGGGCCTGGGCGTGACCGCCAGCGATGGCCAGGACAGCCAGAGCCGCAGCCTGGGCCGCGACAACTTCGGCCAGCAGGGCGGCTTCGAGATCATCGAGCGCTGTGGCCTGGTCGGGGCTGCCCGCCGGGTGGCCGACGAGGCGCTGCAACTGTTGCTGGCACCGAACACCCCCAGCGGCCCGCGCGACCTGCTGTTGATGCCGGACCAGATGATGCTGCAGATTCACGAATCCATCGGCCACCCGCTGGAGATGGACCGCATTCTCGGCGACGAGCGCAACTACGCCGGCACCAGCTTCGTCAAGGCCGGTGACTTCGGCCACCTGCAGTACGGCTCCGCGCTGCTCAACGTGACCTTCGACCCGACCATCGGCGAAGAGCTGGCCAGCTACAGCTTCGATGATGACGGCACCCCGGCCAGCAAGCAGTTCCTGATCCGCGATGGCCTGCTGCTGCGCCCGCTGGGTGGTGCGCTGTCGCAGTTCCGCTCCGGCCTCGACGGCGTGGCCAACAGCCGCGCCTGCGGCTGGAACCGTGCGCCGATCGACCGCATGGCCAACCTCAACATCGAGCCGGGCGACCAGAGCCTGGATCAGCTGGTGAAGGGCATCGAGCACGGCATCCTGATGCGCACCAACCGTTCCTGGTCCATCGACGATGCACGCAACAAGTTCCAGTTCGGCTGTGAATGGGGGCAGTTGATCGAAAACGGCGAGCTCAAGGGTATCGTCAAGAACCCCAACTACCGCGGCATCTCCGCGCAGTTCTGGCGCAACCTGGCGGCGGTCGGCGACAGCAGTACCTTCCAGGTGCTGGGCACGCCCAACTGCGGCAAGGGCGAACCCAACCAGGTGGTGCGGGTCGGCCACGCCTCGCCGGCCTGCGTGTTCCGCCAGATCGACGTATTCGGAGGAGACGCCTGATGAAACACGCTTTCGAAACCCTGGTCGGGGATGTGCGCAAAGCCCTGCAGACGGGCGAACAGTTCACCCTCGGCTACAGCGCCGAACAGTCGCAATTCGTGCGTTTCAACCATGCCAAGGTGCGCCAGGCCGGCACCGTGAACCAGGCCGGCGCGCAACTGCGGCTGATCCGCGATGGCCGCCAGGCAGAGCAACAGGTGACCTTGAGTGGTGACACGCAACTGGATAGCCAGCGCCTGTTCACGGCCCTGGAGCAACTGCGCCAGACCTTGCCACTGCTGGCGGTCGATCCGTACCTGCGCCTGGACGAAAGCGCCTGGCACAGCCACAGCCAGCAGGAGCAGCCGCTGCCCGAACTGAGCGATGTGCTGACCTTGCTCGAGCGCGAAGCCGGCGACCTGGACCTTGTCGGCATCTACGCCGCCGGCCCCATCTGCCGGGGCTTCGCCAGCTCGTTCGGGGCCTTCGGCTGGCACCAGGCCAACAGCTTCAACTTCGACTGGAGCCTGTTCCACGAAAACGGCGAGGCGGTGAAGGCCAAGTATGCCGGGCAAGTGTGGAGCGCCGACGACTTCACCGCACGCCTGCGCCAGGCGCGGGAGCAGCTGGGTTTCCTTGGCCGCCCTGCCGTCACGCTGAAACCTGGCAGCTACCGCGCCTACCTGGCCCCGGCGGCCATGGACGAAATAGCCGGCATGCTGTGCTGGGGCGGCTTTTCCGCACAGGCCCTGGCCACTGGCAACAGCGCCCTGCAGCGCCTGTACAACGGCGATGCGCGGCTGAGCCCGCTGGTTAGCTTCACCGAGCAGGTCAGCGGTTCGCTGAGCCCGGCGTTTTCCGATGAAGGCTCGCCGCGCCTGGATGTGCCGTTGATCCAGCAAGGCGAGGCCCGGCAGCGATTGATCAGTGCGCGCAGTGCGGCCGAGTTCGAGCTGCTGGCCAATGGCGCCGATAGTTACGAGTCGCCGTGTGCGCTGAGCCTGGCAGCAGGTAGCCTGCCGAGCGAGCAGATTCTGGAGCGGCTCGGTACCGGGCTGTACATCAGCAACCTGTGGTACCTGAACTATTCCGACTTGCCGGCGGCACGCATGACCGGGCTGACCCGCTTCGCCACCTTCTGGGTGGAGAACGGGCAGATCCAGGGCCCGGTGAGCACCATGCGCTTCGATGACAGCCTGTACAGCTTGCTAGGTAGCCAACTGGAGGACCTGACGCAGGAGCGCGAGATGATTCTGTCGACCAGTACCTATGGACAGCGCAGTACCGGGTCGAGTCATTTGCCGGGGGCACTGGTCAAAGGCCTGACCCTGACATTGTGATAGGCCATTCCGGCCTCATCGCCGGCAAGCCAGCTCCCACAGGGACCGCACCCAACCTGAGGTCTGTGGTAATCCTGTGGGAGCTGGCTTGCCGGCGATGAGGCCAGTACAGGCAATGCCGAACATTGAGGTTCCTCATGCCCGAACGCACCCCGCTGGACCCTGTCACCGCCCGCTGGATCCCTTGGGTGGTGGCCATCGCCTTCTTCATGCAGTCCCTGGACGGCACCATCCTCAACACTGCACTGCCAGCCATGGCCCGCTCGCTGGCCGAAGACCCGCTGCGCATGCAGGGCGTGATCATTGCCTACATGCTCACCGTGGCCCTGCTGATCCCCGCCTCAGGCTGGATCGCCGACCGCTTCGGCACCAAGCGTATCTTCTTCAGCGCCATCCTGCTGTTCAGCTTCGGCTCGCTGCTGTGCGCCGCCGCCAACAGCCTCGGTTTCCTGATCTTTGCCCGTGTCGTGCAAGGGCTGGGCGGTGCGCTGATGCTGCCGGTCGGTCGGCTGGTGGTCCTGCGCGCCTACCCGCGCACCGAGCTGGTGCGCATCATGAGCTTCATCACCATCCCCGGCCTGCTCGGGCCGCTACTGGGCCCGACGGTTGGCGGCTGGTTGGTGGAAATACTGAGCTGGCACTGGATCTTCCTGCTCAACCTGCCGGTCGGCCTGATCGGCTGCTACGCCGTGTGGAAGTTCATCCCCGACCTGCGCGGCGCCGAGCGCACCACGTTCGACGGCCCCGGGTTCCTGCTGTTTGGCGCAGCGATGGTATTGATCACCATCGCCATGGAAGGCCTGGGCGAACTGCACCTGCCGCACCTGCGGGTGATGTTGCTGCTGTTCGCCGGCATGGCCTGCCTGGCGGCCTACTGGCTGCGCGCCGGGCGCGACCCGGAGCCGCTGTTCTCGCCCAGCCTGTTCCGCGTGCGCACCTTTGCCATCGGTATCCTCGGCAACCTGTTCGCCCGGCTGGGCAGCGGCGCCCTGCCGTTCCTGGTGCCGTTGCTGCTGCAAGTGGCGCTGGGCTACTCGCCGGCCCAGGCCGGCATGAGCATGATCCCGCTGGCGGCTGCGGCGATGCTGGCCAAGTCCATTGCCCGACCACTGATCGAGCGCTTTGGCTACCGCATCATCCTCACCGGCAACACCCTGCTGCTGGGCCTGCTGCTGGCCAGCCTCGGTCTGGTCGACGAACAGACGCCCTATGCCGTGCTGCTGATTCAGCTGGGCCTGCTCGGCGCGGTCAACTCGATGCAGTTCACCGCGATGAACACGGTAACCCTGATCGACCTCGACGATGCCAGCGCCAGCAGCGGCAACAGCCTGCTGTCGGTGGTCGCGCAGCTGGCCCTGAGCCTGGGCGTGGCATGTGCGGGTGCATTGCTCGGCGGCTTTACCGCAGCCGGCAGCGCCGACGGCGTGGAAACCACCTTGGGCGCATTCCAGCTGACCTTCGTCACCATCGGCGTGATGGCCATGCTGGCGGCGGCGATCTTCCTGCAACTGTCGCCGACGGACGGAAGGCGTGCCCGTCGTCCGGAACAACACATGGAGTCGTAGGGCGAATGGCCACGAGGCTGGTAGACTGTGCGGCATTTTTCGCTTCGCAACGCAGGCCCGCCTCGTGACCACCGAATCCACCGCCTTTGCCACCTTGCCGCTGTCCACTGCCATGCTGGCCAACCTGGACGCCCTCGGCTATGCCTCGATGACACCAATCCAGGCCCAGAGCCTGCCGGTCATCCTCAAGGGGCAGGACCTGATCGCCCAGGCCAAGACCGGCAGCGGCAAGACCGCCGCCTTCGGCATCGGCCTGCTCAACCCGATCAACCCGCGCTACTTCGGTTGCCAGGCGCTGGTGCTGTGCCCTACCCGCGAGCTCGCCGACCAGGTGGCCAAGGAGCTGCGCCGCCTGGCCCGCGCCGAGGACAACATCAAGATCCTGACCCTGTGCGGCGGCGTTTCGCTGGGCCCGCAGATCGCTTCGCTGGAGCACGGCGCGCACATCATCGTCGGCACCCCAGGGCGCATCCAGCAGCACCTGGACAAGGGCACCCTGGTGCTCGACGGGCTGAACACCCTGGTGCTGGACGAAGCCGACCGCATGCTCGACATGGGCTTCTTCGATGCCATCGCCAGCATCATCGGCAAGACCCCGTCGCGCCGCCAGACCCTGCTGTTCTCGGCCACCTACCCGGCCGGCATCAAGCAACTGGCCGCCGACTTCATGCGCAACCCGCAACAGGTCAAGGTCGAGAGCCTGCATGCCGACAACCAGATCGAGCAGCGCTTCATCGAGATCGACCCGCAACAGCGCCTCGAGGCCGTCACCCGCGTACTCGGCCACTACCGCCCGCAGTCCTGCGTGGCGTTCTGCTTCACCAAGCAGCAGTGCGAGGATGTGGTCGCCCACCTGACCGCCAAGGGCATCGTTGCCCAGGCCCTGCACGGCGACCTGGAGCAGCGCGACCGCGACCAGGTGCTGACCATGTTCGCCAACCGCAGCAGCTCGGTGCTGGTGGCTACCGATGTGGCCGCACGCGGCCTGGACATCGATGGCCTGGACATGGTCATCAACGTCGAACTGGCACGTGATGCGGAAATCCATGTGCACCGGGTGGGCCGTACCGGCCGTGCCGGCGAGAAAGGTATTGCGGTCAGCCTGGTGGCACCGGCCGAAGGCCACCGCGCCCAAGCCATCGAAGATCTGCAGAAGAGCCCGCTGCGCTGGGACCAGCTGGACAGCCTGAAGCACAAGGGCGGCGAGCCGCTGCTGCCGCTGATGAGCACCCTGTGCATCGCCGCCGGGCGCAAGGACAAGCTGCGCCCGGGTGACATCCTCGGGGCGCTGACCGGTGACGCCGGCATCCCCGGCAAGCAGGTGGGCAAGATTGCGATCTTCGATTTCCAGGCGTTCGTGGCCGTTGAGCGGCCGCTGGCCAAGCAGGCCATGCAGCGCTTGAACAGCGGCAAGATCAAGGGGCGCTCCCTGAAAGTCCGCATCGTCTGATGATTTTGGGGCTGCTCTGCAGCCCATCGCCGGCAAGCCAGCTCCCACAGGATTACCACAGGCCCCAGGCTTGTGCTGTACCTGTGGGAGCTGGCTTGCCGGCGATGGGCCGCTCAGCGGCCCCAGCTAACAATGAGGTAACACCGTGCACTCCACCGACGTGATCATCCTCGGCGCCGGCGCCGCCGGCCTGATGTGCGCCCAGCTCAGCGCCCGCCGTGGCCGCCGGGTACTGGTGCTCGACCACGCCAACAAACCGGGCAAGAAGATCCTCATGTCCGGCGGCGGCCGCTGCAACTTCACCAACATGTATACCGAGCCGGGCAACTTCCTCTCACAGAATGCACACTTCTGCAAGTCGGCCCTGGCCCGCTACACCCAGTGGGACTTCATCGAGCTGGTGTACAAGCACGGCGTGGCCTACCACGAGAAGAAGCTCGGCCAGCTGTTCTGCGACAACAAGGCCAGCGACATCCTCGACATGCTGCTGGCCGAATGCGATGAGGCCGGCGCCGAGATCCGCATGCACACCAGCATCGAGCAGATCGAGAAGACCGAAGGCGGCTACCTGCTGCAGACCAGCGGCGGCCAGTTCGCCTGCCAGTCGCTGGTGATCGCCACCGGCGGCCTGTCGATCCCGACCCTGGGTGCCACCGGCTTCGGCTACCAGGTGGCCCGCCAGTTCGGCCACACCCTGCTGCCGACCCGCGCCGGGCTGGTGCCGTTCACCATCACCGAGCCCCAACTGAAGGCACTGTGCACCGAGTTGTCCGGCACCTCGCTGGATTGCACCGCCAGCTGCAACGGCACCAGCTTCCGCGAGAACCTGCTGTTTACCCACCGCGGCCTCAGCGGCCCGGCGATTTTGCAGATCTCGTCGTTCTGGGAAGCCGGTGACACGGTCGAGATCAACCTGCTGCCCGACCGTGATGCACTGACCTGGCTGCAACAGATGCAGGCCGAACGCGCCAACGCCGAGCTGAAGACCGTGCTGGGTGAGGTGTTTACCCGCAAGCTGGCCAACCTGCTGGCCGAGCAGTGGTTCGAGTCCAGGCCGATGAAGCAGTACACCCCGGCGGAACTGGCACAGATCGCCGAAAAGCTGGCGAACTGGCAAGTGGTGCCGGCCGGCACCGAGGGCTATCGCACTGCTGAAGTGACCCTGGGCGGCGTGGATACCCGCGAGGTGTCGTCCAAGACCATGGAATCGCTGAAGAGCCCCGGGCTGTATTTCATTGGTGAAGTGCTGGATGTGACTGGCCACCTGGGCGGTTTCAATTTCCAGTGGGCCTGGGCCTCCGCCAACGCCGCGGCGCAGTTCGTGTAGAGTAGAATCCATTCAGCAGCACGGAACGCTTCTTGCTGGCCCGTGCTGGAGTGCCGGAAAAGAGTTGGGGCTGCTTTGCAGCCCATCGCCGGCAAGCCGGCTCCCACAGGATCATCACAGCCCTCGGCTCTGTGCAGTACCTGTGGGAGCTGGCTTGCCGGCGATAGGCCGCGGCAGCGGCCCCAATGACACGGCCTCGAACGGTATTTCTCTGATCACTGCCTAGCAGGCCATCATGTCATCGAGCTCGTTCCGTCAGTCACTGCGTCGCCTGTGGGGCCAAGACAAGTTCAGCTACAGCATCCGGGTCACCATCGCCCTCACCGGCAGCCTGGCCCTGTGCTGGTACCAGAACGAAATGGCCCTGCTGATTCCGCTGTTCCTCGGCATCATCGCCAGCGCCCTGGCCGAAACCGATGACAGCTGGCAAGGCCGCCTCAGCGCCCTGGCCGTCACCCTGGTGTGTTTTGCCATCGCCGCACTGGCGGTCGAACTGCTGTTCCCCTACCCGTGGGTATTCGTCATTGCCCTGGCCTTGGCGGCCTTCGGCCTGACCATGCTCGGTGCCCTGGGCGAACGCTATGGCGCCATCGCTTCAGCGACCCTGATCACTGCGGTGTACACCATGATCGGCGTGGACCAGCGCGGCGGCCAGGTCACCGACTTCTGGCACGAACCACTGCTGCTGGTGGCGGGTGCGGCCTGGTACGGGCTGCTGTCGGTGCTGTGGCAGGCGCTGTTTTCCAACCAGCCGGTGCAGCAGAGCCTGGCCAAGCTGTTCTTCGAGCTGGGCAGCTACCTCAAGCTAAAGGCCAGCCTGTTCGAACCCGTCCGCACCCTTGACGTCGAAGCCCGGCGCCTGGAACTGGCGCAGCAGAACGGCAAGGTGGTGGCGGCGCTCAACGCAGCCAAGGAAATCATCCTGCACCGGGTGGGCAACAGCCAGCCGAACTCCAAGGTCAGCCGCTACCTCAAGCTGTACTTCCTGGCCCAGGACATCCATGAACGGGTCAGTGCCTCGCACTATCCCTACAACGCCCTGACCGAGGCTTTTTTCCACAGCGACGTGATGTTCCGCTGCCAGCGCCTGCTGCGCAAGCAGGGCTCGTCCTGCCAGGAACTGGCCCGCTCGATCCGCCTGCGCCAGCCGTTCGTGCTGGCCAGCGGTTATCCCGAAGCCCTCGAAGACCTCAACGCCTCGCTGGAACACCTGCGCATGCAGAACAACCCGGCCTGGCGTAGCCTGCTTCGCTCGTTGCGGGCGCTGGCGGCCAACCTGGCGACGCTCGACCGCCTGCTCAGCGCCGCCAGCAACCCGGACAGCCTGGCCGACACCAGCGATAGCAGCCTGCTCGACCGCTCGCCACGCTCGCTGAAGGATGTGTGGACGCGCCTGCGCACCCAATTGACTCCGACTTCGCTGCTGTTCCGCCATGCCCTGCGCCTGCCGCTGGCACTGTCGATCGGCTATGGCATGGTGCACCTGATCCACCCCACCCAGGGCTACTGGATCATTCTCACCACGCTGTTCGTGTGCCAGCCCAACTACGGTGCGACCCGGCGCAAGCTGGTGCAGCGGATAGCCGGCACCGCCGTCGGCCTGACGGTGGGCTGGGCATTGTTCGACCTGTTCCCAAACCCGGTCATCCAGTCGTTGTTCGCCGTGGTCGCCGGGGTGGTGTTCTTCGTCAACCGCACCACCCGCTACACCTTGGCCACGGCCGCGATCACCCTGATGGTGCTGTTCTGCTTCAACCAGATCGGCGATGGCTATGGCCTGTTCCTGCCGCGCCTGTTCGATACCCTGGTCGGCAGCCTGATCGCCATCCTCGCGGTGTTCCTGTTCCTCCCCGACTGGCAGGGGCGGCGGCTGAACAAGGCGCTGGCCAATACCCTGGCCTGCGCCAGCGTGTACCTGCGGCAGATCATGCAGCAGTATGCCCACGGCAAGCGCGATGACCTGGCCTACCGCCTGGCCCGGCGCAACGCCCACAACGCCGACGCGGCGCTGTCCACCACCCTGGCCAACATGCTGATGGAGCCGGGGCATTTCCGGAAGGAGGCCGACGTCGGCTTCCGCTTCCTGGTGCTGTCGCATACCTTGCTCAGCTACCTCTCGGGGCTGGGCGCGCACCGCGACACGGCCTTGCCGGCGGAGGTGCAGGAACAGTTGATCGAAGGTGCCGGGCAAAGCCTGGCCAGCAGCCTGGACGAGATTGCCAACGGCCTGGCCGCGCGGCTGCCGGTGGCGATTCACAGTGATGCCGAAGAAGCGCTGGCCAATGCCCTGGAGCAGATGCCGGAAGAGCTGGACGAGCACCAGCGGCTGGTGCAGACGCAGTTGGCATTGATCTGCCGGCAGCTGGGGCCGCTGCGGACCCTGGCAGCGCATTTGATCAAGGAAGGTGCACCGGCCTGAATGCATTGTTACCTGCTCTGGCCTCTTCGCGGGCACGCCCGCTCCCACAGGAACCCCACAAGTTTCAAGACCTGTGTAATACCTGTGGGAGCGGGTTTACCCGCGAAGAGGCCGGCACAGAAGATATAGCTCAGAAGCCATGCTGGCGCATGAGCCGCGCATAGCTGCCATCCGCCTTCATCGCCGCAATCGCCTGCTCGAACCGCTCGACGATCCGCTCATGCTCCGGGTTTTTCAGGCTGACCAGGATATGCAGGGTGTTCTCCCCCAACGGCGGCTCCACCAGCATCACCCCATCGCGCACCTCCGGCAGTTCGCGCTGCAAGTTGTAACGGGCCACGTACTCGTCTTCCACCGCCAGGTCCACCCGCCCCGCCGCCAGCATGCGTACCGCAGAGGGAAAGTTGCGCACCGCCACCTTGTGCAGGCGGGTGTCGCGGTCGAACTCGGGGGAATAGGCGTAATCACGCACCACGGCGATGCTGTAGGGGTACAAGTCTGACTGGCGCTTGTAGCGAAACGCCTCGCCCTTGCGCTGCAGCAGGCGAATACGGTTGACCAGGTAGGCTTTGGAAAACTGCCCGATGCTGGCGCGTGAGTCGTTGTACCAGGCGTTGATCAGCACATCGTAACGCCCCTCGCTCACCCCCAGCAGGGCCCGCGCCCACGGTGCCTCTTCGACCCCACTGGTGTAGCCGGCCCGGGCCAGCGCCGTGGTGACGATGCTGGTCGCCAGGCCACCGCCCGGCATGCTGGCATCGGTGAACGGCGGCCAATTGTCGGCCACCAGGCGTAGCTTTTCGTAACCCGATGCGGGTGTTGCAAGTATCATTGCCAGCAACCCCAGAACACAAAGCAGTGGCCGCATGCTCACGTCCTTTCGCAATGGAGGGCACACACTGCCGACGAGATTACACAAAGCCGTCGCCGAGGGCAGCGGCCAATAGTGTCATTTAGCCTCTATTTTGGCCGTGCCCCATACATCATGCGATGATCGACGGCCCACTCAAGGAGTTCGCGCCAATGTCCATCGACTGGCTCTGCAAGCACCACACAGATCTCAGCAAGGACCAGCTCTACGCCATTCTGCAATTACGCACTGAAGTGTTCGTGGTCGAGCAGCGCTGCGCCTACCAGGAAGTCGATGGCCAGGACCTGACCGGCGATACCCTGCACCTGATGGGCTGGCAGGATGACAAGCTGGTGGCCTACCTGCGCCTGCTCGACCCGCAATCCCAGGGTGGGGATGTGGTGATCGGGCGGGTGGTGACTGCACCTGCGGCGCGCGAGCTGAAGCTGGGGCATACCTTGCTGCTCAAGGGGTTGGAGGCAGCGGAGCATTGCTGGCCGGGGGTGCCGGTCTATCTGTCGGCGCAGGCGCATTTGCAGGGGTTCTATGCCCGGCATGGGTTCGCGGTGGTGGGCGAGGAATATCTTGAGGATGACATTCCGCATATCGGGATGCGCAAGGGTTGAGATCGCCGGGGGTGCTTCGCACCCTTTTCGCGACGCAAGGCCGCTCCTACAAGGGAACGCGATTACCTGTAGCAGCCCCCAGTGGATCAGGGATACCCCAGCACTTCGCGAACCTGCCGCAGGTGCCGGATGATCCACTGCTTGTCGATCGCCCCCCAGTCATGAATGCGGTAATGCCCGGCGTGGTTGCGCGCGCCTTCCAGCTGTTCGAACTCGCAGACGATATCCAGGTCGGCCAGCGCCGCAATGGTGTCCTGGGCGGTGCGCCGGGGCATGCCGGTGGCCTCCATCAGGGCCGGCACGCTGGTCGCGGTCTGGCTGTCGATCAGCCAGGCCACGTACAGGCGGCGGTAGAAGCTGCTCTTGGTCTTGCTCACTTCCATGCTGCGTGGTCCTTAACAGTTGCCCGGCAGCTCCCGATAGGTCAGGTAGACGCGCAGGTCGAATTCCAGTTGGTGGTAGTCCGGCTCCATGTGCTGGCAGAGCTGGTAGAACGCCTTGTTGTGGTCGCGCTCGCGCAGGTGTGCCAGTTCGTGCACCACGATCATGCGCAAGAATTGCGGCGCGGCCTCCTTGAACAGCGAGGCAATGCGGATTTCCTTCTTCGCCTTGAGCTTGCCGCCCTGCACCCTTGATATCGCCGTATTCAGGCCCAGGGCCCGATGGGTCAGGTCGAGACGATTGTCAAACAGTACCTTGTCCAGGTTCGGCGCGCTGCGCAGGTATTGCTGGCGCAAATCCTGGGCATAGCCGTACAACGCCTTGTCGTTCTGCACGTCATGGCGGTCGGGGTAGCGGCGCTGCAGGTACTCGCCCAGGCGGTCGCTGTCGATCATCTCCCGCACCTGCTGCTGCAGGTGCGGGGGGTAGGCTTGCAAGTATCGTAATACGGTCATGGCGCTGCATTCGGTGTAACGAATGCCGATTCTAGCCAATCATGGCCCCGCCCAGGAGAAAATCACCGGGAAGCTGCTGGCATCCGTGGCGGTCATCGGGTAAGCCACCAGGAACCCCTGCACGTACTCACAGCCATTGGCCTTGAGCCAGGCCGCCTGGGCCGGGGTTTCCACCCCCTCGGCGATCACCGTGATGCTGTAGTCGGCGCACAGGCCGATGACGCTGCGCACCAGCGCGGCATCCACCGCCGAGTCGGGCAGGCGCGCGACCAGGTGGCGGTCGAGCTTGAGGGTATCGATCGGCAGGTCGCGCAACATGCGCAACGAACAGTCGCCCGCACCAAAGTCATCCAGCGCCACCCGCATACCCAGCTCGCGCAAGCGGTGTATCTGTTTCACCGCCGCATCGATGTTGTACATCAGCGAGGTTTCCGCCACCTCCACTTCCAGCTGCGCCGGGTCCAGCTGGTAAAGCTGGATGACCCGGTGCAGTTCGTCGACCAGGCTTGGCATGGCGAACTGCGCACGGCTCAGGCTGATACCCAGCACCAGGTCCGCCGGGAAATGCTGGCACCAGGCCTGGCGCTGAGCCGCGCCTTGGCGGTAGATCCAGCTGGCCAGGCGGTTGATCAGGCGCGCCTCTTCCAGCAACGGGATGAACAGCCCCGGCGGCACGTCGCCGACACTGGGATGCTGCCAACGCAGCAAGGCCTCGAAGCCACGCAGGCGGCCATCGTTGAAGCCAACCTGCGGCTGGTAAACCAGAGTGAAGTCTTGCTGCTCCACGGCCGTGCGTACGCTGTCCTCGAGCATCAGCCGCGAACGCGCCCGGCCGTTGAGCTCCTGATCGTAGAAGCGATACTGCTGGCGCCCCGCCTGCTTGGCCGCGTACATCGCCGCATCGGCCGCACGCAAGAGGCCTTCGACATTGGCGCCGCAATCCGGATAGGTGGCGATACCGATGCTCACCCCAAGGCTCACATCCAGCCCTTCCACCTGGTGGCTGATGGAAATGCGTTCCAGCAACCGCTCGGCATAGCGCCCGGCCTGCTCCGGGTAAGGCAGGCTGTCGAACAGTGCGGTGAACTCGTCCCCGCCCATGCGCGCCAGCAGCGCTTCACTGCCCAGGCAATCCTTGAGCTGTTCGGCTACCCAGTGCAGCACCCGGTCGCCCGCGTCGTGGCCGAGCGAGTCGTTGATGCGCTTGAAGCCATCCAGGTCCATGTACATCAGCGCCTGCGCCTTGTCCGAACGCTCGTTGCGCAGCAGCGCACCTTCGGCGGCCTGGTAGAACCCGCGGCGGTTGAGCAGGCCGGTAAGCGGGTCGGTGACGGCCTGGTACTCCAGCTGCTGGTGCAGGTTGCGCACCACCGACATGTCCAGCACGGTGACCACCATAGCCTGCTGTTCTGCCGGCAGTGGCGCACAGGACAACGCCACCGGCACCAGCTCGCCACCAAGGGTGCGCAGCTGGGCATCGTGCACGCGGAAGATGCGCCGCCCCAGGTAGGCCTGATAGAAGTCCGATTCGTTCCACAGGCTGGCACTGGTCAGTTGCACCAGGTCGAGCAGATGGGCGCCCTGCAACTGCTGCACCGGCGCTGACAACAAACGGGAAATGGCCGGGTTGGCAAAGCTGATGATGCCTTGGGCATCCACCACCAGAATGCCCTCGGCGGCGTTCTCCAGGATCGACGCATTGAACGCCCTGGCCGCTTCCAGCTCGCGGGTCAGCCGCTGCAGCATGCGCCGGTTGCGCTGCTGGTCGAGCAGGGCCTGGACCTTGGGCTTGAGGATTTGCGGGTCGAACGGTTTGAACATGTAGTCCACGGCGCCGCTGGCGTAGCCCTTGAGCACGGCCGCTTCGGACTGTTCGTTGGCGGTGAGGAAAATGATCGGGGTCAGCCGGGTACGCTGGCTGCCGCGCATCAGCCGGGCGACTTCGAAGCCGTCCATCTCCGGCATCTGTACATCCAGCAGGACCAGGTCGACATCGTGCTCGAGCAACGCGCTCAGGGCTTCCATCCCCGAGTTTGCCGTCAGCACCTGCCAATCCTGACGGGCCAGCAATGCCCGCATGCTGATGAGGTTTTCGGGGTAATCGTCTACCACCAGAAGAACCGAGCTGCCATCCAGTGGCTGAGGTTGGGGGTGAGGGTGAGCGCCATCCATGCTGCTTCTCTATTATGTGACCGACTTCAAGATACGGTTGGATCCACTAGTACTCTAGACCTGAGCGGATAACACGCAATGCAATCAGAACGCTATCAGTGCCTCAACTATACGGTAGCCGACTAACGGTCGCTTTGCCGGGAATATGTGCCGGCCTCTTCGCGGGTAAACCCGCTCCCACAAGTTCCTCACTGTTTTCCAGGCCAGCGAGTAACCTGTGGGAGCGGGTTTACCCGCGAAGAGGCCGGCACAGGCATAAGGTTCTAACACCCAAAAATGAAAAAACCCGCATCGCTGCGGGCTTTTTCATTAATACCAGAAGATCAGTTGACCTTGGCGGCCAGCTCACCTTTCAGGTAGCGCTGGTACATGCCTTCCAGGGAGATCGGCTTGATCTTCGAGGCATTGCCAGCGGTGCCGAAGGCTTCGTAACGGGCGATGCACACGTCACGCATGGCCTTGACGGTTTCACCGAAGAACTTGCGCGGGTCGAACTCGCTCGGGTTCTGCGCCATCAGGCGGCGCATGGCACCGGTGGAAGCCAGACGCAGGTCGGTGTCGATGTTGACCTTGCGCACGCCGTACTTGATACCTTCGACGATTTCCTCGACCGGTACACCGTAGGTTTCCTTGATGTCGCCGCCGTACTGGTTGATGATCGCCAGCCACTCTTGCGGTACCGAGGACGAACCGTGCATCACCAGGTGGGTGTTGGGGATGCGCTTGTGGATTTCCTTGATGCGGTCGATCGCCAGCACGTCACCGGTTGGTGGCTTGGTGAACTTGTAGGCACCGTGGCTGGTACCGATGGCGATCGCCAGGGCGTCGACCTGGGTCTTCTTGACGAAGTCGGCAGCCTCTTCCGGGTCGGTCAGCATCTGGCTGTGGTCCAGCACGCCTTCGGCACCGATGCCGTCTTCTTCACCGGCCATGCCGGTTTCCAGCGAACCCAGGCAGCCCAGCTCGCCTTCTACCGAAACGCCGCAGGCGTGGGCCATGGCAACGGTCTGCTGGGTAACGCGGACGTTGTACTCGTAGTCGGTCGGGGTCTTGCCGTCTTCACCCAGCGAGCCGTCCATCATCACCGAGCTGAAGCCCAGCTGGATCGAGCGCTGGCAGACGTCAGGGCTGGTGCCGTGGTCCTGGTGCATGCACACCGGGATATGCGGGAATTCTTCGATGGCTGCCAGGATCAGGTGACGCAGGAACGGGGCACCGGCGTATTTGCGGGCACCGGCCGAAGCCTGGACGATCACCGGGGAGTCGGTCTTGTCGGCCGCTTCCATGATGGCGCGCATCTGCTCGAGGTTGTTGACGTTGAAAGCTGGTACGCCGTAACCGAACTCGGCGGCGTGGTCCAGCATCTGGCGCATGCTAATGAGTGCCATTGTGTATCTCTCTCCCGACAAGCGTCGTTTGTTTCGTGCAAGCCTGCCGCAGGGGCGGTTGCTGTTCAAGTAGTGTGGGCCACCCTAGCGGCCCGGCCAGTCACGGTGCCTTGCAGCCCCGCCCAATCAGATCGTTGGTTGCCACCCAGTACACCAGGCCTTCTTCGCCCTTGGTATGAAAGGCCAGCATCCCATCGCTGTACAGCGCACCCGAGGCACCCGGCTCGGCCTTGAGCCGGTAGACCTGGTCGCCGCCACCAAGGCGCACATCGACCTGGTCGCGCTGCGCATCGGCGAAGCGCCACAGCACTTCAGCCTGGGTGTCGCAGACCCAACGGGTCCAGTCGTCTGCCGGGGCGGGTTGCGCCGGCTTCAGCAGCGAGCATCCTGCCAGTGTCGCCAGGGCCGTCACGGCCAAAAGCGCTTTCATTCAGTTTCCTCGATTTGGGGCTGCTGTGCAGCCCTTCGCGGGCTTGCCCGCTCCCACAGGTCAAGCGCTGTACCTGTGGGAGCGGGCAAGCCCGCGAAGGGCCGCACAGCGGCCCCTACCTCAAGACCACAAATCAGCCTTCAGGTTGCCTGTTACCCGATCAAGGGCAACCCGGCGCCTTGCGCTGGTGGTCTTCGTCGTACTTTTCCAGGCCTTCCGGGCCCACGCGCTTGCTGATGACCGGCACGGTCTCGGCCTGCCACTCGGACTGATAGCAACCGCCCTTGGGCGGCTGCGCCGGGTCGGCATCCGAGGCCGGGCTGCCGGCGCATGCGCTCAGCAGGCCAGCCAGCATCATCACAGGCAATTGCTTGACCATCAGGCCGCTCCCTTTGCCAAGCGCCGACGTCATCAGGCCTTGGCCCGCTCTTCCAGGATTGCCACGGCCGGCAGGACCTTGCCCTCGACGAACTCGAGGAAGGCGCCACCACCGGTAGAAATGTAGGAGATATCGGCGCCAACGCCATATTTGTCGATGGCTGCCAGGGTGTCACCGCCACCGGCGATGGAGAACGCGGCGCTGTCGGCGATGGCCTTGGCCAGCACCTTGGTGCCGTTGCCGAACTGGTCGAATTCGAACACGCCGACCGGGCCGTTCCACAGGATGGTCTTCGACGACTTCAGCAGCTCGGCGAAATTGGCTGCGGTTTGCGGGCCGATGTCCAGGATCATGTCGTCAGCGGCAACGTCGGCAATGGCCTTGACGGTGGCTTCGGCGCTCTCGGCGAACTCCTTGGCAACCACCACGTCGACCGGCAGAGGCACGCTGACCTTGGCGGCGATGGCCTTGGCGGTGTCGACCAGGTCAGGCTCGTACAGCGACTTGCCCACCGGGTGGCCGGCTGCGGCCAGGAAAGTGTTGGCGATGCCGCCACCGACGATCAGCTGGTCGCAGACCGAGCTCAGGCTGTTCAGCACGTCCAGCTTGGTGGAGACCTTGGAGCCGGCAACGATGGCTGCCATCGGCTTGGCCGGGGCCTTCAGGGCCTTGCCCAGGGCATCCAGCTCGGCTGCCAGCAGCGGGCCGGCAGCAGCGACCTTGGCGAACTTGGCAACGCCATGGGTCGAACCTTCGGCACGGTGGGCAGTACCGAAAGCGTCCATTACGAACACGTCGCACAGGGCGGCGTATTTCTGCGCCAGCTCGTCGGCGTTCTTCTTCTCGCCCTTGTTGAAGCGCACGTTCTCGAACAGTACCAGGTCACCAGCCTTGACCTCGACACCATCCAGGTAGTCGGCAACCAGCGGTACGTCGCGGCCCAGGGCCTTGCTCAGGTAGTCGGCGACCGGCTTGAGGCTGTTCTCGTCAGAGAACTCGCCCTCGGTCGGGCGGCCCAGGTGCGAGCAGACCATTACCGCCGCGCCCTTCTCCAGGGCCAGCTTGATGGTCGGCAGCGCTGCCAGGATACGCGCGTCGCTGGCTACCACACCGTCCTTCACAGGCACGTTGAGGTCTTCGCGGATCAATACGCGCTTACCTTGCAGGTCGAGGTCGGTCATCTTCAACACGGTCATGAATGCAGTCCTTCAGGGCTGTTTGTTGCGGGTTGGGTGGACGACGTGCAGATAGTGTTCGGCAACGTCGAGCATACGGTTGGCGAACCCCCATTCGTTGTCGAACCAGGCCAGCAGGTTCACCAGGCGAGGGCCGGAAACACGGGTCTGGCTGGCATCGACGATCGCCGAATGCGGGTCATGGTTGAAATCACAGCTGGCGTGGGGCAACTCGGTGTAGGCCAGCAAGCCTTTCAGCGGGCCTTCCAGCGCCGCCTCGCGCAGCACCCGGTTGACTTCGGCCGCGCTGGTATCGCGGGCGGTCTGCAGGGTGATGTCCAGGCACGAGACGTTGACGGTCGGTACGCGTACCGCTTTGGCCTGGATTCGCCCGGCAAGTTCCGGAAGCAGGCGCTCGATGCCACGCGCCAGACCAGTGGACACCGGGATCACCGACTGGAAGGCCGAGCGCGTGCGGCGCAGGTCTTCGTGGTGGTAGGCGTCGATCACCGGCTGGTCGTTCATCGCCGAGTGGATGGTGGTGATCTGCACGTACTCGATGCCGAATGCCTGGTCCAGCACGCGCAGCAGCGGCACGCCGCAGTTGGTGGTGCACGATGCGTTGGACACCAGGCGCTCGTTGCCGGTCAGGCAGGCCTGGTTGACGCCGTAGACCACCGTGGCATCGACGTCGGCCTCGCTGGCCATCGGCTGCGAGAACAGCACCCGCGGCGCGCCGGCGTCGAGGAAACGCTGGCCATCGGCGCGGGTGTGATAGGCGCCGGAGCACTCCAGCACCAGGTCGATGTCCAGGGCGGCCCAGTCGATGCCTTCGGGGGTGGCACTGCGCATCACCTTCACGCAGTCGCCATTGATATGCAGACAGTCGCCATCGACCTTCACCTCACCGGGGAAACGCCCGTGGGTGGAGTCGAAGCGTGTCAGGTATTCCAGGCTGGCCTGGTCGGCCAGGTCGTTCAGCGCGACGATCTCGAAACCGGCCTTTGCCCCCCGCTCGAACAGCGCGCGCAGGACACAGCGGCCGATACGGCCATAACCGTTGAGTGCAACTTTGTAGGGACGCAGGTGGGGCATTCGTTGGCTCGCTAACGCATGATGGCTGTTGGGGCCGCGTTGCGGCCCATCGCGACGCAAGGCCGCTCCCACAGGGAACGCGTACGCAGTACCTTGTGGGAGCGGCCTTGTGTCGCGAAACGAGGGCGAAGCCCTCGCCTTACGCCTGTATCAGTCTTCCAGCAGCTCTTCGGCAGTCCCGAGGATGTTCTCCAGGGTGAAGCCGAACTCTTCGAACAGTGCCGAAGCCGGCGCCGACTCACCGTAGGTGGTCATGCCGATGATACGACCTTCCAGGCCGACGTACTTGTACCAGAAGTCGGCGTGAGCGGCTTCGATGGCGATACGCGCACCTACTTCCAGCGGCAGCACGGACTGCTTGTAGGCAGCGTCCTGGGCATCGAACACGCTGGTGCACGGCATGGAAACCACGCGCACCTTGCGGCCTTGTTCGGTCAGCTTGGCGTGCGCCTGAACAGCCAGGCCCACTTCGGAACCGGTGGCGATCAGGATCAGCTCAGGCTCGCCGGCGCAGTCCTTGAGCACGTAGCCGCCGCGGCTGATGTCGGCGATCTGCTGGGCGTTGCGGTCCTGATGCTGCAGGTTCTGGCGCGAGAAGATCAGCGCCGAAGGGCCGTCCTTGCGCTCCAGGGCGCTTTTCCAGGACACGGCAGATTCCACCGCGTCGGCTGGGCGCCAGGTGTCCAGGTTCGGCGTGCTGCGCAGACTGGTCAGTTGCTCGATCGGCTGGTGAGTCGGGCCATCTTCGCCCAGGCCAATGGAGTCGTGGGTGTAGACGTGGATCACGCGCTGCTTCATCAGTGCCGACATGCGCACGGCGTTACGGGCGTATTCCATGAACATCAGGAAGGTCGCGCCGTAAGGCACCAGGCCACCGTGCAGGGCAACGCCGTTCATGATGGCGGTCATGCCGAACTCGCGCACGCCGTAGAACACGTAGTTGCCGCTGGCGTCGTTGGCTTCGACACCCTTGCAGCCCTTCCACAGGGTCAGGTTGGAACCGGCCAGGTCGGCCGAACCGCCGAGGAACTCTGGCAGCAGCGGGCCGAAGGCGTTCAGGGCGTTCTGGCTGGCCTTGCGGCTGGCGATGGTTTCGCCCTTGGCGGCCACTTCGTTGATGTAGGCCTGGGCCTTCTCGCTGAAGTCGGCCGGCAGCTCGCCGCTGTCACGGCGCTTGAACTCGGCAGCCAGCTCCGGGTAGGCCTTGGCGTAGGCGTCGAAGCGCTGGTTCCAGTCGGCTTCGGCCTTGGCACCGGCAGCCTTGGCGTCCCACTCGGCGTAGATCTCGGCCGGGATTTCGAACGGGCCGTGGTTCCAGTTCAGTTCCTTGCGGGCCAGGGCGATTTCGTCGTTGCCCAGCGGGGCGCCGTGGCAGTCTTCCTTGCCCTGCTTGTTCGGCGAGCCGAAACCGATGATGGTCTTGCAGCAGATCAGGGTCGGGCGATCGCTCTTGCGAGCAGTCTCGATGGCGGTCTTGATCTCGTCGGCGTCATGGCCGTCGACGTTGCGGATCACCTGCCAGTTGTACGCTTCGAAGCGCGCCGGGGTGTTGTCGGTGAACCAGCCGTGCACTTCGCCGTCGATGGAAATGCCGTTGTCGTCGTAGAAGGCGATCAGCTTGTTCAGGCCCAGGGTGCCGGCCAGCGAGGCGACTTCGTGGGAGATACCTTCCATCATGCAGCCGTCGCCGAGGAACACGTAGGTGTTGTGGTCGACGATGTTGTGGCCGTCACGGTTGAACTGGGCAGCGAGCACTTTTTCGGCCAGGGCGAAGCCCACGGCGTTGGCGATACCCTGGCCGAGCGGGCCGGTGGTGGTCTCGACGCCTGGGGTGTAGCCGTATTCCGGGTGCCCCGGGGTGCGGCTGTGCAGCTGGCGGAAGCCTTTGATGTCATCGATGGTGACGTCGTAGCCGGTCAGGTGCAGCAGCGAGTAGATCAGCATCGAACCGTGGCCGTTGGACAGCACGAAGCGGTCACGGTCGGCGAAACTCGGGTTGCTCGGGTTGTGCTTCAGATAGTCGCGCCAAAGCACTTCGGCGATATCCGCCATGCCCATGGGGGCACCTGGGTGGCCGCTGTTGGCCTTTTGCACGGCATCCATGCTGAGGGCACGAATGGCGTTGGCACGTTCACGACGGCTGGGCATCGCTGATCTCCTGGGGGGCTTGAATAGGTGGTGTCACGAAAAAAGGCGGCCATTTTCGCCCACTGGGGGGGCTTGGGGCAATGACGTATGGTCGCAGTCGGGGGATTTTCCTCTGATTGGCACTGATTTCGGGTAAAAATCCGGGGAACGGTGCTGGCTTCTTCGCGGGCTCGCCCGCTCCCACAGATTCATCACGGGGCTTGGGAGCTGTGCCGAACCTGTGGGAGCGGGCGAGCCCGCGAAGAAGCCAGCAATGGCAACCCCGCACTCCGCCCATCAGCCAATATCAAAACTTTTTGATATTGGCCTTGCTAGGGCAACGATGCCTGTCTAGACTGCCGCACCATGAACCTCCGTGCGCAATCGATCCCCGAGCAAAGCGAAGCATTGGCTGTCCTGTGCAAAGCCAGTGGCGACGAGTTGCGCCTGAACGTATTGCGCGCCCTGGCCAACGACTCGTTCGGCGTGCTGGAGCTGGCGCAGATCTTCGACGTGGGCCAGTCGGGCATGAGCCACCACCTGAAGGTACTGGCCCAGGCCGAGCTGGTGGCGACCCGCCGCGAGGGCAATGCCATCTTCTACCGCCGCGCCCTGCCCGACAGCCTGCGCCTGGGCGGTCGGCTGCACGCGGCGCTGCTCGAAGAAGTGGACGACCTGGCCCTGCCGCCTGACGTGCAGGCGCGCATCGCTCAGGTGCAGCAACGCCGCGCAGCCACCAGCCAGGACTTCTTCCTGCGCGTGGAAGAGAAATTCCGCGCCCAGCAAGACCTGATCGCCGGCCTGCCGCAGTACCGCGAAAGCCTGCTGGCGTTGCTCGACAAACTGAATTTCGACCCGTCCGCCAGCGCTCTGGAGGTCGGCCCCGGTGACGGTGGCTTCCTGCCCGACCTGGCCCGGCGCTTCGCCCAGGTCACCGCCCTGGACAACAGCCCGACCATGCTCGAACTGGCGCGCCAGGTGTGCCAGCGCGAAGGGCTCGACAACGTGAACCTGCAGTTGGCCGATGCACTGGGTGCAACGGATGTGGCCGCCGACTGCGTTGTGCTGAACATGGTGCTGCACCATTTCAGCGACCCGGCCCTGGCCTTGCGCCAGCTGGCCAAACGGGTGAAGGCAGGCGGCAGCCTGCTGGTAACCGAACTGTGCAGCCATGACCAGGGGTGGGCGCGCGAAGCCTGCGGCGACCTGTGGCTTGGCTTCGAACAGGACGACCTGGCCCGTTGGGCCAACGCCGCCGGGCTGGCCCCCGGGGACAGCCTGTACGTGGGCTTGCGTAACGGTTTCCAGATTCAGGTCCGCCATTTCCAGCGGACGGCTGGCGACATACAACATCGGTAAATTTCAGGAACCTTCGAGATGAGCGAATACTCCCTTTTCACCTCCGAGTCCGTGTCCGAAGGGCATCCGGACAAGATCGCCGACCAGATTTCGGACGCCGTCCTTGATGCCATCATCGCCCAGGACAAATACGCCCGCGTAGCCTGCGAAACCCTGGTCAAGACCGGTGTCGCCATCATCGCCGGCGAAGTCACCACCTCCGCCTGGGTCGACCTGGAAGAGCTGGTGCGCAAGGTCATCATCGACATCGGCTACAACAGCTCCGACGTCGGTTTCGACGGCGCCACCTGCGCCGTGATGAACATCATCGGCAAGCAGTCGGTGGACATCGCCCAGGGCGTCGACCGCTCCCGCCCGGAAGACCAGGGCGCCGGTGACCAGGGCCTGATGTTCGGCTACGCCAGCAACGAAACCGATGTGCTGATGCCGGCACCGATCTGCTTCTCGCACCGTCTGGTCGAGCGCCAGGCCGAGGCGCGCAAATCGAAACTGCTGCCATGGCTGCGTCCGGACGCCAAGTCGCAGGTCACCTGCCGTTACGAAAATGGCAAGGTGGTCGGTATCGACGCCGTGGTGCTGTCGACCCAGCACAACCCTGAGGTTTCGCAGAAAGACCTGCAGGAAGCCGTGATGGAGCTGATCGTCAAGCACACCCTGCCTGCCGAACTGCTGCACAAGGGTACCCAGTACCACATCAACCCGACCGGCAACTTCATCATCGGTGGCCCGGTGGGTGACTGCGGCCTGACCGGGCGCAAGATCATCGTCGACTCCTACGGCGGCATGGCCCGCCATGGTGGTGGCGCGTTCTCCGGCAAGGACCCGTCCAAGGTCGACCGTTCCGCCGCCTACGCCGGCCGCTACGTGGCCAAGAACATCGTCGCCGCCGGCCTGGCCGAGCGTTGCGAGATCCAGGTGTCGTACGCCATCGGCGTGGCCCAGCCGACCTCCATCTCGATCAACACCTTCGGTACCGGCAAGGTCTCCGACGACAAGATCATCCAGCTGGTGCGCGAGTGCTTCGACCTGCGTCCTTACGCCATCACCACCATGCTCGACCTGCTGCACCCGATGTACCAGGAAACCGCTGCCTACGGCCACTTCGGCCGTACCCCGCAGCAGAAGACGGTCGGCGACGACACCTTCACCACCTTCACCTGGGAGCGCACCGACCGCGCCCAGTCGCTGCGTGACGCTGCCGGCCTGTAAGTTTCCTACGGCGCTGGACGAAAGCCCCTACCGAGCAATCGGCAGGGGCTTTTTTGTGACATATGGGCTGACAAACGCTGCATGGCGACCCGCACGCTACCTGCCTAGGCTGAGGGCTCCCACCCGCCATGCAAGGATGCTGGCCATGCCGCTTATGCTGCTATTCGCCGTACTGCTCGCACTCCAGGCCCCATTGATTTGGGCCAGCCAATGCCCCAACTGGAACCCGCAACAAGTTGAAACTGAAGTGGCCCAACTGCGTGCCACGCTCGCCCACTGGGACGACCACTACCATCGCCAGGGCATTGCGCTCGTACCCGATGAGCTCTATGACCAGAGCCGCCAGCGCCTGGCGCACCTGCAGCAATGCTTTGGCATCGCGACCACCCCGTCCCCGCTGGCCAGCGCTGGCGGGCCAATCCCGCATCCGGTGCCACATACCGGCGTCGACAAGCTGGCCGACCGCCTGGCTGTAGAACGCTGGCTGGCCGGCAAGGCCGATGTCTGGGTACAGCCCAAGGTCGATGGCGTAGCGGTATCCCTCATCTACCGACAGGGCCGGCTGGTGCAGTTGATCAGCCGGGGGGATGGCGTGCAGGGGCACGACTGGAGCCGCCACATCCCCCTGCTCGACGCAATCGACCGGCAGCTGCCCCAGGCCATCGACCTGCAACTGCAGGGCGAACTTTACCTGCGCCTGGATGCGCATGTGCAAGCCCAGGCAGGCAGCGCCAACGCCCGAGGGACGGTAGCCGGGCTGCTGGCTCGCAAGCAGCTGGGCCGTGAGCAAGGCGAGCGCATCGGCCTGTTCGTGTGGGACTGGCCGCAAGGCCCCGAACAGCAAGCCGAACGCCTCGCGAAGCTGGCGGAACTGGGTTTTGCGCACAGCCAGGATTACAGCGTCGCCATAGAAACAGCGGACGATGCCGCGCACTGGCGTGAGTACTGGTACCGCTCACCCCTGCCCTTCGCCACCGATGGCGTGGTGTTGCGTCAAGGCGTCCGGCCGCCGGCCGAGCGCTGGCAGGCCAGGGCACCCTACTGGATCGCGGCGTGGAAGCACCCGTACACGCAGGCCCTGGCCGAAGTGCGCGAAGTACGCTTCCGCGTTGGCCGCACAGGCAGGGTCACGCCAGTGTTGCACGTGCTGCCGGTTACCCTGGACGACCGGCGAATCACCCAGGTGAGCCTGGGCTCGCTGGCACGCTGGCTCAAGCTCGACATCCGCCCCGGTGACCAGGTGGCCGTCAGCCTTGCCGGGCTGACCATCCCGCGCCTGGAGCAAGTGGTGCACCGCGCCGCCGAGCGCCAACCGGTAACCGCACCAGCGCCCGGCCAACATCATGCCCACAGTTGCTGGCAGGCCAGCGAAGGCTGCGAGGACCAGTTCATTGCCCGCCTCACCTGGCTCAGCGGCAAGCAGGGGCTGGCCCTGCCGCGCACCGGCCCCGGCACCTGGCGCCGACTGGTGGCTGCCGGGCTGGTGACCTCGATGACCGACTGGCTGCATCTGGATGCCGAGCGCCTGGGCCAGGTAGCCGGTATCAGTGACGCAACGGCTGCGCAGTTGCTGGGCAGTTTCGACCAAGCCCGCTCACGGCCCTTTGCCCAATGGCTGCGCGGGCTGGGTGCGCCCACCCCCACCGGCATGCAGGTGACAGGCGACTGGCTGGAGCTTGCTGCCCGCACAAACCTTGAATGGCAAGCCATGCCCGGTATCGGCGAAAAGCGCGGTCAACAGCTTGCAGGATTTTTTGCGACCACCGAGGTTCAAGCCATTGCAACGCAGCTGGCCAAGGCAGGGATCGACGGATTCCGGATCGACAGGCAAAGCATCGAGCAATGATTATTTACCAATTTACCCGTAGGAAAATCCCGAGATTAAGCCGGAAAACCCCAACAAGGGTTTCTAAATGGGCAAAACCAAGGCAGGATTTCCCCCAACTTTTGCTGCCCCGCCCCGTCAAGGAGGCTTTTCATGAAACGTATTTCGACCCTTTTCCTGCTCGCGACACTGGGCCTGGCCGCTGGCGCCGTACCAGCCGCCCAGCCGGATGCCGGCCTGACCGGTTGCGCCGCCAAGCGTAGCGCCATCGAGAACCAGTTGAAGATTGCCCGTGACCACGGCAACAACGATCAGGCCGCGGGGCTTGAAGAGGCACTGCGAGGGGTCGACAACTGCACCGATGCCGGCCTGCGCAAGGAACGTGAGCAGAAGGTGCTCGACGCCCGTCACGAAGTGGCGCAGCGGGAAAAGGACTTGAAGAAAGCCGAGAAGAAAGGCGATTCGGAGAAGATCAACAAGCGCAAGGACAAGCTGGCAGAGTCGCGCAAGGAACTGCAGGAAGCGGTGGAAGATCTGGATCGCTGACAGAGATTCGAATACTGCGTTGCCTTTACTGGCCTCATCGCCGGCAAGCCGGCTCCCACAGGTACTGCATTGCACTCAAGGGCAGCGTGATACCTGTGGGAGCTGGCTTGCCGGCGATGAGGCCGCAACAGGCCATCAATGATTACGAAACTCGGAATGACAGGCCTTGCAAGCCGCTTCGACCTTGTCCATCGGCACCTTCAGCTGAGCAGCGTCCAGCGGCTGGCTGCGGGTGACATCGACCAGTTCGCCAGTGACGCCTTCCAGCTGCCGGGCCAGGTCATGAAAGCGTGCCTGACGCTCCCATACCTCGGCACGCGCGCTACTGTCGCCACCATCACGCGCCTGTGGGAAGTGCTGCCAGGGCTGGTGCGAAAGGTTGTCCAGCTTCAGCGCACCGTCGGCAAACTTCACCCCGTCGAACGGCAACCGCCCACGCAACATGCCGCCCAGGTCTTCGCTGGTCTTGAGCATGTCCTTGAAGATCACCTTGCGCTTGCCCAGCGGGGAGTTCGGGTCAACCCGATCACAACCACCCAGGGCCAGTGCTCCCAGCAGAACAACGGTCAATCGCTTCAACATCACGGTCACTTCGGCCTACGCAAATGGGCGGCCAGTATCGCTGCCCAGCGGCCAAAGACCAATAGCCACATAAAAACAGGGGCGAATATCCGTGTTCACCCATGACAGGAACGTACTCATGAAATCTGCCCTGCGCCATCTGGCCTGGACACTCCCGGCGCTGGCCCTGCTGGCCGGCTGCAACGGTGGCGAAAGCGCCAAACCTGAGCCCCATGCCATCGCCACCTACGCCAATGCCACCTGGCAGGACCTGCCTGCCGTCAGCGACAGCGACCTGGTGGCGGGCTTCCAGGCCTGGCGCAACGGCTGTGAAAAGCTCAAGCGCGACACCGTCTGGGCCAGCACCTGCGAAGCAGCCACCAGCGTGCCCGACAATGCCTTGCAGGTGCGCGCCTTCCTGCAACAGAACCTGCAGGTATACGGCCTGCGTTCGGCCGAAAACAATGCCAACGGCCTGATCACCGGTTACTACGAACCGGTCTACCCTGGCAGCCTGAGCCAATCGGCAACCAACCACGTGGCGGTCTACGGCATCCCCGACGACATGATCGTGGTCGACCTGGCCAGCGTGTACCCCGAACTCAAGGGCAAGCGCCTGCGCGGTCGCCTCGATGGCCGGGTGCTAAAGCCTTACGACACCGCCGAGGTGATCAACCGTGACGGCGTCAAGGCACCGGTGCTGGCCTGGCTGACCGACCCGATGGACCTGCAGTTCCTGCAGATCCAAGGTTCCGGCCGGGTACAACTGGAAGATGGCCGCCAACTGCGCCTGGGTTACGCCGACCAGAACGGCCACCCCTACCGACCGATCGGGCGCTGGCTGGTGGAACAGGGCCAGTTGAAAAAGGAAGAGGTGAGCATGGGCGCCATTCATGCCTGGGCCCAGGCCAACCCGCAGCGGGTGCCGGAACTGCTCGCCAGCAACCCCAGCTACGTGTTCTTCAGCACCCGCCCGGACAGCAACGAAGGGCCGCGGGGTTCGCTGAACGTGCCGCTGACCGCTGGCTACAGCGTGGCCATCGACCGCAAGGTGATTCCGCTGGGCAGCTTGCTGTGGCTATCCACCACTCGCCCGGACGGTACGCCGGTGGTACGCCCGGTGGGGGCTCAGGATACCGGTGGGGCAATTACCGGCGAGGTGCGCGCGGACCTGTTCTGGGGCACCGGGCCGCAAGCCGGAGAACTGGCCGGGAACATGAAGCAACAGGGGCAGATCTGGATGCTGTGGCCCAAGGGCAAGCCGCTGCCTGAGGTGCCGAAAGTGCCTTGATCGGCGGTGGATTCTTCGCGGGCTCGTCGGACCGCCGCACCGCCGCTCCCACAGGTACACCACAGGATTCAAGGGCTGTGATGTACCTGTGAGAGCGGCGGTGCGGCGGTCCGACATGCCCGCGAAGAAGGCGACGCGGTCTCAGATGGAAACCACGAAGAAGGCCACGATCATCGCCATCCCGGCAAACCACACCAGCGATCGCAGCATGGCCCAGTCGGCCAGGTAACAGATGATGTAGAGCAGCCGGCTGGTGATGTACATCACCCCCAGCACATCCTGGGTCACCTGCTCGGCATTGCCGACGATATCCGCCACCAGCACCGCCGCGGCAAATGCCGGGAAGGCCTCGAAACTGTTCTGCTGGGCAGCATGCGCGCGCCGCGGCAACCCGGACAGGGTATCCAGGAAGGCACGCGGGTCGTGGTTGTCGCGCAGTCGGAAGCGGCCACTACCGGCCTTGGCGATCAACGCGCACAGTGGCGGCAAGAGCAGCGCGATCAGGATGCACCACAGGGCAACAGTCATGGACAGGACTCCTTGTTCAGTCTTCGGGTCAAAGCTTCATTACCAGCATGCCGGCCAACACCAGCCCGCAAGCTAGGAGTCTCGGCCCGCCAAAAGGTTCTTTCAGGTAGCGCATGCCCAGCAGCACCACCAGAATCACGCTCAACTCCCGCAACGCCGCCGCTTCGGCCACCGACCCCAGGTGCATGGCCCACAGCACCAGCGCGTAACTGAGCAATACACACAACCCCACCGCCAGCCCCAGGCGCCACTGCAGGCGCCAGAACAACACAAACGGCGCACGGCGCGCCACGCTGGCCAGCAACGGGAAGGGCCAGGCACTGAGCAAGGTCAGCCATACCAGGTAATCCCAAGGCTTGCCCCACAAGCGCACGGCCTGGCCGTCGAACCAGGTGTAGCAACCAATGCACAGGCCGATCAGGGCAACCACCGGCAGCATCGACCAGGGCAGCCGGTCACCGCCACCGCCCTGCCACAACAGGCAGGCCATGCCACAGGGGATCAGCAGGATACCGATGATCTGCTGCTGGCTCAGCGATTCGCCGGCAAAGGCCAGGGTCAGCCCCAGCACCACCAGCGGCGACAGCCCGCGCATCAGAGGATAGACCAGCCCCAGGTCGCCCACGCGGTAGGCCTGGATCAACAGGAAGCGGTACAGCTGCTCGGCCAGCGCCGACGCCAGCAGCCAGGGCCAGATGTTGGCCGGCGGTACCTCGACGAAGGGCACCGCCAGCACCGCGAAGGCCAACGCCACCGTATCCATGCTGGCGATCACCAGCAGGCGCTCGCCGCTGAATTTGATCAGGGTATTCCAGGTCGCATGCAGCAGGGCAGCGAGCAGTACCAGGGATGTTGCCAACACGCCTTGTTGTCCTCATGGCTTTTTATGGCTGGGACTATATAGCGTTCGGGGGCCGCTGTGCGGCCCAATCGCCGGCAAGCCAGCTCCCACCTCGACCGCGTCGCTTTCAAGGTTGATGCAGTACATGTGGGAGCTGGCTTGCCGGCGATTGGGCTGCGTAGCAGCCCCTTGGATGGGAACGTTTCAAACGAATCCGGTCAAACCCTGTGTCCCGAACCCCGCGCCAGGTCATCAAAGAACTGCCCGAGCCATTCGGGTTACGACTTGGAAGCCACTGTTACAGGATTCGGGATGCTTGAACTAGTTGCCGCGTTTATCTGCCTTACCACCCTCCTCACCTATGTAAATTACCGTTTCATCGGCCTGCCCCCTGCCATCGGCGTGATGGTCACGGCGCTGCTGTTTTCCCTGATGCTGCAGGGCTTGAGCCTGATCGGCTTCCCTGGCCTGGAAGCGCGCGTCGAAGGGCTGATGAACCAGATCGACTTCAACGACCTGCTGATGCACTGGATGCTGGCGTTCCTGCTGTTCGCCGGCGCCTTGCACGTCAACCTCTCCGACCTGCGCAGCTACCGCTGGCCCATCGGCCTGCTGGCCACCGTAGGCGTACTGATTGCCACCGTGGTCATCGGCTACCTGTCGCACTGGGTGTTCGCCCTGTTCGGCTGGCAGGTGCCGCTGATCTACTGTCTGCTGTTCGGTGCGCTGATCTCGCCCACCGACCCGATTGCCGTGCTGGGCGCGCTACGTACCGCCAATGCCTCCAAACCGCTGAAAACCACTATCGTCGGCGAGTCGCTGTTCAACGATGGCACTGCGGTGGTGGTGTTCACCGTGTTGCTGGGCATCATCCAGCTGGGCGAGACGCCGAGCATGACCGACACCGCGATCCTGTTCGCCCGCGAGGCCATCGGCGGCGTGGTGTTCGGCGGCCTGATCGGCTACGCCACCTACCGCATGATCAAGAGCGTCGAGCAATATCAGGTGGAAGTGATGCTGACCCTGGCGTTGGTCATCGGCGGCTCGGCGATGTGCTACGAACTGCACGTTTCGGCGCCGATCGCCATGGTGGTGGCCGGGCTGATCATCGGCAACCTGGGGCGCAACCTGGCCATGAACGACATGACCCGTCGCTACATGGACGGTTTCTGGGAACTGATCGACGACATGCTCAACGCGCTGCTGTTCGCGTTGATCGGCCTGGAACTGTTGCTGCTGCCATTCAACTGGATGCACCTGGCGGCCGGCAGCGTGCTGGCGCTGGCGGTGCTGCTGTCGCGGCTGCTGACCGTGGCCCCGGCGATCGTGCTGCTGCGGCGCTGGCGCCCGGTGCCCAAGGGCACGGTACGGGTGCTGACCTGGGGTGGCCTGCGCGGTGGGGTGTCGGTTGCCCTGGCACTGTCGCTGCCACTGGGCGAGGAACGTGACCTGCTGCTGTCGATCACCTACATCGTGGTGCTGTCGTCGATCCTGGTGCAGGGGTTGAGCATCGGGCGGGTGGTGCGCAAGGTCAGCGTCCAGCCTTGAGAATGCAGGGGCCGCTTTGCGACCCATCGCGACACAAGGCCGCTCCTACAGGAGATTGCATTCCCATGTAGGAGCGGCCTTGTGTCGCGATGGGCTGCAAAGCAGCCCCCAGAATGTTCATTCCACTGCAGAATCCGGGAACTGGTCCTGGATGTACTTGATCTCAGTCCGCCCATGCGCCGCCGGCAGCCCGTCCTCGCCAAGGTTGACGAAGACCATCTTGTCGACCGTGAGGATGGCCTTGCGGGTGATCTTGTTGCGCACTTCGCACTTGAGGGTGATAGAGGTGCGGCCGAACTCGGTGGCGGTGATGCCCAGCTCGATGATGTCGCCCTGGCGCGAGGCACTGACGAAGTTGATTTCCGATATGTACTTGGTCACCACGCGCTGGTTGCCCAGCTGGACGATGGCGTAGATCGCCGCCTCTTCGTCGATCCAGCGCAACAGGCTGCCACCGAACAAAGTGCCGTTTGGGTTGAGGTCTTCGGGTTTAACCCACTTGCGGGTATGAAAGTTCATCTGTACTCCTGACCTGCTTGGCTAACGTGTAGCAATGATGGCAGAGCGGCCGCTGTCGCTCCATTGAACATCGACTATCGTCGCGATTAATCGACAGAAAACCTTGGGCAAGCCGGCGGGCGCGGCTATAATCTCCGCCGCTTCACATGGCAGCCCACAGCGGCGCCATGCCCGCCACCCGTCCGAGGGGCGCTGCAGCAGGCTAGGCCTGTCAGGCTCGGATGGGGCGTTGCTCGCTCTCGCGGGCGCTTAACGCACAACGGCGCCCATTCGCACACTACGAATGGAGGCTCTCATGAGCGCTGCAAACATGCCTGCTGGTTTTACCGATTACAAAGTCGCCGACATCTCCCTGGCCGCCTGGGGTCGTCGCGAAACCATCATCGCCGAATCGGAAATGCCTGCACTGATGGGCCTGCGTCGCAAGTACCTGGCCGAGCAACCGCTCAAGGGTGCGAAGATCCTGGGCTGCATCCACATGACCATCCAGACCGCCGTGCTGATCGAAACCCTGGTTGCCCTGGGTGCCGAAGTGCGCTGGTCGTCCTGCAACATCTTCTCCACCCAGGACCAGGCCGCCGCGTCCATCGCCGCCGCCGGTATCCCGGTGTTCGCCTGGAAAGGTGAAACCGAACAAGAGTACGAGTGGTGCCTGGAGCAGACCATCCTCAAGGATGGCCAGCCATGGGACGCCAACATGGTCCTCGACGACGGTGGCGACCTGACCGAGCTGCTGCACAAGAAGTACCCGCAAGTGCTGGAGCGCGTGCACGGCGTGACCGAAGAGACCACCACCGGCGTGCACCGCCTGCTGGACATGCTGGCCAAGGGCGAGCTGAAAGTCCCGGCGATCAACGTCAACGACTCGGTTACCAAGAGCAAGAACGACAACAAGTACGGCTGCCGTCACAGCCTGAACGACGCCATCAAGCGTGGTACCGACCACCTGCTGTCGGGCAAGCAGGCCCTGGTTATCGGCTACGGTGACGTGGGCAAGGGCTCGGCCCAGTCCCTGCGTCAGGAAGGCATGATCGTCAAGGTCACCGAAGTCGACCCGATCTGCGCCATGCAGGCCTGCATGGACGGTTTCGAAGTGGTTTCGCCGTTCATCGACGGTATCAACAACGGCACCGAAGCCAGCATCGACAAGGCCCTGCTGGGCAAGATCGACCTGATCGTGACCACCACCGGTAACGTCAACGTCTGCGACGCCAACATGCTCAAGGCGCTGAAGAAGCGTGCCGTGGTGTGCAACATCGGCCACTTCGACAACGAGATCGACACCGCCTTCATGCGCAAGAACTGGGCCTGGGAAGAGGTCAAGCCGCAGGTGCACAAGATCCACCGCACCGGCGCTGGCAGCTTCGACCCGCAGAACGACGACTACCTGATCCTGCTGGCCGAAGGCCGCCTGGTAAACCTGGGTAACGCCACTGGCCACCCAAGCCGCATCATGGACGGTTCGTTCGCCAACCAGGTACTGGCGCAGATCTTCCTGTTCGAGCAGAAGTTCGCCGACCTGTCGGCCGAGAAGAAAGCCGAGCGCCTGACTGTTGAAGTACTGCCGAAGAAGCTCGACGAAGAAGTGGCCCTGGAAATGGTCCGCGGCTTCGGCGGCGTGGTGACCCAGCTGACCAAGCAGCAGGCCGACTACATCGGTGTCACCGTCGAAGGCCCGTTCAAGCCGCACGCCTACCGCTACTAAGCGGCCAGCTTGAAGCTTCAAGCGGCAATCAAAGGCAGACCATGCCGTTGCCGCTTGCAGCTCAAGCATAAAGGATCTTGAACGATGCCCAAGCCAGGCCGGCCATAACCGATCTGGCTTTTACTTGCAGCCTGCCGCTTGAAGCTTGCTGCCAGAGGAACGCCTGATGTCCCAGGAACGCCGTTACAGTTTCGAGTTCTTCCCGACCAAGACCGATGCCGGTCACGAAAAGCTGATGGGCGTCGCCCGCCAGCTGGCCGCCTACAACCCGGACTTCTTCTCCTGCACCTACGGTGCCGGTGGCTCGACCCGCGACCGCACGCTGAACACCGTGCTGCAGCTGGAAAGCGAAGTGAAGGTACCTGCCGCACCGCACCTGTCGTGCGTAGGCGACACCAAGGCCGAACTGCGCGCCCTGCTGGCCGAATACAAGGCTGCAGGCATCAAGCGCATCGTCGCCCTGCGTGGCGACCTGCCATCGGGCATGGGCATGGCCAGTGGCGAACTGCGCTACGCCAGCGACCTGGTCGAATTCATTCGCCAGGAAACCGCCGATCACTTCCACCTGGAAGTGGCCGCCTACCCGGAGATGCACCCCCAGGCCCGCAACTTCGAGGCTGACCTGGCCAACTTCGTGCACAAGGTCAAGGCCGGTGCCGACAGCGCCATCACCCAGTACTTCTTCAACGCCGACAGCTACTTCTACTTCGTCGAGCGCGCGCAGAAGCTGGGCGTGGACATCCCGGTGGTACCCGGCATCATGCCGATCACCAACTACAGCAAGCTGGCGCGCTTCTCCGACGCCTGTGGCGCCGAGATCCCGCGCTGGATCCGCAAGCAGCTGGAAGCCTATGCCGACGACACCGCCAGCATCCAGGCATTCGGCGAAGAAGTGATCACCCGCATGTGCGAACAGCTGCTGCAAGGCGGCGCACCGGGCCTGCACTTCTACACCTTGAACCAGGCCGAGCCGAGCCTGGCGATCTGGAACAATCTGAAGCTGCCGCGCTGAAATTTTTTGCAAAATCTGTTTAAGATTTGATTAAGGCTTTGGTCATAGACTAAAGCCTTATTCATTTTCCGGTTACACAGGTCTTGCCTGCCATGCAGCCCCTCCAGCCATCGCGTCCACAGCTCGTCTACCTGGCTTTTGGCCCGGCAACCTACCATCAGGAAGCCTGCTTCAGCATCGTCAGCGCCCTCGCCCATCTGGGCACGGCAGCAGGCGAAGCCATGGACATCCAGGTCTACACTGACAACCCGCAGCCCTATGCCGGCCTGCCGGTCACCGTACACCTGCTGGACGAAGCCACGCGTCAGGCATGGAACGCCCCTCACGGTTATCACTTTCGCAGCAAGCATGTGCTGTTGCGTCAGGTGCTGCAGCAACACCCGCTGGCAGTACTGATCGACACCGACACCTTCTTCCGCAAATCGCCGCTGGAGCTGTTTGCCCGGGTGGCCCCAGGCCGCCTGCTGTGCAATGCCATCGGTGCGCGCTACGGCAGCAACCAGAAGTGCCTGCTGTACAAGAACCTGCTGGCCATCCTTGAGTCCAGGGGCCTGGCCGATTGCCAGATGCCACTGGTCAACTCCGGGGTCATCGGCCTCAGCGCCGAAGACGCCGGCACCCTGGACCGCTCCATCGCCATGATGGACGAGTTCCACCCCCTCGCTCGCGAGGCTTATACCCTTGAGGAGTTCTGCCTGGCGGTGGCAGCCTACCGCACGCTGGAGCTGGCCGAATGCACAGATGTCATCCACCACTACTGGAGCCGAAAGGCGCAGTTCCGCGCCAAGATCCAGGCCTGGCTGCGCAAGCACGGCCATGATCCGCTGAGCCACGCGGCGCTGGTCGACGTGTCCCTGGTCAATGACCAGCTGCCACGGCCGCCGGCCCTGCAACGCCTGGGTTACAAGGCGCTGAGCATGACCCTGCCCAGCCATGAGCGCCAGTTCGCCCGCGAGCTGCTGTATGGCTGCTACCCCTACCCCAATGAGTTCGACCGCGCCTGCGCGCCGGCCTGGTGGGACAAGGCCCTGGAAAACCTCAACGCCCGCCATGGCCACATGGAGCCCGAGCAACTGCGCCAGTGCTTGCGTCACCCGGGGTTGCGCCTGTCACTGGGCGAGCGGCGCAAGGATATCGAGGCGCATCTGCTGCGCACCTCCCAAGGCTGAGGCACCCAGAACCACTTCCTTGCGCAACCCCTGTGGGAGCGGGCATGCCCGCGAATCAGGCGACGCGGTGGATGGCACCGGCTTCGCCGGTGTTCGCGGGCATGCCCGCTCCCACAGGGATCGCGCATGCCTTTAAGTACTCGATTATGGCAATTGCCGCGTTCAATTTCGGGGCTCTGGCCATGCAACGGCCGAGCGCGTAATCTCCGGCCATGCCACACGTCGCCCGTCTGTTCTGGATCCTGTTGCTCGCCTGCCTGAGCCCGCTGGCCCTGGGCGAGCGCCTGCGCCTGGTGACCGACGACTGGGCACCCTATGCGTACCAGCACGACGGCCAGCCGCGCGGCATCGACTACGAAGTCACCACCCAGGTGTTCGAACGCCTTGGCGTCGAGGTGGAGTGGGAGTTCCTGCCATGGAAGCGCTGCCTGGCAATGATCGAGCAGGGCCTGGCCGACGGCATCATGGACATCTTCCAGACCGAGTCGCGCCAACCCTACCTGGTGTACGCCCCCGAGCCCATGTCGGAGGTCGAGTTCGTCCTGTTCCAGGCCCGCGCACGTCGCCATGCCGTCAAGGCGCTGGATGACCTTGCCGGCCTCACCGTCGGTACCTCACCCGGCTACGCCTATGGTGCCGCGTTCAACGAGGCCGCACATTTCAGGCGCGAAGCCGCGCCTACCCATGAAGCCAACTTCGGCAAACTGATGCTGGGCCGCATCGACCTGGCAATCACCGACCGCAGGGTCGGCCAATACCTGCTGCGGCATCTGGGCCTGCAACAGCAGGTCGAGGAGCTGCCGCTGGTGATAAGCCGCCAGGCGCAGTACCTGGGGCTGGCGCGCAAGCCGGGGCGGGAGGCATTGGCCCAGGCCTTCGCCGCGGAACTGCGGCGCTTCAAGCAGGAACCGGCCTATGCAGCGATCAGCAACCGTTACACAGGCGACATCGGAAACATTCTCAACGCCGTTGAGCAGCATGAAAGCAGCACAGCGCGATAGCTCTGTTATACTCGGGCCTTCCCGCCCGGCTCACGCCCGGACGCTCGGCCTCGCAACAGGCATCCCGATCGGCATCGACGCGCCTTCGCGTCCACCCTCCGCTACCCGGATGTGCAGTGAAAGCCCAGCTGGACCGGACGCGATCGCATCCCACCGATGCCCGTCGCGCCAGGCAGAACATCCCAAACGGGCCCAGCCCACACGAGAACAGGATTGCCCATGTCCTTTGCTTCCCTCGGTCTCTCCGAGGCTCTTGTCCGCGCTATCGAGGCTGCGGGCTACACCCAGCCGACCCCCGTGCAACAGCGGGCGATTCCCGCCGTGTTGCAAGGCCGCGACCTGATGGTCGCCGCACAGACAGGTACTGGTAAAACCGGCGGTTTCGCCCTGCCGATCCTCGAGCGCCTGTTCCCGGCCGGCCACCCCGACAAGTCGCAGCGCCATGGCCCGCGCCAACCTCGCGTGCTGGTCCTGACCCCGACCCGCGAACTGGCAGCCCAGGTGCATGACAGCTTCAAGGTCTATGCCCGTGACCTGCCACTGGTCAGCGCCTGCATTTTCGGCGGTGTCGGCATGAACCCGCAGATCCAGGCCATTGCCAAGGGTGTGGACGTGCTGGTCGCCTGCCCGGGCCGCCTGCTCGACCTGGCGGGCCAAGGCAAGGTTGACCTGGCCCACGTGGAAATCCTGGTGCTGGACGAAGCCGACCGCATGCTCGACATGGGCTTCATCCATGACGTCAAGAAGGTCCTCGCCCGCCTGCCGGCCAAGCGCCAGAACCTGTTGTTCTCGGCCACCTTCTCCAAGGACATCACCGACCTCGCCGACAAGCTCCTGCACAACCCGGAGCGTATCGAGGTCACCCCGCCGAACACTACCGTCGAGCGTATCGAGCAGCGCGTCTACCGCCTGCCCGCCAGCCACAAGCGCGCGCTGCTGGCGCACCTGATCACCCAGGGTGCCTGGGAACAGGTACTGGTGTTCACCCGCACCAAGCACGGCGCCAACCGCCTGGCCGAGTACCTGGAAAAGCACGGCCTGACCGCCGCCGCGATCCACGGCAACAAGAGCCAGAACGCCCGCACCAAGGCTCTGGCCGACTTCAAGGCCAACAGCGTGCGCGTGCTGGTCGCCACCGACATCGCCGCCCGTGGCCTGGACATCGACCAGTTGCCGCACGTGGTCAACTTCGAGCTGCCGAACGTCGAGGAAGACTACGTCCACCGTATCGGCCGTACCGGCCGTGCCGGGCGTTCGGGCGAGGCCATTTCCATGGTCGCGCCGGATGAAGAGAAGCTGCTCAAGAGCATCGAGCGGGTGACCAGGCAGAAGATCCCGGACGGCGACCTGATGGGCTTCGACGCCAGCCAGGTAGAGGCCGAAAAGCCTGAAGTACGCGAACGCCAGCAGAACAACGGCCGTGGTGGCCGCAACCAGCAGGCCCGCGGCGAAGGCGGCAAAGACGCCAACGGCGGCCGCAAGGACAAGGGCAAGGATAAAGGCAAGGCCAAGCAACAGGCTGCTGACAAGCCGGCCGACAAGGAAAAGAGCGGCGACAAGCAACAGCAGCAACGCAAGCCGCGTGACAAGAAGCCGCGCCAGCAGCAACAGCAGGCCAGCAACGGCAGCGTGCCGAAAGTGCCTGCCGACCGTGATCCTGAAGAGTTCCTGGACGACGATATCGACAACTTCGGCAACCGTGCCGACTATGTCAGCCCGTACCAGGGCAAGAACCAGGGCCGCAATCGCCGCCCGGGTGGCAATGCCGGCCAAGGTCAGGCCCAGGGTAATGGCCAGCGCAGCAACGCCGGTGGCCAGGGTCGCAATAGCGGCCAGCCGCGCAGCGGCGGCGGTGGCGGCGAGAAACGTCCGGCCCGCGCCAACAATGGTGGCGGCGCCCGTCGTGATGGTGGTGGCCGTGGTCGCCCGGCCCGTGACGATGCTGCCCGGCAGGAACCGGCCGTGCGCAACCCGCGCCAGCCGGAAAAACAGCCAGTGATCATCCGCAAGGAATCCAAGCTCGACCGTTATCCGACGCCAGAGCAACTGGATGACCTGCCGAGCCGCCCGCGCGGCGAGCGCCCGGCGCTGTTGACCCGCAAGGGCTGACAGAAGCACCGAGGGGGCTGCTTCGCAGCCCTATCGCGACACAAGGCCGCTCCTACAGGGTTACGTAATTCCCTGTAGGAGCGGCCTTGTGTCGCGATAGGGCCGCAAAGCGGCCCCCTCAGTTTTCAGCAGGTAAGAATTACTTCTGCTTCACACCTTCAACACTGATATCCAGGTCCAGGGTCTGCGAGGTAGCGCCCGGGCCCTTGATGCCGAAGTCGTTCAGGTTCAGCGTGGTGGTGGCGTTGAAACCAGCGCGCTCGCCGCCCCATGGGTCCTTGCCTTCACCGTTGAAGGTGGCCTTGAAGGTGACCGGCTTGGTCACACCGTGCATGGTCAGGTCGCCAGTCACGTCAGCGGTCTTGTCGCCAGTCGACTTGACGCTGGTGGAGACGAACTTGGCTTCCGGGTACTTCTTCACATCGAGGAAGTCGGCGCTGGAAATGTGCTTGTCACGCTCGGCGTGGTTCGACCACAGGCTGGCGGTTTTCAGGTCGACGTTGATCTTGCTGGCTTCAGGCTTGGCGCTGTCCCAGGTGAAGTTGCCGTCGAAATCCTTGAAGGTACCGTGAATGAAGCTGTAGCCCAGGTGGCTGATCTTCCAGTCAACGAACGCGTGCTGGCCTTCCTTGTCGATCTTGTACTCGGCAGCCATGGCCTGGCCGGCGGAGAGCAGAGCGGTACCGAGCGCCAGAGCGGCAAAAGTCTTTTTCAACATCCTTACTTCCTTCCTATGCAATTGAGGTTGAGAGTCAAGCTTTGCGGCCCAGCATGCGGGTCAGGGTCGCGTCACGGTCGATGAAATGGTGCTTGAGCGCTGCCAAGCCATGCAGCACGGCAAAAATCACCAAGCCCCAGGCCAGCCAGAGATGAATCACGCCAGCCAGGTCTGCCTGGTCGGGCAGGTCGCTGACCAGTGCCGGCACTTCGAACAGGCCGAACACCGGAATGCCGACACCGTCGGCGGTAGAAATCAGGTAACCGGCAATCATTACCGCGAACAGCCCCAGGTACAGGGCCAGGTGGCCCAACTTGGCTGCCAGGCGGGTAAGTGCGCCGTGGTTGGCCGGTGCCGGTGGTGGCGGGCTGATGAAGCGCCAGACCACCCGCAGCAGCATCACCGCCAGCAGCACCAGGCCGATGCTCTTGTGCAGGTCCGGGCCGGCCTTGCGCCAAGGGCTGTAGTAGTCGAGGCCGACCATCCACAGGCCCAGGCCGAACAGGCCGAAGACTGCCAGAGCCACGCCCCAGTGCAGGACGATGCTGACCACGCCGTAGCGAGAAGATGAATTGCGCAGTTGCATGTTGACGTGTTTCCCCGTGAAAGCTGTGCACAGACTAACGCGTAACGCATCGAATAAAAGCGTAAAAAATTGCTTTGGATTATCGAGAAATCCGATATGTATTCTGTAAGCTTCCCATTAAGGAAACATTAACGATAGTTGGGTAATCAGCGGATGCCAGTGCCGGCCCTATCGCCGGCAAGCCAGCTCCCACAAGGCCAGCATCAAGCTCAGGAGCAGGCCAACCTGTGGGAGCAGTCTTGTACTGCCTGTACTGGCCTCATCGCCGGCAAGCCAGCTCCCACAGGTATTGCACAGGCCTTCGAACCTATGATGATCCTGTGGGAGCTGGCTTGCCGGCGATAGGGCCAGCAAAGTCAACAAATCAACCCGCTTTGGCCTGGGTATTGGCCACCGGCTTCTTGGCCGGTTCGGACTTGGCAGTTGCCTTCTTGGTCTGGGCTGGCTTGTGCGCCGGTGCATGCTTGGCAGGTGCAGGCTTGGTAGCAGCAGGCTTGGCCGCCGCCTCCTTGGCCACAGGCGCTGGCGCAACCGGGACCGGCGCAGCTTGCGGGGCTGGGGCTGGCGCCACTTCCTCGGCCTTGGCAATCGGCTCGGCCTTCACCTCAGGCTTGTCCGCCCCGCCAAACAGGCGCTTGAAGAAGCCCGGCTTGTCCTGCTTGGCCTCATCGACCGGCTTCGGCTCGGCCTTGACCGGGGCCTTGTCGGCCTTGTCGCCCTTGTCGGAAGAACCACCGAACAGGTTGGAGAAGAACCCGCCCTTGCTCTCCTTGGCCGCTACGGCGCCTGCAGCTGCTGCCGCCGCCACCGGTGCCGCCTTGGCCGGGTCGAACGACTTGCCGGCCAGCAGGTCCTGCACCTGGCTGGCCGCGCGCTGGCCACTGCGCAGGGCGCCTTCCAGGGTGCCTGGGTAGAGGGCGTCGGTATGCTCACCGGCAAAGGTGATGCGCTGCACCGGGCGCTCCCACAGGCGCCAGTACTTGCTAATCTGGCCCGGGCCATAGGCCAGGTAGGCGCCGCCGGTACCGGCGTCGGTGCTGTAGCGCTTGACCTCGTAGCCGGTGAACGAGCCACGGGCCTGTGGGTAGAACGCATGCAGGCGGATCAGCACCTGATCGACCATCTGCTTGTCGCCGAACGCCTGCAGCAGACGGGCGTTGTCGCCCGACAGGTTGATCACCACGTTGGCGCCACCCTTGAGCGCGGGTTCGATCCACAGCATGCCCAAGCCTGCGTTACTGAAGATTTCGCCCGACATGCGCGCGCGGCTTTCCCACACCGGCTTCTTGAACTTGAGCATCAGCTGGTCGCGCCAGCCATAGTTGGTGCCCTTCAACGCCGCCAGGTGCTGGCTGTCCAGGCCCGGGGTCATCTGGATCTTGGCCAAGGCGCGCAGGGGCACGGCCATGACCAGGTAATCCGCCTGGTAGCCGACGCTGCCGACCTTGACCGTGACACCGTCCTTGTCCTGGACGATGGAGGTCACCGGCGAACTGGTCTTGATGGTCTTCAGTTGCTTGACGAACGCCTGGGCCAGCACTGGGCTGCCGCCGGGCAGGCGCGCGGCACGCAGGTCACGGTCGCTGACGCCGCGATACACGCGGTTCTGCTGGGCAAAGTACAGCAGCGAAAGGCGCGATGGCTCATCGTAGCGGGTACGGATCTGCTGGTTGACCAGCTGACGGGCGGTGGTCGGCAGTTGCAGCTTGTCCAGCCAGCTAGAGACGTTGATCTGGTCGAGGGCGAACAGCGTGCTGTTGGCTTGCGGGTTCAGCGGATCGTCGATCGAACGGGCCAGGTCATCGAGGGTTTTCTCGTAACGTTTGAGCGCATCGGCAGTAGCCGGCTGCTTGGTGGCCAGGTCGGTGGCGCTGAAATACTCGCCATCGATCAGGTAACCGGGGGTACGCACGAACTCTGGTGCCGGCAGTGTTTCAAGTTTGAAACGGTCGAGGTACTGGTTGAGCACCGGCTGCGCCTTGGCGTTGCCAATCCACTCGCTGGTGGCCAGGCCCGAGCGCCCGCCCATGCCCGCCTTGGCCTCCAGCAGCGTCACCTGCCAGCCTTTGTTCTGCAGCTCGTAGGCGGCCGTCAGGCCCGCTAGGCCGCCACCCACTACGATCGCCGAAGGTGTCTTGTCCTTTGCCAGCGCGGCGCCGCTGGACACACCAATCAATACCAACGCGCACAGGCGCACCCAAGCAGCAGCCATGTCGGCGAACTCCGAGTCAGGGGGTTACAGAAATGGGGAGAGGCAGGAATGCCCCGGGAGAGATGCGTTAAGAATACGTCAGGTCCGCCGACCCTGCCAGCGCAGTGACATCAAGTCCTTTTCGCCACTGACATTTTTGCCTGCAGCGATTCCACGCGGTGGCAAGCTCAGCTGGCAAGCCGATGAAAAGCGGCGGTTGTCCTGCCCTGCGGCATTGCTTAGGCTTACGCGGTCGAACCAAGCCGCAAAGCCAGGAGAAGTGCCCATGGGCCTCAATGATCAGTGGATGCAACGCGACCTAAAGGTCCTGTGGCACCCCTGCACCCAGATGAAAGACCACGAGCAGCTGCCGCTGATCCCGATCAGGCGCGGCGAAGGCGTGTGGCTGGAAGACTTCGAAGGCAAGCGCTACCTGGATGCGGTGAGCAGCTGGTGGGTCAACGTGTTTGGCCACGCCAACCCGCGTATCAACCAGCGCATCAAGGACCAGGTCGACCAGCTGGAGCACGTGATCCTGGCCGGTTTCAGCCACCAGCCGGTGATCGAGCTGTCCGAGCGCCTTGTAGCCATGACCCCCGCCGGCCTCGACCGGGTGTTCTATGCCGACAACGGTTCGTCGTGCATCGAAGTGGCGCTGAAGATGAGCTTCCACTACTGGCAGAACGTCGGCAAGCCAGGCAAGAAGCGCTTCGTCACCCTGACCAACAGCTACCACGGCGAAACCATCGCCGCCATGTCGGTCGGTGATGTGCCGCTGTTTACCGAAACCTACAAGGCGCTGCTGCTCGACACCCTCAAGGTGCCCAGCCCCGACTGCTACCTGCGCCCCGAGGGCACGAGCTGGGAAGAGCACTCGCGCACCATGTTCCAGGCCATGGAACAGACCCTGGCCGAGCACCACGCCTCGATCAGCGCGGTGATCGTCGAACCGCTGATCCAGGGTGCCGGCGGCATGCGCATGTATCACCCGGTGTACCTCAAGCTGCTGCGCGAGGCCTGCGACCGCTACGACGTGCACCTGATCCACGACGAGATCGCCGTGGGCTTCGGCCGCACCGGCACCATGTTCGCCTGTGAACAGGCCGGCATTCGCCCGGACTTCCTGTGTCTGTCCAAGGCCCTGACCGGCGGCTACCTGCCGCTGGCCGCCTGCCTGACCACCGACAAGGTGTACCAGGCGTTCTACGACGACTACCCGACCCTGCGCGCGTTCCTCCACTCGCACAGCTACACCGGCAACCCGCTGGCCTGCGCCGCGGCGCTGGCGACCCTGGACATCTTCGAGCAGGACAACGTGATCGAGGCCAACAAGGCACTGGCCACCCGCATGGCCAGCGCCACCGCGCACCTGGCCGACCACGCACATGTGGCCGAGATTCGCCAGACCGGCATGGCTCTGGCCATCGAGATGGTCCAGGACAAGGCCGGCAAGGTTGCCTACCCGTGGCAAGAGCGTCGTGGCCTGAAAGTGTTCGAGCATGCCCTGACGCGTGGTGCCCTGCTGCGCCCGCTGGGCAGCGTGGTGTACTTCCTGCCGCCGTATGTGATTACGCCAGAGCAGATCGACTTCCTGGCAGAAGTGGCCAGCGAAGGCATCGACATTGCCACCCGCGATAGCGTCAGCGTGGCCGTACCGGCCAACTTCCACCCCGACTTCCGCGACCCGGGCTAAGCCCGGACAGTTAGCCATACCACGTTCCCTGTGGGAGCGGGCATGCCCGCGAACAAGGGCGAAGCCCTTGCCATGCACCGCGGTGCCTGCTTCGCGGGCACGCCCGCTCCCACAGGGGGTCTGCGTCTCTCTTCTACCGAGCAAACCCATGAGACTGTCCCGCTTTTTCATCGACGCCCCCCTGAGCCTTGGCGAGCATGACCTGCCCGAAGCCCAGGCCCACTACATCGGCCGCGTACTGCGCATGGCCCCCGGCGACGCCGTGCAGCTGTTCGACGGCAGTGGCCAGGAATACCGCGGCCAGTTGCTCGAAGTGGGCAAGAAAACCGTGCGCGTCAGCCTCGACCAGGCCCTCGCCGGCCAGGCCGATTCACCACTGCACGTGCACCTCGGCCAAGGCCTGTCCCGTGGCGAGCGCATGGACTGGGCGATCCAGAAAGCCACCGAGCTGGGCGCCAACGAAATCACCCCGATCGTCAGCGAACGCTGCGAAGTGCGGCTGAAGGACGAACGCGCCGACAAGCGCCTGGCGCACTGGCGCCAGGTGGCGATCAGCGCCTGCGAACAATGCGGCCGCTCGACCTTGCCGGTCATCCACCCGCCAGTGACCCTGGCCGAGTGGCTGAACAGTGCCAAGGCCGACTTGAAACTGGTCCTGCACCCGGTGGCCGAACCGCTCACCAGCCACGCCAAGCCCGCCACCCTGGCCTTCCTGATCGGCCCCGAAGGCGGCCTGAGCGAAGCGGAGGTCGACCAGGCCAAGGCTGCCGGTTTCCACGCAGCACGCTTGGGCCCACGCGTGCTGCGCACCGAAACCGCACCGGTGGTGGCACTGTCGGTGGCACAGCAACTGTGGGGCGACTTTTAACTAGCGCACGTAGAACGACACCGCCACGAAGTGCATGAGGCTGCCGGCGATCACGAACAGGTGCCAGATGCCATGCCAGTGGCGGAAGCGGCTGTCGAAAGCGAAGAAGATGATGCCGACGGTGTAGAACACCCCGCCAGCGGCCAGCCAGGCAAAGCCTGCGCTGCCGAGCGAGTGCAGCAATGGTTTGACCGCCACCAGCACGATCCAGCCCATCACCGCATAGATGATGATCGACAGGATGCGCGCCTCGGATCGCGGCTTGATCTCCTGCAGCATGCCGATCACGGCCAGCCCCCAGACCACCCCGAACAGGCTCCAGCCCCAGGGGCCGCGCAGGCTGACCAGGCAGAACGGCGTGTAGCTGCCGGCGATCAGCAGGTAGATCGACAGGTGATCGAGCTTGCGCATGATCACCTTCGCCCGCCCGCGAGTGCTGTGGTACAGGGTAGAAATGCTGTACAGCAACAGCAAGGTGCTGCCGTAGATGGAGAAACTGACGATCTTCCACGGGTCGCCCTGCAGGCCCGCGACCACGATCAGCCAGATGGCACCGATACAGGCCAGGACGGCACCGACCAGGTGGGTCCAGGCGTTGAAGCGTTCACCGTAGTACATGCAAACACAGACCTCCTGAGGTGGGCTGGGTTCCTGATGTGATGCTGATGGCCTCTTCGCGGGCATGCCCGCTCCCACAGGTTATCTACTTGCCTTGAAGTGTATGATTTTCCTGTGGGAGCGGGCGTGCCCGCGAAAGGGCCCTGTGCCTTGCATCCTAACCAAGCTCAGGTTGCAGTTCCGCGTCACGCACCAGCCGTTCCAGCGCAGCCAGGTCCGGCACCCGTGCCACCTGCTCACCCACCTGTACCGCCGCCAGCTCCAGGCGGCCCAGCGCCACGTCCACGTAGTTCAGCTGGCTGTCGAGCTTGCACGAGCGCGGTATGTCCTGCAGCAACAACGCCAGGTAACGCAGGCCGGTATCACCCAGGGCATTGAGCACCACCACGCGCGCCCGCTCGCCGCAGGGTGTCTCGCCACCGCACGCGGCTTCGAAGCCGATCAGCGGCAGGCGCTGCTGGCGCCAGTCGATCCAGCCCAGGTGCCAGGCCGGCTCGCCGCGTTGGCACACCAGGTTGCGCTGGCCACTCAGTTCGGCCACCGCCACGTTGGGCAACACCAGGGTACGGTCGCCCAACGGCAGCAAAAGCCCGGTCAGGCTGCTGCGTTGGCCGGCGATCAGTTCAAGCATGGGTCTGGCTCCAGTGGGCAATGCTCTGCAACAGGACCGACTCCTGGTACGGCTTGCCCAGGTATTCGTTGACGCCGATGGCCATGGCACGGTCGCGGTGCTTCTGCCCGGTGCGCGAGGTGATCATGATGATCGGCAAATCTTTCAGCCGCTCGTCACGGCGAATGCGTGTGGCCACCTCGAAGCCGTCCATGCGCGGCATCTCGATGTCCAGCAGCAACACATCGGGGCGGTGTTCTTCCAGCAGTGCCATGGCATCGACCCCGTCCTTGGCCGTCAGCACACTCATGCCGTGGCGCTCCAGCAGGCGGCTGGTGACCTTGCGTACGGTCACCGAATCGTCCACCACCATTACCAGCAACGCCCGCTGTGGCGCCGGGCCGAACACCTGGCGCCGGGCCGCACCGCCACCCGGCAGGCGCGCCAGGCGCCGCTGCTGGCCACGCAACTGGCCCAGCAGGTCGAGAATCAGTACCACCCGGCCATCGCCCAGCAGCGTTGCCCCCGACAACCCGGCAACCGCGGCAAACTGCGGCCCCAGGCTCTTCACCACGATCTCGCGGCTGGGCGACAGGCTGTCGGCCTGGATGGCGAACGACTGCTCCTGGGAATGCACCAGCAGCACCGGCAGCGGCACGCTCTGCCCGAGCAATGCCGGGCGCGGCATGCCCTGTAGCAGTTCACCCAGGTAGCGCAGCTCGTATTCGTGGCCAGCGTACACATAACGCGGGGCGTCCAGCTGGTAGCACGCCGCCAGTTCGGCCGGCGGCACGCGGACGATGCCCTCGATGGTGTTCAGCGGAATGGCGTACTGCTCTTCGCCCAGATGCACCATCAGCGCACGGTTGACCGACACGGTGAACGGCAGGCGGATCAGGAAGCGCGCGCCCTTGCCCTGGGCCGACTCGATACTCATCGAGCCCCCCAGTTGCTTGACCTCTTCGTGTACCACGTCCATGCCCAGGCCACGCCCGGAAATCTGGGTGATCTTCTCGGCAGTGGAAAAGCCCGGGCGCAGGATGAACTGGAGGATCTCGTGATCGCTCAACTGCGCCTGCGGGTCCAGCAGGCCGCGCTTGATGGCCTTGCGGCGCACCGCTTCGAGTGGCACGCCGGCACCGTCGTCGGTCATTTCGATAACGATGTCCGCGCCTTCGTGCAGCAGATTCAGGTGAATGGTGCCCTGCTCCGGCTTGCCGGCGGCCAGGCGCATTTCGCGGCTTTCCAGGCCATGGTCGACGGCGTTGCGCAGCATGTGCTCCAGCGGCGCCACCATACGTTCGAGCACGCTGCGGTCCAGTTCGCCCTCGGCATTGCCCACCACCAGCTCCACCTGCTTGCCCAATTCGCTGGCCACCTGCCGTACCACGCGCTGCAAGCGTGGCACCAGGCGCTCGAAGGGCACCATCAGGGTAGCGGTGAGGCCTTCCTGCAACTGGCTGTTCACCCGCGCCTGCTGCTGCAGCAGGCTGTAGGCCTCCTGGGCGCGCTGTGCCAGGGTTTCCTTGAGGTCGAGCAAGTCCGAGGCGGACTCGAACAGGGCCCGCGACAGCTGCTGCAGTTGCGAGTGGCGGTCCATTTCCAGCGGGTCGAAGTCGTCATAGGCATCGCCTTCGAACTGCTGCCGGCTGGACATCCGCCCTTGGGTCTCGATATCCAGGCGCAGCAACTGGTCGCGCATGCGTTCGAGGGTGGTTTCCATCTCGTTGAGGGTGAACTGCGCATCGTTGACCTGCTGCTCGATGCGCCCACGGATGATCGAGTGCTCCCCGGCCAGGTTGCCCAGCTCGTCGAGCAACTCGGCATCGACCTTGACCATGTCGCCCGGCGCCCGCTCCGGCGCCGCCGCTGGCGCCTCACTGGTCGCGGCCTCGACCGGCCCCTGGCCGGCGGCGCTGTCGGCCAGGGCCGAGAAGCTGAAGTTGCGGATATAGTCGATCAGCGCGGTGGCGGCATGCAACGGCTGCCCCAGGCGCACGGCATCGAGCATGTGCGCCAGGCGGTCATGGCAGTTCTGCAGCAAGGCGAACAGTGGCGCGCTCGGCGGCATACGGCCAGCGGCCAGCAGCTCGTAGAGGAACTCCAGTTCGTGGGCCAGGTCGCCGATCGGCGCAATTTCGACCATGCGCGCCACGCCCTTGAGGGTGTGCAGGTCGCGCATCAGGTTGTCCACCTCGACGCTGTTGCGCGGGTCGGCCTGCCAGCGCGCCAGGGCTGCGGCGGCACTCTCGACGATGTCCGAGCTTTCTTCGAGGAAGACTTCCAGCAGCTCTTCGCCTGGGCTTTCCGGCTCTTCGACCAGCGGCTCGGCCACAGCCGACAGCAAAGGGTTGTGCGCCGCCCCCAGGCCAAGGGTATCGGCGAGGTCCATGTCCGGGTGCAGCGGCGTGACCGTGTCGATGCCCACCAGGCCAGTGGCCTCCGGTGCCAGAGCCTGGCCCAGCAGGTTGCGCAGGCTGTCGACCAGCTCCGGCCTTGGCGGGATGTCCTGCCCCGCCGCCACTTCGTCGAGCATGTCCAGCAGGGCTTCATGGGCCCGCTGCACGTGGGCGAAGAAGCGCGCATCGGCGGGCAGGCTGCCCTCCTCCACGGCGCCGTACAGGTCGAGCAAGGCCTCGCACACGTCATCCATCTGCCACAGGTCGGCCAAGTGTGCGGCATGGCCCAGGGTGGTCAGTTCGTCGAGCAGGGTATCCAGTGCATCGCGCTGGCCGGGCTGTTCCTGCCAGCGCGACAGCAACGACTCGGCATCCAGCAGGATATCCATGGCCTGGGCCAGGAAACTGGCGATCAACTGCGGGTCGCGCTTGCTGCGCCGCGCATGCTGCGGGTCGTCATGCAAGCTGGCCAGGTGCGCGTCCACCGCCTGGCCAACCTGCTCGATCAGCTCCGCGGCACCGGGGATGGCCGCCAGCGGCGTGCTGTCGAGTTGCGCCAGGCCCAGGTGGAACAGCGAGCGAGCAGCTTCCAGCCATTCGATCTCGGCCATTTGCAGGGGCAGTTGGTGGCCCTTGTATTCACGAGCCAGGCGGTCGAAGGCGGTGGCCAGTTCGGCGACCGGCATCACCCCGGCCATGGCGGCACTGCCCTTGAGCGTATGCAGGGCGCGCTGGAGGCCATCGCTGACCTGCGTATCGTGGCCGTCGGCGCCCTGCAGGAAAGCATCCAGGCTGGCCAGGTGGCCCTGCGCCTCGCTGCGGAAGATATCGAGCAATTGCGGGTCGAGGCCGTCGATGTCGGTCGCCACCGGGGCATCGTTTTCGGCCAGGGCATGCAGGTGCCCGGCCAGCTGCTCGATTTCCGTCAGTTGTGGCAGCTGGCCGGCGGCAAAGTCGGCCAGCAGGTCGGGCAGGTAGACGAATGCCTGCTGCAGGGCCACCACGCCTTCCGGGCTGAGCACGCTGCGGCCCTCGAGTACCCGGTTCAGCAGGTGCTCGGCGCCCCAGGCCAGCTCGGCCACCGCCTCGGCATGCACCATGCGGCCGCTGCCCTTGAGCGTATGCAAGGCGCGGCGCACTTCTCCCAATGCCTCGCGCTGCTGGTTGTCGGCACGCCAGCGCAGCCAGTGGCGCTCGATTTCCGGCAGCAGTTCACCGGCCTCGTCGAGAAACACTTCACGCAACTCGTCATCGATGCCATCAGCGCTGCCATCGTGGCCCGCGGTGGCCTCGACCAGCGCGCAGTGCACACCCAGCGTCGCCAGGCTGGCGCGCGCCATGTCGATGAAGGGCTGGCCATCCGCCAATGGGTCCGCCACCCGCCATTGCAGGTAGCATTCGGCGGCGCTCAGGGCCTCGGCCAGGTGCGTCAGCTCATCGGCTGGCGGCTCCACGTCCAGGTGCTGCAGCCAGCGCTGTACATAGCTGGCGCAACCGGCAAACAGCTCGGCCACGGCCGGCAGCATCAACATCGCCAGCGCACCGCGAATCTGCTGCAACAGCCCTGGCAAGGGTTGCAGGCGTTGCCGCGGCCAGCCGGACTCCAGACAATCGCCGATCAGGTCCTTGGCCTGCTGCAGCACGTTCAGCGACTCGTTCAACACCAGCTGGCGGATTTCGGCCAGGTCCGAGCCCGGCAGGCCGCCCTGGCCATTTTCCTCCAGCGGGCCGACCATGCCATTGAGTGTGGCCTCCACGTATAGCAGGGCCCCCGCTACATCCATCAACACCGCGTCGTCCACCGCCCGCTCGCCCTGGGCCAGGGCCTGCAACGCCAGCACCTGGTCGATGATCACCCGGCGTGGCTGCTGGAAGCCAAGCACCGCCAGGGTGTCGGCCACGTGGCGCAGCGGTGCCAGCAGGGCATCGAGCTGCTCGCTGTGCTGGCGGTCGCCACGCACGAACTGGTCCAGGCGCTCCTTGATGCGCATCAGGTCGTCGCACAGCGCGGTCACCACCGAGCGCAGGGCATCGCGGCCAGGCCCTGCCTGCAGCTGCTCGCGCCAGTTGCCCAGCGACAGGTCGAGGTTGGCCAGGTCGTCGGCACCGGCAAAGCGTTGGGTGGCGCCGCTGATCAGGCTGGCCTGGGCCAACGGCTCCTCGCCACGGCAGGCACGCAGCTGGTTGAGCAGCGGCAGCATCACCAGTGGCAGGTCGTGGCGGGCGCCGCGCAGGCGCTCCAGATACGACGGCAATTGCTCCAGGCCGCGGAACAACGCGCCCAGGCAATCACCGCGGGGGCTGACCTGGCCATCGGCCAGGGCCCTGGCGAACAGCTCCAGTTCTTCGGCCAGGCGCGTGGCGCCGCGCAGTTCGAGCATGCGCAGGCAGCCGTGCACCTGGTGCAGGTTGTCGACCACGAATGCCAGCATCGACAGGTCGCCAGGCTCGCCGGCAAAGCGCTCCAGCGCCTGGCGCGCCTGGCCCAGGCAGTCGAGGATGGCGGCCTTGGTCCAGGCCAGCGCCACTGTGTCGTGGCGCTCGGGGCTTACAGCTGCTACAGCCATGGGCACTCCTCGGCGCGGCTTTTCAGTAGAGCTCATCAGTAGGGCTCTTCACTTGGGCTCTGCTGGTGGCGGCAGGGTGAACCCGGACACCGAACGGCGCATCTCGCTGGCCATGCGTGCCAGGTGGCGGATGCTGTCGGCGGTGGCACCGGAGCCGGCGGAGGTCTGCGCGGTAATCTGCTGGATGACTGCCATGGTGTGGGAGATCTGCCCGGCAGACGAAGTCTGCAGCTGGGCGGCATCGGAGATGCTGTGGATAAGGTCGGCGAGGTTCTGCGATACGCCTTCGATTTCGGCCAGCGCCACCCCGGCATCCTGGGCCAGGCGGGCACCGCGCACCACTTCGGCGGTGGTCTGCTCCATGGAGATGACCGCCTCGTTGGTGTCGGCCTGGATGGTGCGCACCAGCGCTTCGATCTGCCGGGTGGCCGACGACGAGCGCTCGGCCAGGCGCTGCACTTCGTCGGCGACCACGGCGAACCCACGGCCGGCCTCGCCGGCAAGCGAGGCCTGAATTGCCGCGTTGAGGGCGAGGATGTTGGTCTGGTCGGCAATGTCGTCGATCAGGCTGACGATATCGCCGATTTCCTGGGAAGACTCACCGAGGCGCTTGATCCGTTTGGCGGTGTCCTGGATCTGCTCGCGAATGTTGTCCATGCCGTTGATGGTGTTGTGCACCACCTCGTTGCCCTTGTTGGCGATCGCCACCGAGCGCTCGGCAACCTTGGCCGACTCGTAGGCATGTGCCGAAACCCGGTCGATCGACTCGACCATGTCGCCGACCGCCTCGGATGCCTCGCTGATCTGCTCGGCCTGGTGTTCAGAGGCCTTGGCCAGCTGGCGTGCGGTGTTCTGTGTGTCCTGTACGGCGGCAGCGACCTGCACGGCGCTGTGGTTGATGGTGGCGACCAGGTCGCGCAATTGGTCCACGGAATAGTTGATCGAATCGGCAATGGCGCCGGTGAAGTCTTCGGTCACCGATACGGTCACGGTCAGGTCGCCGTCAGCCAGCTCTTCGATTTCGTCGAGCAAGCGCATGATCGCCTGCTGGTTGCGTTCGTTCTTTTCCGCCGTCTCGCGCAGCTGGCGGTTGGTGGTGCGCACCATGACCAGGCCGATGAGGATGATCGAAGCCAACGCCAGCAGGCCCAGGACATAGCCGCCGACAGTGTCGAGGGTGCGCCCGCCGGCCAGGTTCTCGAAACCGTTGGCCAGGTGCGAGGCCTCGTCGAGCAAAGTTTGCGACAGGCTGAAGATGTTGCCGGCAGCCTCGCGCACGCGGAACAGTTCTGGCGAGGTTTCGAGGATTTCATCCACCGAGCCGGCAACGAACTGGAACAGCTCGGCAATTTCAGCCAGGCGCGCACGGGCGTCGGCGTCCTCGACACGGGTCACCTGGATCGCCGCGCTGCCACTGAGCATGCCTTCCAGCACTTGGCCGAAGCGCCCGGCATCACGGCCAAAGGCATCCGCAGCCTGGGCCGCGGTGTCGTCACCGGCCAGCACAGTGTTGACCGAGCCGAGGATGCGTTCGGCCAGCAGCAACTGGCGCTGGGCCACCGCCACCTGGCTGGCCGGGGCGCCGCTCTGCAGCAGGATCTCGACCACTTTCTCGTATTCCACCTGCAACTGCGGCACGGTCTCGGCCAGGGTCGCCGCCACCTGGTGCAGCGACAGCACGGTCTGCTCGCTTGCCAGGATGGTATCGGTGTTCTTGCGCAGGTTTTCCCAGTCGCGGCGTACCGCTTCCATCTCGTCACGCACCATGGGCGGCGCGGGTGGCAGGCCGGTGGACTTGTCACCTTCACGCAGGTAGCCCCAGCGCCGTTCGAAATCGTTGCGCGCGTCCGACAGCAGCTTGAAGGCCAGGGCCTTGCCGGTGGCGGCTTCGGTGGCGTTCTTGGCGATGCGCTGCGACAGCACCCGCAGCTCGCCGGCGTGGCCGATGTACTGCTTGTCGTAGTTGGACTGGGTGTTCAGGTAGGCAAAGTTGGCGAACAGCAGGATGATCGACAAGATCAGGATCAGGAACAGCACGGTGATCTGCGCGATGCTGCGGGTACGTGGGGTCACGGTGGTGACGGGGGTGGCAGGCTTGTTCACGTTCGCAGGTCCTATAACGCCACATCGAGAAAGCCCGGCGCCTGGGCCAGGGCGAAGGGGCTGAAGATCGCCCAGTTGCGTTCACGCGGGAAGTGCCCCTGCACGAAACGCGCAGCGGCGCGGATCAGGGGCTGTGGTGGCGACAGTTGCAGGCTGTCCAGGGCAAAGTGCTGCAGGCCCAGCACCTCGTCCACCAGCAGGCCGACGAACAGGTCCTCGTGGTCCAGCACCAGCACCCGCCGCTGCTTGCCCGGGGCGGCGTGGCCCAGGCCGAAGAAGCTGCTCAGGTCCATCACCGGCAACAGCCGGCCGCGCAGGTTGGCTACCCCGCACACCCACGGCTGCACACCGGGGACGCGGCTGCTGCGCGGTTCGCGCAGCACCTCGGCCACCTCGCCCATGGGCGCGACGAACCATTGCCCGGCAATGCGAAAGCCGATGCCGCTCCACTGTTGCAGGCGGTTGTCCTGCGGCGGCTGGTCGGCGACCAGCAGGCGGCAGCGCCGGTCGATGTCCAGCAACAACTCGAAGGCGGTCAGCGACGCGCCCTGCGGGCGGGTGGTCAAGCCCCCAGCACTTCTTTGAGCTTGGCGATCAGCGCGTCCTCTTCCACCGGTTTGGTCAGGAAGTCACGAGCGCCCTGGCGCGTGGCCCAGATACGGTCGGTTTCCTGGTCCTTGGTGGTGACCACGATCACCGGGATGGCGCTGGTTTCCGGGTCCTTGCTGAGCTGGCGGGTGGCCTGGAAGCCGTTCATGCCGGGCATGACGATGTCCATCAGCACCGCGTCGGGCTTGTCCTGCCGGGCCAGGGCCACGCCATCGGCACCGTTGTTGGCCTTGAGCACCTGGTAGCCGTGCTTTTCCAGCCATTCGGTCAATCGGTACATCTCTGTCGGCGAGTCGTCGACAATCAGAACTCGGGCCATGCTGGTTCCCCATCAGGAAAGAAAGACCGTGCCATGGCGGGGCGCGGTCAGGGTGCGTGTTGTTGGGCTGCGGCAAAACCGGGCACGTGGGCGCGGATCGCGTCGAGCAGTTCTTCCTTGCTGAACGGTTTGGTCAGGAACTGGTCGGAGCCGACCACCCGGCCGCGGGCCTTGTCGAACAGGCCGTCACGTGACGACAGCAGAATGACCGGGGTGTCCTTGAAGGCACTGTTGTGCTTGATCACCGCGCAGGTCTGGTAGCCGTCCAGGCGCGGCATCAACACATCGACGAAGATGATGCTGGGCTGGTGGTCGACGATCTTGGCCAGGGCATCGAAGCCATCGCTGGCGGTGATCACCTCGCAGCCCGCTTCACCGAGCAACATCTGCGCGGTGCGGCGGATCGTGCGCGAATCGTCGATCACCATCACCTTCAGGGGTTGTTCCATCTGTTGGGCTACCATTTGCCGAAATCCTGGGGCCGTTGTGGGAGCGGCCTTGCGTCGCGAAAGGGCTGCGCAGCAGCCCCCATGGGCCTGTCATTCAGCACTATGACTGGCATTTTTAGCACACTCCGGGTGGCCGTTCCATCTGCGGCGCCCCTTGACCGGCGGCGTTCACGGCGCCACCCTGAGCCACTTTTCTTTCGATCCATCGCGGCCACGCGCCGCCAAGAGGAACCACCCCATGAGCGTTCGCCTCGGCATTGTCATGGACCCCATCGCGTCCATCTCCTACAAGAAGGACAGCTCGCTGGCCATGCTGCTGGCCGCCCAGGCACGCGGCTGGAGCCTGTTCTACATGGAACAGCGCGATATGTACCTGGGCGCCGGCCAGGCCCGTGCGCAGATGCGCCCGCTGAAAGTGTTCGCCGACCCGGCCCGCTGGTTCGAGCTGGGCGAGGAGCAGGACAGCGCGCTGGCCGAGCTGGACGTGATCCTGATGCGCAAAGACCCGCCCTTCGACATGGAGTTCGTCTACAGCACCTACCTGCTGGAGCAGGCCGAGCGCGAAGGCGTGCTGGTGGTCAACCGCCCGCAGAGCCTGCGCGACTGTAACGAAAAACTGTTCGCCACCCAGTTCCCGCAGTGCATGGCGCCGACCCTGGTCAGCCGCCGTGTCGACATCCTGCGCGAGTTCGCCAACAGCCGTGGTGACGTGATCCTCAAGCCGCTGGACGGCATGGGCGGTGCCTCGGTGTTCCGCCACCGCAAGGACGACCCGAACCTGTCGGTGATCCTGGAAACCCTGACCCAGCACGGCAACCAGCAGATCATGGCGCAGGAATACCTGCCGCAGATCGTCGACGGCGACAAGCGCATCCTGATGATCGACGGCGAGCCGGTGGACTACTGCCTGGCGCGTATCCCGGCCAGCGGCGAAACCCGTGGCAACCTGGCCGCCGGCGGCCGTGGCGAGGCTCGCCCGCTGACCGACCGCGACCGCTGGATCGCCGCCCAGGTCGGCCCGACACTGCGCGAGAAGGGCCTGATGTTCGTAGGCCTGGACGTGATCGGCGACTACCTCACCGAAATCAACGTCACCAGCCCCACCTGCATCCGCGAGATCGATGCCGCCTACAACACCGATATCGGCGGGCAATTGATGGATGCCATTGATCGCCAGCTGAAGGCGCGCTGACCGCCGACGCACGGCAACAACCCAGAGTGGGGTATGATGCGGGTCCTTTTGGCCTGGCCTGCTACCCCGCCCTGCGGTTGCTGGAAACCTGATGACGCTGCCCGCTGACATCCCCGCCGACCTGCTGCCCCCCCGTGTTCGCCCGGTGGACCGGCTCGGCTTTACCCTGTTCCTGGCTGCCCTGGTGCACCTGGCGCTGATCCTCGGCGTCGGCTTCAGCGTGGTCAAGCCTGCCGAAATCCGCCACACCATGGACATCACCCTGGCCACCTTCAAGAGCGAGAAACCGCCGGAGAAGGCCGATTTCCAGGCCCAGGACAACCAGCAGGGCAGCGGCACCCTGGACAAGAAAGCGGTGCCCAAGACCACCGAACTGGCACCGTTCCAGGACAGCAAGATCAACAAGATCACCCCGCCACCCGCCGCGAAGCCCGAGGTGGTACCGCCCCCTGTCCCGCAGAAGTCGGCGGTAGTGACCACGGCGCCCAAGCCACAGAAGGTCGAGCCCAAGCCCAAGGAAAGCAAGCCGCAGCCCAAACCGGCAGCCCCGGCACCGGACTTCGACAGCTCGCAGTTGTCCAGCCAGATCGCCAGCCTGGAGGCGGAGCTGTCCAACGAACAGCAGATGTACGCCAAGCGCCCGCGCATCCATCGGCTCAATGCTGCCTCGACCATGCGCGACAAGGGTGCCTGGTACAAGGAAGAGTGGCGCAAGAAGGTCGAGCGGGTGGGCAACCTGAACTACCCCGACGAAGCGCGCCGGCAACAGATCTACGGCAACCTGCGCATGATGGTGTCGATCAACCGCGATGGTTCACTGTACGAGGTGCTGGTGCTGGAGTCTTCCGGGCAACCGGTGCTGGACCAGGCGGCGCAGCGCATCGTGCGGCTGGCGGCGCCGTTTGCGCCGTTTACCGGGGACCTGGCCGAGTTTGACCGGCTGGAGATCATCCGCACCTGGCGCTTTGCCCGTGGGGACCGTCTGTCCAGTAACTGAATCAGGGCCGCTTCGCGCCCCATCGCCGGCAAGCCAGCTCCCACAGGGATAGCACATGGCTTGAGATCAATGCGATCGGTGTGGGAGCTGGCTTGCCGGCGATGGGCTGCACAGCAGCCCCAAAACAGCCATGCCGAGCACCTTGTCAGCCTCGCCACCTGGCGCCACACTATCCCCCATGAAAACCCTCACGCCGAGCTACCTCAAGCATCAGTTCCTGATCGCCATGCCGCACATGGCCGATCCGAACTTCGCCCAGACCCTCACGTACATCGTCGAGCACAACGCCCATGGCGCCATGGGCCTGGTGGTCAACCGGCCGCAGGAGCTGAACCTGGCCGACATCCTCGAGCAGCTGCGCCCGGACGAAATGCCACCGGCCAGTACCTTGCAGGTGCCGATCTACCAAGGTGGCCCGGTACAGACCGACCGTGGCTTCGTGCTGCACAGCAGCGAATGCAGTTTCCAGGCCACCGTGGCGCTGGAAGGGCTGTCGCTGACCACCTCGCAGGATATATTGCTTGCCATCGCCGCCGGGGTAGGCCCGAAACAGAGCCTGATCACCCTGGGCTATGCCGGCTGGGAAGCGGGCCAACTGGAAGCGGAGCTTGCCGACAACGCCTGGCTCAACTGCCCGTTCGACCCGGAAATCATCTTCGGCCTGACCAGCGACCTGCGCCTGGAAGCCGCCGCTGCCAGCCTGGGGATCAACCTGAACCTGCTGACCAGCCAGGCGGGCCACGCCTGATGGCTGAACTGCACCCTGAACTGCGTCTGCTGCTGGGCTTCGACTACGGCAGCAAACAGATCGGCGTAGCCGTCGGCCAGGTGGTCACCGGCCAGGCCCGCGAGCTTTGCACCCTGAAGGCACAGAACGGCGTGCCGGACTGGGCCCAGGTGGAAAAGCTGATTGCCGAATGGAAGCCCGACGCCATCGTCGTCGGCCTGCCGCTGAACATGGACGGCACCCCCAGCGAAATGAGCGCCCGCGCAGAAAAGTTCGCCCGCCGCCTGAACGGCCGCTTCAACCTGCCCGTGCACACCCACGACGAACGCCTGACCACCTTCGAGGCCAAGGGTGAACGCATGGCCCGTGGCGGCCAGCGCGGCAGCTACCGCGACAACCCGGTCGATGCCATCGCCGCCGCCCTGTTGCTGCAAGGCTGGCTGGAGGCCAATACCTGATCATCTTTGCCGCCGGGCCCGCCCGGCGCACCCTTCCGAGGAGCCTGCAATGAGCCTACCCGATCCAGCCGAACTGATTCGGCAGATGGCCGTCGACCTTCGCGCCCACCTGGCCCGCCGGGCAATTACCGAACCACGCTACATCGGCATCCGCACCGGCGGCGTCTGGGTTGCCCAGGCCCTGCAGGAAGCCATGGGCGACACCAGCCCCATGGGCACTCTGGACGTGTCGTTCTATCGCGACGACTTCAGCCAGAACGGCCTGCACCCGCAAGTGCGCCCGTCCGAGCTGCCGTTCGAGGTCGAGGGCCAGCACCTGGTGCTGGTGGATGACGTGCTGATGAGCGGCCGCACGGTGCGCGCCGCGCTCAACGAACTGTTCGATTATGGCCGCCCGGCCAGCGTCACCCTGGTCTGCCTGCTGGACCTGGATGCCGGCGAACTGCCAATCCGCCCGAATGTACTCGGCGCCACCCTGTCGCTGGCCGCCCATGAACGGGTAAAATTGACCGGACCCGCACCGCTCGCCCTCGAGCGCCAGGACCTCGCCTCCGCTTCCGCCCTTTAAGAGTCCCCCGCGATGACGCCAATCGACGCCAAGCGCCCGCTGCAGCTCAATGATCAGGGCCAGCTGCGCCACTTCCTCTCGCTCGACGGTTTGCCCCGCGAACTGCTCACCGAGATCCTCGACACCGCCGACTCCTTCCTGGAAGTCGGTGCCCGGGCCGTGAAGAAAGTCCCGTTGCTGCGCGGCAAGACCGTGTGCAACGTGTTCTTCGAGAACTCCACCCGTACCCGTACCACCTTCGAACTGGCGGCCCAGCGCCTGTCGGCCGACGTGATCAGCCTGAACGTGTCGACCTCCTCGACCAGCAAGGGCGAGACCCTGTTCGACACCCTGCGCAACCTCGAAGCCATGGCCGCCGACATGTTCGTGGTGCGCCACTCCGACTCCGGGGCCGCGCACTTCATCGCCGAGCACGTGTGCCCGGAAGTTGCCGTGATCAACGGCGGTGACGGCCGCCATGCGCACCCGACCCAGGGCATGCTCGACATGCTCACCATCCGCCGCCACAAGGGCAGCTTCGAGAACCTGTCGGTGGCCATCGTCGGCGACATCCTGCACTCGCGCGTGGCCCGCTCCGACATGCTGGCGCTCAAAGCGCTGGGCTGCCCGGACATCCGCGTGATCGGCCCGAAAACCCTGATCCCGATCGGTATCGAGCAGTACGGCGTGAAGGTGTACACCGACCTCGCCGAAGGCCTGAAGGATGTCGACGTGGTGATCATGCTGCGCCTGCAGCGTGAGCGCATGGCCGGTGGCCTGCTGCCCAGCGAAGGCGAGTTCTACCGCCTGTTCGGCCTGACCACCGCGCGCCTGGCCGGGGCCAAGCCCGACGCCATCGTCATGCACCCGGGCCCGATCAACCGCGGCGTGGAAATCGAGTCGGCGGTGGCCGACGGCAAGCACTCGGTGATCCTCAACCAGGTCACCTACGGCATCGCCGTGCGCATGGCCGTGCTGTCCATGGCCATGAGTGGGCAGAACGCGCAACGTCAATTCGACCAGGAGAACGCCCAGTGACCATCAGTATTCTCGGCGCCCGGGTCATCGACCCCAACAGCGGCCTGGACCAGGTCACCGACCTGCACCTGGACGGCGGCCGCATTGCCGCCATCGGTGCAGCCCCGGCCGGCTTCAGCGCCAGCCGCACGATCCAGGCTGATGGCCTGGTCGCCGCCCCCGGCCTGGTCGACCTCGGCGTGTCCCTGCGCGAGCCGGGCTACAGCCGCAAAGGCAACATCGCCAGTGAGACCCGCGCCGCCGTCGCCGGCGGTGTCACCAGCCTGTGCTGCCCGCCGCAGACCAAGCCGGTGCTGGACACCTCGGCCGTGGCCGAACTGATCCTCGACCGCGCCCGCGAGGCCGCCAACAGCAAGGTCTACCCGATCGGCGCCCTGACCAAGGGCCTGGAAGGCGAGCAACTGGCCGAGCTGGTGGCCCTGCGCGACACCGGCTGCGTGGCCTTCGGCAATGGCCTGAAGGAGATCCCCAACAACCGTACCCTGGCCCGCGCCCTGGAATACGCCGCCACCTTCGACCTGACCGTGGTGTTCCACTCCCAGGACCGCGACCTGGCCCAGGGTGGCCTGGCTCACGAAGGCGCCATGGCCAGCTTCCTCGGCCTGCCGGGCATTCCGGAAACCGCCGAGACCGTGGCCCTGGCGCGCAATCTGCTGCTGGTGGAACAGACCGGCGTGCGTGCGCACTTCACCCAGATCACCAGCGCACGTGGCGCACGGCTGATCGAGCAGGCCCAGCAGCTTGGCCTGCCGGTGACCGCCGATGTGGCGCTGTACCAACTGATCCTTACCGACGAGTCGCTGCGTGAGTTCTCCAGCCTGTACCACGTGCAGCCACCGCTGCGCACCGCCGCCGACCGTGACGGCCTGCGTGCGGCGGTGAAGTCGGGCGTGATCCAGGCGATCTCCAGCCACCACCAGCCGCACGAGCGCGACGCCAAGCTGGCCCCGTTCGGCGCCACCGAGCCGGGCATCAGCAGCGTCGAGCTGCTGCTGCCGCTGGCCATGACCCTGGTTCAGGATGGCCTGCTCGACCTGCCAACCTTGCTGGCCCGGCTCAGCAGCGGCCCGGCGGCTGCCCTGCGCCTGCCGGCCGGCGAGCTGAAAGTGGGTGGCGCGGCCGACCTGGTGCTGTTCGACCCGCAGGCCTCGACCGTGGCCGGCGAGCAGTGGTTCTCGCGCGGCGAGAACTGCCCGTTTATCGGCCACTGCTTGCCGGGTGCGGTACGTTATACCTTGGTCGATGGGCATGTCTGCCACGAGGCCTGAGTAACCCTCACTGGCCTCATCGCCGGCAAGCCAGCTCCCACAGGAAATCACTGCCCTCAAGGCCTGTGATATCCCTGTGGGAGCTGGCTTGCCGGCGATGAGGCCAGTGCAAGGGAACACCTACCATTCATCCCCCACGGTTGAAATCCTTCCCCCCACCCCCATATGAGTCTGCATCAGGCACTTTCGCCCCGCTGCGTGGAGACTCTCCCCTTGACCACCATCGTTTCTGTCCGCCGTAACGGCAAAGTCGTCATGGGCGGCGACGGCCAGGTATCCCTCGGCAACACCGTGATGAAAGGCAACGCCAAGAAGGTGCGCCGCCTGTACCACGGCCAGGTCATCGCGGGCTTCGCCGGCGCCACCGCCGATGCGTTCACCCTTTTCGAGCGCTTTGAAGGCCAGCTCGAGAAACATCAGGGCCACCTGGTCCGCGCCGCCGTCGAGCTGGCCAAGGAATGGCGTACCGACCGTTCCCTGAGCCGCCTGGAGGCCATGCTGGCCGTGGCCAACAAGGACGCCTCCCTGATCATCACCGGCAACGGCGACGTGGTCGAACCCGAAGACGGCCTGATTGCCATGGGTTCCGGCGGCGCCTACGCCCAGGCCGCAGCCCGCGCCCTGCTGAACAAGACCGACCTCTCGGCCCGTGAAATCGCCGAGACCGCCCTGAACATCGCCGGCGACATCTGCGTGTTCACCAACCACAACCTGACCATCGAGGAGCAGGACCTGGCCGACTGATCAGCTGTTCTGGCGCCCCATCCCGGTGATGGGGTTTTTCCACGCTGATTCATTCCGCCCGAGGACCATTTTCATCATGTCCATGACCCCCCGCGAGATCGTCCACGAACTCAACCGCCACATCATCGGCCAGGACGACGCCAAGCGCGCCGTGGCCATCGCCCTGCGCAACCGCTGGCGGCGCATGCAGCTCCCCGCCGAGCTGCGCGCCGAAGTGACCCCGAAGAACATCCTGATGATCGGCCCTACCGGCGTCGGCAAGACCGAAATCGCCCGCCGCCTGGCCAAGCTGGCCAACGCGCCGTTCCTCAAGGTCGAAGCCACCAAGTTCACCGAAGTGGGCTACGTGGGCCGCGACGTCGAGTCGATCATCCGCGACCTGGCCGATGCCGCATTGAAGATGCTGCGTGAGCAAGAGATCATCCGCGTGCGCCACCGCGCCGAGGACGCCGCCGAAGACCGCATCCTCGACGCCCTGTTGCCGCAGGCGCGGGTCAGCAGCTTCGCCGAGGAAGCCGCGCAGACCAGCACCGATTCCAACACCCGCCAGCTGTTCCGCAAGCGCCTGCGCGAAGGCCAGTTGGACGACAAGGAAATCGAGATCGAAGTGGCCGATGCCGTGGGCGTCGAAATTGCCGCGCCGCCCGGCATGGAAGAAATGACCAACCAGCTGCAGAGCCTGTTCGCCAACATGGGCAAAGGCAAGCGCAAGGCGCGCAAGCTGAAGGTTAAAGAGGCGCTGAAGATGGTTCGCGATGAAGAAGCGAGCCGCCTGGTCAACGAGGAAGAGCTCAAGGCCAAGGCCCTGGAAGCTGTCGAGCAGCACGGCATCGTGTTCATCGACGAAATCGACAAGGTTGCCAAGCGCGGCAATGTTGGCGGCGCCGACGTGTCCCGTGAAGGCGTGCAGCGCGACCTGCTGCCGCTGATCGAAGGCTGCACCGTCAACACCAAGCTGGGCATGGTCAAGACCGACCACATCCTGTTCATTGCCTCGGGTGCGTTCCACCTGAGCAAGCCGAGCGACCTGGTGCCCGAGCTGCAAGGCCGCCTGCCGATCCGTGTGGAGCTCAAGGCCCTGACCCCGGAAGACTTCGAGCGCATCCTGCAGGAGCCGCACGCGTCGCTGACCGAACAGTACCAGGCCCTGCTCAAGACCGAAGGCCTGAACATCGAGTTCCTCGCCGACGGTATCAAGCGCCTGGCCGAGATTGCCTATCAGGTCAACGAGAAGACCGAGAACATCGGTGCCCGTCGCCTGCACACCCTGCTCGAGCGTTTGCTCGAAGAGGTGTCGTTCAGTGCTGGCGACCTGGCCAGCACCCATGACGAAGCGCCGATCCAGATCGACGCGGCGTATGTGAACAGCCACCTGGGTGAGCTGGCGCAGAACGAAGACCTGTCGCGTTACATCCTGTAAAGACGGCGTCGACTGCTTCGCGGGCACGCCCGCTCCCACAGGATCACCACAGACCCAAAGCATGTGGTGATCCTGTGGGAGCGGGCGTGCCCGCGAAGAGGCCCTTGAATCCCTCCATCATAAGCTGGAAGCTTGCTTCATCAGCTCCCGAGAGATTCCGCCCATGGCCCGCCTGCCCACCGCCATCAACCTGCACAAAGCCTCGAAAACCCTCAGCCTCACCTACGCCCCCGGCGAGGTCTACCACCTGCCCGCCGAATTCCTGCGCGTGCACTCCCCCTCCGCCGAGGTCCAGGGCCACGGTAACCCCATCCTGCAGTTCGGCAAGATCAACGTCGGCCTCAGCGGCCTGGAACCTGCCGGGCAATACGCACTGAAACTGACCTTCGACGACGGCCATGACAGCGGCCTGTTCACCTGGGAATACCTCGAGCAGCTGTGCCTGCGCCAGGAACAGCTGTGGGCCGAGTACCTCGACGAACTGCACAAGGCCGGGAAATCCCGCGACCCCGCCGAGTCGGTGGTCAAACTCATGCTCTAGCGCAAGGCCTGCAGGATTTAGAGCGCATTTTCTAAAATCATCTGTTTGAATGACTTACAGACAGCCCAGTGACGGGCTGTCTTGCGCATTACATGAAAGTCGGGTAACCAATGGGGGTGGCAAGTTCCCTGCATCAAATTGCAGGTAGTCAGAACCCTCGCAGCACCGCTGTTCCTTATCACTGGTCACCCGAGTAGCAGTACCGGGCTCAGAACTGTGCACCCGCCACAGCAACCGGTACTCGTCTCAGGACAACGGAGCGTCGTAGATGAGTAACAAGAACAACGATGAGCTGCAGCGGCAGGCCTCGGAAAACACCCTGGGGTTGAACCCGGTCATCGGTATCCGCCGCAAAGACCTGTTGAGCTCGGCACGCACCGTGCTGCGCCAGGCCGTGCGCCAACCGCTGCACAGCGCCAAGCATGTGGCCCACTTTGGCCTGGAGCTGAAGAACGTGCTGCTGGGCAAGTCCAGCCTTGCCCCGGAAAGCGACGACCGTCGCTTCAATGACCCGGCATGGAGCAACAACCCACTTTACCGTCGCTACCTGCAAACCTACCTGGCCTGGCGCAAGGAGCTGCAGGACTGGATCGGCAACAGCGACCTGTCGCCCCAGGACATCAGCCGCGGCCAGTTCGTCATCAACCTGATGACCGAAGCCATGGCTCCGACCAACACCCTGTCCAACCCGGCAGCGGTCAAACGCTTTTTCGAAACCGGCGGCAAGAGCCTGCTCGATGGCCTGTCCAACCTGGCCAAGGACCTGGTCAACAACGGTGGCATGCCCAGCCAGGTGAACATGGACGCCTTCGAGGTGGGCAAGAACCTGGGCACCAGTGAAGGCGCCGTGGTGTACCGCAACGATGTGCTGGAGTTGATCCAGTACAGCCCCATCACCGAGCAGGTGCATGCCCGCCCGCTGCTGGTGGTGCCGCCGCAGATCAACAAGTTCTATGTATTCGACCTGAGCCCGGAAAAGAGCCTGGCGCGCTACTGCCTGCGCTCGCAGCAGCAGACCTTCATCATCAGCTGGCGCAACCCGACCAAAGCCCAGCGCGAATGGGGCCTGTCCACCTACATCGACGCGCTCAAGGAGGCGGTCGACGCGGTGCTGGCGATTACCGGCAGCAAGGACCTGAACATGCTCGGTGCCTGCTCCGGCGGCATCACCTGCACGGCATTGGTCGGCCACTATGCCGCCCTCGGCGAAAACAAGGTCAATGCCCTGACTCTGCTGGTCAGCGTGCTGGACACCACCATGGACAACCAGGTCGCCCTGTTCGTCGACGAGCAGACTTTGGAGGCCGCCAAGCGCCACTCCTACCAGGCCGGCGTGCTCGAAGGCAGCGAGATGGCCAAGGTGTTCGCCTGGATGCGCCCCAACGACCTGATCTGGAACTACTGGGTCAACAACTACCTGCTCGGCAACGAGCCGCCGGTGTTCGACATCCTGTTCTGGAACAACGACACCACGCGCCTGCCGGCCGCCTTCCACGGCGACCTGATCGAAATGTTCAAGAGCAACCCGCTGACCCGCCCGGACGCCCTGGAGGTTTGCGGCACCCCGATCGACCTGAAACAGGTCAAATGCGACATCTACAGCCTTGCCGGCACCAACGACCACATCACCCCGTGGCAGTCGTGCTACCGCTCGGCGCATCTGTTCGGCGGCAAGATCGAGTTCGTGCTGTCCAACAGCGGCCACATCCAGAGCATCCTCAACCCGCCAGGCAACCCCAAGGCGCGCTTCATGACCGGTGCCGATCGCCCGGGTGACCCGGTGGCCTGGCAGGAAAACGCCACCAAGCATGCCGACTCCTGGTGGCTGCACTGGCAAAGCTGGCTGGGCGAGCGTGCCGGCGAGCTGAAAAAGGCGCCGACCCGCCTGGGCAACCGTGCCTATGCCGCTGGCGAGGCATCCCCGGGCACCTACGTTCACGAGCGTTGAGCTGCAGCGCCGTGGCCACCTGCGGGGCGCCACGGTGTTCATTTCACCCCATGAGTCACGCGCATGCCGCAACCCTACATCTTCAGGACCGTCGAGCTGGACAACCAGTCCATCCGCACCGCCGTCCGCCCGGGCAAACCGCACCTGACGCCGCTGCTGATCTTCAACGGCATCGGTGCCAACCTGGAGCTGGTGTTTCCGTTCATCGAAGCACTGGACCCGGACCTGGAAGTCATTGCCTTTGACGTACCCGGGGTCGGCGGCTCGTCCACGCCGCGCCACCCGTACCGCTTCCCCGGGTTGGCCAAGCTGACGGCACGCATGCTCGACTACCTCGACTACGGCCAGGTCAATGTCATCGGTGTGTCGTGGGGCGGCGCCCTGGCCCAGCAGTTCGCCCACGATTACCCCGAACGCTGCAAGAAACTGGTGCTGGCCGCCACCGCAGCCGGTGCGGTGATGGTGCCAGGCAAGCCCAAGGTGTTGTGGATGATGGCCAGCCCACGGCGTTACGTGCAGCCGTCGCATGTCATCCGCATTGCGCCGACGATCTATGGCGGCGGCTTCCGGCGTGACCCCGAACTGGCCATGCAGCACGCCGCCAAGGTGCGCTCCGGCGGCAAGATGGGCTACTACTGGCAGCTGTTCGCCGGGCTCGGCTGGACCAGCATCCACTGGCTGCACAAGATCCAGCAACCGACCCTGGTGCTGGCCGGCGACGACGACCCACTGATCCCGCTGATCAACATGCGCCTGCTGGCCTGGCGGATTCCCAATGCCCAGCTACACATTATCGACGACGGTCATTTGTTCCTGATCACCCGGGCCGAGGCCGTCGCCCCGATCATCATGAAGTTCCTTCAGCAAGAACGACAGCGCGCCGTCATGCACCCTCGCCCGGCTTCGGGCGGGTAAATCGATGCGGCCTTCTTCGCGGGCGCGCCCGCTCCCACAGGGATGGCGCCGAACCTGTGGGAGCGGGCATGCCCGCGAAGGTCTCGACAGCGAAATGGCTTAGACGAGGGAGTGTTGCCATGAAAGACAAACCGGCCAAAGGAACGCCAACGCTTCCCGCCACCAGCATGAACGTGCAGAACGCCATCCTCGGCCTGCGCGGCCGTGACCTGATTTCCACGCTGCGCAATGTCAGCCGCCAAAGCCTGCGTCACCCGCTGCACACCGCACATCACCTGTTGGCCCTGGGTGGCCAGCTGGGCCGGGTGATGCTGGGTGACACACCGCTTCAGCCGAACCCGCGCGATACGCGCTTCAATGACCCGACATGGAGCCAGAACCCGTTCTACCGTCGCGGCCTGCAGGCCTACCTGGCCTGGCAGAAGCAAACCCGACTGTGGATCGAGGAAAGCCACCTGGACGACGATGACCGGGCCCGTGCGCACTTCCTGTTCAACCTGATCAACGATGCCCTGGCGCCAAGCAACTCGCTGCTCAACCCGCTGGCGGTCAAGGAACTGTTCAACAGCGGTGGCCAGAGCCTGGTGCGCGGTGTGGCCCACCTGCTCGATGACCTGCGCCACAATGACGGCCTGCCACGCCAGGTCGACGAGCGCGCCTTTGAAGTTGGCGGCAACCTCGCCGCGACTGCCGGCGCCGTGGTGTTTCGCAACGAGCTGCTGGAGCTGATCCAGTACAAACCGATGAGCGAAAAGCAGCATGCCCGGCCACTGCTGGTGGTGCCGCCACAGATCAACAAGTTCTACATCTTCGACCTCAGCTCGACCAACAGCTTCGTCCAGTACATGCTCAAGAATGGCCTGCAGGTGTTCATGGTCAGCTGGCGCAACCCCGACCCGCGCCACCGCGAATGGGGCCTGTCCAGCTACGTTCAGGCCCTGGAAGAAGCGCTCAACGCTTGCCGCAGCATCAGCGGCAACCGCGACCCCAACCTGATGGGCGCCTGTGCCGGCGGCCTGACCATGGCCGCGCTGCAGGGCCACCTGCAGGCCAAGCACCAGCTGCGCCGGGTGCGCAGCGCCACCTACCTGGTCAGCCTGCTGGACAGCAAGTTCGAAAGCCCCGCCAGCCTGTTCGCCGACGAGCAGACCATCGAGGCCGCCAAGCGCCGCTCCTACCAGCGCGGCGTGCTGGATGGCGCCGAGGTGGCGCGGATCTTCGCCTGGATGCGGCCCAACGACCTGATCTGGAACTACTGGGTCAACAACTACCTGCTCGGCAAGACACCACCAGCCTTCGACATCCTGTACTGGAACGCCGACAGCACGCGCCTGCCCGCCGCGCTGCATGGCGACCTGCTGGACTTCTTCAAGCTCAACCCGCTGACCCACCCCGCCGGCCTGGAGGTATGCGGCACCCCCATCGACCTGCAGAAGGTCGAGCTGGACAGTTTCACCGTGGCCGGCAGCAACGACCACATCACCCCGTGGGATGCGGTGTACCGCTCGGCCTTGCTGCTGGGTGGCGACCGGCGCTTCGTGCTGGCCAACAGCGGGCATATCCAGAGCATCATCAACCCGCCCGGCAACCCCAAGGCCTACTACCTGGCCAACCCCAAGCTATCCAGCGACCCGCGTGCCTGGTTCCACGACGCCAAGCGCAGCGAAGGCAGCTGGTGGCCGTTGTGGCTGGAGTGGATCACCCCGCGCTCCGGCCCGCTCAAGGCACCGCGCAGCGAACTGGGCAATGCCACCTACCCACCGCTGGGCCCCGCGCCGGGCACCTACGTGCTGACCCGATGAGCATGCCGACTGGATGAAGACTCGCGACCGTATCCTCGAATGTGCCCTGCAGCTGTTCAACCAGCAGGGCGAACCGAACGTATCCACCCTGGAAATTGCCAACGAACTGGGCATCAGCCCTGGCAATCTCTACTACCACTTCCACGGCAAGGAGCCGTTGGTGCTGGGGCTGTTCGAGCGCTTTGAAGAAGCGCTGATGCCCTTGCTCGACCCGCCGCTGGAGGTACGCCTGGACGCCGAGGATTACTGGCTGTTTCTGCACCTGATCGTCGAACGCATGGCGCAGTACCGCTTCCTGTTCCAGGACCTGTCGAACCTGACCGGGCGCCTGCCCAAACTGGCCCGCGGCATGCGCAACCTGATCAACGCGCTCAAGCGCACACTGGCGGCGTTGCTAGCCAGCCTCAAGGGCCAGGGGTTGGTAGAGAGCGAGACCCAGGCGCTGGGGCAACTGGTGGAGCAGATCACCCTGACACTGATGTTCTCGCTGGATTATCAGCGGGTACTGGGGCGCGAGGGGGATGTGGGGATTGTGGTGTACCAGGTGATGATGCTGGTGGCGCCGCATCTGCAGGCCCAGGCGCGGGGGGCGGCGGAGCAGTTGGCGGTGCGGTATCTGGAGGGGTAAGCCTGTTGTTTCGGTGTCGCGGCTTTCGCGGGCATGCCCGCTCCCACAGGTGAAATGCAGTGCTCGAGTGCACACAGGACCTGTGGGAGCGGGCAAGCCCGCGAAGAAGGCGACGCGGTATCAGATCAGGGTACCGGTGCCTGTCTGTGCCGAAGGTGGGTTGCTGGCCGGAGCCGCAGTTGGCGCCGGAGCTGCACTAGCGGCCGGAGCGGCGCTGGCCGCCGGAGCTGCCGGCTTGGCGGCTGCCGGCTTGGCGGCTGCCGGCTTGGCCGGTGCTTTCTTCACTGCAGGCTTCTTCGCCACAGCCGGTTTGGCCGCTGCCGGTTTCGCCGCAGGCTTGGCCGCCGCAGTCTTGGCAGCAGGTTTAGCCGCTGCGGCCTTGGCTGCCGGCTTGGCTGCCGCGGTTTTTGCCGCAGGCTTGGCCGCTGCCGTCTTGGCCAGTGGCTTGGCCGCCGCCTTGCTCGCAGCCGGTTTGGCTGCAGTGCGCGACGAAATCGGGGTAACCGAAGCGCCGGTGAGTTTCTCGATCTGCTTGGTCAGGCTGTCCACCTGCTGGTGCAGGGCCTTGATCTCGTTGCGGCTCGGCACGCCAAGGCGCGAGATGGCACTGTTCAGGCGCTTGTCGAAGGCCTCTTCGAGTTCGCTCCACTTGCCCAGCGCACGGTCCTTCACGCCCGACACACGCGAAGTGGTCGACGACTTGGCAGTTTCAGCAACATCTTCTGCGGTCTTCTTCGCCTGCTTCTCGGCCTTCTCGCCATCCTTCACCAGCGAGTCGAACAGCTTCGGGCCGTCCTGGTCGATCTTCGAATAGATACCAAGCCCCGCCAGCCAGATCTTGCGGGAGTACTTCTCGATCCCGCCGACCCAGGAGCTGCCTTCTTTCTCGGAATTCTTCTTGCCAGCCATCCTGCTCTCCTTATGGTTTGTGCGCGACGCGCTCGAGCAGCTCGTGCAGCTGTTCAAGCTTGATGGACAACGCCTCAACGTCATGTTTAGACGGAATGCCAAGGCGATTCAAGGCGCGACCTACCCGCGCGTCGAAAGCTTTTTCGATCTTGTCCAGTTGAACTTCGACCTTGCCGCGTACGCGACTGACTTCCTGGGTCGCTTCGTCGATCTGGTTGTTGGCAGCATCGAGCTCCTTGTCGATGCGCTTCTTGCCACGCTTCTCGACGCCTTCGCCGGCCTTGACCAGCTCATTGAAGTAGTCGGAGCCTTCCTGGCCCACACGCGCATAGGCGCCGATGCCCGCCAGCCAGATCTTGCGCGCGTAGCCGCGCACCTCGCCCAGCGTACCCGGGGCGTCGTCCTTTTTCTTCACAGTCACTTTGGCCATGCTCTGTACCTCATGCTCATGAGTGGAGGAGGAACCGCCCATGGAGGTTGGGCTTGAGCACAAGGTAGAGAGGGAAATTAGAATCTTCACCCTAAGGTGAACGAGCATGGCCCGGGAAGGGGTCAGGCCAGGGCTTTGTCCAGCGCCCGCTCGATCTCGCCCTTGATGGTGCCGCTCATCATCGACAGCATCATCCCCAGCTTCAATTCGACGCGGATGCGGTCATCGAAGATGTGCACGCTGCCGTTGGCACCGCTGCGCGCCACGTCGACCCGGTCACCGTTCCAGGTGGCCTTGAGGTCGTACTCGCGGGTCAGTTTGTCGACCAGCGCTTCAGCCTTGGCACGGGCGGCATCACGGCCGAGGGAATGTTTGCGTTCGACGCTGATCTGGGTCATGCGGGTGTTCCTGAAGATGAAGACATAATGGGCATTATGCCCGCCCCTGCCCACTGGCACACCCCGCCAAGACAAATCCGCCCGTTCGCCCTAGAATGGCGGTAATTTTTTCCGGTGAAGCGATATGAACGACCAGCGCAAAGGCGACCACGCCGAACCCACCACCCATTTCGGTTACCAGGACGTCCCTGAAAGCCAGAAGGCGAAGAAAGTCGCCGAGGTGTTCCACTCGGTAGCGGCCAAGTACGACCTGATGAACGACGTGCTTTCCGGCGGCATGCACCGCCTGTGGAAGCGCTTCACCATCGAGCTGTCGGGCGTACGCGCCGGCAACCGTGTACTGGACATCGCCGGCGGTACCGGCGACCTGGCCGCCAAATTCTCGCGGCTGGTCGGCCCGACCGGCCAGGTAGTGCTGGCCGACATCAACGAGTCGATGCTCAAGGTGGGCCGTGACCGCCTGCTCGACCGTGGCGTGGCCGGCAACATCGAGTTCGTCCAGGCCGACGCCGAGAAGCTGCCATTCCCGGACAACCACTTCGACTGCGTGACCATCGCCTTCGGCCTGCGCAACGTCACCCACAAGGACGAAGCCATCCGCTCGATGCTGCGCGTGCTCAAGCCGGGCGGTCGCCTGCTGGTGCTGGAGTTCTCCAAGCCGACCAACAAGCTGATGTCCAAGGCCTACGACGCCTACTCGTTCGCCTTCATGCCGCTGGCCGGCAAGCTGATCACCAACGACTCGGAGAGCTACCGTTACCTCGCCGAGTCGATCCGCATGCACCCCGATCAGGAAACCCTGAAGGCCATGATGGTCGAGGCCGGTTTCGACCGCGTCACCTACCACAACATGACCAGCGGCATCGTTGCCGTGCACCGGGGGATCAAGCCCTGATGCTGCTGGCCGGGCTGCTCGCCAGCGTCGAACATGGCCTGAACCGCGTCCTGCGCATGGACAGCACGGCCCTGCCGCGGCTGGCCGCGCTGGAGGGCAAGGTCATCGAGATCGACTGCCGCCAGCCAGCCTTGCAGGTGTTCATCCTGCCCGATGAAGAGGGCCTGATGCTCGCCGCCCACTGGCAAGGCGAGGTCGACTGCAGCCTGCGCGCCCCGGCCGGCAGCCTGGCGCAACTGGCCCTGGCCAGGGACAAGACTGCCGTGCTGCACAGCCCGCAAGTCGAACTGCATGGCGACAGCGCCGTGCTGCTCGACCTGTTCGGTGTGCTGCAGGACCTGGAGCTGGACTGGGAGCACGAGCTGCAACGCTGGCTCGGCCCGGTCGCCACAGCGCTGCTGTCGGGCCACATCCGCCTGCGTGCACGCTGGACCCGCCAGGGCCTGGCGCGCTTCAGCCAGAACCTTTCCGAGTACCTGGCCGAAGAGTCCCGCACCTTGGTCGGCAAGCGCGAAGCCGAAGCCGCCTTCAGCGAGCTCGATGCCCTGAAGCTCGATACAGAACGCCTTGAGGCGCGCCTCAAGCGCCTCTCCCGATCCCTTGATACCAGCGATAACGCATGAAGCTGCTCGCCGTCCGCCGTCTTTTTCGCATCCAGCGTGTGGTGATCCGCTACCGTCTCGATGACCTGCTGTTCGACCTGCCGCTGCCCTGGTGGCTGATGAGCCTGCGCCTGCTGATGCCGTGGCGCTGGCTGCCGCGCAAGCCGTCCGAGCTCAGCCGTGGCGCGCGCCTGCGCCTGGCCCTGCAGGACCTGGGGCCGATTTTCATCAAGTTCGGCCAGTTGTTGTCCACCCGCCGTGATCTGCTGCCCAACGACATTGCCGATGAGCTGATGCTGTTGCAGGACCGTGTGCCGCCGTTCGACCCCAAGCAGGCCGTGGCACTGATCGAGGCGCAGCTGGGCGCCCCGGTAACGCAACTGTTCAGCCGCTTCGACGTCGAGCCGCTGGCCTCGGCCTCGGTGGCCCAGGTGCACGCTGCGCGCCTGAAAAGTGGCGAAGAAGTGGTGGTCAAGGTGGTACGCCCGGGCCTGAAGCCGGTGATCGCCCAGGACCTGGCCTGGCTGTTCCTGATCGCCAAGGCCGCCGAGCGCGCTTCGGCCGACGCCCGCCGCCTGCACCCGGTGGAAATCGTCGGCGACTACGAAAAAACCATCTACGACGAGCTCGACCTGCTGCGCGAAGCGGCCAACGCCAGCCAGCTGCGGCGCAACTTCGAAGGCTCCGAGCTGATGTACGTGCCCCAGGTGTACTGGGACCTGTGCCGCCCCAAGGTGCTGGTGATGGAGCGCATCTACGGCGTGCCGGTTACCGACATGGCCACCTTGGCCGACCAGCGCACCGACATGAAGCTGCTGGCCGAACGGGGTGTGGAGGTGTTCTTCACCCAGGTGTTCCGCGACAGCTTCTTCCATGCCGACATGCACCCCGGCAACATCTTCGTCAGCACGGTCAAACCATGGAGCCCGCAGTACATCGCCATCGACTGCGGCATCGTCGGCAGCCTGACCGCCGAGGACCAGGACTACCTGGCGCGCAACCTGATCGCTTTCTTCAAGCGTGACTACCGCCGCGTCGCCCAGTTGCACATCGACTCGGGCTGGGTGCCGGCGCACACCAAGGTGAACGAGTTCGAAGCGGCGATCCGTACCGTGTGCGAGCCGATCTTCGAAAAACCGTTAAAGGATATTTCCTTCGGCCAGGTGCTGATGCGCCTGTTCCAGACCGCCCGCCGCTTCAACATGGAAGTGCAGCCGCAGCTGGTGTTGCTGCAGAAGACCCTGCTCAACATCGAGGGCCTGGGCCGCCAGCTGTACCCCGAGCTGGACCTGTGGAGCACCGCCAAGCCATTCCTCGAGCGCTGGATGCGCGACCGCATGAGCCCCAAGGCAGTGCTCGGCAACATCCACAGCCAGGTCGAGCAACTGCCGCACCTGGCCGACATGGCCCGCGACCTGCTCGAGCGCCTGTCGCAACCGCACCTGCACGATCCGCAACTGCCGGAGCGGCGCCGCCAGGGCGACCGCTGGGCGCTGCGCCTGCTCGGCGCCGGCCTGCTCGGCGGTGGTGCGGTACTGGCCGCTGGTGCCGCCGCGGCCACCAGCCTGGCCGCCCCTGCCGCCTGGCCGGCCTGGCTGATGCTGGCCGCCGGCCTTTACCTGATCGTGCGCCAATAGCCAGCCGCGCCCATGGCTGGCACACTAGCGCAAAGGGCCCGGCACAGGAGCGGGCCCGCTTTGGAGTCGACGATGAAAGACTGGCTGGACGAGATCAAGTGGAACAGCGAGGGCCTGGTACCGGCGATCGCCCAGGACCACAAGACCGGACGCGTGCTGATGATGGCCTGGATGAACCGCGAATCGCTGGCCCTGACCGCCGCCGAGCAACGCGCCATCTATTGGTCGCGTTCGCGTGGCAAGCTGTGGCGCAAGGGCGAGGAATCCGGGCATGTGCAGAAGCTGCATGAAATGCGCCTGGACTGCGATGCCGACGTGATCATCCTGATGGTCGAGCAACTGGGCCATATCGCCTGCCATACCGGCCGTGAAAGCTGCTTCTACCGCGTCTTCGAAGACGGCCAGTGGAAAACCGTCGACCCGGTCCTGAAAGACCCGGATGCCATCTACAGCGCAGGACACTGACATGAGCGACACCCTCAACCGCCTGGCCGAAGTGCTTGAAGAACGCAAGCAAGCGGCGCCCGACAGCTCCTACGTGGCCAGCCTGTACCACAAGGGCCTGAACAAGATCCTCGAAAAGCTCGGCGAAGAGTCGGTCGAGACGATCATTGCCGCCAAGGATGCCGCGGTCAGCAAGGATTACAGCGATGTCATCTACGAAACCGCCGACCTGTGGTTTCATAGCCTGGTAATGCTCAGCGCGCTGGGCCAGCATCCGCAAGCCGTGCTCGATGAGCTGGAACGCCGCTTCGGGCTTTCCGGGCATGATGAGAAGGCCGCACGAACGCCTTCTGCCTGACGTATTTTGGGGCGCCTGTGGGAGCGGGCGTGCCCGCGAAGAATGCGACGCGGTGCATGGCACCGGCTACGCCGGTGTTCGCGGGCATGCCCGCTCCCACAGGGGCCGTGTTGCCGGATCGATTTGCTGTACACACATTTTTCAGGAGTACGAAATGGGTATCTTTGACTGGAAACACTGGATCGTCCTGCTGGTGGTCGTGGTCCTGGTGTTTGGCACCAAGAAGCTGAAGAACTTCGGCAGTGACCTGGGTGAGTCGATCAAGGGCTTCCGCAAGGCCATGAGCGACGAAGAGAACAAGCCGGCCGAGCAGACCCCGCCGCCTGCCCAACCCGTTCCACCGGTGCAGAACACTGCCCAGCAGAACCAGGGCCACACCATCGAAGGCCAGGCCCAGCCGGCTCAAGAGCCGCAGCGGAAAGACTGACCCATGTTCGGCATCAGTTTCAGCGAGCTGCTGCTCGTCGGCCTGGTCGCCCTGCTGGTGCTCGGCCCCGAGCGCCTGCCCGGTGCCGCGCGCACGGCAGGCCTGTGGATCGGCCGGCTCAAGCGCAGTTTCAACAGCATCAAGATGGAAGTGGAGCGCGAAATCGGCGCCGACGAAATCCGCCGCCAGCTGCACAACGAGCACATCCTGCAGATGGAAGAGGAAGCCAAGCGCATCCTCAACCCGATGACGCCACCGGCGCAGCCGCCTGTCACCACCGCAACCGTTCAGCCCCCCGCCGGGCTCGAAGCCAGGCCGGTCGAGACCGCTGCCACCCCGGCCACGCCTTCTGAACCGCCTCAACCGCCGCGAGCCCCATGAGCGAAAATCCGGAACACGACCAGCCAATGCCGCTGGTTTCGCACCTGACCGAACTGCGCACCCGCCTGCTGCGCTGCGTTGCCGTCATTTTCCTGATCTTTGCCGGGCTGTTCTCCTTCGCCCAGCAGATCTACACCTTGGTCTCCGCGCCGCTGCGCGAGCACCTGCCGGCCAATGCGACGATGATCGCCACCGACGTGGCCTCGCCGTTCCTCACGCCGTTCAAGCTGACCATGATCGTCTCGCTGTTCCTGGCGATACCGTTCATCCTCCAGCAGATCTGGGGCTTCATCGCACCCGGGCTGTACCGCCATGAAAAGCGCATCGCCATTCCGCTGCTGGTGTCGAGCATCTTCCTGTTCTACGCCGGCATGGCCTTCGCCTATTTCCTGGTGTTCCCGCTGATCTTCGGCTTCTTCGCCAGCGCCACGCCGGAAGGCGTGTCGATGATGACCGACATCGCCAGCTACCTCGACTTCGTGATGACGCTGTTCTTCGCCTTTGGCGTGGCCTTCGAAATCCCGGTGGCGGTGGTGCTGCTGGTATGGATCGGCGTGGTCGACGTGAAGTACCTGAAGAAGATTCGCCCCTACGTGATCATCGGCTGCTTCGTGGTCGGCATGGTCCTCACCCCACCGGACATCTTCTCCCAGACCCTGCTGGCCGTTCCCATGTGGCTGCTGTTCGAGATCGGCGTGCTGTGCGGCAGCCTGATCCGCAAGCGCAGCGCCCACGACGAAACCGCCAACGACCACAACGACCAGCCACCAGCGACCCAACCGTGAACCTGTTGCTCCTTGAAGAGGCCGACTTCGTCTCGGCCGACCGCGTCGTTCTCGCAGACCGGCGCTTCACCCACATGCAGGACATCCACCGTGTGGCGGTGGGCGACAACCTGCGCGTGGGCCGTATCAACGGCCTGATGGGCAAGGCCACGGTGCTGCGCCTGGAAAAGCACGAAGCCGAACTGGAAGTCGCCTTTGACCAGCAGCCACCGGCCAAGCTGCCGCTGACCCTGGTGCTGGCCGTACCTCGGCCGAAAATGCTGCGCCGGCTGTTCCAGACCGTGGCCACCCTTGGCGTGCCGCGGCTGATCCTGCTGAACAGCTACAAGGTCGAGAAAAGCTTCTGGCAAACACCGTTCCTGCACCCGGACAGCGTTCGCGAGAACCTCATCCTGGGCCTGGAACAAGCCCGCGACACCGTGCTGCCCGAAGTGATCATCGAGAAGCGCTTCAAACCGTTCGTCGAAGACCGCCTGCCGGCCATCGCCGCAGGCACCCTGGGCCTGGTCGGCCACCCCGGCCCCTACCCCGCCTGCCCGCGCGCCGTGGAGCAGCCCGTGACCCTGGCCATCGGCCCGGAGGGCGGCTGGATCCCCTACGAAGTGGACCTGCTGGGCAAGGCAGGCCTGGCTCCGGTCCAGCTGGGCGACCGCATCCTGCGGGTAGAGACCGCGGTGACAGCGCTGCTTTCACGAATTTTCTGACACTCAAGTCAACTTTTAACCATAAAGTTTCCCCTCCCCGGGCCGATTGTCTTGGCAACACAACAATTAATCGTGCTGCCAAGGCGCCGGGGAGTCGTACATGTATCAATGGTTCGCCCAATCATTGGGCAATGTGAGCGTCAATCGCAAACTGGGGCTGGGCTTCGGCCTGGTGCTGCTGTTGACCCTGGCCATCACCCTGGCTGGCTGGCACGGCATGGACAGCATCATCAACCGTGGCGACAAGCTGGGAAACATCTCGGTCATTCAGCAATACACCCAGGAACTGCGCATCGCCCGCCAGCATTACCAGCGCCAGCCTGACGAAGCCTCGGTGGCAGAATTGGAAAAGGCACTGGGTAACCTCGAACGCCAGGTGCAGTTTATGCTCGGGCAGATCGAGCAGCCCGCTGACAGCCAGCGCCTTGAGCAGCAGCGCGAGGCCGTGCGCGGCTACCAGCAGGCGTTCAACGAGCTGAAACAGGCCGGCCAACGCCGCGAGGCCAGCCGCGCCGTGCTAGGCGACACTGCCGACAAGGCCGCGGAGCTGATTGGCCGGGTGCAACGCGGCCTGCTGCAGGGTGGCGATATCAGCCAGTACCAGCACGCGGTGGAAGTCAGCGCCCTGTTGCAACAGGCGCGGTTCCAGGTACGCGGTTACACCTACAGCGGCAACGCCGACTACCAGCAAACGGCGCTGAAGGCCATCGATCAGGCCTTGGCCGAACTGCGCGCGCTACCGGCCAAAGTGCCGGCGGAGCACGCTGCCAGCCTGGACGATGCCACCACCGCCCTGGCAGGCTACCGCGACGCGGTCACCCAGTTCGGCAGTGCCCAGGTCGCCAGTGAGCAGGCCCTGCAGAGCATGGTCGAGCACGGCACGGTACTGCTGCAGACCAGCCAGGCGATGACCACCTCGCAAACCGCTGTGCGCGACGCCGGGGCGGCCCAGGCCAAGAGCGTGCTTGCCGTGGCCACCGTGCTGGCCCTGACCCTCGGCCTGCTGGCGGCCTGGGCCATCACCCGGCAGATCATCGTCCCGCTGCGCCAGACCTTGCACGCCGCCGAACGCGTGGCCAGTGGCGACCTGACCCTGAACCTGCAGGCACAACGCCGCGACGAACTGGGCCAGTTGCAAGCCAGCATGCATCGTATGACCCAGGGCCTGCGCGAACTGATCAGCGGCATCGGTGATGGCGTCACGCAGATCGCCAGTGCTGCCGAGGAGCTGTCGGCGGTGACCGAGCAGACCAGTGCCGGGGTCAACAACCAGAAGGTCGAGACCGATCAGGTGGCGACCGCCATGAACCAGATGACCGCTACCGTGCATGAGGTGGCGCGCAATGCCGAGCAGGCCTCGGAAGCTGCGTTGATGGCCGACCAGCAAGCCCGCGAAGGCGATCGTGTGGTGGGCGAGGCGGTGGCGCAGATCGAGCGCCTGGCCGGCGAAGTGGTCAATTCCAGCGAAGCGATGAACCAGCTCAAGGCCGAAAGCGACAAGATCGGCAGCGTGCTCGACGTGATCAAGTCGGTGGCCCAGCAGACCAACCTGCTGGCCCTCAACGCAGCGATCGAGGCGGCCCGGGCCGGCGAGGCCGGGCGTGGCTTTGCCGTGGTGGCCGATGAGGTGCGCAGCCTGGCGCAGCGCACTCAGCAATCGACCGAAGAGATCGAAGAACTGATTGCCGGCCTGCAAAGCGGCACCCAGCGCGTGGCCAGCGTGATGGACAGCAGCCGCCAGCTGACCGACAGCAGCGTCGAACTGACCCGCCGTGCCGGCAGCTCGCTGGAGACCATCACCCGGACCGTATCGTCGATCCAGGCCATGAACCAGCAGATTGCCACGGCAGCTGAAGAACAGACGGCCGTGGCAGAAGAGATCAACCGCAGCGTGATGAACGTGCGGGATATTTCTGACCAGACCTCGGCGGCCAGTGAAGAGACGGCCAGCTCCAGCGTGGAGCTGGCGCGGTTGGGTACCCACCTGCAAGGGTTGGTGGGGCGGTTCAGGCTGTGATCTCAAGCATGAGCCATCTGTGCCGGCCTCTTCGCGGGCTTGCCCGCTCCCACAGGCACTGCATGGCCCTTGAAGCCTGTGCGATCCCTGTGGGAGCGGGCGAGCCCGCGAAGAGGCCGGCACAGGCAATAAATCCCACCTAATGAAGTGAAATTTCCTACCTGATTATCAGGTCAAGTCCTACAGCTCCGCTGCCGATTGGCAAAGGTGTGATGCCAGCAATGCGCCTGCATCCTCGCCCCCAATCGCACGGAGATTCCTCATGCTCGGCTACCTCAACCGCAAGCTCGGCAACATCAGTGTCGCAGCCAAGCTCGCCCTCGGCTTTGCCGTAGTCCTGCTGCTTACCCTGGCCACCACCGTCAGTGGCTGGCGTGCACTGGATGACGCCATTGTGCGTTCGCAGCAACTCAGCGAAATCGGCCTGATCAACGACCTGACCAAAGACTTGCGCGCAGAGCGCATCACTTACCGCGTACTCAACGACAACGCCAGCAGAACGCGGATAGCCAACATTCTCGACCAGCTCAACAGCATGCTGAGCACTTTGCAACAACGTAGCAGCGTGGATGAATCCCGGCAGATGCTGACCGAAAAACTGGCGTTGCTGCAGCGCCTGCGCGACGATTTCAGCGAGCTGGAGAATACTGTCGCCAAGCGTATCGCCCTGCGCCAGGCCATGCAGGCCCATGAGCAGAAGCTCACCGAAGTGATCGACGATCTCCAGACCCAGGCCTTGCTGAGGATGCCTGCCGACAGCCAGCAAGGCGGTGTGCTGGGGCTGATGGACACGCTTGGCCGACATGTCGACGGTGCCAACCAGCAGAGCCTGGTGCCGGCCTATACCTTCTCCCCTGTGGAAAGCTTCGCCAAGGTCGGCGACACCTCCCTGGATGCCGCCGCCAGCAGCCTTGCGCAACTGCTCAAAGGCCTTGCTCCACTTGGCTTGCCCCGTGCGCTCACCCAGCAGCCCGGCGAGCAGCTGGCCAAGTACCGCGCCAGCCTGGATGAGTATCGTCGGGCTGCGGTGCGGGTCGAACAGCTGCAAAACAATATGGAGAACATGGGCAACGAGCTGCGCGCGGTAAGCCTGGAACTCGGCAAACGCAAGATCGAGCAGCGCGACAGGGAAGCCCTTGAAGCCCGTTCGCTGCTGACCACTGTAGCCCTGCTGGCGTTGGTGGTAGGCGTCGTGGCCGGCTGGCTGATCACCCTGCAGATCACCCAGCCTTTGCGCCAGACCCTGGCCGTGGCCGGGCGCATCGCCAAGGGCGACCTGAGCCAGGTCGAACCTGTGCAACGCCGCGACGAGATGGGCCAGTTGCAAACCAGCATGCGCGAAATGACCTTGAGCCTGCGCGAGCTGATCGGTGGCATCGACCAGGGCGTCGGCCACCTGTCACAGGCCGCCACACAGCTGGCGGCCAGCAGCGAAGACACCAAGCTGCGCATCAACCAGCAACGCGAGGAAACCGACCAGGTGGCCACGGCCATGAACCAGATGAGCGCCACCGTGCAGGAAGTGGCGCAGAACGCTGAACAGGCCTCGCTGGCGGCGACCAACGCCGACCAGCAGGCACAGATCGGCGACCAGGTGGTGGCCGAAGCTATTGGCCGTATCGAACAGCTGGCCGGGCAGATGGACCATTGCCTGGCGGCCATGCAGCACCTGGCGGGCGAGAGCCAGCGCATTGGCAGCATCCTCGATGTGATCAAGTCAGTGTCCGAGCAGACCAACCTGCTGGCCCTGAACGCGGCGATCGAAGCAGCACGGGCGGGTGAAGCCGGGCGTGGTTTTGCCGTGGTGGCCGATGAAGTGCGCGGTCTGGCCCAGCGCACCTCGACGGCGACCGAGGAAATCGGCCAACTGATCGACAGCCTGCACAACGGCACCGACGAAGTGACCCGCTTGCTGGACAACAGCAAGAACCTGACCGAGCAGAGTGTGGAGCTGAGCCGCAAGGCGGGGCATGCGTTGAGCCAGATCACCGACACGGTGTCCAGCATCCAGGGTATGAACCAGCAGATTGCCACGGCCAGCGAAGAGCAGAGCGTGGTCGCCGAGCAGATCAACCGCAGTGTGCTGAATGTGCGCGATGTGTCGGATCAGACCAGTGCGGCCAGTGAGCAGACGGCGGCGTCGAGTGGGGAGCTGGAGCAACTGGGGCAGCAGTTGCGGGGGATGGTGGGGCGGTTCAGCATTTGAGATTGCGGGGGGCTGCTTTGCAGCCCATTCGCCGGCAAGCCAGCTCCCACAGGGACCGTACAGTTCTCAGTACCTGTGGTACTCCTGTGGGAGCCGGCTTGCCGGCGATTGGGGCGCAAAGCGCCCCCCTTCGGTTAAAGCACCTGACGCAGGAACGCCTGCGCACGCGGGTCTTTCGGCGAGGCGAAGAACGCGGCCGGCGCCGAATCTTCCAGCAGCTTGCCATGATCGAAGAACAGCACCCGGTCCGCCACTTCACGGGCAAAGCCCATTTCGTGGGTAACGCAGACCATGGTCATGCCTTCCTGGGCCAGGGTCTTCATCACGTCCAGCACCTCGCCGACCATTTCCGGGTCAAGCGCCGAGGTTGGCTCGTCGAACAGCATCACTTTCGGGTCCATGGCCAGGGCACGGGCGATCGCCACCCGCTGCTGCTGGCCACCGGACAGGCGCGACGGGTATTCGTTGGCTTTCTGCGCAATGCCCACCTTCTCCAGCAGCGCCCGGGCCTTGGCCTCGCGGTCGGCCTTGTTGCGCTTGCGCACCACCTTCTGTGCCAGGCACAGGTTCTCCAGCACGGTCATGTGCGGGAACAGGTTGAAATGCTGGAACACCATGCCGACTTCGCGGCGGTAGGCGTTGATGTCGGTCTTCGGGTCGGCCAGTTGCAGGCCGTCGATGGCCACATGGCCTTCGTCGAAATGCTCCAGGCCGTTGAGGCAGCGCAGGAAGGTCGACTTGCCCGAACCCGACGGGCCGAGCACCACCACCACTTCGCCCTTGGCGACCTGGGTGGTGACGTTATCCACGGCCCGTACCACGTGGCCACGGGTGTCGAAGACTTTCAGCAGGTCACGGACTTCAATCACTTTGCGCAAGCCTCCGCTCGAGCCGGCTGGCCAGGTGCGACAGCGGCAGGTTGATCAGCAGGTACAGGCCTGCCACGCAGAACCAGATCTCGAAGGTCGAGAACGAGGTGGTAATGGCCTCGCGGCCGCTCTTGGTCAGTTCGGTGATGGCGATCACCGAGACCAGCGAGGTGTCCTTGACCAGGCTGATGAACTGGCCGGCCAAAGGCGGCAGCACGCGCTTGAAGGCCTGCGGCAGGATCACGTGGCGCATCGACTGGCCCGCGTTCAGGCCCAGCGAGCGGGCCGCTTCGTTCTGGCCCTTGGCGATGGACTGCACGCCGGCACGAACGATTTCGGCCACGTAGGCGCCGGTGAACAGCGCCAGTGCAGCCACCCCGGCAAACTCGCGGGACAGGTTGAGCACGGTACCGATGAAGAAGTAGAAGATGAAGATCTGCACCAGCAGCGGTGTACCGCGCACCAGCTCGACATACACCGTCGACAGGTCACGCAGCGTAGGGTTGCTGGACAGGCGGCAGAGGCCGGCGAACAGGCCGATCAACAGGCCCAGGGCACCGGATACCACCGAAATCCAAAGCGTGGTCCACAGGCCCCAGGCCAGCGGGCCAGCCGCCCAGTGGCGGGTGACGCCAATCTGGTCGCCTTCGGAAACATCGTCGCCACGGGCCAGCTGCAGGCTGTCCTTGTCCACATCGAGCACCTGCTCGGCACCGCTCTCGTCTTTCAGCGTGACACGGGCATTGTCGCCAGAGATGACGATGTCCTGCACGGTGCCGTAACCGGCGGCGCGCTGTGCTTCCTCGGCCTTGTAGGCGAAGTACTGCGGTACGCGGTTCCAGCGCCACTCGTAGGAAATCATCGAGGTGGCCATGTACAGGCTGAACGCCAGGCCCACCAGGACCAGGGCAGTCAAACCGTGCCAGGGCCACTGGGCTTTCTTGTGTTTGATCACGTGGGGTACTTCCGTAAATACGAACGCGCAGGGTTTGCCTGCGCGTCGGGGTCATAAAGCCGGCTTGTGGCCTGGGCCTTATTCCATTTCCTTCAGCCAGTCCTTGTTCTTGAACCACTTGTCGTGAATACGATCGTAGGTCCCGTCATGCTTGATCTGGTGCAGGAAGTTGTTGATGAAATTGATGCTGTCGTAGTCGCCTTTCTTCAGGCCGAAGGCCAGCGGCTCGTAGGTGAAGGGTTCTTCGAGGAACAGCAGCTTGCCGGCACCGGCCTTGTCCACTGCCACCACGTTGTACGGCGCGTCGTAGACGAAGGCGTCAGCCTTGCCGTTGACCACGTCCATCACCGCTTCCTGCTCGTTGTCGTAGCCGTGGTACTTGGCCTTGGCGATCAGCTTCTTGGAAACCATTTCGCCGGTGGTGCCGAGCTTGGAGGTGATGCGGTACTTCTCGTTGTTCAGGTCCTTGTACGACTTGATCTCGCCCGCCAGTTCCTTGCGGATCAGCAGGGTCTGGCCAACCACGATGAAGGGTTCGCTGAAGTTCAGGCGCAGGTTGCGTTCCTGGGTCAGGGTCATGCCGCTGCCGATCATGTCGAACTTGTCGGTCAGCAGGGCCGGGATGATGCCGTCATAGGCCGTGGATACCGGCTCGAACTTGACGCCCATGGACTTGGCCATGGCTTTGAGGATATCGACTTCGAAGCCAATGATCTCGCCACGCTTGTTGGTCATCTGGAACGGCATGTAGGTCGGGTCCATGCCCACCCGCAGGGTGCCGCGCTTGACCGCGTCATCGATCGCGCCCGCCTGGGCTGCCGTCACGGCGACCAGGGCGGTGACACCGACCAGCAGTCGCGAAAGGTATTTCTTGATCATCACCAAGTCCCCTAGCAAGAAAAGTAGCGAATCTTATTGTTGGCATGGCCGTGGCGGCCGATGCGTCATATCGGAGAGGGATGCTAACGCATGGCGGCTCGGGGACCTAGAGCCGGGGGGGACTTTGTTGGCCAAAATCGGTGGGAGCCCTGAAAAGCTTCGCGGGCACGCCCGCTCCCACAGGGTACTTCACAGCCTTTGAGGCATGCGCTGTACCTGTGGGAGCGGGCGTGCCCGCGAATAGGCCCGATCAGGCGCCGACGAGTGCCGGTTGGCCTTCATTCTCCGGATGCAGCGGCAACAGCGGCGAATGCGGGTCGTTCTTGATCGATGCACGCCACACGTTGATCCACGCCGCATTGTGCTCGGCCCAGACCTGCTCGTGCAGGCGGGTCAGCGCCACCGGGTCGCTGAGCAGGGCCAGGCGGGTATTGAGGTCCAGCCCTTGCGGCCCGACCTCCATCGCCTTGGCCACGCGCTCGACGCGCAGTGCCTCGATCGGCGCCGCCTGACCATGACGGGCAGTGGCCATGGCGCAGGCCAGGGCGTTCTGCCGCGGGTCGACCACAGCCCGCACGAAGCCGTCATGCAGGGCATGCCAGCGGTTTTCGTGGGTGTACTGGTCGGTGGCCAGCAGCTCCTGCGGGGTAGCGTATTCCTCGGGGATGAGGAACAGCTTCTCGTCCTTGGCCGCCAGGCCCAGTCGGGTGCGGCTGGAGATCACCGAAACCGGGATCGACAGCACCAGAGAACCAACGATCGGCGCCAGCCACCACAGGAAGCTTGGGTTCAGCCAGGCCACCAGCGCCGCCCAGGCAATGCCCAGCAGGGTCTGCGGGCCGTGGCGGCGCACCGCTTCGCTCCACGGCGTGGAGTCGTCGTCACGCTGCGGCGAGTTCCAGGTCGCGGCCCAGCCGAGGAACGCGGCCAGCACGAAGCGGGTGTGGAAGATCATGCGCACCGGTGCCAGCAGCATGGAGAACAGCATCTCCATCAGCATCGACAGGGTGACCTTGATGCGCCCGCCAAACTCGGTCGCGCCCTTGGCCCAGATCAGGATGACGCTGAGCAGCTTGGGCAGGAACAGCAGCACGATGGTGGTGGAGAACAGCGCCACGGCCTTCTCCGGGTGCCACTGCGGCCACAGCGGGTAGAGCTGGTACGGCTCGATGAAGTACTGCGGCTCCATCAGCGTGTTGGTCGCCAGCAGCGCGGTCGACAGCACCAGGAACAGGAACCACAGCGGTGCCGACAGGTACGACATCACCCCGGTGAGGAACACCGCACGGTGCACCGGGTGCATGCCCTTGACCAGGAACAGGCGGAAGTTCATCAGGTTGCCGTGGCACCAGCGGCGGTCGCGCTTGAGCTCGTCGAGCAGGTTCGGCGGCAGTTCTTCGTAGCTGCCCGGCAGGTCGTAGGCAATCCACACGCCCCAGCCGGCACGGCGCATCAGCGCGGCTTCGACGAAGTCGTGGGAGAGGATTGCACCGGCGAACGCACCCTTGCCCGGCAACGGCGCCAGGGCGCAGTGCTCGATGAACGGCTTCATGCGGATGATCGCGTTGTGGCCCCAGTAGTGCGACTCGCCCAGCTGCCAGAAGTGCAGGCCGGCGGTGAACAGCGGGCCGTACACGCGGGTGGCGAACTGCTGCAGGCGCGCATACAGGGTGTCCATGCCCGAGGCCTTCGGCCCGGTCTGGATGATGCCGGCGTCCGGGTTGGCCTCCATCAGGCGCACCAGGCTGCTCAGGCACTCGCCGCTCATGACGCTGTCGGCGTCGAGCACGACCATGTACTTGTATTCGCCGCCCCAACGACGGCAGAAGTCGTCGAGGTTGCCGCTCTTGCGCTTCACCCGGCGCCGACGGCGGCGGTAGAAGATACGGCCGAAGCCTTTGGTTTCGCGGCACACGTCCAGCCAGGCCTGTTGCTCGGCCACGGCGATGTCGGTGTCGTTGGTGTCGCTGAGCACGAAGAAGTCGAAGCGATCGAGGTTGCCGCTGGCGGCCACCGACTCGAACGTTGCGCGCAGGCCGGCGAACACGCGCGGCACGTCTTCGTTGCAGATCGGCATCACCAGCGCGGTACGCGCCTCGGGCGCGATCGGCTCGTTGCCTGCACTGCTACCCGAAATCTTGTACTTGTCACGCCCGGTGAGCAGCTCGAGGAAGCCCATCAGCGCGGTCCAGAAGCCCGCCGATACCCAGCAGAACAGGATGCCGAAGAGAACCAGGATGGACGTCTGCAAGGCATACGGCCAAACCTGTACCACGGTGTCCCACAGCGGCTGGTTGACGACTTCGTCAAAGTCCACGAACGACCAGCCCTGGTACGGCAGGATGCCCTTCATGTACCAGCCGGCAACGATGGTCTGGCCGATCATCAGCGCCAGCAGGATGTAACGGCGGATCGAGCCGACCGTACGCCAGCGGGCTGGCGGCAGCTCGCGCTTGGGCGGCTGCGGGGCGTTGGTGCGGCCGGTCATGCGCCGCCACATGCGGATCAGCACGTTGGTACGCCATGGCTCGGGCACGACCTTGGTGCGCTTGATCGGCGGAGCGATCTTCAGGCACAGGCGGCCGCTGCCGTCGACGCCAAGCATCTCGGCGTCTTCCAGCTCGGCGGCGCTGCCTACGGTCAGGCGCGGGCCCACCGAGGCCTGCACGGCCTCGGCAGAGCTGGCGGCCGGGTTGGCCGCCAGGCGTTGGTGCAGCTCACTGAATGACGTGCAACTGGCGAGTTCCGCCCGTTGCTCGTCGCTCAGTGGTAGGTGGGCCAGGTACTCGCGAAGCGATTCCGGCCTTGCGCTTGAGTTACTCATCGGCAGGCAACTGATAGCTCCAGGTCTCGGTCAGCACCTTCTCGGTGGTGGCCGGGGTCCCGTTGGTGGGCGCCGCATCGGCGGCAGGTTGTTCGGCCTTGGCAGCTTTCTCGGCCTTGGCTTGCTTGGCAGCAGCCTTGTCCTGCTTGGCGTCCTTGGCAGGCTTGGCGGCTTCGACCGGCACGTCACGCACCAGCGCGGCACGCATTTCGGTCGATTTGTTGGCTTCCTTGACCTTCAAACGCAGGGTCAGGCGCCAGCCCTTGGTCTCAGGGTTATAGCGCAGGTTGTTCTCGACCACCTCGGCGTTGTCGCCCACGCTGATCTGGCTGCGCACGGCGGTGTCTTCCGGCAGGGCGGCCAGCGCCGGGCCGGCGAAGTCGACCAGGAAGGCCACGCTGCCGTCTGGCTGGCGGATCAGGTTGGACTGCTTGACGTCGCCGGTGGAACGCAGGGTCTGCTTGACCCAGCCCAGCTCGGAAGCCTGGAACTTCGGCTCGTCGATGGTCCAGTGCAGGCGGTAGGCGTACTCGAATGGCTTGCCTGGCTCAGGCAGCTTCTCCGGGCTCCAGAAGGCCACGATGTTGTCGTTGGTCTCGTCGGCGGTCGGGATTTCGACCAGGTCGACGGTGCCCTTGCCCCAGTCACCCTTCGGCTCGATCCAGGCGCTCGGGCGCTTCTGGTAGTTGTCGTCGAGGTCTTCGTAGTCGCTGAAGGCGCGCTGGCGCTGCATCAGGCCGAAACCACGCGGGTTCTCGACGCTGAAGTTGCTCACGGCCAGGTGTTTCGGGTTGTTCAGCGGGCGCCACAGCCATTCGCCGTTGCCGGCATGGATCGACAGGCCTTCGGAGTCGTGCAGGGCCGGGCGGTAGTTGAGGACCTTGGACGGCTGATTGGGGCCGAACAGGTACATGCTGGTCAGCGGGGCAATGCCCAGGCGGCTGACATGGTCACGCAGGAACACGCGGGACTGCACGTCGACCACGGTGTCGTTGCCTGGACGCAGGATCAGCTTGTAAGCACCGGTGGAGCGTGGCGAGTCCAGCAGGGCGTAGATAACCAGGTGCTTGTCGGCCGGCTTGGGCTTTTCGACCCAGAACTCGGTGAAGCGCGGGAACTCCTCGCCCGACGGCAGTGCGGTGTCGATGGCCAGGCCACGGGCCGACAGGCCGTACACGTGGCCCTTGCCGACCACGCGGAAGTAGCTGGCGCCAAGCAGGGTCATGATCTCGTCCTGCTTGTCGGCCTTGTTGATCGGGTACAACACGCGGAAGCCGGCGTAACCCAGGTTCTTGGTGGTTTCCGGGTCGTGTGGCACGTCACCGAACTCGAAACGGCTCGGGTCGTACTTGATTTCCTCGACCTTGGTGGCGGTGACCTGGTTGATCTTCACCGGGGTGTCGAAGTGCATGCCCTGGTGATAGAACGACAGTTTGAACGAGGTCTTGTCCTTGGCCCACTCGGCCTTTTCCTGCAGGAAATGAATCTTCTGGTAGTCCGCGAACTTCATGTCGCGGAATACGGCCGGCAGGTTGCTTTTCGGTGCTTCGTACTTCTGGCCGGCCAGATCCTTTGCCTTGGCTGCAACATCGTCAAGATTGAATGCCCACAGCTGGCCCGCGCTCATCAGGCCGACCACTGCCACACTGGCCATCAGGGCCTTGCGCAGCCCGGTACCGGGGATTCTTGATGCTTTTTGGGGACTAACAATCACGAGCAACCCTCGCCGAAAACAGATCATGAAACCAACGGCCAGCGACAAATGCCGGGTTGGCGAGCACTGTTCGGACCCCGTGAGGGCGTAATGATTCCCCAAACGGATCCAGACAATGCTCGAGTCAGAGTGAAACGAACCTGCGAACGCAGGTCCATGCAGCGCGCGATTATCCAGCAGGTCGCGTGACAACGCATCAGGCTGGAACAACTATTTATCGTACAAAACCCCTTGTTTTCCTGTGAACAAGGGGTTTTTTACACTCACATTTGTAACATAAATGTTACGGGGCCATCATTGACCAGGTGCACCTGCATGTCTGCGCCGAATTGCCCGCTTGCCACATCGGCGTGCCGGGCCTTCGCCTGCTGCAAAAGATAGTCGAACAACTCGGCGCCGAGGGCCGGTGGCGCTGCCGTCGAGAAGCTCGGGCGCATGCCGTTGCGGGTGTCTGCCGCCAGGGTGAACTGCGACACCAGCAACAAACCTCCCCCCACATCCTTGAGCGACAGGTTCATCTTGCCCTGCTCGTCGCTGAACACCCGGTAGTTCAACAGCTTGTGCAACAATTTGTCGGCCTGCTCGCGGGAATCTTCAGGCTCGACGGCCACCAGCACCAGCAAACCCTGGTCGATGGCACCTACCACCTCCCCCGCTACTTCCACCCGCGCACCACGCACGCGCTGCAGCAGGCCCCTCATGCTTCTTCCAGGGGCAGGTCGAGCAGGCGCCGGGCCATCTGGTCGGCGGCACGCACCAGGGCATCGGTGATGCCCGGCTCGGAAGCCGCGTGGCCAGCGTCACGGATCACCTTCAGTTCGCTGTTCGGCCAGGCCTGGTGCAGCGCCCAGGCGTTGTCCAGCGGGCAGATCACATCATAGCGGCCATGCACGATCACGGCCGGCAGGTGGGCGATCTTCGGCAGATCGCGGATCAGCTGGTCCGGCTCGAGGAAGGCGTTGTTCATGAAGTAGTGGCATTCGATACGGGCGATCGACAGTGCACGCTGCGGCTCGGAGAAGCGGTCGACCACCAGCGGGTTGGGACGCAGGGTGGCGGTACGGCCTTCCCAAGTAGACCAGGCCTTGGCCGCGTGCATCTGGGCGATCTGGTCGTTGCCGGTCAGGCGCTTGTGGAAGGCCGTGACCAGGTCACCGCGCTCCTCCGGCGGGATTGGCGCGATGTAGTCCTGCCAGTAATCGGGGAACAGGCGGCTGGCGCCTTCCTGGTAGAACCATTGGATTTCCTGGGGCCTGCACAGGAAGATGCCGCGCAGGATCAGGCCATGCACCCGCTCGGGGTGGGTCTGGGCGTAGGCCAGGGCCAGGGTGGAGCCCCACGAGCCGCCGAACAGCACCCACTTGTCGATGCCAAGGTGCTCGCGGATGCGCTCGAGGTCCTCGACCAGGTGCCAGGTGGTGTTGTTCTCCAGGCTTGCGTGCGGCGTGGAGCGGCCACAGCCGCGTTGGTCGAAGGTGATGATGCGGTACAGGGTCGGGTCGAAGTAGCAGCGGCTCTGGGCGTCGCATCCGGCGCCCGGGCCGCCGTGGATGAATACCACCGGCAGACCTTCTGGCGAGCCGCTTTCGTCGACATACAGCACATGCGGCGCTTCCACGGCCAGATCGTGCCGGGCGTAGGGTTTGATCTGCGGGTACAGGGTCTGCATTGCGCACTCCGTGTGAGGATTATTCGGCCGTGGGCCATCATAAACCTGAATTGCGCTTTGAGCACTGCCCGCGCTGATGCCGCCGCACCTCAAGGGCACATATATCTACCTCCAGCAGTTCAGGCAGGCCCGCGATAGTCCCTCGCCCCAAATCAAGCAAGGGCCTCGCCATGCCAACTGCAGTCACTGCCGTGCCTAGTGTTCATTACGCCACCATCGAGCGCAGAATCCCCACCTGGCTCAAGCAGGCTCCCCCAGAAACCCGACGTGCGTTGCGCAACTGGCATCAGCCCCCTGCCTGGCTGGTGACGGCACTCCAGCAACAACCGGAGGTCGCCAAGGCATGGCAGGAAGAGCACGCACGCCACCGCGAGCACCAGGTGCAGGTGCACAAGCTGTTCGAACAGCTTCCAACCCTGGAAACCTACGCCACCAAGGCACTCACCGATGCCATCAAGCAGCGATTCAGGCTTGACCTGGATGTGCGCAACACCTACCTCGTCGATGCCCGCCCGATCGAAACGACCGACGCCATCGACAGCCGCCAGGCCGTAGACCGGGCTACACGCTCGCTGCTGCACTGCGCCTTGCACAACTTCGACCAGGCCGCCGCTGCCGAACACGGCATGGACGCGCCCGCCTCCCTGCTCAAGAGGTCGGTCATCGTCGATCACCGGCGCTTCATGGGCACCGTGCCGATCACCAATGCACTGGGTATCACCGCCGAAGACTTCGCCGACTTGTGTCGCACGCTGGATATCGGCGGCAAGTATCACGAACAGGTACATGCCATCTACTACCCGGCGGCCACGCCGTCACTCGGCGCCGATGAAGCCGCACTGGCCGTTTATGAAACCCTGGGGCGTGCCGAGGTCTCGGCATTCCGGCAATCCCTGCATTTCGCCCGCCTCAAGGGTGATATCAGCGAAACGCTATATTCCGCCGCTCTCGCCACACCACTTGACCGGGCGCCAGCGCCCTCTTCGCCGGTGACATTCAGCTTGCTCGAGTTGTGGGAAGCCGAGCTGACCGGCGTTGTGCTCATTACCCTGCAAGCTGAAGGGCATCAGGCCGTGGCGCTGTACATCCCTGAAGACAGCACCACGCCCCTCAAGGAGTTCACCAGCCAGCAAGCCATGCACGACGAATTGCGCGACAGGCTCCAGGCCGATATCGGCTACCTGGACAAGCACCTCGCCGACCGCGACAAGGCGCCGATAACCACCCGCCTGAAGGACCGGCTCATGCCCCTCGCCTGGAGTGCCCGCGGCTTGCATGAACGTGTTCCGGACCCGCACGCCACCCTGTATCCGGTCATGAAGCCTTTCAGCCACGCCTTCCAAGGCGTGATGGCTTTCCAGAAGGCCCAGCGTCATGAAAAGGATGTGCTGTTCCACGCCACTCCCACCGAAATCGTCGACCGGCGCACCACGCAAGCCCATCGGGAACTGATCGCCGGCCGTGTGCTTACGGCCTTGAACATCGCCGGCTTCTTCGTGCCGGGGCTTGGCGAGGCAATGCTTGCCGTTTGCCTGGCCCTGCTGGCCCATGAGGTGTATGAAGGGATCGACGCCTGGGAAAACGACGAGCGTGATACTGCCTATGGCTATCTGGTCGATGTGATCGAAAACGTGGCCGTCATGGCCGCCCTCAGCGCAGCAGCCAAAGCATTGAGAGGCTCGCAGGGCAGCGAAACCGGCATGGCTTCGGAAGGGCCGGAGATAGAAGAGCCAGAGGATGAGGGGCCAGGGATAACCCGTATTCCTGTAGAAACGCCTTCATTTATCGAAGAACTGGAAGACGTGGAAACATCCGATGGTCAGATGAGGCTGTGGAAACCCGACCTCACACCCTACCAGAGCGTCGAGACACTGCCCCATGACCTGGTACCGGACGAACTGGGCCTACGGCATCACCAAGGCAAACGCTGGCTGGTACTGCAGGGCAATCAGTACATCGTCAGCCAAACGCCAACGACTGGTGAATATCGTTTGCAACACCCTGCAAGTCCTCGCCGTTACCAGCCGCCAGTGCGGCACAACGGTGCCGGAGCATGGCTGCACGTTACCGATAAGCCACTGAGTTGGTCGGGCATGACACTCCTGCGCCGCATCGGCCACTTGAGTGGGCACTTTGACGAACCGACGCTGCAACGGATTATCGCCGTCAGCGGCGTACACGAAGACGAGCTGCGCCGGGCCCTGGCCGAAAGCCAGCGGCTGCCGGCCTTGCTGGAGGACACCCTGCAACGCTTCAAGCTGGACGAAACGGTCTGCCAGCTGGCAGACGAGAGCACTCGGCCCGCTGAGTTTGCCAGGGCCTACGCCGGCCTTTCGCGCGACCTGGCGCCGGGCGCCGAGGCCATCCAGAGGGCGTATCCGAAATTGCCATCGGCAGTCGCCAATGAGCTGGCGCGCGAGGCCAGTGCCAACGAACTGCAGATACTCGACAACGGCAAGGTACCACTGCGCCTTGCCGAAGAGGCCCGCATCTACCAGCAACAAATTCGCCTTGCCCGCGCCTGCGAAGGGATGTACCTGTCCAGCGTGCCGAACTGGGATAGCGACCTGTTGATCATGCATACGCTCGAACGCTTGCCAGGCTGGCCTGCACAGACCAGGCTCCGGCTGCTCCAGCGCATGTCCTGGCCGACCCAGGATCATGCCATAGGCACCCCGGGCACTCGCCCATACACGACCATTACCCATGCTTCGGCAGGGTACATCGTCCACGACGAAAGCCTGCCCAGTGCGGCGGTCAAGGTGTACCCAAGCCTTTACGCTGCATTGTACGAGGCACTGCCCGCGGCGATGGCGGGCATGGACGTCACCGATCAGCAAGCGCTGCAGCGCCTTGTACAGGAAAGCCCGTTACTACCCCGCCCAGCCCTGAGGGTGCTGCTGGGCATGCAGCCCGTACGCCCCGGCTACCGTTCTCCCATGCGCCTGGCCGATGGCCGCCTGGGCTACCCACTCAGTGGCGGCGGCCCGGCCACCCACGGCATCACCCGTCAGCGCCTGCTCGAAGCTATCGAAGCCACAGGGCTCGCCACACGCACCGGCCGCTCGGCAGATCAGATTCTGCTGGCACTTGCCAGCCGCGGCCGTACACAGCTGCAGATATTCGAGCATTTGCAGACGCTGGTGGAGCAACGCAACGAGCTGCAAAGCAGCCTGGACGATTGGAGCGAAGCCATTTCGCCGGCAAGCGACCAGGCAGCACAGGACTACGACAGCCTGCGTGACTCGATCATGCAACATTGGTACGACACTGCGCTGGACGAGAGCACCGGGCCCACCACAGAACTGCGTATCGCCCGCGTCCCCCTTGCCGACGTGCCCCTCACCTTGCCCGCTTTTTTCAACGCACGCGTGCGCAGCCTGAGCCTGATCGACTTACCGTCAGGGTCCTTGGCGGGCTGGGCGCAAAACGAGCGCCTGCTGCAACGCCTGCTCAGGCAGATGCCGCAGATCGAGTCGCTTGAAATCAGCCGTCCGTTTGACCCCAGGGCAACGCCCTCGCCCTTCCTGTTCAGCGTGCCCACCATCACCGAGTGCCTGCCAGGGTTGCAACGATTGGTGCTCACCAACCAGAACATGACGCTTTCCGAAAGCGACCTGAACCTGCTGTCAGGGCTTCGCCAATTGAGATACCTGGACCTGAGTGGTAACCGGCTGGCGCAGAGCAACAGGCCAAGCTTCCATGAATTGACCCTGGATTACCTGGGCCTGGACCAGATGCAATTGGCCCAATGGCCGATCGGGATTGGCAGCGACGCCCTGGCGCGCATTGCCCACCTGTCATTGCGCCACAACAATCTCAGGTCGTTGCCCACGTTCCTGCTTCATGAAGCGGACATGCTGACCACCCCACCGGTGATCTCGCTGGAAGGCAACAGCATCAATGAATCCCACCTGCAGCGCTTGTTGCTGAACGAGCACGTCGACACCTCGGGTATCACCACGGACCAGCCAGCCTCACTTTCCGAACAGCTAGCACGCATTCGCGATGAGCGACGACAGATGCGCGATGCGATCGATGGCTGGGCCCAGGCATCCAGTTCGAGCAACCCATTGACCCAGGCCGCACTGGCGGACAGGCAACGTATCGCGTCAGCGATCGATCAATTCTGGGAACAGCAGGAGCAGGGCCAGTCATACCTGCGCCTGCAACTCGAGGACGTGGCCATCGAGCATTTCCCCAGGCGGCTTCCAGCGTTCTTCGGCGCCCGCGTACGTGCACTCAGCCTGACGCGGTTGCGAGGCAGCACCTCACAGCTCGATGAACTACTCAGCCGGTTCCCTAACATCAGCCGACTGACCATCGATGAACACCAGGCCGCCATGCCCTCGCTGGCATCCGCCCTGGCCCGCCTTCCCCAGCTCACCTACCTGGAGTTTCGCAACATGGGGCTGGAGGTCGACCAGGCCATGATGGACATTTTCGCAGGGCTGCGAAACCTGACCTCGCTGGACCTGTCGGGCAACCGTGCAGGCAACATCGACCATGTGCCCGCATCGCTGGCCGGCAACCTGCAGTCAATCGCATTGACCAACATGAACCTGCAAGCCTGGCCCAGCTGGTGTGACAGTTTGCTGCCACTGGAACTTCTGGACCTGAGCTCGAACAACATCACCCAGTTGCCCGAGCACATCCTGACGAACCTGAACAATTCCATGCCAATCTCGTCGATCGCCTTGTTCGACAACCCACTGCCTCTTGAAACCATCCTGCGGGTACGCACCTTCTCGGACAGCCAGCACAGCTATTCCTTTGCCCTGGATATCCCCGACGACCTGATGTTCTTCGATTCTTCCAGCGAAGGATCTCTCGACCACCCTCACTTCCCACTGCTGGGCGATGATACGCCCAGGCTGGAGGACTGGCTGCTGGGTAGCGAAGCACAGAATGCCGCATTGCAGGACTGCTGGGAGCGGCTCGAAGGCAGTGATCTGTTGCGTCTGGCGGGCCGTTTGCACAATGCCGCCCCATACGTTGACCCGAATACGCGTGCCACCTTCTGCGAACGGGTGCGCTTGATGCTGGTGGTGGCTGCAAGCAACGAAACCGAACGCCCGATCATGGAGAGCATCGCCGCAGCGGCATTGCCAGACCCGGTAACCGGCTCGCAGACCTGCCATGACGGAGCGCTGCAGGAGTTCAACAATATTGAACTGTACCTGATGAGCCAACGCCTGTTGGTCGACGCCGGCGATTCCCTGCAAGCACTGCGTCGTCGCCTGTTGCAGCTTTTCCGGATCGAACAGCTGGAGCTGCTGGCCAACCAACGGACTGGTTCGGGTGACCTGGTCTCGGTACGCCTGGCCTACCGCCGGGAACTGGCCAGGGAACTGGACCTGCCGATCGCCGACAGCATGCGTTTTCGAGGTGCTGCGAACCTGGCGCGCGATGAGCTATCCAGTGTGCTGGAAAAGGTCCGGAAAAGTGAACTGAGCGATGCACTGGTCGACTACATGCTGGCGAATACGGACTGGACCACGCGCCTGCGCGCCGAGTGTGCCGACCGCTTCGCCGAAATAGACGCACGTTTCCGCCTGCGGGTGCTCGAGCTGGCCAGCAAGGACCACTCGCTTCAGGACGAGTTGAACTTGCAGCAAGGCCTGCAAGATGACAAGGATCAGGAGGAGAAGGAGCTACTGCGCGAACTTACCATCAAGCAGATCAACAACAACTGACCCGTAGTGACTGGCGACGCGCATGGCCTGCATCGCGTCGCCATTCTTACTGGCGAACTTCACCGCCCGTAATGTGCCTTGCCCCAGTCCAGCACTGCCTGCAGAAGCTGCTTCAACACCTCCTGTGTCGGCCGTGCCAGGTCTTCGCGGTAATCGAACGGCTCGGTCTCTTCCATATAGGTGCTCTGCGCCAGCTCCAGCTGCACCGCATGGATGTAATTGGCCGGATCGCCGTAATGCCGGGTGATATGCCCGCCCTTGAAACGGCCATTGAGCACATGGCTGTAGCCTTGGGCCTGGGCGCACACCTCTTTCAGCCGTTCGGCCAGAGCCGGGTCGCAGCTGGCGCCGTTGAAAGTACCCAGGTTGAAGTCCGGCAGCTTGCCGTCGAACAGGTGCGGGATCAGCGAACGGATCGAATGGGCGTCCCACAGCAGGGCGTAGCCGAACTGCTCGCGCAGCCGCGCCAGCTCGCGACGAATCGTGTCGTGGTAGGGGCGCCAGATCTGCTCCAGATACTGCTTGCGCTCCTCGCCTGTCGGCACCAACCCGTCCTTGAACAATGGCTCGCCATCGAACAGCGTGGCCGGGTACAGGCCGGTGGTGGCACCAACGTACAGTGGCTTGTCGTCATCCGGCCGGTTCAGGTCGATGACGAAGCGGGAATACTCCGCCGCCACCACGCTGGCGCCCATGTCACGGGCAAAGTCATACAACCGTGGAATATGCCAGTCGGTGTCCGGCAGGCTGCGCGCCTGGTCGACCAAGCCGTCTCGTACCGCCGGCGACAGTTGCAGGCCGGCATGGGGCATGCTGATCAGCAGCGGCAGGCGCCCCTGGTGAAAACTCAGTACCTTGTCCATCGTGCCTCACTCAGTTGGAAATCTCGTGGCCCTTGCGCACCACGCGCTTGGGCAGGTCGCCGCCCAGCCAGTAGGCCAGGTCGGCGGGGCGTTCGATCTGCCAGGCGACGAAGTCGGCGACCTTGCCCACTTCCAGCGAGCCGTGGCTGTCGCCCAGGCCCAGCGCCGTGGCAGCGTGCACGGTGACACCGGCCAGGGCTTCTTCCGGGGTCATGCGGAAGCAGGTGCAGCCCATGTTCAGCATCAGCCGCAGCGACAACCCTGGCGAGGTGCCGGGGTTGAGGTCGCTGGCCAGGGCAATCTTCACGCCGTGGCGGCGCAAGGCGTCCATCGGCGGCAGCTGGGTTTCGCGCAGGAAGTAGAACGCGCCCGGCAGCAGCACGGCGACCGTGCCGGCTTTTGCCATGGCAATGGCGTCTTCCTCGGTCATGAATTCCAGATGGTCAGCCGAAAGCGCCTGGTAGCGCGCCGCCAGGCTGGAGCCGTGCAGCGACGACAACTGTTCGGCGTGCAGCTTGACCGGCAGACCCAGCTCGCGCGCCTTGATGAACAGCCGCTCGACCTGGGCCGGGGAGAACGCCAGGTGTTCGCAGAAGGCATCCACTGCGTCCACCAGGCCTTCGGCGGCCAGGGCCGGCAGCATTTCGTCGCAGATGTGCGCGATGTAGTCGTCAGCCCGGCCGACGTATTCCGGCGGCAAGGCATGGGCTGCAAGGCAGGTGGCGCGCACCGCCAGCGGCAACTCGTCGGCCAGGCGCCGGGCTACACGCAGCATCTTGCGCTCGTTGGCCAGGTCCAGGCCGTAGCCGGACTTGATCTCGATGGTGGTCACGCCATCGCGCATCAGCGCCTGGACCCGCTGGCGAGCACTGGCGAACAGCTCGTCCTCGCTGGCCGCACGGGTAGCCCGCACGGTGCTGGCGATACCACCGCCCTGTGCGGCGATTTCGGCATAGCTTACGCCCTGCAGGCGCTGCTCGAACTCACCGCTGCGGTTGCCACCGAACACCGCGTGGGTGTGGCAGTCGATCAGCCCCGGGGTGACCCAGGCGCCGCCCAGGTCCACCGTACGCTCGGCATCGACCGACGCCAGCTCGACGCGTGGGCCGATCCACTCGATCAGCCCGGCGTCGGTGACGATGGCCGCGTCCTCGATGGCCGAGTAACGGCCCTCGGCCATGGTTGCCACATGGCAGTGCTGCCAGACGGTTCTCATACATTGACTCCTGTACTTAGCGGTGCAGCTCGGCCGGTTCCGCTACCGGTTTGCCCTGCCCTGCGCGCGGCTTGCACCACAGCAGGTAGGACGCCACCAGGAACACCACCCAGACCACGCCGACGAGCAGTGCCGCCTGGGTATCCGGGAAGTAACCGAGCACGCCAAAGATGAACACCATGAACGCAATGGCCATGGCCGGGCCGTAAGGCCAGAACGGTACCGGGAACTGTAGCTGGGCCACTTGTTCACGGCTCATGCTGCGGCGCATGGCCACTTGGGTGAGCAGGATCATCAGCCACACCCACACAGTGGCGAAGGTAGCGATCGAGGCGATCAGCAGGAACACGTTCTCCGGGATCAGGTAGTTGAGCAGCACGCCGATCAGCAGCGCAGCACCCATCACCACCACGGTCATCCACGGCACGCCGTGCTTCGACAGCTTGCTGAAGCCGCGCGGTGCGTGGCCTTGCTGGGCCAGGCCGTACATCATGCGGCCGGCGCCGAAGATGTCGCTGTTGATGGCCGAGATCGCGGCAGAAATCACTACGATGTTCAGCACCGCGGCGGCAGAGCCGATGCCCAGGTTACTGAAGATCTGCACGAACGGGCTGCCCTGGCTGCCGATTTGCGGCCATGGGAACAGGCACATCAGCACGAACAGGGTGAGCACGTAGAACAGCAGGATGCGCAGCGGCACGGCGTTGATCGCCTTGGGGATGACCCGCTGCGGGTCCTTGGCCTCACCGGCGGTGACACCGATGATCTCGATGCCGCCGAACGCGAACATCACCACGGCAAAGGAGGCGATCAGGCCACCCACGCCATTGGGCATGAAGCCGCCGTGGTCGAACAGGTTGCTGACACCCACGGCCTGCCCGGTGCCAACCTGGCTGAAGCCGAAGGCCATGATGCCGAGGCCGGCCAGGATCATCGCCACGATGGCGCCGACCTTGAGCAGCGACAGCCAGAATTCCATTTCGCCAAAGACCTTGACGTTGCACAGGTTGAGGCCGCCGATCAGGAAGACGATGCCCAGCACCCAGATCCAGCGGGCCACTTCCGGGAACCAGAAGCCCATGTAGATACCGAAGGCAGTGACGTCGGCGATGGCGACGATGACCATCTCGAAGGCGTAGGTCCAGCCGAGGATGAAGCCGGCCATGGGGCCGAGGTAGGTGCTGGCGTAGTGGCCGAACGAGCCGGCGACCGGGTTGTGCACAGCCATTTCGCCGAGGGCGCGCATGACCATGAACACGGCGGCGCCGCCGATCAGGTAGGCCAGCAGCACGGCCGGGCCGGCCATCTGGATGGCCGAGGCGGAACCGTAGAACAGCCCGGTGCCGATGGCGGAACCGAGGGCCATGAAACGGATGTGGCGGGCACTTAGCCCGCGCTTTAGACCTTGAGCTTGTTGCATGTCACGTCCTTAAATTGTTTTTGTGGTCGTGAGATCGAAGGGGGCTGCCTTGCAGCCCTTTCGCAGCACAAGGCTGCTCCTACAAGGGAGCGCGTCGCCTTTGTAGGAGCAGCCTTGTGCTGCGAATGGGCCGCACAGCGGCCCCTGGGGGCATTACAGGCTTGGCAGCACACCAGCCGGCAGCAGGCCGGTCAGGCGACCCTTGGCCAACAGTTCCACGGCCTTTTCGATGTCGGGCGCGAAGAAACGGTCACGGTCGTAGTGCGGCACTTCGCTGCGCAGCGCCTGGCGCGCCTGCTCCAGCTTGGCCGAGGTCTTCAGGCCCTTGCGCAGGTCCAGACCCTGGCAGGCGCCCAGCCATTCGATGGCCAGCACGCCACGGGTGTTTTCGGCCATTTCCCACAGACGCTTGCCGGCAGCCGGGGCCATCGACACGTGGTCTTCCTGGTTGGCCGAGGTCGGCAGGCTGTCGACGCTGTGCGGGTGCGACAGGGCTTTGTTCTCGCTGGCCAGGGCAGCAGCGGTGACCTGGGCGATCATGAAGCCCGAGTTGACCCCGCCGTTTTCCACCAGGAACGGCGGCAGCTGGGACATGTGCTTGTCCATCATCAGCGAGATACGGCGCTCGCTGAGCGAGCCGATTTCAGCGATGGCCAGGGCGATGTTGTCGGCGGCCATGGCCACCGGCTCGGCGTGGAAGTTACCGCCGGAAATCACGTCACCTTCGGCAGCGAACACCAGCGGGTTGTCCGACACGGCGTTGGCTTCGATGCCCAGTACCTCGGCGGCCTGGCGCAGCTGGGTCAGGCAGGCGCCCATGACCTGCGGCTGGCAGCGCAGCGAGTACGGGTCCTGGACCTTGTCGCAGTTCTTGTGCGACAGCGACACTTCGCTGGAGTCGCCCAGCAGGTCACGGAAGCAGGCAGCGGTGTCGATCTGGCCGCGCTGGCCACGCACTTCGTGGATACGCGCATCGAACGGCGAGCGCGAGCCCAGTGCGGCTTCGACGCTCAGGCCGCCGCAGGCGATGGCAGCGGCGTACAGGTCTTCGCCCTGGAACAAGCCACGCAGGGCATAGGCGGTGGACGCCTGGGTGCCGTTGAGCAGGGCCAGGCCCTCCTTGGCGGCCAGGGTCAGCGGCTCGAGGCCGGCCACGGCCAGGGCTTCGGTGGCTGGCAGCCACTGGCCCTTGTAGCGGGCCTTGCCTTCACCCAGCAGCACCAGCGACATGTGCGCCAGCGGGGCGAGGTCGCCGGATGCGCCCACCGAACCCTTCAGCGGGATGTGCGGGTAGACTTCGGCGTTGACCAGGGCGATCAGCGCGTCGATGACTTTGCGACGGATGCCGGAGAAGCCACGGCTGAGGCTGTTGATCTTCAGCACCATGATCAGCCGCACCAGGTCGTCATCCAGCGGCGCGCCGACACCGGCGGCGTGGGACAGCACCAGCGAGCGCTGCAGGTTTTCCAGGTCGTGGCTGGCGATGCGGGTCGAGGCCAGCAGGCCGAAACCGGTGTTGATGCCGTAGGCGGTACGGTCTTCGGCAATGATCTGCTCGACGCAGGCAACGCTGGCGTCGATGGCTGGCGCGGCGCTGGCGTCCAGTTGCAGGCGCACGGGCGCGGCATGGATGGCGCGCAGCTGGGCCAGGGTCAAGGTGCCGGGCTTGAGGGTCAATTCGGTCACTTCACTACTCCAATCGCGTGGAGCCGCAGGCCCGTTTGTGAGTGCCTGCGTGCTCCTTCTTGTTGTTCAGTATCACCCCTTGTGGGGTGCGATCCAAAGCGTGGCGATCAGCCAGTGATCATCGGCAGGTCCAGGCCCTGCTCCTTGGCGCACTCGATGGCGATGTCGTAACCGGCATCGGCATGACGCATCACACCGGTCCCTGGGTCGTTGGTCAGCACGCGAGCGATACGCTCGGCGGCTTCATCGGTACCGTCGCAGACGATGACCATGCCAGAGTGCTGGGAGAAGCCCATGCCCACACCACCACCGTGGTGCAGCGAAACCCAGGTAGCACCGCCGGCGGTGTTCAGCAAGGCGTTGAGCAGCGGCCAGTCGGAGACAGCGTCGGAACCGTCGCGCATGGCTTCGGTTTCACGGTTGGGGCTGGACACCGAACCGGAGTCCAGGTGGTCACGGCCGATCACGATCGGTGCCGACAGCTCGCCGCTGCGTACCATTTCGTTGAACGCCAGGCCCAGCTTGGCGCGCAGGCCCAGGCCAACCCAGCAGATACGTGCCGGCAGGCCCTGGAAGCTGATGCGCTCGCGAGCCATGTCCAGCCAGCGGTGCAGGTGGGCGTCGTCGGGGATCAGTTCCTTGACCTTGGCGTCGGTCTTGTAGATGTCTTCGGCATCACCGGACAGCGCCGCCCAGCGGAACGGGCCGATGCCACGGCAGAACAGCGGGCGGATGTAGGCCGGCACGAAGCCCGGGAAGTCGAAGGCATTGGCCACGCCTTCTTCCTTGGCCATCTGGCGGATGTTGTTGCCATAGTCGAAGGTCGGAACACCCTGCTTCTGGAAATCGAGCATGGCTTGCACGTGCACGGCCATCGACTGCTTGGCGGCCTTGACCACTGCAGCCGGCTCGGTCTGCGCGCGGTCGCGGTACTGTTCCCAGGTCCAGCCGGCTGGCAGGTAACCGTTCAGCGGGTCGTGGGCGCTGGTCTGGTCGGTGACCATGTCCGGGCGCACGCCACGCTTGACCAGCTCTGGCAGGATTTCAGCAGCGTTGCCGTGCAGGGCGATGGAGATGGCCTTGCCTTCGGCGGTGTACTTGGCAATGCGTGCCAGAGCGTCGTCGAGGTCAGTGGCCTGCTCGTCGACGTAGCGGGTTTCCAGACGGAAGTCGATGCGGCTCTGCTGGCATTCGATGTTCAGCGAGCAGGCACCGGCCAGGGTGGCGGCCAGTGGCTGGGCGCCGCCCATGCCGCCCAGGCCGGCGGTCAGTACCCACTTGCCTTTAAGGCTGCCGCCGTAATGCTGGCGACCGGCTTCGACGAAGGTTTCGTAGGTGCCCTGGACGATGCCCTGGCTGCCGATGTAGATCCAGCTGCCGGCGGTCATCTGGCCGTACATGGCCAGGCCCTTGGCGTCCAGTTCGTTGAAGTGTTCCCAGTTGGCCCAGTGCGGCACCAGGTTGGAGTTGGCGATCAGTACGCGCGGGGCGTTGCTGTGGGTCTTGAACACGCCGACCGGCTTGCCCGACTGCACCAGCAGGGTTTCGTCGTCTTCCAGGCGGGTCAGGGTCTCGACGATCTTGTCGTAGCACGCCCAGTTACGGGCAGCGCGGCCGATACCGCCGTACACCACCAGTTCTTTCGGGTTTTCCGCGACCTGTGGATCGAGGTTGTTCATCAGCATGCGCAGTGGCGCTTCGGTCAGCCAGCTTTTGGCAGTCAGCTTGTTGCCACGTGGGGCACGGATTTCAACGTCACGGTATTTGTTGTTGTCGGTCACGGGAAAGGTCCTCTGCGGTCGTCCGCGGGCGGGTATGTCGTGGTAGATATACAAACACACCTTTACTTGTATGTACAAGCATGGACAACCAAAATAATTGGACTTTTCCGCTGAGCGGCAAAAGAAATGGGGCCGCTGCGCGGCCCTTCGCGGGCTTGCCCGCTCCCACAGAGAGCTCCACTGCCTTCAAGGCGTGCACTGTACATGTGGGAGCGGGCAAGCCCGCGAAGGGCTGCGCAGCGGCCCCCGGCTATCTCAACGTGAAACGAGTTCGATCAGGCAGAACCGCCCCTGCACATCCAACCCCAGCAACTGGTCATTGCCCTCCAGCCGCAGGCAGTCATACAACCCCAACCGCTGCGTCTCGCGCCCGGCAATGCCAACCTCGACCTGGCTGCTGGCAGCGAACAGCAACACCGTCGACGCCGAGCTGTACAAGCGGCTGGTGCCATCGAACCACTGCAACCGCGCCCGGTAGCGCTGCGGTGCGTAGATCAGGTTGAAATCGCGGATCGCCCCGCCCAGCAGCTTGCAGCTGACCTGGCTCTCGCCGCTGAAGGCGAAAGCATCGAACGGCAGCAACGGCCTGCTGGCCTGGCCGTCGACCAGCAGGCGCATGCCGTCACCTTGCAACACGGTGATGATCCGCTGGTAGCCGGCGAAGGTGGAAAACCCGCCGGACTCCTCGATATCGGCAATCGACAAGCGCCAGCCAAAGCCGTCCAGGCCTTCGCCACTGTCGCGGGTAATCTCTTCGGTGAAACCGCCACCGTTCTTCCACGGCATGCGCGGGTAGCCCTGCGCACGCAACAACTGCAGCTGACTCATTTACTGAAACGTCCTTCCAGGCGATGACGGGAACCGGGGTGGATCAGCCTCGCGGCGGTCACCGGCTGGCGGCCGGACCAGGTGCGACGGCGGATCAGCAGGCAGGGCTCGCCCCGCTCGATCTGCAACAGGCGGCATTCTTCCGGCTCGGCCAGGATTGCCTCGACCACGTGCTCACCCTCGGTCAGCGGCGCCACCTGCGACAGGTAGGCGTAAGGCGTCTGCCGGGTGAAGTCCTGCTTGAGGTAGTCGGGGGCAATCGCCGCATTGACGTAGCGGTCCTCGATCTGCACCGGCACGCCGTTCTCGAAATGCACGATCAGCGAGTGGAACACCCGCTGGCCTTCGCGCATGTCCAGGGCCAGGGCCCGCTCGGAACCGGCCGTTTCCTCGGTGAGGGTGATCACCTGGCAGCTATGCTGGTGGCCACGCGCGGCAATTTCGTCGGCGATGTTGTTGACCTCGAACAGCGCCGAACGCCCCTTGGGCTCGGCCACGAAGGTACCGACCCCTTGCATGCGCACCAGCAGGCCTTCGGCGGTAAGTTCGCGCAGGGCGCGGTTGATGGTCATGCGGCTGAAGCCCAGCTCGCTGACCAGTTCGCTCTCCGAGGGTACCCGGTGATGCGGTGGCCAGCTGCCGTTGTCGATCTGCTGGATGATCATCTGTTTGACCCGGGCGTACAGCGGAGCCGGGCCCTCGCCCATCTGGGCAACCAGCGCGGAGACAGGTGGTGTCGGCACGGCGTTGGATCCTTGTGCAAATGGAATGAGCGGTAGCTTGCCGCAGTTTACCCGGCAGGCAAACGCCTGTATATGTATATACAAGTTAACAATAACAGGATTTTCACCGATGTCCGCCTACTTCGCCGAACGCGCCCTGCTGCCCACGGGCTGGGCCAGCCATGTCCGCATCGAGGTCACCAGTGATGGCCATGTGGCCCGCATCGAACCGGGTGCCTCGGCCGAAGGCGCCGAGCGGCTAGCCGGCCCGCTGCTGCCCGGCATGCCCAATCTGCACTCGCATGCCTTCCAGCGCGCCATGGCAGGGCTGGCGGAAGTCGCCGGCAACCCCAACGACAGTTTCTGGACCTGGCGCGACCTGATGTATCGCCTGGTCGGCCAGATCAGCCCGGAGCAGCTGCAGGTCATCGCCCGTCAGCTGTACATCGAGATGCTCAAGGCCGGCTACACCTCGGTCGCCGAGTTCCACTACGTGCACCATGACCAGGCCGGCAAGGCCTACGCCGACCCGGCCGAACTGTCCCGCCGCATCAGCGCGGCTGCAGCCGACAGCGGCATTGGCCTGACCTTGCTGCCGGTGCTGTACAGCCACGCAGGCTTCGGCGGCCAAGCCCCGAATGACGGGCAACGGCGCTTCATCAACTCCACCGAACATTACCTGCAACTGCAAGCGCAGCTGGCCCCGCTGCTGGCCGCGCAACCCGCGCAGCAACTGGGCTTGTGCTTCCATTCGCTGCGCGCGGTGACGCCCGGGCAGATCGCCGAAGTGCTGGCAGCCAGCGACAAGCGGTGCCCGGTGCATATCCATATCGCCGAGCAGCAGAAGGAAGTCGACGACTGCCTGGCCTGGAGCGGCCTGCGCCCGCTGCAGTGGCTGTACGAGCACGTGGACGTGGACCCACGCTGGTGCCTGGTGCATGCCACCCATGCCGAGCCGGATGAAGTCACCGCCATGGCCCGCAGCGGTGCGGTAGCCGGGCTGTGCCTGACCACCGAGGCCAACCTGGGCGACGGGATTTTCCCGGCAGTGGACTACCTGGCGCAGGGCGGACGCATGGGCATTGGTTCGGACAGCCATGTGTCGCTGAGCGTGGTGGAGGAACTGCGCTGGTTGGAATACGGCCAGCGGCTGCGCGACCAGCGGCGTAACCGCCTGTATCGCGGCGACCAGCCGATGGTCGGGCGCACGTTGTATGACGCTGCGCTGGCGGGCGGTGCGCAGGCGCTGGGGCAGGCGGTCGGGGAACTGGCCGTGGGCAAGCGCGCCGACTGGCTGGTGCTCGATGGGCAGGACCCTTACATCGCCATGGCCGATGGGGATGCGATTCTCAACCGCTGGCTGTTTGCCGGGGGCGATCGCCAGGTGCGGGATGTGATGGTGAATGGGCAGTGGGTGGTGCGCCAGGGGCGGCATGCGCAGGAAGAGCAAAGCGCGCAGGCGTTTGCCGAGGTGTTGCGACAGCTGTTGGGGTGAGTTTATTGGGGCCGCTTTGCGGCCCATCGCGACACAAGGCCGCTCCTACAGGAATGTGCGTTCCCCTGTAGGAGCGGCCTTGTGTCGCGATGGGCTGCAAAGCAGCCCCCAGAAATTCAGTGCCTCTTGACGATCTGCTGGTCCGACGCACGCCAGATCAGCCGATTGGTGTCATACCCCTGCTGCCGGGCCTTGGACATCAGGTTCTCGCGCTCCCAAGCCGGTAGCGTCGGCGTACGCGACAGGATCCACAAGTGCTTGCGGTCCGGGCTGCCGACCACCGCCGTGCGGTAGCGATCATCCACATAAAGAATCCAGTACTCGCCCCTCGCCACCCCTGGCACCAGCTTGGTGAACCAGTTGTCGAACTCGACCCACAATTTGTCGGTGTGCCCCGGCTCCTGGATGTTCGCATGCCCTTCGGCGCGCAGCCATTCGTCACCCATGGTGCGGCAGCGGTTGAGCACGCCGAGGCTACCATCGAGCCGGAGGTTGTAGTGCGCTTCGGACTGCTCGCAGCCGGTCTGGTAGCGCATCGGCAGGCGCGCCAGCTCGTACCACTTGCCCTGGTAGCGCTTGAGGTCGATGTTGCCCGCGGTTTTCGGCGCCAGCGGGTCGTGCACGGAGCCGGCACAACCGCCCAGCAGCAACGCCAGGCATACCCCCATCAGCAGATACAGGCGCCTCATTTGAGACCCTGCCCTGAATACATGAGCACCTTGTCAGCCGCGTACTGCACACTGATGAAGCTCTTCTCGTCCCCCCAGGTGCAGCTGCTCATCCCCAGCGCACCAGAGCACTCGGTCGGCGTGCCGAGCAGCTGCTCGACCTCGGCCTTGTTCATACCGGCCTTGATCTTGGAATAGTTTTCCTGGTTGATCTTGCTGCAGGCAGTCAGGACGACGCACAGCGACAACAGGGCGAGGGAACGCAACGACATGAAGGACACTCCTGGAGAGGGGATACAGGCGAGTGGCCTGCAGTGACCTTCGACGGTAAAAACCCTCCCAGGTTCCCTGACCTCCCTCCTCTACCCCTACGCCATTGGTCGGATGGCCACTACTGTGCGATTAATCACAAAGAATTACCCCGCCCAAACAAAAAGGCCGCCCCGTGAAGGAGCGGCCTTGCGTCGCGACGGCCTGCGCAGCAGGCCACGAAGCCTCAGAACCTGGACCCAGGCTCCAGCAAAAAGTCCATCTCTTCGCTGGTACTCGGCCGCTCCAGCACCAGGTTGCGGTGCGGGAAGCGCCCGAAACGGGCAATTACCCGCTGGTGCTGCTCGGCGTAGTCGAGGAAGCCTTCGAACAACCGGCGGTTGGCCTCGGGCTGCTCGTCCAGCAGCACCTGGTAGCGCTCGACGCACAGGTTCTGCCAGTCCAGCACCTCGGCATGCTCCAGCACCAGCAGCACGAACACCCGCTGGATCGGCAGCAGCTGGTAATCCCAGTTCTTCTGCAAACCCTGCATCGCCACCACCTGGGCACGCCGGTCGCCCTCGAAGGCACGCGGCGTGTCGCGATGGATCATGCGCGGCAGCTGGTCCAGCAGGATCAGCAGGCCCAGCCAGCCCTGCGGGCTTTGCTGCCACTCGTCGAGCCCACCCGCCAGGGCATGCTCGACCAGCTCGCCAAACAGCGCATGGGCCTCGGCATCATGATGCTTGCCGAACCACAGCGTGCTCTTCTCGTCAGCCACGGCCTGGGGACTGGTGCCCCAACCGAACCACCACTCCAGCAACGGCTGCCAAGGTGCGAGCATGACTTACTCCTTGTGGTAGGCGGTGACGCGCTCGACCTCTTCCTTCGAGCCGAGGATTACCGACACACGCTGGTGCAGGCTTTCTGGCTGAATGTCGAGGATGCGATCGTAACCGTTGGTGGAGGCGCCGCCGGCCTGTTCGATGATGAAGGACATCGGGTTGGCTTCGTACATCAGGCGCAGTTTGCCCGGCTTGCTCGGCTCGCGGGCGTCACGTGGGTACATGAACAGGCCGCCACGGGTCAGGATGCGGTGTACGTCGGCCACCATCGAGGCGATCCAGCGCATGTTGTAGTTCTTCTTCAGCGGGCCGGTCTCGCCTGCCAGCAATTCGCCCACGTAGCGCTGAACCGGGGCTTCCCAGTGGCGCTGGTTGGACATGTTGATGGCGAACTCTGCGGTGCTTTCCGGCACGCGGATGTTTTCGTGGGTGAGGACGAAGCTGCCCAGTTCGCGGTCCAGGGTGAAGCCCTTGACGCCGTTGCCCAGGGTCAGGATCAGCATGGTCTGCGGGCCGTAGATGGCGTAACCGGCGGCGACCTGCTGGGTGCCTGGCTGCAGGAAGGCATTTTCGTTCAGGGTTTCGTTCTGGCTCAGGTATTCGTTAGGGCAACGCAGTACCGAGAAGATGGTGCCGACCGAAACGTTGACGTCGATGTTGGACGAGCCGTCCAGCGGGTCGAAGACCAGCAGGTAGGCGCCTTTCGGGTACTTGCCCGGGATCTGGTAGGCGTTGTCCATTTCTTCGGAAGCCATGCCGGCCAGGTGGCCGCCCCACTCGTTGGCTTCAAGCAGGATATCGTTGGAAATCACGTCCAGTTTCTTCTGGACTTCGCCCTGCACGTTTTCAGTGCCCATGCTGCCCAGCACGCCACCAAGGGCGCCTTTGGACACGTGATGGCTGATTTCCTTGCACGCACGCGCCACCACTTCGATCAGGAAGCGCAGATCGGCAGGGGTATTGTTGCTGCGGGTCTGCTCAATCAGATAGCGACTCAGGGTAACGCGGGACATGTATGGCTCCGAAAGGATTGGGGGATAAAAACCCCCGCAGTTTACAGGGAGAGTTGCGGGCTAGCGAGCAAAGAGACTCGACTTCGGCCCCTGAAGTTCAGCAAGCACCAAGCCGATGGTCGGTTGGGGCTGCTGTGCAGCCCATCGCCGGCAAGCCAGCTCCCACAGGGACTGCACATGGCTCGAGGTCGACGCGGTCGAGGTGGGAGCTGGCTTGCCGGCGATGGGCCGCACAGCGGCCCCTTTTCCTCAATCCAGCGCCTTCCAGATCTCGCTGGCATATTCCCGAATGGTCCGGTCCGAGGAGAACCAGCCCATCCGCGCGGTATTCAGCACCGCCATGCGCCACCATTCCTGCGGCGTGTGCCACAGCTCCTCGACCCTTCGCTGAGCATCCCAGTAGGCATCGAAATCGGCACACACCAGGAAGCGGTCATGAGCCACCAGCCCGTCGATCAGCGCGCTGTAGCGCGACGGGTCGTCCGGTGAGAACACCCCGCTGCGAATGGCCTGCAACACGTCATTCAGGCGACTGGACGCGGCAATCGCCGCACTGGCGCCAAAGTCCCCGTCGCGCCGTCTGGCCTCCACCTGCTGCGCGGTAAGGCCGAAGATGAACATGTTTTCGGTACCCACCTGCTCGCTCATCTCGACGTTGGCACCATCCAGGGTGCCGATGGTCAGCGCACCGTTCAGGCCGAACTTCATGTTGCTGGTACCGGAGGCTTCGTAACCGGCGGTGGAAATCTGCTCGGAAAGGTCCGCCGCCGGGATGATGCTTTCAGCCAGGCTGACGTTGTAGTTGGGCAGGAATACCACCTTCAGCAGGCCGCGCACGGTCGGGTCGTTGTTCACCACCCGGGCGATGTCGTTGGCCAGCTTGATGATCAGCTTGGCCTGGTGATAGCTGGCCGCGGCCTTGCCGGCGAAAATCTTCACCCGCGGCACCCAGTCGGTACCGGGGTCATTGCGCATGGCCTGGTACAGCGCCACGGTGTGCAGCAGGTTGAGCAACTGGCGCTTGTATTCGTGAATGCGCTTGACCTGCACATCGAACAACGCCTCGGGGTTCACCGTAACGCCCAGGCGGTCCTGGATGATGCTGGCCAGGGCACGCTTGCTGTGCAGGCGCTGCGCGGCGAACTGCTTGCGGAAGCCGCTCTTGTCGGCGAACGGCACCAGATTGACCAGGCGCCCTTCCGGATCGTCCAGCAACTCAGGGCCCAGCGCCTCGACCAGCATGGTGGTCAGCTGCGGGTTGGACTGGTACAGCCAGCGGCGGAAGGTAATGCCGTTGGTCTTGTTGTTGATCCGTTGCGGGTAGAGCTTGTGCAGCTCGGAGAACACCGTGCTTTTCATCAGCTTGCTGTGCAGCGCCGACACACCGTTGACGCTGTGCGAACCGAGGAACGCCAGGTTGCCCATGCGCACCCGGCGGCCGTTGTCTTCTTCGATCAGCGACACGGCCCGCAGCACATCGAAGTCGTGCAGGCCTTTCGCCCGTAGCGCGTCGATGTGGTAGGCGTTGATCAGGTAGATGATCTGCATGTGCCGCGGCAGCATGCGTTCCATCAGCGCCACCGGCCAGGTTTCCAGGGCTTCGGGCAGCAAGGTGTGGTTGGTGTAGGCCAGAGTGCCGACGGTCAGCTCCCAGGCGGTATCCCAAGGGATTTCATGCTGGTCGACCAGCAGGCGCATCAGCTCGGCCACGGCGATCGACGGGTGGGTGTCGTTGAGCTGGATGGCCGCCGCATCCGGCAGGTTGAGCAGGTTGTCGTGCATGTTCAGGTGGCGGCGCAGCAGGTCCTGCAACGAAGCCGAGACGAAGAAGTACTCCTGGCGCAGGCGCAGCTCCTGGCCCGCCTCGGTGCTATCGGCCGGGTACAGCACCCGCGAAATGCTTTCGGCCCGCGCCACCTCGGCTACCGCACCCAGGTGGTCACCGGCATTGAAGCGTTCCAGGTGCAGCTCTTCCAGCGCCCGCGCACGCCACAGGCGCAGGGTATTCACGCTGGCCCCGCGCCAACCGACTACCGGGGTGTCATAGGCCACCGCTCGCACGGTCTCGCCCGGCCACCACACCTGGCGCTGCTGGCCGTGGGTGTCGTGCACCGTTTCGACGCTCCCGCCAAAGCTGATCGGGTAGATCACCTCCGCGCGCTCGAACTCCCAGGGGTTGCCGAAGTCCAGCCAGTTCTCGGTCTGCTCCTGCTGCCAGCCATCAACCATGGCCTGGCGAAACAGCCCGTGCTCGTAGCGGATGCCATAACCGTGAGCAGCGATGCCCAGGGTCGACATGCTCTCCATGAAGCACGCCGCCAGGCGGCCCAGGCCACCGTTGCCCAGCGCGGCATCGGGCTCGAGCAGGCGGATGCGCTCCAGGTCCACGTCCAGCCCTTCCAGTGCATCGCGGGCAATGTCGAGCAGGCCCAGGTTGCTCAGGCTGTCGTACAGCAAGCGGCCGATGAGGAATTCGAGGGAAAGGTAATAGACCCGCTTCTGGCTGCGGCGATAAGCCTGGCGGGTGTGGTCCATCCAGTGATCGACCATGTGATCGCGCGCGGCCAGTGCAATGGCTTCGAACCAGTCGTGGTCGAAAGCGTGCTCCGGGTCCTTGCCGACCGCATAGGTCAGCTTGTCCAGTACAGCGGCGCGAAATTCGGCCACCTCGGCGTCACGAGCTTTGGGTTCCTGGGACATGCGGCATCCTCGGGCAAGTTGACGAAAGCGGAGGGAGACTGTTGAGCCTAGACCCTTCGACAGGGAGTGACAGTTAGCGTTCGCAGTTTTCATGCCCACTCTGCGATTCCGGCAAAAGGTTGTTCATAAATTGAACAATTCCGGTATGATCGCGCGCCCCAAGACCGTGATACACCCCCATAACGATGAAAACGACCCTGATCGCCGCGGCCGAAGTCGACCGCCTGGAGACCTGGCAGCGCTATACCAGCAACATGTGCCATGGCTGCCATTCGACCTGCTGCACCCTGCCGGTGGAGGTGAAGATCAAGGATCTGATCCGTATCGGCGTGGTCGACGAGTTCGAGAAAGACGAACCGCCGAAGAACATCGCCAAGCGCCTGCAGAAGGACGGCATCATCGAACGCTTCAACCAGAAGTCGGGGATCTTCACCCTGACCCGGATGAGCAATGATGACTGCCTGTACCTGGATCGTAAAAGCCGGCTGTGCACCATTTATGACAAGCGGCCGGATACCTGCCGCAACCACCCCAAGGTCGGGCCGCGGCCGGGGTATTGTGCGTACAAGCCCAAGGTGGTCGGGCGCTGATCGCTAGCCTTAAAGGGCCTCTTCGCGGGCTTGCCCGCTCCCACAGGATCTCCACAACATTCAGGAACTGTGCAGTACCAGTGGGAGCGGGCAAGCCCGCGAAGGGGCCAACACAAATCCTGCAGGCAAACAAAAACGCCCCCGGCCTTTCGACCGGGGGCGTTTTCATTCAGCCTGAGCTAACTCAGTTCTTGGCTTTCTTGGCAGCGCGGGTACGCTCGCCTTCGTCCAGGATCTTCTTGCGCAGGCGGATCGACTTCGGAGTCACTTCGCACAGCTCGTCGTCCTGGATGAATTCCAGGGCCTGTTCCAGGGTGTGGCGAACCGGCGGTACCAGGGCGATGACTTCGTCTTTGCCCGAAGCACGCATGTTGTCGAGCTTCTTGCCCTTGGTCGGGTTCACGCCCAGGTCGTTGTCACGGCTGTTCAGGCCGATGATCTGACCGTTGTAGATGTCCTGGCCGTGCTCGATGAACAGCTTGCCGCGAGCCTGCAGGGTTTCCAGCGAGTAGGTCAGCGCCTTGCCGGTCTCGATCGAAACCAGTACACCGTTCAGGCGACCGGACATCTGGCCGGCTTTCATGGTGTCGTAGCGATCGAAGATCGAGGTCAGGATGCCGGCACCGTTGGTCAGGGTCAGGAACTGGTTACGGAAACCGATCAGACCACGAGCAGGTACGTTGTACTCCAGACGTACACGGCCCTTGCCATCCGGCGCCATGTTGGTCAGGTCGCCCTTACGCAGGCCCATTTCTTCCATGACCTTGCCCTGGGATTCTTCAGGGATGTCGATGGTGACGTTCTCGAACGGCTCCTGCTTCACGCCGTTGACTTCGCGGATGATCACTTCAGGGCGGCCTACAGCCATCTCGAAGCCTTCACGACGCATGGTTTCGATCAGAACCGACAGGTGCAGCTCACCACGGCCGGAAACCTTGAACTTGTCAGCCGAGTCGCCTTCTTCAACGCGCAGTGCAACGTTGTACAGCAGCTCTTTGTCCAGACGTTCCTTGATGTTACGGCTGGTGACGAACTTGCCTTCCTTGCCGCAGAACGGCGAGTCGTTGACCTGGAAGGTCATCGAAACGGTCGGCTCGTCAACGGTCAGTGGCTTCATCGCCTCGACGTTGTTCATATCGCACAGGGTGTCGGAGATGAACAGCTCGTCGAAACCGCTGATGCAGACGATGTCGCCAGCCTGGGCTTCTTCAACGTCGACGCGGTGCAGGCCGTGGTGGCCCATCAGCTTGAGGATACGGCCGTTACGCTTCTTGCCTTCGGTGTCGATGGCAACAACCGGGGTGTTCGGCTTGATACGACCACGGGCGATACGGCCAACGCCGATAACACCGAGGAAGCTGTTGTAGTCCAGAGCGGAGATCTGCATCTGGAACGGGCCATCGACGTCAACGTTCGGCGCCGGTACGTTGTCGACGATCGACTGGTACAGCGGGGTCATGTCTTCAGCCATGTCGGTGTGGTCCAGACCGGCGATGCCGTTCAGGGCCGAGGCGTAGACAACCTGGAAGTCCAGCTGGTCGTCGGTGGCACCGAGGTTGTCGAACAGGTCGAAGATCTGGTCCAGAACCCAGTCAGGACGCGCGCCCGGGCGGTCAACCTTGTTGATCACGACGATCGGCTTCAGGCCAGCTTCGAAAGCCTTCTTGGTCACGAAGCGGGTTTGCGGCATCGGGCCGTCCTGGGCATCGACCAGCAGCAGCACGGAGTCGACCATCGACATTACACGCTCAACCTCACCACCGAAGTCGGCGTGGCCGGGGGTGTCGACGATGTTGATGTGGTAGCCGTTCCAGTTGATGGCGGTGTTTTTCGCCAGAATGGTAATGCCGCGCTCTTTTTCCTGGTCGTTGGAGTCCATCACGCGCTCGTCGTTGAGCTCGTTACGCTCCAGGGTGCCGGACTGGCGCAGGAGTTTGTCGACCAGGGTGGTTTTACCATGGTCAACGTGGGCGATGATGGCGATGTTACGCAGATTTTCGATCACAACTGTATCTCGATCAGAGGATTCGGTTGCCGCCAGTGTAGGCGGCGAATATGTACGGTTTGAGGCTCAGCGGGCCCGATGGTCGGGAGGGCGATGGCGGATGCTGCCGCCATACAGCCCTGGCGTCTTATGTCGGACGATAAACACGCACATTGGCATGTCCCTCACTGAGCAGGTGGTGTGCGTGCAGACGGCTCATCACACCTTTGTCGCAATACAGCAAGTACTGGCGGTTGGCATCCAGGTGCTTGAACTTGCTGTTGATGGCATAGAACGGCATGGCCTGCACTTCGATACCGTCGAGCACCAGAGGTTCGTCCTCTTGGGCATCGGGGTGACGAATGTCGATGACGATCTGGCCGGGCAGCGCCTCGGTCACTTCCTCGATTTCGATGTCCTTGCCCAGTTCGTCGATCACATGGTCGATGGAGATCAACCGGGCGCGTTCCAGGGCACGCTCCAGCACGGCCATGTCGAACTGCTTCTCTTCATGCTCCATGCGGTGGCGCTTGGCGTGGGTGGTCGGGTTTACCGAGATCACGCCGCAGTATTCTGGCATGTGCTTGGCGAAGTCGGCAGTGCCGATCGCGTAGGCCTGGTCGATGATGTCCTGCTTGTGGCTGGCCAGCAGCGGGCGCAGCACCAGCTTGTCGGTGGCCGAATCGATGATCGACAGGTTCGGCAGGGTCTGGCTGGACACCTGGGAAATCGCCTCGCCGGTGACCAGCGCGTCGATCTCCAGGCGGTCGGCCATGTGCGCGGCACCACGCAGCATCATGCGCTTCAGGGTCACACCCATGTAGCTGTTGTCGACCTTGTTGAGGATCTCGCCGACCACTTCCTCGAACGGCACGCTGATGAACAGCACGCGCTGGCTGCTGCCGAACTTCTTCCACAGGTAGTGGGCCACTTCCATCACGCCCAGCTCGTGGGCACGGCCGCCGAGGTTGAAGAAGCAGAAGTGGGTCATCAGGCCACGACGCATCATCTGGTAGGCCGCCACGGTGGAGTCGAAGCCGCCGGACATCAGTACCAGGGTCTGCTCCAGGGCGCCCAGCGGGTAGCCGCCGATGCCCTGGTGCTGGTTGTGGATCACGTACAGGCGCTGGTCGCGGATTTCGATGCGCACCAGCACTTCCGGGTTCTTCAGCTCGATGCCGGCTGCGCCGCACTGCTGACGCAACTGGCTGCCAACGTAACGATCGACGTCCATCGAGGTGAAGTCGTGGTGGCCGCCGCGCTTGCAGCGCACGGCGAAGTGCTTGCCGGCCAGCAGGTGACCGAAGTGCTGCTTGCACTTGGCGACGATGTCGTCGAAGTCGCCGAGCGGGTATTCCTCTACCTGCAGGAAGTGGGTGATACCCGGGGTGCAGGTGAGGCGCTCGATCATCTCGCGCTGGACTTTTTCGTCTTCGACGCGGGTGACCACTTCGAGATTGTCCCAGACACCATCGACCACGAGCTCAGGGTCGAGGTCCTTGAGCACGTTGCGGATGTTCTTGCCGAGCTGGCGGATGAAGCGCTTGCGCACCGGCCGGCTCTTGATGGTGATTTCTGGGAAGACTTTGACGATAAGTTTCATTGGTTAACAGCGCGCGCAGGGCCTGCCGAAAATGAGGGGCGCGAATTATAGCGGAAATTGCTCAGGATTTGACCAACTTTTGTACAGAAGGTCGGATTTATATTGCCTGCGCCGGCCTCATCGCCGGCAAGCCAGCTCCCACAAGCTATCCGCAGCTCTCAAGACGTACGCCCTAACTGTGGGAGCGGGCGAGCCCGCGAAGAGGCCCTCAAAGAAAGCATACAACTCAAGCAATGCACACTATTGGTGCACCGCTACCAAAATTCGCATCTTAAGGGTGCATTTTTACCCGCCAACCCTGCGCCCAATGCCCGCAAACGCCCCCTTTTATCCCGCCCTCGCCATTTTCGGGCACTGGCATGCAATTTGCTCCCTTGTGAGGCAGGTAAGCTTGGCCGACTATCCGCGCCCGGCAACACCCTTTTTCCAGGGCAGCGGCCCACCGCGCTCTAGACCATCCGGAGGACAACATGTCGAAGTCGGTTCAACTCATCAAAGATCATGACGTCAAGTGGATTGATCTGCGTTTCACGGACACCAAAGGCATTCAGCACCACGTGACCATGCCGTCGCGTGATGCGCTGGAAGACGACTTCTTCGAAGTCGGCAAGATGTTCGACGGTTCCTCCATCGCTGGCTGGAAAGGCATCGAAGCTTCCGACATGATCCTGATGCCGGTCGACGAAACTGCCGTACTGGACCCGTTCACCGAAGAGCCAACCCTGATCATCACCTGCGACATCGTCGACCCGTCGAGCATGCAGGGCTACGATCGTGACCCTCGCGCCATCGCCAAGCGCGCCGAAGAGTACCTGAAGAGCACCGGCATCGGTGACACCGTATTCGCCGGCCCGGAGCCAGAGTTCTTCATCTTCGACGAAGTGAAGTTCCAGTCGGACATCTCCGGCTCGATGTTCAAGATCTTCTCCGAGCAAGGCTCGTGGATGACCGGCGCTGACGTGGAAGGCGGCAACAAAGGCCACCGTCCAGGCGTGAAAGGCGGCTACTTCCCGGTTCCGCCGTTCGACCACGACCACGAAATCCGTACCGCCATGTGCAACGCACTGGAAGAAATGGGTCAGACCGTCGAAGTTCACCACCACGAAGTGGCGACTGCCGGCCAGAACGAAATCGGCGTCAAGTTCAACACCCTGGTGAAGAAGGCTGACGAAGTACAGGCACTGAAGTACGTCGTGCACAACGTTGCCGACGCCTACGGCCGTACCGCCACCTTCATGCCGAAGCCTCTGTACGGCGACAACGGCTCGGGCATGCACGTGCACATGTCGATCTGGAAAGACGGCAAGAACACCTTCTCGGGTGAAGGCTATGCCGGTCTGTCCGACACCGCCCTGTACTTCATCGGCGGCATCATCAAGCACGGTAAGGCCCTGAACGGCTTCACCAACCCATCGACCAACTCCTACAAGCGTCTGGTCCCAGGCTTCGAAGCCCCGGTAATGCTGGCCTACTCGGCTCGCAACCGTTCCGCCTCGATCCGTATTCCTTACGTCGGCAGCCCGAAAGCCCGCCGTATCGAAGCTCGCTTCCCGGACCCATCGGCCAACCCATACCTGGCCTTCGCGGCCCTGCTGATGGCCGGCCTGGACGGTATCCAGAACAAGATCCACCCAGGCGATGCGGCCGACAAGAACCTGTACGACCTGCCGCCTGAAGAGGCCAAGGACATCCCGCAGGTTTGCGGCAGCCTGAAGGAAGCTCTGGAAGAGCTGGACAAGGGCCGTGCGTTCCTGACCAAGGGCGGCGTGTTCTCCGACGACTTCATCGATGCCTTCATCGAGCTGAAGAGCGAAGAAGAAATCAAGGTCCGCACCTTCGTTCACCCGCTGGAATACGAGCTGTACTACAGCTGCTGATCTGATCGGCGCCTGGCGCCGATGACATGATCACGAACGGCCTCCTTCGGGAGGCCGTTTTCGTTTCCATGGCTGCCTCATCGATTTCATACAGAACCAGCAGATGCCGCTGACATTTCGCCGCCCCCTCAGCACGCAGGGTAGGCGTCCCTTCAGTCAACGGACATCACGCCATGCGCAACCTTCTACCTGCAATGATTACCGTATCCGCCCTCCTCGCCGGCTGCGCCAGCAACGGCACCGCGCCAGGCCAGGCAACGTCACAGGTGCTTCACCGCGCCACCGGCAGTTGGGACGGCACCCCCTATCTCGATTACCCCGAAGGACGACCAGTGCTGTCGCTGGTGAAAGTCAGCATCCCCGCCCACACAACCCTCGGCTGGCACTGCCATCAGGCGCTCAATCTGGGCTATCTGGCAGAGGGCACACTTGAGGTGGAAACACGCGACGGCAAGCGCACAAGCCTGGTTGCGGGCCAGACGCTGGCAGAACTTCAAGGGGTAGTGCACCGCGGGCACACCACCGCGCAGCCCGCCACTGTCATGGTGTTCCACGCAAGCAATGAAGACCTGGCGTTTTCAACGCCAGAAGCCGAATGCCCGCCAACTGTGCGATAAACCCTGAAACCACCTATGCTCCATATTGGTGCATTCTGTGGACTAACGCCCCCGAATGCACCCCAAAAGCGATCACGTGAACCGTTTAATCAGTTCATTCTGGTGCGAATTGTCCCGTCTCCAGGGCTTTATCGGCAAATTCCGCTTCTTTTCGGAGCCTTGGTTTGGTTCTTGCATTTTTTGCCCAAAGACTGGAATCAGCGGATCCACCGCGCGCCCGACCATGGCCGCGCTCATGCCCGACACGCGCCAAAAGAGGTCGACGACGCCCTATGACCATCAGCGATGCCCAGCACCGTCTGCTTCTGGACAACCTGACCACCGCCACGCTGCTGCTCAACGCCGAGCTGCGCCTGGAGTACATGAACCCGGCCGCGGAAATGCTGTTGGCAGTCAGTGGCCAGCGCAGCCATGGGCAGTTCATCAGCGAACTGTTTACCGAGTCGACCGAGGCGCTCAGCTCGCTGCGCCAGGCGGTCGAGCAGGCGCACCCGTTCACCAAGCGCGAAGCACAGCTCACCTCGCTGACCGGGCAGACCATCACCGTCGACTACGCGGTAACGCCGATCCTGCACCAGGGCCAGACCCTGCTGCTGCTGGAGGTGCACCCGCGCGACCGGCTGCTGCGCATCACCAAGGAAGAGGCCCAGCTGAGCAAGCAGGAAACCACCAAAATGCTGGTGCGCGGCCTGGCCCACGAAATCAAGAACCCCCTTGGCGGCATCCGCGGCGCAGCCCAGCTGCTGGCCCGCGAGCTGCCGGAAGAAGGCCTGCGCGACTATACCAACGTGATCATCGAGGAAGCCGACCGCCTGCGTAACCTGGTCGACCGCATGCTCGGCTCGAACAAGCTGCCGTCGCTTGCCATGACCAACATTCACGAAGTGCTGGAGCGGGTCTGCAGCCTGGTGGAGGCCGAAAGCCAGGGCTGCATCACTTTGGTGCGCGACTATGACCCCAGCCTGCCGGATGTGTTGATCGACCGCGAGCAGATGATCCAGGCCGTGCTCAACATCGTGCGCAATGCCATGCAGGCGATCAGTTCGCAGAACGAACTGCGCCTGGGCCGCATCACCCTGCGCAGCCGTGCCCTGCGCCAGTTCACCATCGGCCACGTGCGCCATCGCCTGGTGGCGCGGGTGGAGATCATCGACAACGGCCCGGGCATCCCGCCGGAACTGCAGGACACCCTCTTCTACCCCATGGTCAGCGGCCGCCCGGACGGAACCGGGCTGGGCCTGGCCATTACCCAGAACATCATCAGCCAGCACCAGGGCCTGATCGAGTGTGAAAGCCATGCAGGCCACACCGCCTTCTCGATCTACCTGCCCCTGGAACAAGGAGCCACCGCCTCATGAGCCGAAGTGAAACCGTATGGATCGTCGACGATGATCGCTCCATCCGCTGGGTCCTGGAAAAAGCCCTGCAACAGGAAGGCATGACCACCCAGAGCTTCGACAGCGCCGATGGCGTGATGGGCCGCCTGGCACGCCAGCAACCGGACGTGATCATTTCCGACATCCGCATGCCGGGCACCAGCGGCCTCGACCTGCTGGCACAGATCCGTGAGCAGCACCCGCGCCTGCCGGTCATCATCATGACCGCCCACTCCGACCTGGACAGCGCCGTGGCATCGTACCAAGGCGGTGCCTTCGAGTACCTGCCCAAGCCGTTCGATGTGGACGAGGCGGTCTCGCTGGTCAAGCGCGCCAACCAGCACGCCCAGGAGCAACAAGGGCTGGATGTGCCGCAGAGCCTGGCGCGCACCCCGGAAATCATCGGTGAAGCGCCAGCGATGCAGGAGGTGTTCCGCGCCATCGGCCGCCTCAGCCACTCCAACATCACCGTGCTGATCAACGGCGAGTCCGGTACCGGCAAGGAGCTGGTGGCCCACGCCCTGCACCGCCACAGCCCGCGTGCGGCGTCGCCGTTCATTGCCCTGAACATGGCCGCCATCCCCAAGGACCTGATGGAGTCCGAGCTGTTCGGCCATGAAAAAGGCGCCTTCACCGGCGCCGCCAACCTGCGCCGGGGGCGCTTCGAGCAGGCCGACGGCGGCACCCTGTTCCTCGACGAGATCGGCGACATGCCCGCCGACACCCAGACCCGCCTGCTGCGGGTGCTGGCCGATGGCGAGTTCTATCGCGTGGGCGGCCACGTGCCGGTCAAGGTCGATGTGCGCATCATCGCCGCCACCCACCAGAACCTGGAGTCGCTGGTACAGGCCGGCAAGTTCCGCGAGGACTTGTTCCACCGCCTGAACGTGATTCGCATCCACATTCCACGGCTGGCCGACCGCCGCGAGGATATCCCCGCCCTCGCCCGCCACTTCCTCGCCCGCGCCGCCCAGGAGCTGGCGGTGGAGCCGAAGATCCTCAAGCCGGAAACCGAGGAATTCATCCGCAACCTGCCGTGGCCGGGCAACGTACGGCAGATGGAAAACACCTGCCGCTGGATCACCGTGATGGCCTCCAGCCGCGAAGTGCTGATCGGCGACCTGCCGCCCGAGCTGCTGAACCTGCCACAGGACGCCGCGCCGGTAACCAACTGGGAGCAGGCCCTGCGCCAGTGGGCCGACCAGGCGTTGGCGCGCGGACAGACCAGCCTGCTGGACAGCGCAGTGCCGAGCTTCGAGCGGATCATGATCGAGACGGCGCTCAAGCACACCGCTGGCCGTCGGCGCGATGCGGCACTGTTGCTGGGTTGGGGGCGCAACACCCTGACGCGCAAGATCAAGGAGCTGGGAATGAATGTGGCGGGTGGCGATGATGAGGAAGGGGACGAGCACTAACGTCCGGTAAACCTTCAAGGCTATTGGGGCTGCTGCGCAGCCCTTTCGCGACACAAGGCCGCTCCCACAGATACGGCGCTATCTCTGAACCGAGCGGCGTCCTGTGGGAGCGGCCTTGTGTCGCGATGGGCCGCAAAGCGGCCCCAAACATTTCAGCCCTTCGATGCACCGATCCTGTGCCCGATGCACCTCTCGAAGGCACAAATCCCCCGCAAAAACGGCCAAATCACCCTGAAAACCCATAATTCACGGGCTTTTCAAAACTGGCACGCCCCCTGCAATAACCCATACATATCCAGTTTCGGGGGCCCTGGTACAGGCAGGCCGGGTGAACCCCTCTTTTATTCGCAACATCGCCAGTTTTGGGGACCTCGGTACAGGCAGGCCGGGCCATCCCCCCTTTATACGCAGTACCCCTTTCGGGGACCCTGGTACAGGCAGGCCGGGATATCCCCTCTTTTATTCGTGCAGTTTCACCTGCAACCGCCAGCGCCCAGCGTCCTCTGCACCGGCCCACTCGCCGTGCAGGGGGCGCGCGGCCACCACCGTCAGCAACAGACCTTCCTTGCTATTCTGCACCCGCCAGCTCACAGGCTTGCCCTGCAGGCTCAGTTGCCCTTGCCGGGCCTTGCCCTGGGCCTGGAACAACAGTGCTACCGTACCTTCCACATTCTCGCCATGCAGCTGGGGCTCTTCGTTGAACCACAGCTCCAGGCCATCCTGCACCACCTCCACCTGCTGCAGCTCGCGCTCGTCGGGTGTGGTCAGGCGGCCGATCATCAGCCCCACCATCAAGCCGACGATCGCCAGCGACAGCATCACCCGCGGGAACGCCTTCGAACGCAGGTCCGGTTCGGGGGTAGAATGCCCGTCATCTTCACGCTTGGAGCCGTGCATGTTTCACGTCATCCTTTTTCAACCAGAAATTCCGCCGAATACCGGCAACATCATTCGCCTGTGCGCCAACAGCGGCTGCGACCTGCACCTGATCGAGCCCATCAGCTTCGAACTGGATGACAAGCGCCTGCGGCGCGCGGGGCTGGATTACCACGAGTATGCCACGCTCAAGCGCCACGAGAGCCTGGCCGGATGCCTGGAAAGCCTGGGCAACCCACGGCTGTTCGCCTTCACCACCAAGGGCTCGCACCCGTTCCACGAAGTGGCCTACCAGCCGGGTGATGCCTTCCTGTTCGGGCCAGAAAGCCGTGGCTTGCCGGCCGAAGTACTGGACAGCCTGCCGGCCGAACAACGCCTGCGCCTGCCGATGCGGCCGGGGTGCCGCAGCCTGAACCTGTCCAATACCGTAGCTGTGACGGTGTATGAGGCGTGGCGGCAGAATGGGTTTGCCGGGAGCTGAGCTATAGCCTGTGCCGGCCCTTTCGCGGGCTTGCCCGCTCCCACAGGGACCGCACCGCCCTTGAAACCTGTGCAGTACCTGTGGGAGCTGGCTTGCCGGCGATAGGGCCGGAACAGGCCAACAAAAAAAGGCGACCGAAGTCGCCCTTTTTCAAATGCAGCTATTACTGCACAGTCGGCGCTTCGCCGGCTTCCTGCATGCGCTGCATTTCCTGCGCGTACAGGGCGTCGAAGTTGACCGGCGACAGCATCAGGGCCGGGAACGAACCGCGGGTCACCAGGCTGTCCAGGGTCTCGCGGGCGTACGGGAACAGGATGTTCGGGCAGAACGCACCCAGGGTGTGGCTCATCGAAGCCGCGTCCAGGTTCTTGATCAGGAAGATACCGGCCTGCTGCACTTCAGCGATGAAGGCCACTTCGTCACCGTTCTTGACGGTAACCGACAGGGTCAGCACCACCTCGTGGAAGTCACCTTCCAGGGCTTTCTGCTTGGTGTTCAGGTCCAGGGCAACGCTCGGCTCCCAGGTCTGACGGAAGATCTGCGGGCTTTTCGGGGCTTCGAACGACAGGTCGCGCACATAGATGCGCTGCATGGAGAACTGAGGGCTGTTGTCTTCTGCAGCAGCGCCGTTGGTCTGTTGGTCAGTCATGGCAGATCCTTATCCTAATGTTTTTGAATGCAGTGCAAATCAGGCCGCCAGCAGCGCGTCGAGCTTGCCGGCGCGCTCCAGGGCATAAAGGTCATCGCATCCACCGACGTGGGTGCTGCCGATCCAGATCTGCGGCACAGATGTACGGCCGGCCTTCTGGCTCATCTCGGCACGAACCTGTGGCTTGCCGTCGACCTTGATTTCCTCGAAGGCCACGCCCTTGCTCTCGAGCAGGTACTTGGCGCGCATGCAGTAGGGGCAGTAGTCGCTGGAATAGACGATGACGGGCTTCATATCACTTCACCAGGGGCAGGTTATCGGCTTTCCAGCTGGAAACGCCACCGCTCAGTTTGGCGGCGTTGTAACCAGCCTTGAGCAGCTCGCGGCAGATGGTGCCGGACTGCTGGCCCATCGAGTCGACGACGATCAGGGTCTTCTCTTTGTGCTTGTCCAGCTCGCTCATGCGGTTGACCAGCTTGTCCTGCGGGATGTTCACCGCACCGACGATGTGACCGGCGGAGTATTCCTTGGTCGGGCGGATGTCGATGACCAGGGCTTTCTCGGCGTTGACCAGGGCAGTCAGCTGGCCGTTGCTCAGGCTCTGGCCGCCGCGACGGATTTCGTTGACGAGCAGCGCGACCAGCAAAACAACGAAGATCGCCACCAGGATGTAGTGGTTTGTCGCAAATTGAATCAGGTTAGCAACCATCTGGGGTGTTCCACGCGATTGAAAATGCCGGCCAGTATACACAGCCCCCCAGTGCCACCAAAGCCCGACGGGCCGGCCGGAAAGGTACCTTCATGTTGCCACATTGGCCACGCTGGTCAGGGAACAGGACGAATATTCGCCGCCGGTGGCGCATTTGCCCTAAAATGCGTGTCTTTATCATCTTTGAACAACCGTGAGTTTGATTGATGACGAGTACGCCCAAACCCCTGGTCCTGATCATCCTGGATGGCTTCGGCCACAGCGAAAGCCCCGAATACAACGCCATCTACGCCGCCAAAACACCGGTCTATGACCGCCTGCGCGCCAGCCAGCCGCATGGCCTCATTTCCGGCTCGGGCATGGATGTCGGCCTGCCGGACGGGCAGATGGGCAACTCCGAAGTCGGTCACATGAACCTCGGCGCCGGCCGCGTGGTGTACCAGGACTTCACCCGGGTGACCAAGGCCATCCGCGACGGCGAGTTCTTCGAGAACCCGGTTCTGACCGGCGCCGTGGACAAGGCAGCCAGTGCCGGCAAGGCCGTGCACATCCTCGGCCTGCTGTCCGACGGCGGCGTACACAGCCACCAGGACCACCTGGTAGCCATGGCCGAACTGGCCGCGCAGCGCGGTGCGGAAAAGATCTACCTGCACGCCTTCCTCGATGGCCGCGACACGCCGCCACGCAGCGCACAGTCGTCCATCGAACTGCTCGACGCCGCCTTCGCCAAGCTGGGCAAGGGCCGCATCGCCAGCCTGATCGGCCGCTACTACGCCATGGACCGCGACAACCGCTGGGACCGCGTCAGCGCCGCCTACAACCTGATCGTCGACAGCGCTGCCGAATACACCGCCGACACCGCCCTGGCCGGCCTGGAAGCGGCCTACGCCCGCGACGAGAGCGACGAGTTCGTCAAGGCCACGCGTATCGGTGAAGCAGTCAAGGTCGAAGACGGCGACGCGGTGATCTTCATGAACTTCCGCGCCGACCGCGCCCGCGAACTGTCGCGCGTGTTCGTCGAAGCCGACTTCAACGAATTCCCGCGTGCCCGCCTGCCAAAACTGGCCGCCTACATCGGCCTGACTCAGTACTCGGCGAAAATCCCGGCCCCCGCCGCCTTCGCCCCGGCCAGCCTGAACAACGTGCTGGGCGAGTATCTGGCGAAGAACGGCAAGACCCAGCTGCGCATCGCCGAGACCGAGAAGTACGCCCACGTCACCTTCTTCTTCTCCGGTGGCCGCGAAGAGCCGTTCGAAGGCGAAGAGCGCATCCTGATCCCGTCGCCGAAGGTCGCCACCTACGACCTGCAGCCGGAAATGAGCGCACCGGAAGTTACCGACCGCATCGTCGAGGCCATCGAGCAGCAGCGTTATGACGTGATCGTGGTCAACTACGCCAACGGCGACATGGTCGGCCATACCGGCGTGTTCGAAGCTGCGGTCAAAGCCGTCGAAGCCCTGGATGGCTGCGTAGGGCGCATCGTCGAAGCTCTGGACAAGGTCGGCGGCGAAGCGCTGATCACCGCCGACCACGGCAACGTCGAGCAGATGGAAGACGAGTGCACCGGCCAGGCGCACACCGCGCACACCACCGAGCCGGTGCCGTTCATCTATGTCGGCAAGCGCAACGTCAAGGTGCGTGACGGCGGCGTGCTGGCCGATGTGGCGCCGACCATGCTGAAGCTGCTGGGGCTGGAAAAGCCGGTGGAAATGACTGGTACCTCGATTCTGGTCGACGCCTGATTCTGAGCATGGGGCCGCATCGCGGCCCAATCGCCGGCAAGCCAGCTCCCACAAGTACTGTACAGTTTCAAGGCCTGTGGTGATCCTGTGGGAGCTGGCTTGCCGGCGATTAGGCTGCAAAGCAGCCCCTTTGCACATGAATTCCAGACAAACGCCCCTCTGCACCCGCAGCGAGGCGTTTTTTTTGCCCGCCCGCGCGGGCATACTAGGCCAGTCTCCATCCTTGGTACGCCAAACCCCATGCTTCGCGCCCTGATCCTCCTAGCCCTGTCTTGCCTGCTCAGCCCGGCCTTTGCCGATGAGCGTGCGCAGACCCAGCAGCAACTGGACGCCACCCGTCAGGATATTGCCGAGCTCAAGAAGACGCTGGGCAAGCTCCAGGAAGAAAAGGCCGGTGTGCAAAAGGACCTCAAAGCCACCGAGACCGATATCGGCAACCTCGAAAAGCAGGTGGAGGCCCTGCAGCAAGAACTAAAAAAGACCGAGGGCGAGCTGGAGCGCCTTGATACCGAGAAAAAAAAACTCCAGAGCGCCCGCGTTGAACAACAGCGACTGATCGCCATCCAGGCCCGTTCGGCCTACCAGAACGGCCGCGAGGAATACCTCAAGCTGCTGCTCAACCAGCAGAACCCCGAGAAGTTCGCCCGCACCCTCACCTACTACGACTACCTGAGCAAGGCGCGCCTGGAGCAATTGCGCACCTTCAACGAGACCCTGCGCCAACTGGCCAACGTCGAACAGGAAATCGCTACCCAGCAGCAACAGCTGCTGGCCCAGCGCGCCGACCTCGACAGCCGCCGCCAGGCCCTGGAAACCGAGCGTGGCAAGCGCCAGCAGGTGCTGGCCAAGCTCAACAGCGACATGAAGGATCGCGACCAGAAGCTGCAATCGCGCGAGCAGGACCAGGCCGACCTGTCCAAGGTACTCAAGACCATCGAGGAAACCCTCGCCCGCCAGGCCCGCGAGGCCGAAGAAGCGCGCAAGAAGGCGTTGCTGGCCCAGCAGGAAGCGGAAAAGCGCCGCCAGCAGGAAGCCCTGGCCGCCGCTGCCGCCCGCGAACAGGCCCGCGAACCGGTGGAGCCACCGAAAAAGGCCCGCACCACCCTGGGCCCGCTGGTTTCCAGCGACGGCGCGAACTACGGCGGCGCATTTTCTGCCGCACGGGGAAAACTTCCCTGGCCAGTCAATGGTCGATTGCTGGCACGTTTCGGTGATGCCCGCGGCAGCGATGCCCGTGCCAAGTGGGACGGGGTGATGATCAGCGCCAACCCGGGCACCCAGGTCCGTGCCGTGCACGGCGGGCGCGTAGTGTTCGCCGACTGGTTGCGCGGTGCCGGGCTTCTGGTCATTCTCGACCATGGCAACGGTTACCTGAGCCTGTACGGCCATAACCAGAGCCTGCTCAAGAGCGCCGGTGATATCGTCAAGGCTGGCGAGGCCATTTCCACCGTTGGCGACAGCGGCGGCCAGGACGCTGCCGGCTTGTACTTCGCCATCCGCCAGCAGGGCCGGCCTACCGACCCTTCGCAGTGGTGCCGGGGCTAGTCAAATTTCTACGGGGTAGCCCACGGGCTGCACCGATGCTCCCCAGGGAGCGCTTACAGGATCAGGAGTTCGTTCGACATGCTGCACTCGCCTCGTCTCACCCAGCTGGCCCTGTCCATCGCCCTGGCGGTCGGCGCGCCCCTGGCCACTGCCGCGGAGCCGGCCAAGCCGGCCGCAGTACCGGCCACCGAGGTGACCGCCAAGGCGCCACTGCCGCTTGAAGAGCTGCGCACCTTCGCCGAGGTCATGGACCGCATCAAGGCGGCCTATGTGGAGCCGGTGGACGACAAGACCCTGCTGGAAAATGCCATCAAGGGCATGCTCAGCAACCTCGACCCGCACTCGGCCTACCTCGGCCCCGAGGACTTCCAGGAGCTGCAGGAAAGCACCAGCGGCGAGTTCGGCGGGCTGGGCATCGAAGTAGGCCAGGAAGACGGCTTCATCAAGGTTGTCTCGCCGATCGATGACACCCCGGCCTCGCGTGCCGGCGTGCAGGCCGGCGACCTGATAGTCAAGATCAATGGCGCCCCGACTCGTGGCCAGACCATGACCGAAGCGGTCGACAAGATGCGCGGCAAGGTCGGCGAGAAAATCACCCTGACCCTGGTGCGTGACGGCGGCAACCCCTTCGACGTGACCCTGGCCCGCGCGGTCATCCAGGTCAAGAGCGTGAAGAGCCAGCTGCTGGAGAACGACTACGGCTACATCCGCATCACCCAGTTCCAGGTCAAGACCGGCGACGAAGTAGGCAAGGCCCTGGCCAAGCTGCGCAAGGACAACGGCAAGAAGCTGCGCGGCGTGGTGCTGGACCTGCGCAACAACCCGGGCGGCGTGCTGCAGTCGGCGGTGGAAGTGGCCGACCACTTCCTGACCAAGGGCCTGATCGTCTACACCAAGGGCCGCATCGCCAACTCCGAGCTGCGCTTCTCGGCCGACCCGGCCGACGCCAGCGACGGCGTGCCACTGGTGGTGCTGATCAACGGCGGCAGTGCCTCGGCCTCGGAAATTGTTGCCGGCGCCCTGCAAGACCAGAAACGCGCCGTGCTGATGGGTACCGACAGCTTCGGCAAAGGCTCGGTGCAGACCGTGCTGCCACTGGCCAACGACCGTGCGCTGAAGCTCACCACCGCGCTGTACTTCACCCCCAACGGCCGCTCGATCCAGGCCCAGGGCATCGTCCCCGACATCGAAGTGCGCCCGGCCAAGCTCACCGCCGAAGCCGACACCGACAACTTCAAGGAAGCCGACCTGCAGGGCCACCTGGGCAACGGCAACGGCGGCGCCGACCGACCGACCGGCAGCGGCAAGCGCAAGGAGCGCCCACAGGATGACGACTTCCAGCTGAGCCAGGCCCTGAGCCTGCTCAAAGGCCTGAACATCACCAAGGGCGACTGATCCACCCCATGCGTTATCTGCTGTGTCTGCTGTTCTGCCTGATGGCCGGGGTCGCGCAAGCGGCGCCGGCCGGCAAGGCCTACATGAGCATCATCATCGACGACCTGGGCCAGAGCAGCGAGCGCGACAGCCGTACCTTGGCCCTGCCCGGCCCGGTGACCATGGCGATCATGCCCGACACCCCGCATGCCACAACGTTCGCCCGTCAGGCGCACAAGGCCGGCAAGACGGTGATCCTGCACATGCCCATGGACCCGGCCACCGGCCCTTACGCGTGGCACCCCGGCACGCCTCTGCCGGAGCTGGCCCGGCGCCTGGACGCCGCCTTGGCGCAGGTGCCGTGCGCAGTCGGCATCAATAACCACATGGGCAGCCGCATGACCGCCGAACCCGAAGCAATGGCGATGCTGATGGCTGACCTGCAACGCAGGCACCTGTTCTTTGTCGACAGCCGCACCAGCGCTGCCACGGTAGCCGCATTCCAAGCTCAGGCCCAGGGCCTGGCACAGGTATCCCGCGATGTCTTTCTGGACAACGTACGTACGGTCGAGGCCATCGGCAGCGAATTGCAGCACGGGGTCGAACTGGCTCGCAAACAAGGCTCAGCCGTGCTGATCGGCCACCCTTATCCGCAAACCCTCGAAGTGCTCGAACGCGAACTGCCCCGGCTGAAGCGCCAGGGCGTAGAGCTGATCGGCCTGGAACAGATGATTGCCGAGCGGGGCAATCAGACGATGCCTGCACATGTCAGGCACCACCCCACTGCCCCCGTTGGCAGGCTCAACGGAAAGGAATGATTCCTCGGGCCTCGGCCAGCGTAAGTCTTCCCCTGTGCACCCGCTGGCCCGCGGCTGCAGCGGCCTGGCTACTCAAACTGCGCTGCTTCCAAGTCTTGAGGTGACCCACCGTGAAATCATCAGCGTTAGCGTCTAGCGAGCGCAAATGGAAGTGCGCAACCCAAAGGCTTTTCTTACTCGGTAGACTCAGGATCCGGTATTCGTCAAATGCACTGCCATCCTGCATAGTGCGCCGATTCACATATTCAACCTGTATCAGGTTCTCTTTGTGAAGATACTGTAAACCTTCGGCCGACGGATAAATGGTGCGGGTATAGAGATTGGTCATTTGCTGTTTCTTATCCCCTCCCAGTTCTTTCAATTCCAGTTCCAGCGTCCTGACCAGCTCGTCGTTTCCACCAGCATCACGCACCACAATGAGCGCCTGATTCAGCTTTCCCAGCTGCTGATCGAACAACTCCTCGAGCAACGCCCCTTTGATGTGGGACTTGATAAAGTCCTCGGCCCGCGTTCGCACGGAACCGCTCTCGTCCTGAAGCGCCTGTACCCACTTGGGCAGATCTGTTGGAGTAGCTTCGTCCGCCAATGAAGGGCGCTTGTTTTCCCGCTGTCGCCATTCCCCATCCACCAGGTCGAAGGTTGCCAGTACTTCTTCACTGAACGTCTCGCGCACTTCCACGATCTGGCTTTCGTCTACCGTCCTTTCCACACCGATCATCAATTGTCCAGCAAGGTTGCGCACCACTCGCTGCTCTTCGGTAGACACCTTGTAGGGCGTGCGCTTTTGCGCGACCGTTCCACCCTCCTGCTCCGAGATCGCGGCAACCAACCGCTTTCCCGCATCTTCCTTCAGTTGCTCTACATGGTTGCGATACCGCTCGAGCATTGCGGGTTCGATAAGGTCGCCACCTTCGCGAAGAATGCGGGCACTATTGAGTAATGCAGCAGAGTACTCATCCCATGCCTCTTGCAAGATCACGATGCGGTCATCTGCCGACAGATTGGCGAAGTCAAGCTCCCCGTGAGTCTCTGCGGCATTGCGCAAGGCCATGCTGACCAGTTCGTCCCGGTAGCGGGCGACTGTCTGAAGGCCGCCGGGAGCATTGAGGTGCAAGGCCAGGTCTGCCAGGTTCTGCACCTGATGGAAGCGCATCTGCACGGTCGAGAACGGTCTTTCGTCGATCAGATGCCCCACTGTGCGATGGTCGCCAGGGGGGTTGGAAGGTATGACGAGGTCAACCGGCGACTCGGCCAGCAAATTGTCCAGGTGCACTCGTATGGCGAGCATGCGGTCCTGGTAGTCCACCACATTCTCCAGCTTGATACGAAACGCAGCATATTGTTCGCCGACTTCTGCCAATGGCTTCCCATCGATAGCCCGTTGCAGCGCGGCAAGTTGCGGATAGTCCGTAAGGCTCCACAGCTCGTTGTAAACGAACACACAATCGCGAATCAGCTCTGTGCGGGCATTCTTTTCATGCTCGGCAACCGGCTCATCCAACCCATCCTTCTGGCGTTGCGTGGCATATTTGGGTTCTGCCATCGTGATCAACAGCTTTAGCTGTTCGTCTTCCTTGCTGATGGCCTCTTCAAGCTGCGAAACGATTTGCTCACGTTGCTGGGCTATGCTCTCCCGCGCTTTCATTGCTCGTTGTTCAAACTGCGCGATCAATGAGCGGAGTGCTGTCGTATCGGTACCTGCCGGGGCCGAATTCACATCCTCCTGCGCCTTTACCTTCAACTCGTCTATTTTGGTAAGGCTCTGGTGCAAAGCCGTCATCTGCTGGGTGACTACCTGAACCGTCGACTTCAACTCCGGGATTTCCGCATCCAACTGGACGACGCGTTCGTAGAGTTTCTTGAATCGGGCCGATACCAAAGTCCTGGGGCCGGGAGCCCCTCCCGCAAGGCGCAGTTTCGTATCCACCCGCCAAGCCCCATCGACAAATGCCAGCCAGGGTCCGTAACCGCCAGTCGCATCGACTACCCGAACTCCCTCAGCCAGCAACTCCACGCTATAGAGGTCACCAGCCATGGCCGCATAGTAGTTCTTATCGATCTGGTACAGGCCTTCACCATCGCCCGCAGTCAAAGGCTTCAACCCATTGACAGAGACGCTGGAGCGCATGGCTTGCAACCTTTGCCGCTGTTGCGCGGGTAGCCAGTTGAACCCATGTTGGCCGCGCCAGGAAAAATCAAGCACCTGGCTGCCCAGTTCGCCTAGTTTGCCTTCCGGCTCTTCACGCGCCTCGATAGCAAGTTCGGCAAACGCGCCGTTTTGCAGGTCAGGCCCTTCGAACAGTGATACATCAGGCAGGCGCCTTGTGGGCACTGTCCCCTGCTTCGGTTGATGGGCATGCAGCAGCGTCATCCCAAGGTTGAGCAGCAAGTCGGCCACTGCCGCGGACCGATCGAACTCACCACCCTTCTCCAACGCGGTCAAGTCGTTTTGCAGCGAAGCCAGAAACTGTACCAACCAGGCCACAGACGCGACCGGACCGCGTATCGCCTGAGTCACCACATCGAACAACAGCCAGGCGCCTTCGCACAGGAGCTGCCAGCGGCTCTCGGCGTCAGATACCGATTCCAGCCCTGCCAGCTCGACCAGCAGATCTCGGTTGGCCTGGTAGATTTTCTCGTCAACCTTGTTGCGCCACAGCTTCAGATCGAGCATCGCCGGCTCCGGCTTGGCCGGGAGCGTATAAGGGTCGAGACCAATACTCACAATGTGCGGCTCGCTGAAACCACCCTCTGCATATACGTCGCGCGCGGTCGGATCGATCCAGTCAAGAATGCTCCCTTGGAAGAGAGCCGACTCACGAATATGTGCAAGCAAGGCCTCAAGGCTTGCGTACTCGCGAACCGTGTCCTGTCGATATAGCGGGCGGTACACCAGAACTTTTGCCGGCTCGGCGCAGAACAGCAAGTACATGCCACGCACATCGTCTATCTTGCGCGAATGACGGCTGCGCCTGAAGGCCAGGGGGATCAAGGACATGCGCGGAACCAAGGAGTCCTGATGACCTGCGCAAAAATCGACCACGCACTGTAGGCCCACCTCGGAGACTTTCGCATCGAGCCTGGCCGAAAGGGCGCTGGAAAGAAACGCGCTTCGCCATTCCCTGGCCAAACGCACGATGCGCTCGGCGCGCATGGCCTGATCATCGAACTGTTCGGCAACATAGGCTGGGTAACGGCCACCAATGTCTACCTGGGTCACCAGTCGCTTCGCAGCATTGGCATCCAGCCACTTCGGGGGCGTGATGCCCTTTCGATGGCTGACCTTTTTGATCTCCGCGCCCTTGAGCGAAGCAAGGTTACCGATAGCAAATTCGGTAAGCGACTTGGTACCCACGAACGCCAGTGGCTCGCCGCCGCCGGCACCTGTCGCAGCGCCGCCAGGCACACCCCGAGCGATATACAGGTCGAGAAGCAGGTGATCTGGAGAGGTTTCGTCCCCGTGCTCCTTTTTCATCTGCTCGCTCAGTTGCTGCGCGGTGTACGCCGTCAATGACTGGATGCCGTCCAGCACCGAAACACCCTCGGCATCCAACTGGTCAAGGGCGAGCTGCAACAACGCGGCGCGACAGGCAAAGCTGTCCTGGGGAGCACTGGCCCTGAGCCCTGGCGGGGCCATGGTGGCTGGCGTGTCGTCTTCGTAGCGTACGAACCAGGCCGCCGGGTCGCTCAGGTCGGCGAAACGCCTCTCCATTGCCGCCACATCGGACAAGCCACTGAAGCGCATCAGGTCGAAAGACTGGAACATGGACTCAAGCAACAGCGAAACCTGCTGGGCAAAGACGTTGCCCTCAACCGGCTGACGCGTCCACGACATGCTCTGAAAACTGTAGTGCTGCGCCAGTTCGTTGCGCAACGCTTCGCCGAAATCAGCCAGGGAAGCGAAGCTGCGCGTGATACCGGACGGCGCGCACCAGAGCACTACCTGCCGCTCATCGTAATCGCCAGTGACCAGCAGGTGACTGAGCATCTGGTCGTATTGAATCGACCCACAAGTCAGGCTGGCTTTCACGAAACAGACCGATGGCTGGGCAGCACCACCGCGGATCAATCCGCGAATGCAGGCCTGCTCCTGAACATCCAGCCCTTGCAGAGGCAGGCCACGCAAGAGTGCAGTCCTGAGCAGCAGTTGCAACCACTGGTCACGGCTCACCCCTGCACTGCCCTTGGCATTCCAGTATTCGAGCTGTGCCTCGCAGAAAAGCCGTGGCAACTGCTTTACCAGTTCGTCGAGCGCATCGGACATGCCGCTCAGTTGGCGGGTGTCGAACGCGCTGTCCGAGCCAGGAAAACGATATGAGGAGGTTAGTGCAAGATTGTGATGCCGCTCACTGACAGGCTCGATGTCCAGCGGCTGTGCTTCGAGCAATGCCTGGAGCACACGGTCGACCAGCGGTTGCGTGCCCCAGTAAGGCGTGCTGGGATCGGGACTATCCAGCATGATAGGGTCCGCGTTGGACAGAGCAGGCTTTACAAAGGCAAGCCAGGGCAGCTTCCCCAGCAGCACGGTCCACAGCTTCTCGCTGGTCACCTGCCGCAATGTCGGCCGATCACTGAACTGACTGGCTGCTGCGTACTGAAAATCGAATGTGGAAATAGCGGAACGTTTCATGAAGCATGCCTCCGGAAGAAAACCGGCAGGCTGAAGCAAACTTGTACGACGCCCGGGCTAATTATTGCTTGCCCATGAAAAAGGCCCTGCGTCTTGCAGGGCCTCCTCGTCGCTCAAGAATCAGCTGTAAACACGCCCCAGCAACTGGCGGTGGCTTTCGAACTGATCCAGCACATCACGCACGATCTGCTCCGGCGCAAAGCCCATCAGGTCGTACTCCTGGCTGCCATCGTGCAGGTACACCTCGGCGCGGTAGAAGCGCTGACGCACTTCCGGCTCACCTTCCACCGGTGCTTCGCTCGGCGCGGCCAGGTAGCCATCCAGGCTCACTTCATAGACGAACGGGTTGCCCTCTTCCATCATCACCCGCAGGCCCATCATGTTGCGCGACTGGCCAACCCGGGTTTCCACCTCGAAGCCCAGGGTCTGCAACTGCGCGGCGGCTTCTTTCAGCGCCGGGCTGACCTGCTTGTCCATGAAACGCTGCACCACGGCCTGGGTCGGCTGCAGTTCCAGCTGGGTCAGGCGCTCGCTGAAGCCACGACGGCCACGGGCGGCCAGCTCGGCACGTTCCTGCTCGACCGCCACGTCCTGTTTCATGGCCTTGTACAGGCCGAACATGAACAGCACCAGCACCACCGAGAATGGCAGGCCCGCCAGCACTACCATGGTCTGCATGGCTTCGAAGTTACCGGCGAACAGCAGGCCGATGGTGACCAAGGTGATGACCACCGACCAGAACACCACCATCCAGTGCGGGGCGTCTTCGTCGACCTTGCCGCCTTTGCACGACAGGTTGGCCATCATCACCGCGCCGGAGTCGGCCGGGGTGAGGAACAGCACGAAGCCGACGAACACCGCTACACCGATCACGATCTTGGCCGCCGGGAAGTATTCCAGCAGCTGGTAGATCGACATCGACGGCTGCTCCAGGGCGGTCTTGCCCAGCTCCACGGCGCCCTGGTTGATCACCAGGTCCAGCGCGGTGTTGCCGAAGATCGACAGCCAGGCCAGGGTGAAGCCCAGCGGGATCAGCAACACGCCGCTGACCAGTTGGCGCACGGTGCGGCCCTTGGAGATACGGGCAATGAACATGCCGACGAACGGGCCCCAGGAGATCCACCAGGCCCAGTAGAACACGGTCCACAGGCCCAGCCAGCGCTCGGACTTGCCGGCTTCGCCTTCATACACATAGAGGTCGAAGGTTTTCAGCACGATGCCGTTGAGGTAGTCGCCGATGTTCTGCACGAAGCCGTTGAGCAGGTGCAGGGTTTCGCCGCCCAGCAGGACGAAGATCAACAGGCCACTGAACAGCATGATGTTCAGGTTGGACAGGCGGCGAATGCCGTTTTCCACACCAGAGACCGCCGCCACGGTGGCAACGCCGGCCATGACCAGGATCACCACCAGCAGGTTGGTCTTGCTGTGGTCCATGCCGAACAGGTATTCCAGGCCGGAGGCCACCTGCATCGAACCGATGCCCAGGTTGGTCACCAGGCCCAGCAGGGTGACGAACATGCCGAAGATGTCCACGGCATTGCCGGCCGCACCCTTGACCCAACGCTCACCCACCAGCGGGTACAGCGCCGAGCGCAGGGCCAGCGGCTGGTTGTGGCGGTAGGCGAAGTAACCCACGGCCAGGCCGACCAGCGCGTAGATCGCCCAGCCATGCAGGCCCCAGTGCAGAAAGGTCAGCTGCAGGCCCTGGCGCGCTGCGTCGAGGCTGGCAGAGGTGCCTTCCGGTGGGTTGAAGTAGTGGTCCAGCGGCTCGGAAGCGCCGAAGTACAGCAGCGAAATGCCGATACCGGAGGAGAACAGCATGCCGGCCCAGGCGCCATAGCTGAAGTCGGGCTGGTCATCCTTGCCGCCAAGCTTGAGCTTGCCGTAGTCGGAGAAGGCCAGGTAGATGACGAACAGCAGGTAACCGCCGATTACCAGCATGTAGTACCAGCCGAAGGTGCGCGTAAGCCATTTCTGGGCCACGCCCAGCACCTGGCCGGCGGTTTCGGGTACAGCGATAAGCAAGGCAGTCAGAACGAGGATCATCAGCGCGGAGGTGAAGAACACCACGCGGTTGACCCGTACCCTCTCGGCCGGAGGGTTGGTAAGTGAGGCAGAACTCATTGCACGAATGCTCCGGGCAGTACGGCTGTGGAGGCTAATCAGTCTTTCCCGAGCAATTGGTGGAATATCCCCACTGCATCAGGTGTTATAAAAGCACCCTGGAAACCGTGATCCCGAATCGATACGTTGCAAAAAAACAGACAGGTGGCCTGCTGCAAATGCCACGCCTCAGCCGAGGTGCGCGCATTCGTCACAGATCACCCCGCCCGCTCCAAGGGCCCGCCGCAGGGTCCATGACCGCACGGCAGAATCTGCATTTCGCATCGCTCATGCCCGTCAACGCCTTGTATTCCGGGGGTTACGCGATTTCCTGGGGTGTCAATCCGTGCCTTCTCGACCGCCTGAAAAACTGTCAATGGCACAAATTGTCGCAGAGCTTATTCTTTATTGATTGAACGTTCAATCAAAACAAAATAGACTGGCCTTCGCCGAGTCAGCCGCCCGTCGTCTGCTCGCAGGCCTGAGGAGATAGCAAGATGCCCAAGGTCGGTATGCAACCCATCCGCCGCCAGCAGTTGATCGAAGCCACGTTGCAGGCGGTCGATCAGGTCGGACTGGGCGACGCCAGCATTGCGCTGATTGCCCGTTTGGCCGGTGTGTCGAACGGCATCATCAGTCACTACTTTCGGGACAAGAACGGCCTGATCGCAGCGACGATGGGTTACATCATGAACATGCTCAACGAAGGTGTCAGAGCACGTCGCCAGGCCCTGACGGACGACAGCCCGCGCGCCCACCTGAAAGTGATCATCGAGGGCAACTTCGATGCCAGCCAGGTGAACGGCCCGGCGATGAAAACCTGGTTGGCCTTCTGGGCTTCCAGCATGCACCAGCCCGATTTGCACAGGTTGCAGCGGATCAACGACCACCGCTTGTATTCCAACCTGTGCTGCCAGTTCCGCCGCGCCCTGCCGCTCTACCATGCGCGCAAGGCAGCCCGCGGCCTGGCAGCTTTGATCGACGGCTTGTGGCTGCGTGGCGCCCTGTCGGGGGATGCATTCGACACCGACCAGGCGATACGGATTGCTTACGAATACATGGATCTACAACTGGCTAAACAGCACACCCTGGGTACAAACGACCAGGCCGCTGAACCAACGCGCACGGCCCTTGCCAACCCGGCAGGAGCGTGACGCGCAAGCCAAACCACACACTGCACTTGCGAGGACACTATGGCCCGTTTCGGAACGCAAAAACTCTACATTGATGGCGCTTACGTCGACGCTGGCAGCGATGCCACCTTCGAAGCCATCAACCCGGCTACCGGCGAAGTCCTCGCCCACGTGCAACGTGCCACCGAGGCTGACGTCGAGAAGGCCGTCGAAAGCGCCGAGCGTGGCCAGAAAGTCTGGGCCGCGATGACCGCCATGCAACGTTCGCGCATCCTGCGCCGCGCCGTCGAGATCCTGCGCGAGCGCAACGACGAGCTGGCCATGCTGGAAACCCTGGACACCGGCAAGTCGTACTCGGAAACCCGCTACGTCGACATCGTCACCGGCGCCGACGTGCTGGAGTACTACGCTGGCCTGGTTCCGGCCATCGAAGGCGAGCAGATCCCGCTGCGTGAATCGTCCTTCGTCTACACCCGCCGCGAGCCGCTGGGCGTGACCGCCGGTATCGGCGCCTGGAACTACCCGATCCAGATCGCCCTGTGGAAATCCGCCCCGGCCCTGGCCGCCGGCAACGCGATGATCTTCAAGCCGTCGGAAGTCACCTCGCTGACCACCCTGAAACTGGCCGAGATCTACACCGAAGCCGGCCTGCCGAACGGCGTGTTCAACGTCCTGACCGGCAGCGGCCGCGAAGTCGGCACCTGGCTGACCGAGCACCCACGCATCGAAAAAGTCTCCTTCACCGGCGGCACCACCACCGGCAAGAAGGTCATGGCCAGCGCCTCGAGCTCGTCGCTCAAGGAAGTCACCATGGAACTGGGCGGCAAGTCGCCACTGATCATCTGCGCCGACGCCGACCTGGACAAGGCCGCCGACATCGCCATGATGGCCAACTTCTACAGCTCGGGCCAGGTTTGCACCAACGGCACCCGCGTGTTCATCCCGGCTGAAATGAAAGCTGCCTTCGAGGCCAAGATCGTCGAGCGCGTTGCCCGCATCCGCGCTGGCAACCCGGAAGACGAAAACACCAACTTCGGCCCGCTGGTCAGCTTCCAGCACATGGAAAGCGTGCTTGGCTACATCGCCAAGGGCAAGGAAGAGGGTGCCCGCGTGCTGTGCGGTGGCGAGCGTCTGACCGCTGGTGATTTCGCCAAGGGCGCCTTCGTGGCCCCGACCGTGTTCACCGACTGCACCGACGACATGACCATCGTCAAGGAAGAGATCTTCGGCCCGGTGATGAGCATCCTCACCTACGAAACCGAAGAAGAAGTCATCCGTCGTGCCAACGACACCGAGTACGGCCTGGCCGCCGGTGTCTGCACCAACGACATCACCCGCGCCCACCGCATCATCCACAAGCTGGAAGCCGGTATCTGCTGGATCAACGCCTGGGGCGAATCGCCGGCCGAAATGCCAGTCGGTGGCTACAAGCAGTCGGGCGTCGGCCGTGAGAACGGCGTCAGCTCGCTGGCTCAATACACTCGCATCAAGTCGGTCCAGGTCGAGCTGGGCGGCTACAACTCGGTTTTCTAAACCCTGTATAGCCCCGCCCGTGCCGCTGCGCACGGGCGTTCCCGCTCCCTGATCACCGCCAACACGAGGGTACTTTCATGTCCCAAGAATTCGATTACATCATCGTCGGTGCCGGCTCGGCCGGTAACACCCTGGCGACCCGCCTGACCGAAGACGCCGGCGTCACCGTACTGCTGCTGGAGGCCGGTGGCCCCGACTACCGCTTCGACTTCCGCACCCAGATGCCGGCCGCCCTGGCCTTCCCGCTGCAGGGCCGCCGCTACAACTGGGCCTACGAGACCGACCCGGAGCCGTACATGGACGGCCGCCGCATGGAATGTGGCCGCGGCAAGGGCCTGGGCGGCTCGTCGCTGATCAACGGCATGTGCTACATCCGCGGTAACGCCATGGACTTCGACGGCTGGGCAGAACTGCCAGGCCTGGAAGACTGGACCTACCTGGACTGCCTGCCGTACTTCCGTAAAGCCGAAACCCGCGACATCGGCCCGAACGACTACCACGGTGGCGAAGGCCCGGTCAGCGTTGCCACGCCAAAGGCTGGCAATAACCCGCTGTTCCACGCCATGGTCGAGGCCGGCGTGCAGGCCGGTTACCCGCGCACCGAAGACCTTAACGGCTACCAGCAGGAAGGCTTCGGCCCGATGGACCGTTCGGTGACCAAGAACGGCCGCCGTTCCAGCACCGCCCGTGGCTACCTGGACCAGGCCAAGAAGCGCCCGAACCTGACCATCGTCACCCACGCCCTGACTGACCGCGTGCTGTTCGACGGCAAGCGCGCCATCGGCGTGACCTACCTGGTCGGTGACAGCGAAGAGCGCGTTGAAGCCCGCGCCCGCAAGGAAGTGATCGTCAGCTCCGGCGCCATCGCTTCGCCGCAACTGCTGCAGCGCTCCGGCGTCGGCCCGCGCGCCCTGCTGGAAAGCCTCGACATCCCGGTGGTGCACGACCTGCCGGGCGTTGGCGAAAACCTGCAGGACCACCTGGAACTGTACCTGCAGTACGCTTGCACCCAGCCGGTGTCGCTGTACCCGTCGCTGCTGTGGTGGAACCAGCCGGCCATTGGTGCCGAGTGGATGTTCAACGGCACCGGCATCGGCGCCAGCAACCAGTTCGAGGCCGGTGGTTTCATTCGTACCCGCCCTGAATTCAAGTGGCCGAACATCCAGTACCACTTCCTGCCGGTGGCCATTAACTACAACGGCTCCAACGGCGTGAAAGAACACGGCTTCCAGGCGCATATGGGTTCCATGCGCTCGCCTGCTCGCGGCCGCATCCAGGCCAAGTCGAAGGACCCGCGCCAACACCCGAGCATCCTGTTCAACTACATGTCCACCGAGCAGGACTGGCAGGAATTCCGTGACGGCATCCGCCTGACCCGCGAAATCATGGCCCAGCCGGCACTGGACCCGTATCGTGGCCGTGAGATCAGCCCGGGCGCGCACGTGCAAACCGATGAAGAGCTGGACAAGTTCATCCGCGAGCACGCCGAAACCGCCTTCCACCCGTCCTGCTCGTGCAAGATGGGCACCGACGACATGGCGGTGGTCGACGGCGAAGGCCGCGTGCATGGCATGAAGGGCCTGCGCGTGGTCGATGCGTCGATCATGCCGCTGATCATCACCGGCAACCTCAACGCCACCACGATCATGATCGCCGAGAAAATCTCGGACAAGATCCGTGGCCGCAAGCCGCTGCCGCGCAGCACCGCCAAGTACTACGTGGCTGGCGATGCACCGGTGAAGGGCAAGCCGATGCGTGAGGTCAAGCAGGCGTAAACCTGCACCGGCCCTTTCGCGGGCATGCCCGCTCCCACAGGATTCTCACAGAACTTGAGATTTGTGATTCACCTGTGGGAGCGGGCGCGCCCGCGAAGAGGCCCACCCAGGCAACACCAGAAAAGGCACCCACCGCGGTGCCTTTTTTTCATCTGCAGAAACGCTTTACAGCCTGCCAATTCATCAGGTTAGAATCATTTGGCACGCGACCTGCTAGCGTCATGCTATCAAGTCCCCTCCCCCCTGCGGTCCCCGGAGTACCTGCCTTTGGATGCAAGCACCATCAACAGCCTGTTCCTGATCGGCGCATTGCTGGTGGGCGCAAGTATCCTGGTCAGTTCGCTGTCGTCGCGCCTGGGCATCCCTATCCTGGTCATCATCCTCGCCGTCGGCATGGTCGCCGGGGTCGATGGTGGCGGCATCATCTTCAACAACTACCCGACCGCCTACCTGGTGGGCAACCTGGCGCTGGCCGTGATCCTGCTTGACGGCGGCCTGCGCACGCGGGTGGCAAGCTTCCGCGTGGCGCTGTGGCCGGCGCTGTCGCTGGCCACCATCGGCGTGATGATCACCACCGCCCTCACCGGCCTGGTCGCCGCCTGGCTGTTCGACCTGAGCCTGATCCAGGGCCTGCTGATCGGCGCCATCGTCGGCTCTACCGACGCCGCGGCGGTGTTCTCGCTGCTCGGCGGCAAAGGCCTGAACGAGCGGGTCACCGCCACCCTGGAGATCGAGTCGGGCAGCAACGACCCGATGGCAGTGTTCCTCACCGTCACCCTGATCGACATGATCGCCAGCGGCCAGACCGGCCTGCACTGGAGCCTGCTCACCCACCTGCTGCGCGAGTTCGGCATCGGCGGGCTGCTGGGCCTGGGCGGCGGCTGGCTGATGCTGCAACTGGTCAACCGCATCAAGCTGGCTGGCGGTCTGTACCCCATCCTGGTGATCGCCGGCGGCCTGGTGGTGTTCTCGCTGACCAATGCCCTGCACGGCAGCGGCTTCCTTGCCGTGTACCTGTGCGGCCTGGTGCTGGGCAACAAGCCGATCCGCAGCCGCCACGGCATCCTGCATATGCTCGACGGCATGGCCTGGCTGGCGCAGATCGGCATGTTCCTGGTGCTGGGGCTGCTGGTCACGCCCCACGACCTGCTACCCATCGCCCTGCCGGCGCTGGGCCTGGCGCTGTGGATGATCCTGGTGGCGCGGCCGCTGTCGGTGGTCGCCGCCCTGCTGCCGTTCAAGGCTTTCCATGGCCGCGAAAAGGGCTTCATCTCCTGGGTCGGCCTGCGCGGTGCGGTACCGATCATCCTCGCGGTGTTCCCGCTGATGGCCGGCCTGCCGGACGCCCAGCTGTTCTTCAACCTGGCCTTCTTCATCGTGCTGGTGTCGCTGCTTGTGCAAGGCACCAGCCTGCCGTGGATGGCCAAGCTGTTGAAAGTGACAGTACCGCCAGACCCGGCACCAATCTCCCGCTCCGCCCTGGAAGTGCACATTACCAGCGAGTGGGAAATGTTCGTCTACCGCCTGGGCGCCGAAAAATGGTGCATCGGCGCCGCCCTGCGCGAGTTGAAAATGCCCGAAGGCACGCGGATCGCCGCGCTGTTCCGGGGCGAGCAGCTGCTGCACCCGTCCGGCAGTACGGTACTGGAAGTAGGCGACATGCTCTGCGTGATCGGCCACGAACATAACCTGCCGGCCCTGGGCAAACTGTTCAGCCAGGCGCCACAACGTGGCCTCGACCTGCGTTTCTTCGGCGACTTCGTGCTCGAAGGCGATGCCGAACTGGGTGCGGTGGCAGCGTTGTACGGCCTGAAACTCGACGGCCTGGACGCGAAAATGCCGCTGGCCCAGTTCATCCGACAGAAGGTCGGAGGCGCTCCAGTAGTAGGTGACCAGGTCGAATGGCATGGCACGGTCTGGACCGTGGCCACCATGGACGGGAACAAGATCCAGAAAGTAGGCGTCAGATTCCCCGAAGGAACGCGACCCGGACCAGGATTGTTCCTCTAAACTTCGTTTCTGCCGGATCCACAAGTAGTCTGCCTATGTCCCTGCGCGTGTACCTCCGCACAGCCCTGCTCGGGCTGTGCCTGTCTCTCTCGTTCGCCGCTGGTGCGGCCGAGCTTCCCACCACGACCAGCATCCAGAGCAGCCTGAACAAGATTTCCCAGCCCAAGGGTGCCGAGGCCGACCCCAAGGCTGCGCAACAGACACCGGAGCAGAAGGCCCAGCAACAGGTGCTGGAACAGACCTTGGCACTGCTGCTCAGCAAGGAAGACAGCGAAAAGAAGCTTGAGGCACTCAAGCAGCAATTGGCTGGCGCGCCCAAGGAAACCGCCGACAGCCAGCGCGAGCTGATCAAGCTCAAGGCCAGCAAGCCACTGCCGGTGGCCCAACGCTACGCCACCCTGAACGTGCCACAGCTGGAGCAGATGCTCAGCGAGCGCAGTACGCAACAAGGCGAACTGCAAAAGGCACTGTCGGATGCCAACAGCCTGATCATCAACTCGCAGACCCGCCCAGAGCGGGCTCAGGCAGAAATCAGCAACAACCAGACACGTACCCAGCAGATCAACCTCAGCCTCAAGAGCGGCAAGGAGAACGGCAAGCCGCTCAACAGCGACCAACGCAACAGGCTCAATGCCGAGCTGGCGTCGCTAAATGCCCTGACCTCGTTGCGCCGCCAGGAACTGGCTGGCAACGGCCTGCTGCAGGACCTGGGCAATGCCCGTCACGACCTGCTGATCGAGCGCGCCACACGAATGGAGCAGGAAATCCAGGACCTGCAATCGCTGATCAACGAAAAACGCCTGGCCCAGTCGCAACAGGCGGTCACCCAGCAGTCGATCGAAGCGCAGAAAGCCGGCGGCAGCACCCTGCTGGCCAACGAAAGCGCTGCCAACCTGAAACTGTCCGACTACCTGCTCAAGAGCACCGACCGTCTCAACGAGCTGACCCAGCAGAACCTGCGCAGCAAGCAGCAGCTAGACAGCCTGACCCAGGCCGACCAGGCCCTGGACGAACAGATCAGCGTGCTCAAGGGCAGCCTGCTGCTGTCCAAGATCCTCTACAAGCAGAAGCAGGCCCTGCCGCACCTGAAAGTCGACCGCGACCTGGCTGACCAGATCGCCGATATCCGTCTTTACCAGTTCGAAGTGAACCAGCAACGCGAGCAGATGAGCAGCCCCGCCGCGTACGTCGACAACCTGCTGCTCGGCCAGCCGCAGGAGCAGGTTACCCCTCAGCTGCGCAAGGCGCTGCTGGAGGTGATGATTACCCGCGTCGACCTGCTCGAACGCCTCAGCCGGGAGCTGTCGGCACTGCTCAACGAATCGATCACCTTGCAGCTCAACCAGAAGCAGCTGCTCGGCACCGCCCAGGGCTTGCGCACCACGCTCGAAGAGCAGATGTTCTGGATTCCCAGCAACAAGCCACTGGACTGGGAATGGCTGAGCCTGGTGCCGGCACGCTTCGCCGACCAGGTAGCCAGCCTGCCCTGGGGTTCGGGCCTCAAGGAACTGGCCGATGGGCTGGGCCAGCGCCCCCTGCTGTTCCTGCCCTTGCTGCTGGTGATCGGCGCCCTGCTGTGGCGGCGCAAATACCTGTACCAACGGCTGGGCAAGGTGCACCAGGACATCGGCCACTTCCGCCGTGACAGCCAGTGGCACACGCCACAGGCGATCCTCATCAACATCCTGCTGGCGATGCCGGTCAGCCTGGGCCTGGCCCTGTGCAGCTACGCCCTGCAGATCGACGCCCGCGGGCAGAATGCCAACCTCGGCGCCGCCCTCTGGCAACTGGCCCAGGCCTGGCTGGTGTTCTACACCGCCTACCGCATCCTCGCCCCGGGCGGCGTGGCGGAAATCCACTTCCGCTGGCACAAGCCGCAGGTCGAGTTCCTGCGTGGCTGGGTGCGTCGCCTGGGCACCGTGGTACTGGCACTGGTCGGCGTGGTGGCAGTGGCCGAACATCAGCCTTCGGCGCTGGCCGATGATGTGCTGGGTATCGGCGTGGTACTGACCTGCTACGCACTGATGGCCTGGCTGCTCAGCCGCCTGCTGCTCAGCAGCCCGGCGCACCGCGACACCTCGCTGTTCCGCAAGGCCGTGGGCGTGGCCTTCACCGCCCTGCCCATCGCCCTGTTCGTGGCCGTGTGCTTCGGCTACTACTACACCGCACTGAAACTTACCGACCGGCTGATCTACACCCTGTACCTGCTGCTGTTCTGGCTGGTGATCGAAGCCGCGTTCGTGCGTGGTCTGTCGGTGGCGGCACGGCGCCTGGCCTACCAGCGCGCGCTGAGCAAGCGGGCGGCGGCCAAGGAAGGGCTGGATGGCGAAGTCATCACCGAAGAGCCGACCCTGGACATCGAGCAGGTCAACCAGCAGTCGCTGCGCCTGATCCGCCTGGCCCTGCTCGGCGGCTTCATCGCCGGCCTGTACTGGGTGTGGTCGGACCTGATTTCGGTGTTCGCCTACCTCAACAATTTCACCCTGTACGAGTACTCCAGCGGCACCGGTGCCACCGCCAGCATGGTGCCGATCAGCCTGGGCGACTTCCTCGGTGCGCTGGTCATCATCGGCATCACCTTCGCGCTAGGACGGAACTTGCCCGGCCTGCTCGAAGTCCTGGTGCTGTCGCGGCTCAACCTGGCCCAGGGCAGTGCGTATGCCACTACTACCTTGCTGTCCTATGTCATCGTCGGCGTCGGTATCGTCAGTACCCTGTCGACCCTCGGGGTCAGCTGGGACAAGCTGCAATGGCTGGTGGCCGCGCTGTCGGTGGGCCTGGGCTTCGGCATGCAGGAGATCTTCGCCAACTTCATCTCCGGCATCATGATCCTGTTCGAGCGCCCGGTGCGGATTGGCGACACCATTACCATCGGCAACCTGTCGGGCACGGTGAGCAAGATCCGCATCCGCGCCACCACCATCACCGACTTCGACCGCAAGGACATCATCGTCCCCAACAAGACCTTCATCACCGGTCAGCTGATCAACTGGTCGCTGACCGACACGGTCACCCGGGTAACGCTGAAGCTGGGCATCGACTATGGCTCGGACCTGGACCTGGTGCGCGACCTGCTGCTCAAGGGCGCCCACGAAAACCCACGCGTGCTCAAGGACCCGGAGCCGATCGTGTACTTCCTCAACTTCGGCGAGAGCTCGCTGGACCACGAGCTGCGCATGCATGTACGCGACCTGGGTGACCGCAACCCGACGCTGGACGAGATCAACCGCTACATCAACCGCGAGTTCAAGGCGCATAACATCAAGATCTCGGTGCGCCAGGTCGAGGTGTTTCTGATGGATCCGAAGGGCGGCAAACAGCAGCTGATTCCGGTGGAGCAGCCGAAACCGGATGGCACTCAACCTGTGTGAGTGGACTCCATAGAGCATGAACGCCCAGAATGCCTGCGAGGGCTTCGCCCTCGATCGCCGGCAAGCCAGCTCCCACAGGGGCCTTGCCGCACCCAGGTCCTGCACATCCCCTGTGGGAGCTGGCTTGCCGGCGATGGGCCGCAAAGCGGCCCCCTAGGTACCGACTTCCAGGAGCAGCCCGTGAAAGCCCTCGACCAACTCACCTTCGACAATCGCTTCGCCCGCCTGGGCGACGCGTTCTCCACCCAGGTCCTGCCCGAACCCATCGCAGACCCACGCCTGGTGGTAGCGAGCGAGTCGGCCATGGCGCTGCTCGACCTCGACCCGGCCCAGGCAGAGCTGCCGGTTTTCGCCGAGCTGTTCAGCGGCCACAAGCTATGGGAAGAGGCCGACCCGCGGGCGATGGTCTATTCCGGCCATCAGTTCGGCTCCTACAACCCGCGCCTGGGTGATGGCCGCGGCCTGCTGCTGGCCGAAGTGCTGAATGACCAGGGCGAGCACTGGGACCTGCACCTCAAGGGTGCCGGGCAGACGCCCTACTCGCGCATGGGCGACGGCCGCGCCGTGCTGCGTTCCTCGATCCGCGAGTTCCTCGCCTCCGAGGCCCTGCACGCCCTGGGCATTCCCAGCAGCCGGGCACTGTGCGTGATCGGCTCGAGCACCCCGGTGTGGCGCGAAACCCGCGAAAGCGCGGCCATGCTCACCCGCCTGGCGCAGAGCCATGTGCGTTTCGGGCATTTCGAATACTTCTACTACACCAGGCAGCCAGAACAGCAGCGCGTGCTCATCGACCACGTGCTGGAGCAGCACTACCCCGAATGCCGCGATGCCGAGCAGCCTTATCTGGCCATGTTCCGCACCATCGTCGAGCGCAATGCCGAGCTGATCGCACGCTGGCAGGCCTATGGTTTTTGCCACGGGGTGATGAACACCGACAACATGTCGATCCTCGGCATCACCTTCGACTTCGGCCCGTACGCCTTCCTCGACGACTTCGACGCCAACTTCATCTGCAACCACTCCGACGACCGTGGCCGCTACAGCTACGCCAACCAGGTACCGATCGCCCACTGGAACCTCATTGCACTGGCCCAGGCGCTGACCACGGTGATCGAAGTCGAACCGCTCAAGGAGGCGTTGGGCCTGTTCCTGCCGCTGTACCAGGCACACTACCTGGACCTGATGCGCCGGCGCCTGGGCCTGACCACTGCGGAAGACGACGACATGGCGTTGGTCGAGCGCCTGCTGCAGCGCATGCAGAGCGGTGGTGTGGACTACAACCTGTTCTTCCGCAAGCTGGGCGATCAGCCCGTGGCCGAGGCGCTGAAGGTGGTGCGTGACGACTTCATCGACCTGGCCGGTTTCGATGCCTGGGGGGCGGACTACCTGGCCCGCTGCGAGCGCGAAGCGGATAATGCCGAAGGGCGGCGTGAGCGCATGCATGCGGTGAACCCGCTGTACGTGCTGCGCAACTACCTGGCACAGAAAGCCATCGAAGCAGCCGAAGCGGGGGATTACAGTGAAGTGCGACAGCTGCATGAGGTGCTGAGCCGCCCGTTCGAGGAGCAGGCCGGAATGCAGGGCTATGCCGAGCGACCGCCGGAATGGGGCAAGCACCTGGAAATCAGCTGCTCCTCCTGACCAACTCCGAACCCTGTGGGAGCGGGTTCACCCGCGAAGAATGCGACGCGCTAGATGGCACCGGCTACGCCGGTGTTCGCGGGTAAACCCGCTCCCACAGGCACGGCGCTCAACCCAAGGCTTGCGCCGTACCTGTGGGAGCTGGCTTGCCGGCGATAGGGCCCGAACAAACAACACAAGGAATCGACATGTCCGACCCACTGGTAATCCCCTGCCCCCACTGCAACGGCCTCAACCGCCTGCCCGCCGAGCGCCTGGGCGACGCGCCGAAATGCGGCCGCTGCAAACAGGACGTGCTGCTGAGCACCCCCTTCGAACTCACCGAAGCCAGCTACGCCAGCCAGATCAAAGGCGACCTGCCACTGCTGGTCGACATCTGGGCGGATTGGTGCGGTCCGTGCAAATCCTTCGCCCCCACCTTCGAACAGGCCGCCCGCCAACTGGCCGGCCGCTGCCGCCTGGCCAAGCTCGACAGCGAAGCCAACCGCAACCTGGCCGGGCAACTGGGCATCCGCTCGATCCCCAGCCTGCTGCTGTTCAAGAATGGCCGTGAAGTAAGCCGTCAGGCCGGGGCGTTTCCACTCCAGTCGTTGCTGGAGTGGTTGCGTAGCCAGGGGGTCTAAGCGTTCTCTTCGAGCAGCGAATGCAACTCGACAAACTGCTGGGTCAGCTTGTGCCTGGGCTCCAGGTGAATCAGCGGAAGGCTGGCATGGTGCGACTCACGCATCTTCACCGAGCTGCCCAGGTACACCGGTAGCACCGGGAGCCCTTCGGCCAGCAGCTCGTCGAGCATCTGCTGTGGCAGGCTGGCGCGGGACTGGAACTGGTTGACCACGATGCCTTCGACCACCAGGTCTTCGTTGTGGTCTTCCTTGAGTTCTTCGATCTCGGCCAGCAGGCCATACAGGGCCTGGCGTGAGAAGCTGTCGCAGTCGAAAGGAATCAGCACGCGATCGGCGGCGATCAGTGCGGAAACCGCATAGAAGTTCAGCGCTGGCGGGGTATCGATGTAAATGCGCTCGTAGTCCTCGTCCAGTTCGTCGAGCAACTTACGCAGCTTGTTGATCTTGTGCTTCGCCTCAAGCTTCGGTTGCAGATCGGCCAGCTCGGCCGTGGCGGTGACCACGTGCAGGTTGTCGAACGGGGTTTCGTAGATATCGACCTGGTTCTTCTTGCTGAACGGCCCGCTGGACAGGCTTTGCTTGAAGAAGTCGGCGATGCCCATGGGGATATCGTCGCCGGTCAGGCCAGTCAGGTACTGGGTCGAGTTGGCCTGGGCATCCAGGTCGATCAGCAGGGTCCGATAACCTTCGCTGGCGCTCACCGCCGCCAGGTTGCAAGCGATGCTCGACTTGCCCACACCACCTTTCTGATTGAACACCACGCGCCGCATGATTGACCTCCGTGTATCAACGAATGCCCGAGTATGTGGCGCCGCTGCGGCAATGACCAGTGCCATTTGCCCGGAACAACAGCCTTGTGCTGCCTGCCCTGGCCCTATCGCCGGCAAGCCAAGCGCGTCCCCTGTGGGAGCTGGCTTGCCGGCGATCGGGGCCCGATCAGGCAACTACACTGCCCCCGCCAGCCACCTGCCCTGTGAGCAACTCGGCAAATGCCCGTGCCATCGCCGACCCACCATGCTCGCGCTGCACCAGCCACACCGCCGACATCGCCCCTTCATCCAGCAGCGTGCGATAGACCACCCCCTCGATGCGCATGCGCTGGAACGACGCCGGCAGCACCGATACCCCAAGCCCTGCCGATACCAGCCCGATGATGGTCATCGCCTCCCCCGCCTCCTGGGCAAAATGCGGGCTGAAACCCGCCTGGCGCGCCAGGCTCAGCAACTGTGCGTGCAACCCGCTGCCATAGCTGCGCGGGAAGAACACGAACGGCTCATTGGCCAGGGCGGCCATGTGCAGGCCATGCTCCGTGCCTTCGGCCAATGGATGCGAGGCATTTATCACTGCCACCAGCGGCTCGCGAAACAACTCGGTGGCCACCAGCCCTTCCGGCAGCGGCATCGGCCGCATCAGCCCGACCTCGATGGACTCGTCGAACACCCCTTCTGCCACGTCGCGACTGCTCATTTCCTTGAGGTTCAGGTGCACCGCCGGGAAGCGCTGGCGAAACGCGTGGATGGCCTTGGGGATCTTCGAGGTGAACGGTGCCGAGGAGGTAAAGCCGATCTTCATCTCCCCCAGCTCCCCCAACTGCGCACGCCGGGCGACATCGGCGGCCTTTTCCACCTGCGCCAGCACCTGGCGGGCTTCCTCGAGGAACAACCGCCCCGCCTCGCTCAGCTCGACCCGACGGTTGGTACGCTCGAACAGACGGGCCCCCAGTTCCTGCTCCAGCGCCTGGATCTGCTGACTCAAGGGTGGCTGCGAAATGCCCAGCTGCTGGGCGGCGCGGCCAAAATGCAGCTCTTCGGCCACGGCGATGAAGTAACGCAGATGGCGCAGTTCCATGATCAGCTCCAAACAGGTCGTAAAACATCTCAAATAGGTCGAACAATATATTGGATCTAATCATTAGCCAGCTATATGCTTTTTTCATTGCGCCAGAGGTACCCTCCGTGAAAACTGCTGTAGCTCCCCTTCCCGCCGAGCCAGAACCTGCCCCGCTGAACGAAATGTGGATCGAAAAAGGCACCCCCGCCTTCATGAAGACCGTGCTGGCGCTATTCAGCGGCGGCTTCGCCACCTTCGCCCTGCTGTACTGCGTGCAGCCGATGATGCCGTTGCTGTCGAAGGAATTTGCCATCAATGCGGCGCAGAGCAGCCTGGTGCTGTCGGTCTCCACAGCCATGCTGGCGTTCGGCCTGCTGATCACCGGCCCTATCTCCGACCGCATCGGGCGCAAGCCGGTGATGGTGTTTGCCCTGGCCTGCGCCGCCCTTTCCACCCTGGCCAGCGCGGTGATGCCGAGCTGGGAGCTGGTACTGGCCACCCGTGCCCTGGTCGGCCTGTCGCTGAGCGGCCTGGCAGCGGTGGCGATGACCTACCTGAGCGAAGAGATCCACCCGCAGCACATTGGCCTGGCCATGGGCCTGTACATCGGAGGCAACGCCATTGGCGGCATGAGCGGGCGCCTGATCACCGGCGTGCTGATCGACTTCGTCAGCTGGCACACGGCGATGCTGACCATCGGCGGCCTGGCCTTGGTGGCGGCGCTGGTGTTCTGGAAGGTGCTGCCCGAGTCGCGCAATTTCCGCTCGCAGGCGATGAACCCACGCAGCCTGCTGGATGGCTTCGTCATGCACTTCAGGGATGCCGGCCTGCCCTGGCTGTTCCTCGAAGCCTTCCTGCTGATGGGCGCCTTCGTCACCCTGTTCAACTACATCGGCTACCGCCTGCTGGCCGAGCCCTATCACATGAACCAGGCGCTGGTCGGCTTGCTGTCAGTGGTGTACCTGTCTGGCATCTACAGCTCGGCGCAGGTCGGCGCACTGGCTGACAAACTGGGCCGGCGCAAGGTGTTCTGGGCCAGTATCGTGGTGATGGCGGGTGGCTTGCTGATGACCCTGGCCAACCCGCTGGTGATGGTTATCGTCGGTATGCTGGTGTTCACCTTCGGCTTTTTTGGCGCGCACTCGGTGGCCAGCAGCTGGATCGGCCGCAGGGCATTGAAGGCCAAGGGACAGGCGTCGTCGCTGTACCTGTTCAGCTATTACGCCGGGTCGAGTGTGGCCGGTACGGCGGGCGGGGTGTTCTGGCACCAGTGGGGCTGGAATGGCATCGGGCTGTTCATTGGCAGCCTGCTGGCGGTGGCGTTGCTGGTGGCGCTGCACCTGAGCAGGCTGGCACCGAAATCGGGCTGAACCCCATCGCGACACAAGGCCGCTCCTACAGCAGAACGCAATTCCCTGTAGGAGCGGCCTTGTGTCGCGATGGGCTGCAAAGCAGCCCCAAAATCTCGGATCAGTTGATGATCTCGACCATATCCACATCCACTTCCCGGCTCATCAGGTGCTTCTCCACCTCACCGGTCAGCTTGACCTTGGTCTTGTCGTTGAACGGCGTCGGCGGCAGGTCTTCATCATCGATTTCCACGGTGATGGTGCCGGTGTTGTCCTTGAACTCGTACTTGTCGTCGTTGTTGATCTTCTTGGTCACGAAGCCTTGCAGCACCACTGGGGTGTCGTCGGCAGCATCGTTGGCCGCAGCTACGGTGGTGACCGACTGGGCGCCGGGGCCGGTGTAGCCGGCAGCCAGGGCAGCAGTGCTGAACAAGGGGGCGAGGATCAACGCAAGATAACGTGCTTTCATGAGGAACAGGTCCTGTTTCGGTTTCGATGGGACCAGATTAACGACGATCGCTGAATTAAAACTTAATGCAACAAAAAGCCCGGCACATGGCCGGGCTTTCGTGTTCAGAGATCAACTCACTGATGGTATTGCGCCGACAGCTCATGCACGGCGTTGATGAACACGCCGGCGTGCTCTGGGTCGACTTCCGGTGTGATGCCGTGGCCCAGGTTGAACACATGGCCTGTGCCGTGGCCATAGCTGGCCAGGATACGCGCCACTTCCTTGCGGATGGCCTCGGGCTTGGCGTACAGCACGGTCGGGTCCATGTTGCCCTGCAGCGCCACCTTGTCACCCACGCGGCGGCGGGCATCGCCGATCTCGCAGGTCCAGTCCAGGCCCAGCGCGTCGGCGCCGGCTTCGGCGATGCTTTCCAGCCACAGGCCGCCGTTCTTGGTGAACAGGATCACCGGCACCTTGCGCCCTTCGTGCTCGCGGATCAGGCCGCTGACGATCTTGCGCATGTAGGCCAGGGAGAACTCCTGGTAAGCCGCCGCCGACAGGTTGCCGCCCCAGGTGTCGAAAATCTGCACGGCCTGGGCACCAGCGAGGATCTGGCCGTTGAGGTAGCTGGTGATCGACTGGGCCAGCTTGTCCAGCAGCAGGTGCAGGGCCTGCGGGTTGTCGTAGGCCATGGCCTTGGTCTTGCGGAAGTCCTTCGACGAGCCGCCTTCGACCATGTAGGTGGCCAGGGTCCACGGGCTGCCGGAGAACCCGATCAGCGGCACGCGGCCGTTGAGCTCGCGGCGGATGGTGCTGACCGCGTCCATCACGTAGCCAAGGTCTTTCTGCGGGTCGGGGATCGGCAGCGCTTCGATGTCGGCCGGGGTGCTGATGACCTTCTTGAAACGCGGGCCTTCGCCGCTTTCGAAGTACAGGCCCAGGCCCATGGCATCGGGGATGGTGAGGATGTCCGAGAACAGGATCGCCGCGTCCAGCGGGTAGCGGTCCAGCGGCTGCAGGGTGACCTCGCAGGCGAACTGCGGGTTCATGCACAGGCTCATGAAGTCACCGGCCTTGGCGCGGCTGGCGCGGTACTCCGGCAGGTAGCGGCCGGCCTGGCGCATCATCCACACCGGGGTGACGTCTACGGGTTGCTTGAGCAGTGCACGCAGGAAACGATCGTTCTTCAGGGCAGTCATGTCGGCATCCGGAAAAATAGTGCGGGCATTTTCTCAGACGCACAAAGAAAAGGCACGGCCGTTTGCCGTGCCTTTTCTCTATAGGTATGTCCTGGATCAATAGATTTTGTATACAAAATCCTAATGATGGGGCTGCCGATGGCCCTATCGCCGGCAAGCCAGCTCCCACAGGGTGAGCCGCAGCCCTTGTGGGAGCTGGCTTGCCGGCGATGAGGCCAGCACAGGCAGCCTCAGACTTCCAGGTAGTCCAGGATACCTTCAGCAGCAGTACGCCCTTCGAAGATAGCCGTCACCACCAGGTCCGACCCACGCACCATGTCGCCACCGGCAAACACTTTCGGGTTGCTGGTCTGGTGCTTGAATTTGCCCTTCTCCGGTGCCACCACGCGGCCCTGGCTATCCAGCTGGATGCCATGCTGCTCGAACCACGGCGCCGGGCTTGGGCGGAAGCCGAAGGCGATGACCACGGCATCGGCCGGCAGGATCTCTTCAGACCCCGGGATCGGCTCCGGGCTGCGGCGGCCACGGGCATCCGGCTCGCCGAGACGAGTCTCGACCACCTTCACGCCTTCGACCTTGTCCTCGCCGACAATGGCGATAGGCTGGCGGTTGTAGAGGAACTTCACGCCCTCTTCCTTGGCGTTTTTCACCTCACGACGCGAACCCGGCATGTTGGCCTCGTCACGGCGATAGGCGCAGGTCACCGACTTGGCGCCCTGGCGGATCGAGGTGCGGTTGCAGTCCATCGCGGTGTCACCACCGCCCAGTACCACCACCTTCTTGCCCTGCATGTCGACGAAGTCTTCCGGCGACTTCTCGAAGCCCAGGTTGCGGTTGACGTTGGCGATCAGGAAGTCCAGCGCGTCATGCACGCCCGGCAGGTCCTCGCCCGGGAAGCCGCCTTTCATGTAGGTGTAGGTACCCATGCCCATGAACACTGCGTCGTATTCGGCGAGCAGTTGCTCCATGGTCACGTCCTTGCCCACCTCGGTGTTCAGGCGGAACTCGATGCCCATGCCGGTGAACACTTCACGGCGGTTGCTGAGCACGGTCTTTTCCAGCTTGAACTCGGGAATACCGAAGGTCAGCAGGCCGCCGATTTCCGGGTTGCGGTCGAATACCACCGGGGTCACGCCGGCACGTACCAGCACGTCGGCACAGCCCAGGCCGGCCGGGCCGGCACCGATGATGGCGACGCGCTTGCCGGTTGGCTTGACCTTGGACATGTCCGGGCGCCAGCCCATGGCGAAGGCGGTGTCGGTGATGTACTTCTCCACCGAGCCGATGGTCACCGCACCGAAGCCGTCGTTCAGGGTGCAGGCACCCTCGCACAGGCGGTCCTGCGGGCATACGCGGCCGCACACTTCCGGCAGGGTGTTGGTCTGGTGCGACAGTTCCGCCGCGGCCAGGATGTTGCCTTCGGAAACCAGCTTCAACCAGTTGGGGATGAAGTTGTGTACCGGGCACTTCCATTCGCAATAGGGGTTACCGCAGCCCAGGCAGCGGTGCGCCTGCTCCACGGACTGCTGCGGCTTGAACGGCTCGTAGATTTCCACGAACTCCTTCTTGCGCTGGCGCAGCAGCTTTTTCTTCGGGTCCTTGCGGCCCACTTCGATGAACTGGAAGTCGTTGTTCAGACGTTCAGCCATTTTTCAAAACCTCTTTACCGCAGTTGCCAGCCTCAGGCTGCAAGCTGCAAGACGATCACTTGAGCACGACAGGCCCCGCGCACGGGGCCGTCACTTGCAGCTGTTGTTACTGCGGGTTGGCACGGGTGCTGGACAGCAGTTGCTTCAGGTTGGCTGCCTTCGGCTTGACCAGCCAGAAGCGCCGCACGTAGTCGTCCAGGTTCTCCGAGAGCTCACGCCCCCACTCGCTGCCGGTCTCTTCCACGTACTCGGCAAGGACCCGCGCCAGGTGGCTGCGGTAGGCCTCCATCGCTTCACCACTGATACGCTGGATTTCCACCAGCTCATGGTTGAGCTTGTCGACGAAGGTATTGTCCATGTCGAGCACGTAGGCGAAGCCGCCAGTCATGCCAGAACCGAAGTTGTAACCGGTCTTGCCCAGCACACAGACAAAGCCGCCGGTCATGTATTCACAGCAGTGATCGCCAGTGCCCTCGACAACAGCGTGGGCGCCGGAGTTACGTACAGCGAAGCGCTCGCCAGCAGTACCGGCGGCGAACAGCTTGCCGCCGGTGGCGCCGTACAGGCAGGTGTTGCCGACGATGGCGCTGTGCTGGGTTTCGAACGGGCTGCCGGCTGGCGGCACGATGGTGACCTTGCCACCGGTCATGCCCTTGCCGACGTAGTCGTTGGCGTCGCCTTCCAGGTGCAGGTTCAGGCCACCGGCGTTCCACACGCCGAAGCTCTGGCCCGCAGTACCCTTGAAGCGGAAGGTGATCGGCGCCGCAGCCATGCCCTGGTTGCCGTGCAGGCGGGCGATTTCGCCCGACACGCGCGCACCGATGGAGCGGTCGCAGTTGCAGATGTCGAGGCTGAACTCGCCACCGGCCTGGTCGCGGATGGCCGGCATGGCCATTTCCACCATCTTCTCGGCCAGCTCGCCCTGGTCGAACGGCGGGTTCTTGTCGACTTCGCAGAACTGCGGCTTGTCAGCCGGGATGTGCGAGCTGCCCAGCAGCGGCGACAGGTCCAGGTACTGCTGGCGTTCGGTGTCGCCTGGCAGCACGTCGAGCAGGTCGGTACGGCCGATCAGCTCGCCGAGGCTGCGCACGCCCAGCTTGGCCAGCCACTCACGGGTTTCTTCGGCGACGAAGGTGAAGAAGTTGATCACCATGTCGACGGTGCCGATGTAGTGGTCCTTGCGCAGCTTGTCGTTCTGGGTGGCCACGCCGGTGGCGCAGTTGTTCAGGTGGCAGATGCGCAGGTACTTGCAGCCCAGGGCGATCATCGGCGCGGTACCGAAGCCGAAGCTTTCGGCGCCAAGGATGGCTGCCTTGATCACGTCCAGGCCGGTCTTCAGGCCACCGTCGGTCTGTACCCGTACCTTGCCGCGCAGGTCGTTGCCGCGCAGGGTCTGGTGGGTCTCGGCCAGGCCCAGCTCCCACGGGGCGCCGGCGTACTTGATCGAGGTCAGCGGCGAAGCACCGGTACCACCGTCGTAGCCGGAGATGGTGATCAGGTCGGCATAGGCCTTGGCCACACCGGCGGCGATGGTGCCGACGCCAGCTTCTGCCACCAGCTTGACCGAAACCAGGGCCTGCGGGTTGACCTGCTTGAGGTCGTAGATCAGCTGGGCCAGGTCTTCGATCGAGTAGATGTCGTGGTGCGGCGGCGGCGAGATCAGGGTCACGCCCGGTACCGCGTAACGCAGCTTGGCGATCAGGCCGTTGACCTTGCCGCCTGGCAGCTGGCCGCCTTCACCGGGCTTGGCGCCCTGGGCAACCTTGATCTGCAGCACTTCGGCGTTGACCAGGTACTCCGGGGTCACGCCAAAGCGGCCGGTGGCCACCTGCTTGATCTTCGAGCTCTTGATGGTGCCGTAGCGCGACGGGTCTTCACCGCCCTCGCCAGAGTTGGAACGCGCGCCCAGGCGGTTCATCGCCTCGGCCAGCGCTTCGTGGGCCTCTGGCGACAGAGCACCCAGCGAGATACCGGCGGAGTCGAAGCGCTTGAGGATCGCCTCCAGCGGCTCGATCTGCTCCAGCGGCAGTGGCTGGTCGGCCACTTTCACCTTCAGCAGGTCGCGGATCATCGACACCGGGCGCTGGTCGACCAGCGTGGTGTATTCCTTGAACTTGGCGTAGTCGCCCTGCTGCACGGCGGCCTGCAGGGTGTTGACCACGTCCGGGTTGTAGGCGTGGTATTCGCCACCGTGGACGAACTTCAGCAGGCCGCCTTGCTGGATCGGCTTGCGCGCGCTCCAGGCTTCGGCTGCCAGCAGCTTCTGGTCGCTTTCCAGGTCTGCGAAACGCGCACCCTTGATGCGGCTGGAAACGCCCTTGAAGCTCAGGCCCACCACTTCCTCGGCGAGGCCGATGGCTTCGAACAGCTGCGCGCCACGGTACGAGGCGATGGTGGAGATACCCATCTTCGACAGGATCTTCAGCAGGCCCTTGGAGATGCCCTTGCGGTAGTACTTGAAGACTTCGTCCAGGTCGCCCAGCACTTCGCCAGTACGGATCAGGTCAGCCAGCACTTCATAGGCCAGGTACGGGTAAATGGCCGAGGCACCGAAGCCCAGCAGCACGGCAAAGTGGTGCGGGTCGCGGGCGGTGGCAGTTTCCACCAGGATGTTGCTGTCGCAACGCAGGCCCTGCTCGGTCAGGCGGTGGTGCACCGCACCAACGGCCAGCGAGGCGTGCACCGGCAGCTTGCCCGGGGCGATGTAGCGGTCGCTCAGCACCAGCTGGGTCTTGCCAGCGCGCACGGCTTCTTCAGCCTGGTCGGCGATGTTGCGGATGGCCGCTTCCAGGCCGACGCTCTCTTCATAGTTGAGGTCGATCAGCTGGCGGTCGAAGCCTTCGCGCTCCAGGTTCATCAGCGAACGCCACTTGGCGGGCGAGATGACCGGCGAGCTGAGGATTACCCGCGAAGCGTGCTCCGGGGATTCCTGGAAGATGTTGCGCTCGGCACCCAGGCAGATTTCCAGGGACATGACGATCGCTTCGCGCAGCGGGTCGATCGGCGGGTTGGTCACCTGGGCGAACTGCTGGCGGAAGAAGTCGTACGGCGAACGCACGCGCTGCGACAGCACGGCCATTGGCGTGTCGTCACCCATCGAACCGACCGCTTCCTGGCCCTGCTCGCCGAGCGGGCGCAGCACCTGGTCACGCTCTTCGAAGGTGACCTGGAACATTTTCATGTACTGCTTGAGCTGGTCAGCGTCGTAGCTGGCCACGCCCTGGTCATCGGTCAGCGTCGCCTGGATGCGCGTGGCGTGCTGACGCAGCCAGCGTTTGTACGGGTGGCGCGACTTCAGACGGTTGTCGATGGCGTCGGTGTCGAGGATCTGGCCGGTTTCGGTGTCCACGGCGAAGATCTGGCCCGGGCCGACGCGGCCCTTGGCGATGACGTCCTCGGGCTTGTAGTCCCATACGCCGATTTCCGACGCCAGGGTGATGTAGCCGTTCTTGGTGGTCACCCAGCGCGCCGGGCGCAGGCCGTTACGGTCGAGCAGGCACACCGCATGGCGGCCTTCGGTCATTACGATACCGGCCGGGCCATCCCACGGCTCCATGTGCATGGAGTTGTATTCGTAGAAGGCGCGCAGGTCGGCGTCCATGGTCTCGACGTTCTGCCAGGCTGGCGGTACCAGCATGCGCACGCCACGGAACAGGTCGATGCCGCCAGTGACCATCAGCTCCAGCATGTTGTCCATGCTCGAGGAGTCGGAACCGACGCGGTTGACCAGCGGGCCGAGCTCGTCGAGGTCGGGGATCAGGTCGTTGGCGAACTTGGTGCGACGGGCCATGGCCCAGTTGCGGTTGCCGGTGATGGTGTTGATCTCGCCGTTGTGGGCGAGGAAGCGGAACGGCTGCGCCAGCGGCCATTTCGGCAGGGTGTTGGTGGAGAAGCGCTGGTGGAACACGCAGATCGCGGTTTGCAGGCGCTCGTCACCCAGGTCTGGGTAGAAGGCCGCGAGATCGCGCGGCATCATCAGGCCTTTGTAGATGATGGTCTTGTGCGAGAAGCTGCAGATGTAGTGGTCGGCGTCGTGGGCGTTGGCCACGGACGAACGGCGACGGGCACTGAACAGCTTGATGGCGAATTCCTGGTCGCTCAGGCCTTCACCGCCGATGAACACCTGCTCGATCTGCGGCAGGCGCTCAAGGGCCAGGCGGCCGAGCACGCTGGTATCGATCGGCACCTTGCGCCAGCCGACCAGCTTCAGGCCAGCAGCGAGGATTTCGCGGTCCATGTTGGCGCGGGCGGCTTCGGCTTTGACCGGGTCCTGGTTGAAGAACACCATGCCGACGGCGTACTGCTTGGGCAGCTCGGCAGCGAAGTGCTCCTGGGCCACGGCACGCAGGAATTGATCGGGCTTCTGCATGAGCAGACCGCAACCGTCACCGGTCTTGCCGTCGGCGTTGATACCGCCGCGGTGGGTCATGCAGGTCAGTGCCTGCATGGCGGTTTGCAGAAGGTGGTGGCTCGGTTCGCCCGTCATATGGGCGATCAGGCCAAAACCACAGTTGTCCTTGAATTCTTCGGGATGGTACAGACCTGTTTTCATAGACACATTCTCACCAGGTTCACCTCTCAACGGAGGTAAATCTCTTTTTTAACAACCACTTACCATCCACGCCGATCAAACGCCAGCTTTTTTGCGGTGGCCATGGAAAACCATTGTTGCACAGCGACAGCGATGCCCACAAATTTTCATGTCTCACCATTGAAAATTTATGTCGCAATTTTGAATGTTTTTGCGCCATGCGCCGTGATAGCGGCTTGGCTCGAGTCTGAAGCGTTTCAGCCATGACTGCAAGTAAGGCTTGTGGCCGGCAGTCTGGGACAGAAAAGCCTGCCGCGTGACAACGCAGCAGGCTATTCGAAAGTCAGTAATCGCTCAGCAACTGGGCGGCGGGGTGGTGCCGCCCGGAAGGTATCAGCGGGCCGAGGCCAGCTCTTGTTGGACGCTGGCGACGGTACGTGGCCAAGGTTTACCAGCCTGGACCTTCGCTGGCAAGTTCTTGATTGCCGCAACCGCTGCGTCGCGGTTGGCGAAGTTGCCATAAGTGACTACGTACAGCGGCTTGCCCTGCAGGTTTTTCTTGAAGTAGCGATAGTCGCCACCCTGGGCCTTGACGAACGCCTGGGCCGAAGCCTCGGAGCTGGTACCCAGGATCTGCACCACGTAATTGCCCGGTTTCTGCCCGGCGTACCAGCCGCTGTTGCCGCTGCCACCGGCTGCCGGCTTCTCGACAGGTTTGGCGGCCGGCTTGGCCACGGCGACCTGGGTCGGCGCTGGTGCAGGTTTGGCTGGCGCAACCGGCTTGGCAGGCTGGGTTGCGACAGGTTTTGGTGCAGGTGCAACCGGCTGCGGTTGCGGCTGTACCGGCTGGGCCGGCGCCGTGGCTACAGGCTGGGCAGGTACCGGTGCCGGGCCCGCCGGCACACCTTGCGGCGGTGCGATGGTGGTCACGGTTGGGGGCGGGTTGCCTGGCTGCAGGGCGGTATCACCGGCCGGGCTGCCCTCTTCACCCTCACCCATGCCCGCGGCCTGGGCCAACGGCTCGCGCATCACCGGTTGCGACTGGCCAACCAGCGGCAGCGGCATCGGCTGGGACGAACCCGAGAACTCGATGGCTGGGTTGCCACCATTGGCCTGGCCCTCGCCAAGCGGCAACTGGGCCTGGGCGGCCGGCGCTTCGGCAGGCGCCTTGTCACCTTTCTTCGGCATCAACACCGCGGCCGCAACGGCGACCACAACCACAGCGGACAGCGCGAGCACATGTTTTTTAGGCATCTTGAACCCCATGGATGGTCGCTTGGCCGTCGAACGGCTGGCGATCATGGCTTCGATCAAAGTGTCACGGGCGACCTGGTTGATGTTGCCAGGCCAGCCGTCAGAGTTTTCATGGATATCGACGATCTGTTCACGGCTGAACACCTCGATGCCCCGGCCAGCACCTTCCAGGCGCTGCTCCAGGTACTCGCGGGTTTCTTCTTCACTGTAGGGGGCGAGTTCGATGATGTGGAAGCGTTCTTCCTCGATATTGATCTCGTCCAGCCCGGCAATCAGCGACGGCTCACCGAACAGGAACACATGCGGGCGCCCTTCCGGCACACCCGCCGCCAATTCCAGCAACGCTTGGAGTGCCGACTCGTCGAGTTGTTCCGCATCGTCCACCAGCAAGTACACTTCCTGGCCGGTCAGTGCCAGTTGCACCACCTTGGCCAGGATCGCCTGCATTTCGGCTTCGGCCACATCCAGGCTCTGCGCGACCTGGCCGAGTACGCTGGCGGCATCGCTGGCGCCACGGGCGGACACCACCACGCTCTGCACCGCCTGCTTGTTGGTACTGGCCACCAGGGCCTGGCGCAGCAGGGTCTTGCCGCTGCCCAGCGGGCCGGTGACAACCAGCATCAGCTGGCTGTAGCGCGCCAGGTGGTGCAGTTGGCCGAGCACGGGCTTGCGCTGGGCCGGGAAGAACTTGAAGCCGGGCACGCGGGGCGCGAACGGATCGTGGCTCAACTGGTAATGGTCGAGAAAGGCCTCATCGGCATGCAAACTGGTCATTGCGCTGTCACAACCTCAAAGCTGGGCCACGATCGCGCGGTAATCCGCCGACAACGTGGCCTGTAGAATCTCTTTCGGATAGTCGTCGGTCACCACGGCCTCGCCCATCTGGCGCAGCAGCACCAGACGCAGACGGCCGTCGAGCACCTTCTTGTCGACCGCCATGTGCTCCATGAAATGCGCCGGGGTCATTTCCTGTGGTGGCACCACCGGCAAACCTGCGTCCTGCAACAGGCGGATTCCGCGATCGCGCTCGGTCTGGTCGATCCAGCCAAGGCGCATGGACATCTCCAGGGCCATCACCGTGCCCGCCGCCACGGCTTCGCCGTGCAGCCACACGCCGTAACCCATGTGGGTCTCGATGGCATGCCCGAAGGTATGCCCCAGGTTCAGCGTGGCGCGTACGCCAGATTCGCGCTCGTCGGCACCCACCACCGCGGCCTTTGCCGCACAGGAGCGGCGGATGGCTTCGGTCAACGCCACCGGGTCGAGGGCACGCAGCGCCTGCATATTGTCCTCGAGCCAGGCGAGGAACGGCTTGTCGCAGATCAGGCCGTACTTGATCACTTCGGCCAGGCCTGCGGACAGCTCGCGCGCTGGCAGGGTCTTGAGGCTGGTGGTATCGATCAGCACCGCATTGGGCTGGTAGAACGCACCGACCATGTTCTTGCCCAGCGGGTGGTTGATGCCGGTCTTGCCGCCAACCGAAGAGTCGACCTGGGACAGCAAGGTGGTCGGCACCTGGATGAAGTCGACGCCGCGCTGATAGCAGGCGGCAGCGAAGCCGGCCATGTCACCGATCACGCCGCCCCCCAGGGCGACCACGGTGGTGCGGCGGTCGTGCCGTGCAGTCAGCAGGCCATCGAAGATCAGTTGCAGGGTTTCCCAGTTCTTGTGGGCTTCGCCATCGGGCAATACCACCGGCAGCACCGAATAGGCACCCAGGGTCTTGCTCAGGCGTTCGAGATACAGGGGCGCGACGGTCTCGTTGGAAACGATGGCAACCTGCCGCCCGGCGATGTGCGGCGCCAGCAGCTCGGGCTGGTCCAGCAGGCCTTCGCCAATGTAGATCGGGTAGCTACGCTCGCCCAGGTCGACCTTTAGTGTCTGCATGTATCCCCACAATGTACTTGGGCGCGGCGCCGTTCAGGCACCCGCGCGGTAACGTTGAACCTCGCCTCGGCGCTGGTGGCCGAGAATAGTCCCGGGCTAACGGGGCGGCAACTGCTGCAAGCGCTCGAGAATATCGATCACCACCATGCGTGGCGGCCGCTCGTCGGTTTCCACCACCAGGTCGGCGATCTCGCGGTAGAGCGGGTCGCGGGTTTCCAGCAGGGCGCGCAAGGTCGCCTCGGGATTGCCGGTGCGCAGCAGGGGGCGATTGCGATCACGCGCGGTGCGGCCAACCTGCTGTTCCACCGAAGCATGCAGGTAGATCACCCGGCCACCCTGGTGCAGGGCCTGGCGGTTGGCTTCGCGCATTACCGCGCCACCGCCGGTCGCCAGGACCACGCCGTCGAGTGCGCACAGCTCGGCGATCATCGCCTGCTCGCGGTCACGGAAACCCGGCTCGCCTTCCTTGTCGAAAATCCACGGGATGTTGGCGCCGCATCGCAGTTCGATTTCCTTGTCGGAATCCTTGAACAGCAGGCGCAGCTCTTTGGCCAATAGGCGTCCGATGGTGCTTTTACCAGCGCCCATGGGCCCCACAAGTATCAAATTTCGCACAGAATCAACGACTCACAGCAATCGCCTGGTCACTCATGATACGCGGAGTCAGGAAGACCAGCAGCTCGGATTTTTTCTCTTGTAATGCATCGCGTCGAAACAGCCGCCCAACATACGGCAGATCGCCGAAAAATGGCACCTTGTCGACCACATTGTTTTGCGAAGTCGAGTACACGCCACCAATCACGATCGTTTCACCGTCCACCACGCGAACCTTGGCATTGACCTCGTTCTTGCGGATCGGCGGTACGTTGTTCAAGGCATTGACGTAATCCGGCTCGTCCTTGGTCACCCTGACGGTCATGATCACCTTGTTGTCCGGGGTGATCTGCGGGGTCACCTCCAGCGACAGCGAGGCTTCGCGGAACGCTACCGAGGTAGCGCCGCTCTTGCTGGTTTCCTGGTACGGCACCTCGGTACCCTTGAGGATCCTGGCCGTTTCCTTGTCGGCCGTGACCACCTTGGGCTGCGAGATGATTTCGCCGTTGCCGCTCTTTTCCATGGCACTGAGCTCCAGGTCGAGCAGCACGTCGCCACGCAGCAGGCCCAGGCCGATACTGCCGCCCACCCGCTCCACCCCGAGGTCGACGAACAGGTCCTTGCCCGGCAGCGGGTCTTCAACGTAAAGCGGCCCACCCCAGCGCACCCCCAGGCTTTTTTCGTAATCGACGTTGGCCTCGACGATACGCGCCTCGATCGCCACCTGGCGCACCGGTACGTCCAACTGCGCCACCAGTTGCCTCAGCTCGGCAAGGCGGTCGGCCGGCAGGTGTACCACCAGCGTATTGGTGCGCTCGTCGACACTAAGGCTGCCCCGACCGGTGAGGATGCCGTCATCCGCCAGGCTCGCCAGCAGCAGCTCCGCCAGTTCGCCAGCCTTGGCGTGATGGATGGGCAACAGCTCCCGGCGCAACGGCTGCAACTGCGCATCCAGCGCCTGGCCCACACGGGCATCGACAGACTGCGCGGCAAACTCGGCCGCAGGCGCCACCAGCAGCACATTGCCCTCCTGGCGTCGGGCCAGGCCCTTGCTGCGTAGCACCAGGTCCAGCGCCTGATCCCATGGCACATCCTGCAAGCGCAAGGTGACGCTACCCTGCACGGCATCGCTGGCGACCAGGTTGACGCCAGCATAGTCAGCCAGCACCTGCAGCACCGAGCGCACTTCCACATCCTGGAAGTTCAGCGACAGTGGTTCACCCTGATAAGGCGTCGCCGACGCCAGCGGGACCGGTAGCAGGGCTGCCAGCATCCATCTCATCAATGTTTTCATCGTCGTCCGGGGCCTCCTTGCCCAGGTGCTTTGCGAGTGTGATGAACGCCGTGCGTTCATGCCACACCCCTGCCATGAACAGCCGTTCGCGCACTTCGACCTGGGTTTGATCAACCCTCGCCACCACCCCCTGGTCACGCCCGACCCGGTCCCCAGGGCGCACGCGATAGAGCCTGCCGGCCGCCATCAGCAGTGCTTCGTGTTCCGCCCCACGCGACAGGCTGCCGACCATCTCCAGTTGCGCCAAAGGCACGTCGGCCAACCCGCTGCCCGTCAATCGCGTCGCCCCAGGCGCAAACGGGTCGACCGGGGGCGCTGCCGTCACGCCCCTGGCCGGCATGCGCGCAAGCATCGCAGGCTCCGGCACTGGCGCCAGCGCCTGATAGGCATCAACCCGCAACTGCAGGCGCAGCAGGCCAGGCTTGCCATCGGCTGCAGCCAGCTGCAGGTCACCGCTGCGCAGCACACGCGCCTGGCCCAACCAGTCGCCCAGCCACTGGCGCAAGGCCGCGTATTGCCCCACCACCTGTAGCTCCAGCGGTACCTTGCGAAAGCCAGCCTGTTGTTCGTCTTCATGTACATCGAAGCGCTCGATGAGCAAGCCATGCGCATGCCCCGACGCTGCCAGGCGCTCGAGCAGGTCGCTCATGCCCTCCCCGGCCGCCAGGTGCCAGTACGCCTCCCGCAAGCGTCGCTCGGCAATGGCCACAGACGCCTGGAGCTGCTCCAGTTCGGCCAGCTGCACCGCGCCGGCTGAATGCTGTTCGTGCAACTCGGCGTGCCGGGCCTCCTCCTGCGCATGCTGCTGCAGCGCTGCCGGGAGACGTATGGCGCAGCCCAGGCCGAACAACGCCAAGGCCACCAGCACTGGCGCCAGCTGCCTGAAGCGGCTGGAGCGCTCGGCCATGGCCAGCCAGCCGAGCACCTGTGCAGCATTCACGACCAGAACGCCGAAACGCGCGCACCCAGCAGGAATTCATCGCCGCCCGGCAGGCTCCTGATGCGCTTGAGCTCCAGACCAACCAGCGCACTCGAGCGGCTCAGGTCCCGCATGAACTGCGCGACCACGGCACCGGACGTGGCCAGCCCGGTCATCTGCAGGCTGCCGTCTTCCAGGCTGAGGTCGAGCAGTTGCACACCCACTGGCAGCGCCCGCTCGAGGTCAGCGAACACCCCGGCCAGCACATCCTGGTTGGCACGCAGGCCTTCCAGCGCCACCGCACGTGCCAGTAGCGCCTCATGCTGCGCACGCACATCGGCCAGCGGCTGCAATTGTTCGCCCAACACCTCAAGGGCCGCCTGGTGGCGGATATTGGCCAGCGCCTGCTGCTGCCCGCGCTGGCGGGCCAGCTGGTCGACCAGCGTCACGCCACACAGGGCCAGCAGCGCGCCGGCGACCAGTCGCCTGCGGAAAGACCGCAACGCAGCCTGGCGTTGCCGTTCGCGCCAGGGCAGAAGGTTCAGCCGCATCATCGGCGCAACCCTCCGAGAGCCAGGGCGCACGCCAGGATCATCGCGCCATCGACGTGTTCCACGCGCGCCAGCTCGGATACCAGGCGACACGGCAGGTTCAACCGGGAGCCGAGGCTCTGCAACTGGCCCGGTTCGATCGGAGAACGGCTGGCGATCAACAGGCAATCGGGCAAAGGCCCACCGGCGAGCAAGGCCAGCAGGCGCTCCGGCAACGCCCCCGCTATCGTCGACAGCCCCAGGTTCAGCTCACGCCGTTGCTGAGGCCGACCCGACTGCCAGCCATGAAGGGTGGTGCTTTGGGCCTCGATGCGCAGCAGCGCCGAGCTTTGGTGCCTGCCCAGCGGCAGCATGCGCCCCAAGGCAATGCTGTCGACCTCCACGGCCTCCAGTTGCAACCCGGCCTCCTCGACGATGCCCTCAAGTGGCGCCAGTGCACTCTGTCGACACGCAGCCACCATCACCTCGGCGCAGCCTGGCTGAACGCTAGAGCCTCCCAGGACCTGAAAATCCAGGGCCAGGTCTTCCAGCGGAAATGGAAACAGCCGTTCGGCGTCAGCCAGCAGCTGCGCCTCCATTTCTGCCCCGCCCTGTTCCACTGGCAGGTGGCACAGCTTGCAGATCACCTGGTTGCCCGGCAGTGCCAGCGCGACCCGGCGCTGCCTGAGGCCGCTGCGTCGGTAGGCGCGCCTCAAGGCAGCCGCCACGGCACCAGGCTCTGCCGCCCAGTCACTGCCAGCCGGTGATTCGAACGGCTCTTGTACCGAGGCAAGCACCCGGCAGCGCCGGTTACGCCGCTGCAGTTGCACAATCCGAACGGAGTCGGGGGCAATTTCCACCCCCACGAGTGAACCGGCATCCTTGCCGAAGCGTCCTAGCATCGTGGCATCCTTGTTGTCTGTCGCCGCCATCTGTCGCGGCTACCTGCCCCAACCCCGCGTCAACACTAGGCCGCGCCGGCCCATCGAGGCGACGGGCAGCCTGGCCGGTAACCCGGAGAGGCGAAAAAATGCTTATAATGCCCAGCGTTTTTTGGTCCGCCGGACCTGCGTGCAATCCACTCCCAACCTGGACACCGAAAAGCCTTGATACGTCTGCTGAAGTTCTTCTGGTGGTCTTCCGTCGCAGTCATTTGCGCGCTCGTACTCGGTGTGAGCGGTGCGTTTCTGTATCTTAGCCCCAGCCTGCCCTCGGTCGAGTCGCTCAGAAGCATCCAGTTGCAGATCCCCCTCAGGGTGTACAGCAGCGACGGCAAGCTGATTGCCGAGTTCGGCGAAATGCGCCGCTCGCCGATCCGCTTCGCGGAAATTCCCCCACAATTCATCCAGGCGCTTCTGTCGGCCGAGGACGACAATTTCCTCAACCACTATGGTGTCGACCCCAGCAGCCTGATGCGCGCCGCGACCCAGCTGGTGAAAACCGGCCATATCCAGACCGGCGGCAGTACCATCACCATGCAGGTGGCGAAGAACTTCTTCCTCACCAGCGAGCGCAGCTTCTCGCGCAAGACCAACGAGATTCTGCTGGCCCTGCAGATCGAGCGCGAGCTGACCAAGGACGAGATCCTCGAGCTGTACGTGAACAAGATCTACCTGGGCAACCGCGCCTACGGTATCGATGCCGCCGCGCAGGTGTACTACGGCAAGTCGATCCGCGACGTGAGCCTGGCGCAGATGGCGATGATCGCCGGCCTGCCCAAGGCACCCTCGCGCTTCAACCCGCTGGCCAACCCGGTGCGCGCCAAGGAGCGCCGCGACTGGATCCTCGGCCGCATGTACAAGCTGGGCAAGATCGACGAAGCCAGCTACCAGGCAGCCCTGGCCGAGCCGCTCAACGCCAGCTACCACGTGCCCACGCCTGAAGTGAATGCACCTTACATCGCCGAAATGGCCCGCGCCGAAATGGTCGGCCGCTACGGCAGCGACGCCTACACCGAAGGCTTCCGCGTCACCACCACGGTGCCCAGCGACATGCAGGAAATGGCCAACAAGGCCATCCTCAACGGCCTCTCCGACTACGACGAGCGCCACGGCTACCGCGGCCCCGAAGCACGCTTCCCGGGCCGCACCCAGGCGGCCTGGCTGCAGGAACTGGGCAAGCAGCGCAGCCTTGGCGGCCTGGAGCCGGCCATCGTCACCCAGGTCGAAAAAACCGGCCTCAAGGTGCTGACCCGCAGCGGCCAGGAAGAGCTGGTGGCCTGGGACACCATGAAATGGGCCCGCCCGTTCATCAATAGCAACTCCCAGGGCCGTGCGCCGCAGTCGCCGGCAGACGTGGCCCAGGTCGGCGACCTGGTGCGCCTGCAGCGCCTGGAAGATGGCAAGTTCAAGTTCAGCCAGGTACCTGGCGCGCAGAGTGCGCTGGTCACCCTCGACCCTTACAACGGCGCCATCCGCGCCCTGGTCGGCGGTTTCTCGTTCGAGCAGAGCAACTACAACCGTGCCATGCAGGCCAAGCGGCAGCCGGGCTCGAGCTTCAAACCGTTCATCTACAGCGCCGCCCTGGACAGTGGCTACACCGCATCCAGCCTGGTCAACGACGCACCGATCGTGTTCGTCGACGAGTATCTGGACAAGGTCTGGCGACCGAAGAACGACACCAACACCTTCCTTGGCCCGATCCGCATGCGCGAAGCGCTGTACAAGTCGCGCAACCTGGTGTCGATCCGCCTGCTGCAGGCCATGGGCGTGGACCGCACCATCGACTACATCGCCAAGTTCGGCTTCAACAAGCAGGACCTGCCGCGCAACCTGTCGCTGGCACTGGGCACCGCCACCCTGACCCCGATGGAAATCGCCACAGGCTGGAGTACTTTCGCCAACGGCGGCTACAAGATCACCCCGTACCTGATCGATCGCATCGAAAGCCGCAGCGGCGAGACGTTGTTCACCGCCAACCCGGCCCGGGTACCGCAAGGTGCCGAGGACCAGGCAGGTGTGGCCGCGCCCGAACAGCCGATCAGCACCGCCGCCATGCCGGGCGAGGCACCCGCAGCCTTCAGCCAGGTGGCGCCTGCACCGCAGGCGCCGGCCGTGGCCGAGCAGATCATCGACGGGCGCACCACCTACATCCTCACCAGCATGCTGCAGGACGTGATCAAGCGCGGTACCGGCCGCCGGGCGCTGGCCCTGGGCCGCACCGACCTGGCAGGCAAGACCGGTACCACCAACGAGTCCAAGGACGCCTGGTTCTCCGGCTACAACGCCGACTACGTGACCACCGTGTGGGTCGGTTTCGACCAGCCCGAAACCCTTGGTCGCCGCGAGTACGGCGGCACCGCGGCACTGCCGATCTGGATGAGCTTCATGGGCGCGGCGCTCAAGGACAAGCCTGCGCATGCGCCGGCAGAGCCGGAAGGCATCCTCAGCCTGCGCGTCGACCCGGTCAGCGGCCGTGCCGCTTCGCCGAGCACACCGAATGCCTACTTCGAGCTGTTCAAGGCCGAAGACTCGCCGCCGTCGGTGGACGAACTGGGCACTGGCGCAGCACCGGGCAGCCCGTTGCCGGCGGATGAAGCGGCGCCGATGGATCTGTTCTAAGAGCCCTCGAAGGCAACACCGACCCTGTGGGAGCGGGCATGCCCGCGAACACCGGCGTAGCCGGTGCCAGCCTCCGCGTTGGATTCTTCGCGGGCACGCCCGCTCCCACAAAGGCCGCGCCAACCCCACCGGCAAACAAAAAGCCCCGGCTCATACGAGCCGGGGCTTTTTTGTGTCGCCAGGCAGCAATCAGCCTTTGAACACGTCATCCACGCTGGTCAGCGGGTAGTGCTTCGGATACGGCAGGGTAGCCACGCCGGATTCGATGGCGGCCTTGGCCACAGCGTCGGAAACGACGGTGATCAGGCGAGCGTCCAGCGGCTTCGGAATGATGTACTCACGGCCAAATTCCAGAGCCTGTACGCCGTAGGCGTCGCACACTTCCTTCGGCACTGGCAGCTTGGCCAGGTCTTTCAGGGCGATGGCGGCGGCGATCTTCATTTCTTCGTTGATGCGCTTGGCGCGAACGTCCAGGGCACCACGGAAGATGAACGGGAAGCCCAGTACGTTGTTGACCTGGTTCGGGTAGTCGGAACGACCGGTAGCCATGATCACGTCGCTGCGAGTGGCGTGCGCCAGCTCTGGCGAGATTTCCGGGTCCGGGTTCGAGCAGGCGAACACGATCGGGTTGGCAGCCATCGACTTCAGGCCTTCGGCGCTCAGCAGGTTCGGGCCGGACAGGCCTACGAACACGTCGGCACCGTCGAGGGCGTCAGCCAGGGTGCGCTTGTCGGTGGCGTGGGCGAACTGCGCCTTGTACTGGTTCAGGTCGTCACGGCCAGCGTGGATCACGCCGCTGCGGTCGATCATGTAGATGTTCTCGACCTTGGCACCCATGCTCACCAGCAGCTTCATGCAGGAGATGGCGGCAGCGCCGGCACCCAGGCAGACGATCTTGGCGTCTTCCAGCTTCTTGCCGGCGATTTCCAGGGCGTTGATCATGCCGGCCGCGGTGACGATGGCGGTACCGTGCTGGTCATCGTGGAATACCGGGATGTCGCACTGTTCGATCAGGGTGCGCTCGATTTCGAAGCACTCAGGCGCCTTGATGTCTTCGAGGTTGATGCCACCGAAGGTGATCGAGATGCGGCGAACGGTGTCGATGAACGCCTGCGGGCTTTCCGATTCCACTTCGATGTCGAACACGTCGATACCGGCGAAACGCTTGAACAGAACACCCTTGCCTTCCATGACCGGCTTGGAAGCCAGTGGGCCGAGGTCACCCAGACCGAGGATGGCGGTGCCATCGGAAATCACCGCAACCAGGTTGCCTTTGCCGGTGTATTTGTAAGCCAGCTCTGGATCACGGCCGATTTCACGCACGGGCTCAGCAACACCTGGGCTGTAGGCCAGGGCGAGGTCACGGGCGGTGGCGGTGGGCTTGGAGAGTTCGACGCTCAGTTTCCCCGGACGAGGTTGAGCGTGATATTCGAGAGCGGCGGTTTTCAGGTCTGACATGGTGGGCATTCCGCTATTTACTGTTCTGACGGACCGCCGAGGATACGCAAAGAGCCGGGGAGCCACAAGACTGGTCGGTCACTTGTGTCAAGGCCTTTAGCCTACGACTTTACGCTATAACCCACGGGGCATACGGCTAACAGTGTGTACAATCCAATAGCGAAATGTCTACATCTTTTAGCCTGAAATGCGCTCCAACATGCTCGGATCGGTCAACGGCAACAGCCAGCGTCGCTGCCCGGGCTTGAGGCCGCCCTTGCGGGAACGATCCAGCACCCAGCCACGCGCCTCGACTTGGCGTCCCTTGAGGTTATCGAAGAAGCTGGCGGGGAAGTTGCGCTGCAGACGAGCGGGAACCTGCAGCACCACCGCACCGTCCAGGTTCAGCCAGACCCCGCCACGGTTGCGCTCCACGCCTTCGATGCGGCCCGCAATGACCGCGAAACCCGACTGCCGGACATCCCCGGCACGCACCACCGGCGAACGACGCCACAGCCCGGAGCCAGCCTTGCGCGCAGCCTGCTCGGCAAGCTGCTGGCAAGCGCTGAGGCGTACATTGGGGGCAACCGCGACGCGATAGCCCAAGCCCTCACTGAGCAGCTGTGCTTCGATATTGTCGCCATTGCGGCCATAGATATGCGCCAGCGTGCGGCCGTATTTGTCCTTGGACTCGACGCCCGGCTCCAGCCCGACACGCCCGTCGCTGGCCTTGACCAAGGCCTGCAAACGCTGCCTGGCGGCCTCGGCATAGGGCTCGCTGGTGCGCCCGTTACGGCCGATTTCCGGGGCATTGATGCCGATCAGTCGCACGCTGCGGCCATCGACCAGACGCAAGGTATCGCCATCGACCACCTGGCGCACCGCCACCTGCTGAGGGCTGCCTGGTAGCGGGCAGAACGCCAGGGCCGGGAAATGCCAGATGACGCCCATAAAAAAGGCGCCCACAAGGGGCGCCTTTTTTTGCAGCAATGCGAAACCCGAGGGGTTCGCCATGCGCATGATTACTTCTTGGTACCGAACATACCGAAGCGATCGGCGAACTTCTGTACGCGACCACCGGTGTCCAGGACTTTCTGCTTACCGGTGTAGAACGGGTGGCACAGGTTGCAAACGTCGATCGCCAGGGTGCTGCCCAGGGTCGAACGGGTTTCAAACTTGTTGCCGCAGCTGCAGGTGACTGCAACTACTTCGTAGTTCGGATGAATATCTGCTTTCATGGTCACTTCCTCGAGCTGCGTGCCGCCACCCAACACCAATTGTTGAATACCGCACGTAATTAGGCGGCGAATAATACCAGAGCATCACGCCAACGCAAGTTGTCGCTTGCACCGACCGTCGTCTGCTAGGCTCGCCAGTCTTTGAAACGCCCTCCGAGACTTTCCGCGTGTCCGACGTCATCCTGCGCCTTGCCCTGCCCTCCCCGCTGCGTCGCCTGTTCGACTACAAGGCGCCGGCAAGCATGGCGCGCCAGGCCTTGACCCCGGGCATGCGCATTCGCGTGCCATTCGGCCGCCGCGAAATGATCGGCGTGCTGGTGGAGGTGTGCGAGCAGAGCGAAGTACCCGCCGACAAGCTCAAGCCGGCCAGCGCCCTGCTCGACCCGGTGTCGCCGATCCCGCCGTCGCTGTTCAAGTTGTGCCTGTGGACCGCCCAGTACTACCAGCACAGCCTGGGTGACACCCTGAGCTGGGCCTTGCCGACCCTGCTGCGCCAGGGCGAACCCGCCGAGATGCGCCAGGAGCGCTTCTGGCACGTCGCCCCCGGCGCCCGCCTGGAAGACCCGCGCATCGCCCGCGCACCACGCCAGCGCGATGCCCTCAAGACCCTGGCCCAGCACCCGCACGGCGTGGCCCACAGCCTGTTGGCCAAGCTCAACCTGAACAAGGACAGCCTCGACCTGCTGCTGGCCAAGGACCTGGTGCAGATCGAGGTCCGCCGCCACTTGCCGTCGCTGCGCCACGAACACTGGCTGGCACAGCCGGAACTGCCGCTCAACGAAGAGCAACGCGACGCCTTCGACGCCGTGCGCGAAGGCTTTGGCGGCTTCGGCGCCTTCCTGCTGGCCGGTGTCACCGGCAGCGGCAAGACCGAGGTGTACCTGCAGCTGATCCGCGAAACACTGGAAGCCGGCAAGCAGGCCCTGGTGCTGATCCCGGAGATCAACCTCGGCCCGCAGACCCTGGCCCGCTTCGAGCAACGCTTCAACGCCCGCATCGCCCTGCTGCATTCGGCGGTGAACGACCGCGAACGCCTGGATGCCTGGCTGGCAGCCCGGGACGGCGAGGCCGACATCATCATCGGCACCCGCTCGGCGCTGTTCACGCCGATGAAGAATCCCGGCCTGATCATCATCGACGAGGAGCACGACGGTTCCTATAAACAGCAGGAAGGCCTGCGCTACCACGCCCGCGACCTGGCGCTGGTGCGCGCCCACCAGGAAAACGTCCCGATCCTGCTCGGTTCTGCCACGCCATCGCTGGAAACCCTGCACAACGCCCTGACCGGCCGCTACCGCCTGCTGCGCATGAACCAGCGCGCCGGCGGTGCCCGCCCGCCACGCATGCTGCGCCTGGATGTGAAGAGCCTGCCGCTGGACAGCGGCATCAGCGGCCCACTGCAGCAGGCCATCCGCCAAACCCTGGAAGCGGGCCAGCAAGTACTGGTGTTCCTCAACCGCCGCGGTTTCGCCCCGACCTTGCTGTGCCACGATTGTGGCTGGCTGTCCGAATGCCCGCGCTGCGATGCGCGCATGACCGTGCACCAGCGCTCCGGCGTGCTGCGTTGCCACCATTGCGGCTATGACGAGCGCCTGCCGCAGCAGTGCCCGCAGTGCAACCACGTTGACCTGCGCCCGGTCGGCGCCGGCACCGAGCGTGCCGAGGAACGCCTGAAAGTGCTGTTCCCGGATTACCCGATCCTGCGTGTGGACCGCGACAGCACGGCGCGCAAGGACGCCATGCACAACCTGTTCAGCACCATCCAGCGCGGCCAGCCGAGCATCCTCGTCGGCACCCAGATGCTCGCCAAGGGCCATCACTTCCCGCGGGTGACCCTGGTGGCCATCCTCGATGCCGATGGCGGGCTGTTCTCCGGCGATTTCCGCGCCAGCGAACGCATGGCGCAGCTGATCGTGCAGGTTGCCGGGCGGGCCGGGCGGGCCGAGGAACCCGGCAAGGTCATCATCCAGACCCACCTGGCCGACCATCCGCTGCTGGTGCAGCTTACCGAGCAGGGCTACTTCGCCTTCGCCGAGCAGGCCCTGGACGAACGCCGCGCCGCCGGGCTGCCGCCTTACTCGCACCTGGCGCTGCTGCGCGCCGAAGCGCACAAGCCCGGGCAGGCCGAAGGTTTCCTCGACGAGGCCTGCGCCGCCGCCGAGCGCCTGGTGGCCGAACAGCGCCTGCCCGGCATCGAGTTGCTGGGGCCGGTGCCAGCACCGATGGAGCGCCGCGCAGGGCGCTTCCGCGCGCAACTGTTGATACAGGCCAATACGCGGGCGCCTTTGCATCGACTGATCAGCGCCTGGTTGCTAGTGTTGGAGCAGATGCCGAGCGGGCGCCAGGTGCGGTGGTCGCTGGATGTCGACCCGGTAGACCTGTACTGAATCGACCGGCCTCATCGCCGGCAAGCCAGCACCCACAGGTTGCGCGCGCTCTTCTGTGGGAGCTGGCTTGCCGGCGATGAGGCCCTCGAACACAACATGGAACCCTTGATGGTTGCACCCCAAAGGTTGGCAACCCGCCCCCAGCCACGGATAATGCCCAGTTTTTCCACCTGCGCATCCAAGCGCTCCACCGCGCTTGCGGTCGAAAAGAGATCCCCATGAAAGACACCATTCGCCAGCTGATCCAGCAAGCCCTCACCCAACTCGTCACCGACGGTGTGCTGCCTGAAGGGCTGTCGCCGGCGATCCAGGTGGAAAACGCCCGGGACAAGACCCACGGCGACTTCGCCAGCAACATCGCCATGATGCTGGCCAAGCCGGCCGGCATGAAGCCGCGCGACCTGGCCGAGAAACTGATCAATGCCCTGCCGGCCAGCGCCGACATCAGCAAGGTCGAGATCGCCGGCCCCGGCTTCCTCAACTTTTTCCAGAACACCGACGCCCTGGCCAACCGCCTGGATGCCGCACTGGCCGACGCCCACCTGGGCGCGCGCAAGGCCGGCCCTGCGCAAAAGGTTGTGATCGACATGTCGGCACCCAACCTGGCCAAGGAGATGCACGTCGGCCACCTGCGTTCGACCATCATCGGTGACAGCGTGGCGCGCGTGCTGGAGTTCCTCGGCGATGACGTGATCCGCCAGAACCACGTGGGCGACTGGGGCACCCAGTTCGGCATGCTGCTGGCCTACCTGGAAGAAAACCCGATCACCAGCGACGAGCTGTCGGACCTGGAAAACTTCTACCGCGCCGCCAAGAAACGCTTCGACGAATCCGAAGAATTCGCCACCCGCGCCCGCGGCCTGGTGGTCAAGCTGCAGGCCGGCGACCCGGACTGCATGGCCCTTTGGACGCGCTTCAAGGACATTTCGCTGTCGCACTGCCAGAAGACCTACGAGCTGCTCAACGTCAAACTGACCATGGCCGACGTGATGGGTGAAAGCGCCTACAACGACGACCTGGCCAACGTGGTCGCCGACCTCAAGGCCAAGGGCCTGCTGGTCGAAGACCAGGGCGCACAGTGCGTGTTCCTCGACGAGTTCAAGAACAGCGAAGGCGAACCTCTGCCGGTTATCGTGCAGAAGGCCGACGGCGGCTATCTGTACGCCACCACCGACCTGGCTGCCGTGCGCTACCGCAGCAACGTGCTCAAGGCAGACCGCGCCCTGTACTTCGTCGACCAGCGCCAGGCCCTGCACTTCAACCAGGTGTTCGAAGTTGCACGCCGCGCAGGCTTCGTCGGCCACCCGATGCAGATGGAGCACATGGGCTTCGGCACCATGAACGGCGCCGATGGCCGCCCGTTCAAGACCCGTGACGGCGGCATCGTGAAGCTGATCGACCTGCTCACCGAGGCCAAGGAGCGCGCCTACGCGCTGGTCAAGGAAAAGAACCCGAGCCTGGCCGACGAAGAGCTGCGCCACATCGGCGAAGTGGTTGGCATTGGCGCAGTGAAGTACGCCGACCTGTCCAAGCACCGCACCAGCGACTACAGCTTCAACTTCGAGCTGATGCTCAACTTCGAAGGCAACACCGCGCCTTACCTGCTGTACGCCTACACCCGCGTGGCCGGCGTATTCCGCAAACTGGGCAAGGGCTTCGATGAAGTCGACGGCAACATCGTGCTGCAGGCTGCCCACGAGCAAGACCTGGCCGCGCGCCTGGCGCAGTTTGGCGAAATCCTCAACAACGTCGCCGACAAGGGCACGCCGCACGTGCTGTGCAGCTACCTGTACGACCTGGCCGGCCTGTTCTCCAGCTTCTACGAGAATTGCCCGATTCTTGCCGCCGAAACCCCGCAGCAGCAGCAGAGCCGCCTGCGCCTGGCGGCGCTGACCGGCCGCACCCTCAAGCAAGGTCTGGAACTGCTCGGCCTGGAAACCCTGGAGCGCATGTAAGTTGGCTGCCAAGAAAAAACCCGCACCCAAACGCGGCGCCAGCCGCCAGACGGCGCCGGCCAAGCAGCCGATTCCCGGTTGGGTATGGCTGGCGGTCGGCCTGACCGTAGGCGCGTTCATCGTGTTCCTGATGAAGCTCGAGCCCGGTGGCGAAGACATCAAGCGCACCAAGCCCGAGCAGCAGAAGGCGGAGAAAGTGGCCGAAGCCGGCAAGCCGGCGCAGGCCACCCCGCAGCAGCCGGTGAAGCCGAAGTACGACTTCTACACGCTGCTGCCGGAGTCCGAGGTGATCGTGCCGCCGGAGGCCGTGCCAGAGAAGACGCCACCCGTCCCGGCCCAGCCGGTGACCCCGGTGACGCCGGCCGAAGCGGCGAAGATCGACACGGCGCGAGCCCAGGCGGCGCTGATGGGCCAGACCCCGCCACCGGCACCACCGGTGATCAAGCCGGCGGCAACCACCCAGTTCTTCCTGCAAGCCGGTTCGTTCCGCAAGCAGGCCGATGCCGACAAGGTGCGCGCGCAGATCATCCTGCTGGGCCAGTCGGTGAAGGTGGAGTCGGGCACGGTCAAGGACGAAACCTGGTACCGCGTGCTGGTGGGGCCGTTCAGCAACCGCGAGCAGCTGACCGGGGCGCAGAAGCAGCTGGCCGGGGCAGGTTTCAGCAACCTGCTGCTGCAACAGCGGCAGACCCGTCAGTAACCTGCGTTTGCGGCCCTGTGGGAGCGGCCTTGTGTCGCGAAAGGGCCGCAAAGCGGCCCCAGGATTTCAGCGGTGCTGCTGAGCATGCTGGGGCTGCTTTGCAGCCCTTTCGCGACACAAGGCCGCTCCCACAAGGGCTGTGCGTCAACCCCGCCCCGCATTCCGCTCGGAAACCTGGCTGTTCAGCGTCCAGAAGTCATACAGCACCCCCACCAGGAACAGCCCGCCGGTAAAGAAGTAGATGATCGCGGTGATCCACTTGCCCTGATACAGCCGGTGCAGCCCAAACACCCCGAGGAAGGTCAGCAGGATCCAGGCGATGTTGTAGTCAATGCGCCCGGACTGGAACCTGAGGTCGGCTTCACGGTCCATGGACGGGATCAGGAACAGGTCGATCAACCAGCCGATGCCCAGCAGGCCCAGGGTGAAGAACCAGATGGTGCCGGTTACTGGCTTGCCGTAATAGAAACGATGCGACCCGGTAAAGCCGAAAATCCATAGCAGGTAGCCAATGGTCTTGCTGTGGGTGTCGTGAAACGGCGCCCCCTGTTGATAACTGTTCATTCATAGCCCCCGTGGGTTATCCGAAAATTTTCTAAAAAAAAATGTGACTTTCTTGTCGCAGGCCGACGTACGGCACCTGGACAATCGACCAACGGATCAAAGATTGATCAAAAAGCTGTTATAAAGTTGCGCGCCCAACACATAACTATTCATAAGAGCTTCATCTATGCCGCCTTTACTCAAGACATGGCTGACCCTCTGCCTATTATTGCCCCTGGCCGCCCACGCCACCAATCGTGAGCAACGTCTTCCCAATGGTTTTACCGGCTACACCACCAATGCCTCGGTAAGACACGCACCGGTCAAGCAGACCGCGCTGCGCACCCGCCCAAGCTATGCCGCCAGCAGCCGCAGCGTGCCCGGTGCGCCGGTCGCCGCCATGTCGCCGAAGCAGAGCAGCGATGTGCTCAGCCGTGCGGTGAATGTGCTCGGCACCCCTTATGTCTGGGGCGGCAGCAGCCCGAAGAAAGGCTTCGACTGCAGCGGGCTGGTCAAATACGCCTTCAACGACGTCGCCGACGTCGACCTGCCGCGCACCTCCAATGCCATGGCCCAGGGCCACGGCGTCAAGGTAGCCAAGGGTGACCTGAAGCCAGGTGACCTGATTTTCTTCAACATCAAGAGCCGCCGGGTGAACCACGTTGCCATCTACCTGGGCAACGACCGCTTCATCCATGCTCCACGCCGTGGCAAGCGGGTAAGCATCGACACCCTGAGCAAGCCTTACTGGCAGAAGCATTACGTGGTGGCCAAGCGAGTGCTGCCGAAAGAACAGCAGCAGCTGAACCTGGCCAAGCGCTGATCTGATCGGCGCTCTCCTGTATCGGCCTCTTCGCGGGCACGCCCGCTCCCACAGGTACACCACAGCATTCGAAGGCTGTGTTATCCATGTGGGAGCGGGTTTACCCGCGAAAGGGCCAGCACAGGCACTATAGATCGCTGATCAGCCCCCTCTCCTTCAACCCTCGCATCGCCCCTTCCATCGTCCGCATCCCGTCCGCACCACCTGCCTGCATCACCGAACACAACTGCGCCATCCGCCCCTCCCGAACCAGGTTACGCACCGCTGGCGTCACCACCAGCACTTCCCGCGCAGCAACCCGCCCACCGCCCGCACGCCTGACCAGCACCTGCGCCACCACCAAGCGCAACGACTCGGCCAGCATCGCCCGCACCAGCGGCTTCTCTTCGGCAGCGAACACCTCCACCAACCGGTCAATACTGCTCACCGCCGAACGCGTATGCACGGTCGCCAGCACCAGGTGCCCAGTCTCGGCCGCTCGCAAAGCCAGGCGAATGGTTTCCAGGTCGCGCAGCTCACCGATCATGATCACATCCGGGTCCTGACGCAGGGCACTGCGCAGCCCCTGGGCGAACCCACCGCAATGGCGGCCGACCTCACGCTGGTTGACCAGGCTGCGCTGGCTACTGTGGATAACTTCGACAGGGTCTTCGAGGGTGATGATATGCAGAGCCCGATCGCGGTTCAGTTGGTCAAGCAGTGTCGCCAAGGTGCTGGACTTGCCGCTGCCGGTCGGCCCACCCACGAGGATCAAGCCATCGCTGCACTGCGCAACAGCTTGAAACACATCCCCCAGGTCGAGTTCATCGAGTGTGGCGATATGCCCCGGGATCAGGCGAAAGGTGGCCGCAGGGCCATGCAACTGGCGAAACAGGTTCAGCCGAAAGCGCCCCAGCACCGGCAATTCCAGCGCCATATCCAGCTCATCACCCTGGGCCCACTGTCGGCGCTGGTCTTCATCCAGCATGGGTGCCATGCCCTCGGTCAAGGCGGCAGGGCCCAAGGTCGGCAGGGCCATGCGCTGCAGCTCGCCATCCAGGCGCAACATCGGTATCTGGCCCGCCGCCAGGTGCAGGTCGGAAGCCCCCGCATCCACGGCCCGGGCCAACAGGTCGGTCACATCCATGAGACTCCCCAAAGGCCTTCAAGTAGGTAGAATGCCGCAAACCCCACAGCCGCCGGCATCAGTCCATGTCCACCCTAGCAGACAACCTTTCCGCTATTTCCGCCCGTATCGCCAGCGCTGCCCAGGCTGCCGGGCGTGAACCGGCCAGCGTCCAGTTGTTGGCCGTGAGCAAGACCAAGCCAGCCAGCGCCATCCGCGAGATCCACGCCGCCGGCGTGTGCGATTTCGGGGAAAACTACCTACAGGAAGCGCTGACAAAGCAGCAGGCGCTCGGCGACCTGCCCTTGATCTGGCACTTCATCGGCCCCATTCAGTCGAACAAGACCAAAGCCATCGCCGAGCATTTCGACTGGGTACATTCCGTGGACCGCCTGAAAATCGCCCAACGCCTCTCGGAGCAGCGCCCGGCCGGGCTGGCGCCACTGAACATCTGCCTGCAGGTGAACGTCAGCGGCGAAGACAGCAAATCCGGCTGCGCCCCCGCCGACCTGCCGGCCCTGGCCAAGGCGGTAGCCGCGCTGCCCAACCTGCGCCTGCGCGGGCTGATGGCCATCCCAGAACCCACTGATGACCGCGCCGCCCAGGAAGCCGCCTTTGCCACCCTGCGCCAATTGCAGGAAGGCCTTGACCTTGGCCTGGACACCCTTTCCATGGGCATGAGCCACGACCTGGAAGCGGCCATTGCACAGGGTGCGACCTGGGTGCGTATCGGTACCGCCCTGTTCGGTGCCCGCGACTACGGGCAGCCCTGATTCCATGCTTTACTCACTCTTTCCCACAAGGACCTGACATGAGCAAGACTCGTATTGCCTTTATCGGCGCCGGCAACATGGCCGCCAGCCTGATCGGTGGTCTGCGTGCCCAGGGCCTGGACGCCTCGCAGATCCGCGCCAGCGACCCGGGCGCCGAGACCCGCAGCCGCATCCAGGCCGAGCACGGCATCGAAACCTTCGAGAACAACGCACAGGCCATCGATGGTGCCGACGTCATCGTCCTGGCGGTCAAGCCCCAGGTCATGAAAGCCGTGTGCCAAGCCCTGCAACCGAACCTGCAGGATGGCCAGCTGATCGTTTCCATCGCCGCCGGCATCACCTGCGCCAGCCTGCAAAGCTGGGTCGGGGCTCGCCCGGTGGTACGCTGCATGCCCAACACCCCGGCACTGCTGCGCCAAGGCGTCAGCGGCCTGTACGCCACAGCGGAAGTATCCAGCGAACAACGCCAGCAGGCCGAGCAACTGCTGTCGGCCGTGGGCACCGCCCTGTGGCTGGAGCAGGAGCAGCAACTGGACGCCGTGACGGCTGTCTCCGGCAGCGGCCCGGCGTATTTCTTCCTGCTGATCGAAGCCATGACCGCGGCCGGCGAAAAACTTGGCCTGCCACGTGAAACCGCCTCGCAGCTGACCCTGCAGACAGCCTTGGGCGCCGCACGCATGGCGGTTGCCAGCGATGTCGATGCTGCCGAACTGCGCCGCCGTGTCACCTCGCCTGCCGGCACTACCGAAGCGGCGATCAAGTCGTTCCAGGCCAGCGGCTTCGAAGCCATCGTCGAACAGGCGCTGCAGGCTGCGGCTACACGTTCCGCCGAGCTGGCCGAACAACTGGGCAAATAAGGAGCCTCAGATGAATGCACTGTCCGGCGCCGCGATCTTCGTGGTGCAAACCCTGGTCAGCCTGTACCTGGTGATCGTCCTGCTGCGCTTCGTCCTGCAGCTGGTCAAGGCCAACTTCTACAACCCGCTGTGCCAGTTCGCCGTGCGCGCCACACAACCGCTGCTCAAGCCGATCCGCCGGGTCATCCCCAGCGTTGGTGGGCTGGATACCTCGTCGCTGCTGTTGTCGGTGGTCATCCAGGCGTTGCTGATGGCTTTCGTGCTGATGGTCACCTACGGCACCTTCGGTGACATCCTGCACCTGCTGATGTGGGCCATCATCGGTATCACCTCGCTGTTCCTGAAGATTTTCTGGGTGGCGATGATCGTCATGGTGATCGTGTCCTGGGTTGCTCCCAACAGCCACAACCCGGCGGCCGAACTGGCCTACCAGATCAGCGAACCGGTGCTGGCACCGTTCCGCCGCATCGTGCCCAACCTGGGCGGCATGGACATCTCGCCGATCTTCGCCTTCCTCGCGATCCAGGTGATCCAGTCGTTCGTCATGCCGCCGCTGGCCGCCTATGCCGGCATGCCACAAGAGCTGTGGCGGATGATCTGAGCCTCACCTGACCCGGGTTGCTTCCAGCGACAAGCCTCTGCTTGCCGCTGGGGGTAGCGCTCTTTAGACTTACGCCTCCGTCAAGCGTGAGCAGGGTCGATGTCCACTGTCTTTCCCGAAGATTCCGTCGGTCTGGTAGTACCGCAAACCGCCCGGTTCGATGAACCGCTGGCACTGGCTTGTGGCCGCTCCCTGGCCAGTTACGAACTGGTCTACGAGACCTATGGCACCCTGAACGCCAGCGCGAGCAACGCCGTGCTGATCTGCCATGCCCTTTCCGGCCACCACCATGCCGCTGGCTACCATGCCACCACCGACCGCAAGCCGGGCTGGTGGGACAGCTGCATTGGCCCTGGCAAGCCGATCGACACCAACCGCTTCTTCGTGGTCAGCCTGAACAACCTGGGTGGCTGCAACGGCAGCACCGGCCCCAGCAGCGTCAACCCGGCCACCGGCAAGCCCTATGGCGCCGACTTCCCGGTGCTGACCGTGGAAGACTGGGTGCACAGCCAGGTGCGCCTCGCCGAGCGCCTGGGCATCCAGCAGTGGGCCGCCGTGGTCGGTGGCAGCCTGGGTGGCATGCAGGCGCTGCAGTGGACCATCAGCTACCCCGAGCGCGTGCGCCATTGCGTCGACATTGCCTCGGCGCCCAAGCTGTCGGCACAGAACATCGCCTTCAACGAAGTGGCACGCCAGGCCATCCTCACCGACCCCGAATTCCACGGTGGTTCGTTCCAGGACCAGGGCGTGATCCCCAAGCGCGGCCTGATGCTGGCGCGCATGGTCGGCCACATCACCTACCTGTCGGACGACTCGATGGGTGAAAAATTCGGCCGCGAGCTGAAGAGCGACAAGCTCAACTACGACTTCCACAGCGTCGAATTCCAGGTCGAGAGCTACCTGCGCTACCAGGGCGAGGAGTTCTCCGGGCGCTTCGACGCCAACACCTACCTGCTGATGACCAAGGCGCTGGACTACTTCGACCCCGCCGCCGCCCAGGGCGGCGACCTGGCGGCCACCCTGGCCCACGTCAAGGCGGATTATTGCATCATGTCGTTCACCACCGACTGGCGCTTCTCCCCGGCCCGTTCGCGCGAGATCGTCGACGCCCTGATGGCCGCGCGCAAGAACGTCTGCTACCTGGAGATCGACTCGCCTTACGGGCACGACGCCTTCCTGATCCCCACGCCTCGCTACATGCAGGGTTTCTCGAACTACATGAACCGCATTGCCATCTGAGGACAGCATGAGAGCCGATCTGGAAATCATCCACGACTGGATCCCCGCCGGCAGCCGGGTACTCGACCTGGGCTGCGGCAGCGGCGAACTGCTGGCCTCGCTGCGCGACCGCAAGCAGGTCACCGGTTATGGCCTGGAGATCGACGCCGACAACATCGCGGCCTGCGTGGCCAAGGGCGTCAACGTCATCGAGCAGGACCTGGACAAGGGCCTGGGCAACTTCGCCAGCAACAGTTTCGACGTGGTGATCATGACCCAGGCCCTGCAGGCCGTGGAGTACCCCGACCGCATCCTGGACGAGATGCTGCGCGTGGGCCGCCAGTGCATCATCACCTTCCCCAACTTCGGCCACTGGCGTTGCCGCTGGTACCTGGCGACCAAAGGCCGCATGCCGGTTTCGGACTTCATGCCGTACACCTGGTACAACACACCGAACATCCACTTCTGCACCTTCGCCGACTTCGAAGAGCTGTGCCACGAGCGCCGCGCCAAGGTGCTAGACCGCCTGGCGGTCGACCACTTGCACCGCAACGGGTGGGGTGGCCGGCTTTGGCCTAATCTTCTAGGTGAGATCGGCATCTACCGCGTCAGCAGCCCGGGCCTGCAAGAACATCAGCTCGCGGTCTGACGCCCACCGGAGGAATCACCCCATGCGTCGCCTAGCCCTGTTCCTGATCAGCCTGTGCCTGGCCCTGCCGGTACTGGCTGCCGATGCTGCCCGTCCCGAGCGCAAGGAAGTGTTTGGCGACGTGACGGTGCACTACAGCGCGTTCACCTCGAGCATGCTGACACCGGAGGTGGCCGCAGCCACCGGCCTGGTACGCAGCAAGAACCAGGGCGTACTCAACATCGCCGTGCTCAAGGCCAGCAAGCCCGCCACGGCTGTGGTCAGCGGCACGGTCAAGGACCTGACCGGGCGCAGCAGCCCGCTGTCGTTCAAGCAGATCACCGAACAGGGCGCGGTGTACTACATCGCCCAGTTCAAGATCGACCAGGCAGAGACCGTCACCTTCGACCTGAATATCGAAACCGGCGGCATCAGCAACTCCCTCAGCTTCAACCAGGAAGTGTTCCCAGGCGAATGATGAATTTCCAGCAACTCGTATTGGCCAGCCACAACGCCGGCAAACTCAAGGAACTCCAGGCCATGCTCGGCGCGTCCGTGCAACTGCGCTCGATCGGCGAGTTCAGCCAGGTCGAGCCGGAAGAAACCGGCCTGTCGTTCGTCGAGAATGCCATCCTCAAGGCGCGCAACGCCGCACGCATTTCCGGCCTGCCGGCCCTGGCCGACGATTCGGGCCTGGCGGTGGACTTCCTCGGCGGCGCGCCGGGCATCTACTCGGCGCGCTATGCCGACGGCAAGGGTGACGCGGCGAACAACGCCAAGCTGCTCGAAGCGCTGAAGGACGTGCCTGAAGCCGAGCGTGGCGCACAGTTCGTCTGCGTCCTGGCACTGGTGCGCCATGCCGACGACCCGCTGCCGATTCTGTGCGAAGGCCTGTGGCATGGGCGCATCATGTTCGAGGCCAGTGGCGAGCACGGCTTTGGCTACGACCCGCTGTTCTGGGTACCGGAGCGCAGCTGCTCCAGCGCCGACCTGGCCCCTGTGGACAAGAACCAGCTCAGCCACCGCGCCCGCGCCATGGCCTTGCTGCGCCAACGTCTGGGCCTGGCATGATCGAAACGCTGTCCACCCCCGGCGCGGCGGGCTTCACCAGCCTGCCGCCGCTGGCGCTGTACATCCACATCCCGTGGTGCGTACGCAAATGCCCTTACTGCGACTTCAACTCCCACGCTGCCGGGCCTGAACTGCCGGAAGATGCCTACGTCGCCGCCCTGCTGACCGACCTCGACCAGGAACTGGCCGCCGTGCAAGGCCGGCCGATCAGCTCGATCTTCTTCGGCGGCGGTACCCCTAGCCTGTTCAGTGCCGACGCCCTTGGCCGACTGCTGCGTGGCGTAGAGCAACGCATCCCGTTTGCACCGGACATCGAAATCACCCTGGAGGCCAACCCGGGCACGTTCGAGCAGGACAAGTTCAAGGCCTACCGGCAAACCGGTATCAATCGTCTGTCCATCGGTGTGCAGAGCTTCCAGCCAGCCAAACTGCAGGCGCTGGGGCGTATCCACAACGGCGATGAAGCAGTTCGCGCCGCCGGCATGGCACGCGCCGCCGGCTTCGACAACTTCAACATGGACCTGATGCACGGCCTTCCCGACCAGTCGCTCGACGACGCGCTGGGCGACCTGCGCCAGGCCATCGACCTGGGGCCGACGCACCTGTCGTGGTACCAGCTGACCGTGGAGCCGAACACGGTGTTCTGGAACCAGCCGCCCGAGCTGCCCGAGGACGACATCCTCTGGGATATCCAGGAGGCCGGCCAGGCACTGATGGCCGAACACGGCTTCCGCCAGTACGAGGTCTCGGCCTATGCCCAGGCGGGGCGCGCTGCCCGGCACAACCTCAACTACTGGCGCTTTGGCGACTTCATCGGCATCGGCGCTGGGGCCCACGGCAAGCTGACCTTCGCCGACGGGCGCATCCTGCGCACCTGGAAAACCCGCCTGCCCAAGGACTACCTGAACCTGGCCAAGCCGTTCAAGGCCGGCGAAAAGCTGCTGCCAGTCGACGAGCTGCCGTTCGAGTTCCTGATGAACGCTCTGCGCCTGACCGATGGGGTGGAAGCCGAACTGTTCACCCAACGCACTGGTTTGCCGCTGGCACAACTGCGCGAGGCACGCCGCGCGGCCGAACAAAAGGGCCTTTTGCAGGTCGAACCGGATCGACTGGTGGCCACGCCAAGGGGCCAGTTGTTCCTCAATGACCTGCTGCAGTATTTCTTGACCTAAGGATGACCCATGGATCTGGTACTTGATCTGCTCGCGACGGTTTCTCGCTGGAGCCGCAGCAACCTGTCGGAGATTTCACTGGCCTTGGTAGGCTGCCTGCTGGTGCTGTTCGGCACCGATATCAAGGGCTGGATGGAACAGCGCCTGGGCGGCCTGGCGGGCGCCCTGCGCGTACCGTTCATGGCCTTGCTGGTGATGATCGGCAGCGGTGCGGCGCTGATCTATGCCACGCCTTGGGTGCTGAAAGGGCTGAGCCAGTTCAACAACTACGCGCTGGCGCCAGTGTTGCTGGTAGTACTGGTGCTGATCGGGGTGGTGGCGGATCGACGGGGCTGAGCCACGGCCTTGCACTGAACCTTGCAGGAGCAACTGTCTTGCTAAAAATTTAAATGCGCATGCGGTCACTGTGGGAGCGGGCATGCCCGCGAACACCGGCGAAGCCGGTGCCATCCACCGCGTCGCCTGTTTCGCGGGCACGCCCGCTCCCACACAGTCCCGAACGGGCTTGAGCACAGTCATAAAAAAACCGCCCTTCTCAAGGCGGTTTTTTTTCGCCTGCATTTCTGCAGACATCGGCATATCGAAAGGCTTTATCAGCCGGTCAATCCACCTTCTCGAACTTCAAATCCCAAACCCCATGCCCCAGCCGCTCGCCGCGGCGCTCGAACTTGGTGATCGGGCGCTCTTCCGGGCGCGGCACGTAGGTACCGTCAGCCGCACGGTTGCGATAGCCCGGGGCTGCGCTCATCACTTCCAGCATGTACTCGGCATACGGCTCCCAGTCGGTAGCCATGTGGAACACGCCACCGGGCTTGAGCTTGCGTCGTACCAGCTCGGCGAACTCCAGCTGGACGATGCGGCGCTTGTGGTGGCGCGCCTTGTGCCATGGGTCGGGGAAGAACAGCATCAGGCGGTCGAGGCTGTTGTCCGCCACGCAGCGGTTCAGCACTTCGATGGCATCGCAGTCATATACCCGCAGGTTCTTCAGGCCCTGGGTCAGCACGCCGTTGAGCAGCGCGCCAACACCCGGGCGGTGTACTTCCACACCGATGAAGTCCTGTTCAGGCGCGGCAGCAGCCATTTCCAGCAGGGAATGGCCCATGCCGAAGCCGATCTCCAGGGTGCGCGGCGCCGAGCGGCCGAATACCTGGTCGTAGTCCACCGGGCTGTCGGCCAGCGGCAGGATGTACAGCGGGCCGCCCTGCTCCAGGCCACGTTGCTGGCCTTCGGTCATGCGCCCGGCGCGCATCACGAAACTCTTGATGCGGCGGTGCGGGCGGGCTTCGCCGTCGGGGGTGATCGGCGTATCGTGCGATTCAGTCATCAGGGGCTCTTACTTGATCAGACCATCCAGCGGCGAAGAGGCGCTGGCATAGAGTTTCTTCGGCATACGGCCGGCCAGGTAGGCCATGCGACCGGCGACGATGGCGTGCTTCATGGCCTCGGCCATCAGCACCGGCTGCTGGGCGTGGGCGATGGCCGAGTTCATCAGCACCGCTTCACAGCCCATTTCCATGGCGATGGTGGCGTCGGACGCGGTACCCACGCCAGCATCGACCAGCACCGGCACCTTGGACTCTTCCAGGATGATCTGCAGGTTGTAAGGGTTGCAGATACCCAGGCCGGTACCGATCAGGCCAGCCAGCGGCATGACCGCGATGCAGCCGGCTTCGGCCAGCTGGCGGGCAATGATCGGATCGTCGCTGGTGTAGACCATCACGTCGAAACCATCCTTGACCAACACTTCGGCGGCCTTGAGGGTTTCGATCACATTGGGGAACAGGGTTTTCTGGTCAGCCAGTACTTCCAGCTTGACCAGGTTGTGGCCATCCAGCAGTTCGCGGGCCAGGCGGCAGGTGCGCACGGCTTCGACCGCGTCGTAGCAGCCAGCGGTGTTCGGCAGGATGGTGTAGCGGTCCGGTGGCAGCACATCGAGCAGGTTCGGCTCGCCCGGGTTCTGGCCGATGTTGGTGCGGCGCACGGCAACGGTGACGATCTCGGCACCCGAGGCTTCGATGGCCAGGCGGGTTTCTTCCATGTCACGGTACTTGCCGGTACCGACCAGCAGGCGCGACTGGAAATTACGCCCGGCCAGGGTGAAGGGCTTGTCGCTACGAACGTTGCTCATGGTTGTTCCTCGGGAAAAGGTTGCTGGGCTTGCAGGTGAATCGCCGGCCGGAATCAGCCGCCACCGATGGCGTGGACCACTTCGACCTGGTCGCCGTCGTTCAACAGCGTGCTGTCGTGCTGGCTACGCGGCACGATATCCAGGTTAAGTTCCACCGCGACGCGGCGCCCGGTCAGCTCCAGGCGGGCCAGCAGGGCCGCGACGCTTTCGCCAGCGGGCAATTCGTAAGGTTCACCGTTCAGTTGAATGCGCATGCGCACGGCCACCATTGTTCTTTGGGGGCCCGCATTCTAGCGCTGAACCGCCCTGCAACCCAAGGGCGCTGCACGCCATTAGTCGCGATTGTGGACCACCCGGTCAACCGAGCCGCCAGGCTGCCAGGCCCAGGCACAGCCAGCCGGCGAGGAAGCACAGGCCACCAATCGGGGTGATGATGCCGAGCTTGCCCAGGCCGCTGAGGGTCAGCAGGTACAGGCTACCGGAGAACAGCACTATCCCCACGGCAAACAGGCCGCCAGCCCAGCCGACCAGGCGCCCTGGCAGGTGCACCGAGAGCACGGCGACAGCGAAGATCGCCAGGGCATGCACCAACTGGTAGGTCACACCAGTCTGAAAGATCGCCAGATAGTCGGCCGTCAGCCGGCTTTTCAGGCCATGGGCAGCGAAAGCGCCCAGAGCGACACCGGTGAAGCCGAAAAAGGCGGCAAGCATCAGGAAGCTGCGAAGCATGGGACGACTCCTTGGATCGGGTCTGTATAATGGCCCCTTCCACCCGTACGGCCAAGCCATCGTCATGCTGCCAACCCTTCTCCGCCGCCTCTCCCGCGCCCTGCTCTGGTTCGCTGCCGGCAGCATCGTGCTGGTGCTGGTGTTCCGCTGGGTGCCACCACCCGGTACGGCGCTGATGGTCGAGCGCAAGGTGCAATCCTGGGTGAATGGCGAGCCGATCGACCTGCAGCGCGACTGGGAGCCGTGGGAGAACATCTCCGACGACCTCAAGGTCGCGGTCATTGCTGGCGAGGACCAGAAGTTCGCCAACCACTGGGGCTTCGACATCCCGGCTATCCAGGCGGCGCTGGCCTACAACGAGCGCGGCGGCAGCATTCGCGGTGCCAGCACCCTGACCCAGCAGGTGGCCAAGAACCTGTTCCTGTGGTCCGGGCGCAGCTGGTTCCGCAAAGGGCTGGAGGCCTGGTTCACCGCGTTGATCGAGCTGTTCTGGTCGAAAGAGCGGATTCTCGAGGTCTACCTGAACAGTGCCGAATGGGGCAAAGGTGTGTTTGGCGCCCAGGCGGCAGCGCGCTACCACTTTGGCGTCGATGCGAGCAGGCTTAGCCGCCAGCAGGCGGCGCAGCTCGCGGCGGTGCTGCCGAGCCCGATCAAGTGGAGCGCCAGCCGGCCGAGCGCCTACGTGGCCAGCCGGGCCGGCTGGATTCGCCGGCAGATGAGCCAGTTGGGTGGGCCCAGCTACCTGATGCAGCTCGACACTTCGCGCAAGCCTTGAGGGCCTCTTCGCGGGCGCGCCCGCGAAGAGACCGGTAAATCTTGCGCAAAAAAAAGCCGCTCACCCTATGCGGGCCAGCGGCTTTTCCTTACAGCCAGGGCTCGATCAGACCGCGATCAGCGCCTTGACCTTGTTCATCGCATTCTTCTCCAGCTGGCGAATCCGCTCAGCCGAAACGCTGTACTTGTCCGCCAGCTCATGCAACGTGGCCTTCTCTTCCGCCAACCAGCGCTGGTAGAGAATGTCGCGGCTACGCTCGTCCAGCCCTTGCAGTGCTTCGTGCAGGTTGCTGGTGGAGTTGTCGCTCCAGTCGGCATCCTCCAGCTGCACTGCCGGGTCGTAACGGTGGTCTTCCAGGTAATGCGCAGGCGACTGGAAGGCACTGTCGTCGTCAGCTTCCGCTGCCGGGTCGAAAGCCATGTCCTGGCCGCTGAGGCGGCTTTCCATCTCGCGCACTTCACGCGGCTCCACGCCCAGGCTTTCCGCCACGCGGTGCACTTCGTCGTTGTTCAGCCAGGCCAGACGCTTCTTCTGGCTGCGCAGGTTGAAGAACAGCTTGCGCTGGGCCTTGGTGGTGGCCACCTTGACGATGCGCCAGTTGCGCAGGATGAACTCGTGGATCTCTGCCTTGATCCAGTGCACGGCGAACGACACCAGGCGCACGCCCATTTCCGGGTTGAAGCGCTTGACGGCTTTCATCAGGCCGACGTTGCCTTCCTGGATCAGGTCGGCCTGGGCCAGCCCGTAGCCGGCATAGCTACGGGCGATATGTACGACGAAACGCAGGTGGGCCATCACCATTTGACGAGCGGCCTCGACATCCTGCTCATAATAGAGACGCTCGCCCAGATCACGCTCCTGCTCGACAGTCAGCAGCGGGATGCTGTTGACCGTGTGCACGTAGGCTTCCAGGTTTGCACCGGGTACCAGGGCATAGGCAGGTTGCAACGATGTGGTCATTCAAGAACCTCCGACTTACAGAACTCGCGCCTTGTGGGCGCTGCCAACATTGACCTGGAACGACGGTACAAGTTCCATAGTGAAGAATTTGTCAATGCTGGCACGTAAAAACTATCGCGGCGCCAGCTCGTTCAGATGGCGGGCCACTGCGATCCATGCACCGATATACCCCAACAGCACCGCTCCGATCAAGAGCGACAGACCATCGGACGCCGGCACCCCGCCCAGGGCGAAGTCGCTGCCGTACAGCCCGGAAAGCCCTACCACCGCCTCGTTCAGCCAGTTCAGGCCAAACGCCAGGATGCCCCATGCGATCACCCCTGCACCCAGGCCATACAGCGCGCCCATGTACAGGAAAGGCCGGCGTACGTAGGCATCCGTGCCACCGACCAGCTTGATCACTTCGATCTCGGTACGGCGGTTTTCAATGTGTAGACGAATTGTGTTACCGATTACTAACAGCAGGGCGGAAATCAGCATCACGGCCAGGCCAAAGACAAAGCGGTCACCCAGCTTGAGGATGGCCGCCAGGCGCTCGACCCAAACCAGGTCAAGTTGCGCCACTTCCACCCGCGGCAGCTCCGACAGGCGCTGGCGCAGGGCTTCCAGGGCCGGCTTGTCGACTTCGGTAGGGGTCACCACCACCACGCCAGGCAGCGGGTTGTCAGGCAGTTCACGCAGGGCTTCGCCCAGGCCGGACTGTTGCTGGAACTCCTCCAGCGCCTGCTCGCGGCTGACATACTGCGCGTCGGCCACGCCAGGCATGCCCTTGATCTCGTCGCGCAGCGCCTCGCCTTCGCGGCTGCCGGCATCGAGCTTGAGGTACAGCGAAATCTGCGCGGCGCGCTGCCACGAGCCGCCAAGCTTTTCGACGTTCTTCAGCAGCAGCGACAGGCCCATGGGCATGCTCAGCGCCACCGCCATCACCAGGCAGGTGAAGAAGCTGCCGATCGGCTGCTTGCCCAGCCGACGCAGGCTGTCGGCCATGCTGGAACGGTGGCTTTCCAGCCAGGCATGCAGCAGCGTGCGGAAATCCGGGCCGTCATCGTCGTCGTGCTTTTTCTTCGCCGGTTGCGGGTCGGCCGGTTTCGGCGCAACCCGCTCGGAAACCTTCGGCGTACGTGTAGTGCTCATTGCCCGGCCTCCCCATCGCCGATCAAGCGGCCGCGCTGCAAGGTCAGCATGCGGTGGCGCATGCGCGCAATCAGTGCCAGGTCGTGGCTGGCGATCAATACCGTGGTACCCAAGCGGTTGATGTCCTCGAACACCCCCATGATCTCCGCGGCCAGGCGCGGGTCGAGGTTACCGGTGGGTTCGTCGGCCAGCAGCAGGGCTGGCTGGTGAACGATGGCGCGGGCGATGCCCACCCGTTGCTGCTGCCCGGTGGACAGGTCGGCCGGGAACAGCTCGCCCTTGTCGGCCAGCGACACTCGCTCCAGCGCCGAGTCCACGCGCTTGGCGACCTCGGCCTTGGACAGGCCGAGAATCTGCAGCGGCAAGGCGATGTTGTTGAACACCGTGCGGTCGAACAACAGCTGGTGGTTCTGGAACACCACGCCGATCTGCCGGCGCAGGAACGGGATCTGCGAATTGCTGATCTGGCCCAGGTCCTGCCCGGCCAGCATCAGCTTGCCGCTGGTCGGGCGCTCCATGGCCAGCAGCAGGCGCAGCAAGGTGCTCTTGCCCGCGCCCGAGTGGCCGGTGACGAACAGGAATTCGCCCCGGCGCGCCCGGAAACTCAGCTCATGCAAACCCACATGACCATTGGGATAGCGCTTGGCAACCTGTTCGAATCGGATCATGTTCAGTCTCGCTCGGCGAACAGAGCCTTGACGAACGGCTCGGCTTCGAAGGTACGCAGGTCGTCGATGCCTTCACCGACACCGATGAAGCGGATCGGCAGCTTGAACTGCTTGGCCAGGGCGAAGATCACCCCGCCCTTGGCAGTGCCGTCCAGCTTGGTCAGGGCCAGGCCGGTCAGTTCGACGCTCTGGTTGAAGTACTTGGCCTGGCTGATGGCGTTCTGGCCGGTGCCCGCATCGAGTACCAGCAGCACCTCGTGCGGCGCCTCGGCGTCGAGCTTGCCGATGACCCGGCGAACCTTCTTCAGCTCTTCCATCAGGTTGTCTTTGGTGTGCAGGCGGCCAGCGGTGTCGGCGATCAGCACGTCGACGCCACGAGCCTTTGCGGCCTGTACGGCATCGAAGATCACCGAAGCGGAGTCGGCGCCGGTGTGCTGGGCGATCACCGGGATCTGGTTACGCTCGCCCCACACCTGCAGTTGCTCGACCGCAGCGGCACGGAAGGTGTCGCCAGCAGCCAGCATCACTTTCTTGCCTTCGAGCTGCAGCTTCTTGGCCAGTTTGCCGATGGTGGTGGTCTTGCCGGCGCCGTTCACACCGACCACCAGGATCACATAGGGCTTGTTCTGCGCCTGTACCACCAGCGGCTGCTCGACCGGGCGCAGCAGCGCAGCCAGTTCTTCCTGCAGCGACTTGTACAGGGCATCGGCGTCGGCCAGCTGCTTGCGGGCAACCTTCTGGGTCAGGTTCTGGACGATGGTGGAAGTGGCTTCCACGCCAACGTCGGCGGTCAGCAGTCGGGTTTCGATTTCGTCGAGCAGGTCGTCATCGATGACTTTCTTGCCCAGGAACAGGCTGGCCATGCCCTCACCGATGCTGGCGCTGGTCTTCGACAGGCCCTGCTTGAGGCGGGCGAAGAAGCCGGGCTTGGCCTGCTCGGCCTGCGCGGCGACCGGGGCTGCAGCCACAGGGGCAGCAGGCTCTGGTGCAGGGCGTTCCGGGATGGCGGGCGGCGCTTTCGGCTCCAGATCCGGCACCAGGGCCACGGGCTCTTCGGCAACCGGCAGCACCAGGTTGCTGACCGGCGCGACCGGCTCGACGACCGGGGCCGCCTCGACAGGGGCTGGCTCGACCGGGGCCGCCTGCAAGGGCATGGACGCGACCGGCTGCGGTGCAGGTGCCACCAGTGGCTGGGACGCGACCGGCTCGGGTTCAGGGGCCTGCAACGGCTGAGAAGCAACCGGTTCGGGGGCAGGGGCCTCGACCACCGGGGATTGGACGGGTGCGGCGACCTGCTGCGGTTCTGTCAGCTGTGGGGCCGCAGGGGCCTGAACGGGTTCAGGGGCCTGTGGCGCTTCGGCGGTAGCCCCCTCGACCGGAGCGGCTGTAGGCTGCTCGACGGCTGGGAGTTCATTCGCGGGCACGCCCGCTTCCACAGGTTGCTGCGGTTTCTTGCGAAACCAGCTGAACAGGCCTTTCTTCTCACCAGCCTCGGCCGGCGCTTTTTTGTCGTCGTTGGAACCAAACATGGAAGACGGCTATCTCAGGGTAGCGATGGGCCAGCTATGGCGCATCGGGAATTCTCTCTACGCAGAACAGACTATCTTGAAGCCGGCTGGTTCATGCGCAACGTTTTGTCTTAGTGTCCTGCGGGCCAGAACGGCGACAGGCATGGTCGCCAGGCAACCGGATCAGTATCCTAGCACCTCCTGGCCCGCCGACGCTAAACCAGCGGGCCGCCGAACAGGTTAAACACCGTATGAATGCTCTAGCCCGCCGCGCCGCTGGCCTGTTGCTCGGCACGCTCTGCCTGCCGCTCGCGGCCTTCGCCGCCGATGTGCAACCCACCCACGAATTCATCCTCGACAACGGCCTGAAAGTGGTCGTGCGCGAGGACCACCGCGCCCCGGTGGTGGTCTCGCAGATCTGGTACAAGGTTGGCTCCAGCTACGAAACCCCGGGCCAGACCGGCCTGTCCCACGCGCTGGAACACATGATGTTCAAGGGCAGCGCCAAGGTCGGCCCCGGCGAGGCTTCGCGCATCCTGCGTGACATTGGCGCCGAAGAAAACGCCTTCACCAGCGACGACTACACCGCCTATTACCAGGTGCTGGCGCGCGACCGCCTGCCGGTGGCCCTGGAACTCGAGGCCGACCGCCTGGCCAGCCTGCGCCTGCCCGCTGACGAATTCAGCCGTGAAATCGAGGTGATCAAGGAAGAACGCCGCCTGCGCACCGACGACCAGCCCAACTCCAAGGCGTTCGAGCTGTTCCGCGCCATGGCCTACCCGGCCAGCGGCTACCACACCCCGACCATCGGCTGGATGGCCGACCTGGAGCGCATGAAGGTCGAGGAACTGCGCCATTGGTACGAATCCTGGTACGCCCCCAACAACGCCACCCTGGTGGTGGTCGGCGATGTCACCGCCGATGAGGTCAAGGGCCTGGCGCAGAAGTACTTCGGCAGCATCCCCAAGCGTGCCGTGCCGCCGGCCAAGTTGCCGCTCGAACTGGCCAAACCAGGCCAGCGCCAGCTGACCCTGCACGTGCGCACCCAGTTGCCGAGCCTGATCTACGGTTTCAACGTACCTGGCCTGTCCACCGCCAAGGACCCGCGTACGGTACATGCCCTGCGCCTGATCTCGGCGCTGCTCGACGGCGGCTACAGCGCCCGCATGCCGGCACGCCTGGAACGTGGCCAGGAGCTGGTGGCCGGTGCTTCTTCCAGCTACAACGCCTTCACCCGCGGCGACAGCCTGTTCCTGATCTCGGCCACGCCGAACGTGCAGAAGCAGAAAACCCTCGCCGATGTCGAAAAAGGCGTCTGGCAGCTGCTGGATGAGCTCAAGACCACCCCACCCAGCGCCGAAGAGCTGGAGCGCGTACGCGCCCAGGTCATAGCTGGCCTGGTCTACGACCGCGACTCCATCAGCAGCCAGGCCACCACCATCGGCCAACTGGAAACCGTCGGCCTGTCCTGGAAGCTGATCGACAGCGAGCTGGACGAGCTCAAGCGCGTTACCCCGCAGGACATCCAGAACGCCGCGCGCACCTTCTTCACCCGCGAACGCCTGAGCGTTGCCCATGTATTACCCGAGGAGTCCGCTCATGAGTGATCGCCGCGCACCACGCCCAACCCTGCTGGCCACGGGCATCCGCGCCCTGGCGCTGGCGGCGGTGCTGGCCGCCCCGGCCATGGCCGACAACGCCGCCAAGGCCGACAGCAACGCGGCACGCCCGGCCAACACCTTGCAGTCGCTGGCCGAGCTGGATGGCAAGGCGCCCAGCCGGCGCCAGCTGAACATCCAGCACTGGAACACCGCCGAAGGTGCCCGGGTACTGTTCGTCGAGGCCCGCGAACTGCCGATGTTCGACCTGCGCATCACCTTCGCCGCCGGCAGCAGCCAGGATGGCGGCACGCCAGGCCTGGCTGCCCTGACCAACGCCATGCTCAACGAAGGCGTGGCCGGCAAGGACGTGACTGCCATCGCCGAAGGCTTCGAGGGCCTGGGCGCCGACTTTGGCAACGGCTCCTACCGCGATATGGCCGTGGCCTCGCTGCGCAGCCTCAGCGCCAAGGACAAGCGCGAACCGGCGCTCAAGCTGTTCGCCGAGGTGACTGGCAAGCCAACCTTCCCCGAAGACGCCCTCAAGCGCATCAAGAACCAGATGCTGGCCGGCTTCGAGTATGAAAAGCAGAACCCCGGCAAGGTCGCTGGCAAGGCCCTGTTCGCCAAGCTCTACGGCGACCACCCCTACGCCCACTCGAGCGACGGCACCGCCGAAAGCATCAGCGGCATCACCCTGGCACAGCTGCGCGCCTTCCACGCCAAGGCCTACACCAGCGGCAACGCGGTCATCGCCCTGGTCGGCGACCTCAGCCGCGCCGAGGCCGAAGCCATCGCCGCCCAGGTATCAGCTGGCCTGCCCAAGGGCCCCGCGCTGGCCGCACCGGCCCAACCCGGCGAAGCCAAGGCAGGCCTGACCCACATCGACTTCCCGTCCAAGCAGACCCACCTGATGCTGGCCGAACTCGGCATCGACCGCCAGGACCCGGACTGGCCGGCCCTGTCACTGGGCAACCAGATCCTCGGCGGCGGTGCGTTCGGCACCCGGCTGATGAGCGAGGTGCGTGAAAAGCGCGGCCTGACCTACGGCGTGTACTCGGTGTTCAGCCCGATGCAGGTGCGCGGCCCGTTCATGATCAACCTGCAGACCCGTGCCGAACTCAGCGAGGGCACGCTCAAGCTGGTGCAGGATATTCTTGCCGACTACCTCAAGGCCGGCCCCACCCAGCAGGAGCTGGACGATGCCAAGCGCGAACTGGCCGGCAGCTTCCCGCTGTCCAATGCCAGCAACGCCAGCATCGTCGGCCAACTGGGTGCCATTGGCTTCTACAACCTGCCGCTGACCTGGCTGGAGGACTTCATGCAGCAGTCCCAGGCCCTCACCGTAGAGCAGGTAAGAACGGCCATGAACAAACACCTGTCAGCCGATAAACTGGTGATCGTCACCGCTGGCCCGAAAGTGCCGCAAAAACCGCTGCCAGCACCCACTGACAAGCCCTCCGAGCAGCCGCTCGGGGTACCGGAGCACTAATGCCAAGATCCACCCCTCCCGCCCGCCCGCAACCGGGCCAAAGCAAGGGCCAGGGCCACCTGCGCATCATCGCCGGCGAATGGCGCAGCCGCCGTCTGGCGGTGCCGGAAGGCGAAGGCCTGCGGCCAACGCCCGACCGCGTGCGCGAAACCGTATTCAACTGGCTGGCACCCTATATCGAGGGTGCCCGCGTGCTGGACGCCTTCACCGGCAGCGGCGCCCTGGTGCTCGAAGCCCTGTCCCGCGGGGCCGAGGACGCCGTCGCGCTGGACAGCAACCCGGCGGCCATCGCCAACCTGAAGAACAACCTCGAGATCCTGCGCTGCCCGCGCGGGCAAATCCTGCAGACCGACGCCCTGCGCTATCTGCAAGGCCCGGCCAAGCAGCAGTTCGACGTGGTGTTCCTCGACCCGCCGTTCCACCAGGACCTGCTGGCCGACACCTGCAACCTGCTGGAACAGAACCAGTGGCTGCGCGAGCAGGCGTGGGTCTACACAGAAAGCGAGGCTGCCCCATCGACCTTGCAATTGCCAGGTAACTGGCGCCTGCATCGAGAGAAAAAGACCGGCCAGGTACATTACGCGCTCTGGCAGCGGGGCTAATTATTTAAAGCAGGTGCAGCACCCTTGTCGCTGAAGCTGTTCGGGTTCATATCAACCAGAGCACTTCAGCGATGACCTCACCACCTACTTCGCCGCCCGACCTGGGCCAGGTCTCTGCAGGGCTTGACGCCTTGTCCTGCACCACTACCTCGCCATTGCAGCACTTCACGCTGGAAAACGGCCTGTCCGTTTACTTGCGAGAAAATCACAAGACATCTCTGGCCGCAGTCCAACTCTGGTACCACATAGGCTCAAGCCATGAGCCTGCCGGCCACACGAACCTGTCTCATGTACTGGAGCACCTGATTTTCGCAGGCAGCAGCAAACTGCCCGCCGGCCAATACAGCCGGGTGATCGCACGTATAGGGGGCAATGCCAATGCCACCACCCACCTGGACGCCACCTCCTATGAAATCTCGCTACCGGCCAGCCGCCTGCCCATAGCGTTGGAAATCATGGCCGATGCCATGAGCACCGCTACCTTCGGTCAAGCGGAGATGGGAAGGGAGATAAAGGCGGTGGAGGACGAGCGCCGGCTCAAGCTGGACGTCCAGCCCGACCGACAGGCATACGATCAGCATAACGCTCTGGCCCATGGCACCAGCCCTTATGCAGGCCCGAGCTTCGGTTATCCGGCAGACCTGGACAGCATCGACCTGGCGGCGCTGCGAACCTGGTACAGGTCCTGGTATCAGCCCAACAACGCAACGCTTGTGGTAGTCGGCAGCGTTGACCTGCCAACGCTCCGGCAGCATGTGGCGCGTTACTTCGCAGGCGTGCCGAAAGCGCCTGTCGCCGACCGGCCTGTTCCACGCCATGACACTCAACTGCAGGCCCGCAGCCACACCGTAAGCCTGCCAGGGTTACGCGAGGGGCTGTTCATGTCATTCAACGTTCCAGGCCGAGCAACAGCTCCCGACGCCGGGACATCGCTTGCCCTGACCCTGCTTTGCGACTTGCTTGGCGTAGGTTTCAGCTCCCGGCTGTACAGCGATCTGGTACGGGACAGGCGCCTGCTTACAGGTGTGCGAGTGTCCTACGAGCCCTTGGTACGTGGCGACACACTGTTGACGATTTCAGCCTACGTGAACACCACCCACGCCACACCGGAAGACGCCGCCCAAGCCGTTTACGAGCATGTGCAGGCGCTGCGCAGCGTTGCCTTGCCGGAAGCAGAGCTGCAGCGCGCCAAGTTGCGCATGCTCGCCCGACGGCTATTCGACCTCGACGCGCTCACCTCCCAGGCAGACGAGCTGGGCGCCGCTGCCGCCGCCGGTTTGCCAGCATCGGTGATTGACGAGGACTGCCCTCTCATCCGGGACCTCGACAGCGCGACAGTGCAACAGGTGGCGGTTGCCTATCTGGGGCGCGAACGGCTGACCACAACCTACCTTCGGCCAGGAGTGCCAGCATGAGCCCTGACAACTTGACGACCACCCGACCAACGCTGTGCGACGGCCCAACTACCGACACCGCCTTGGAGGCCATGGCCAACCTGGAATCGGCCAAGGAAATCGAGCTTGGCCAGATACCGCCCCTGCAAGCCGCCGCCGAGCGTTGGCAAACCGCCGGCGGCGCAAAGGTCAGCTTCATCGCAGACCATGACCGCCCGATGTTCGACCTGGCCTTGCGCTTTCGAGCCGGCAACGTGCTTGACGGTGCCAACCCAGGCCTGGCTGCAGTTACCCTGTACAGCCTCGACCAAGGGACCGGAGCGCTCGATGCAGCACAGTTTGCCGAGCAGCTGGCCGGGGACGGGGCCATCCTCGGCAGAAGGATCACCGATGACAGTGCGGTCATCACACTCCGCTGCCTGAGCTTGCCCGCGATACGCGCCAGCGTGATGCAACTGTTCACCCAGATGCTGGCATATCCTGCTTTCAGGGAGCCTGACGTGGCGAAAATCCGGGAGCGGCTGGCTTTCAACCGGGTCCGACAGGGCAGCCACCCCCTGGTACGGCTTACCAACACCACGATGGCTCATGTTTTCCGTGATCATCCGTACGCTGCCAGCGCCACCACGACGGCCAGTGGCACCGTCAATGTCGAGCAGATCAGGGACTTCCACCAGAAGGCTTACTCGGCGAACAATCTGGATATTGGCCTGGTGGGGGACCTGAGCCGCAATGATGCGGAGCAACTGATCGACGAACTCACCCGTGCCCTGCCGCAGGAGTGGGCCGCCGCCGCCCCGCCGCCACTCCCCGAACACCTGCCACTCGTGCAGCACCTGGCCGCCGCCGGCAGCGCCACCCGGGCACTGTTGACGTTGTCCTCGAAAGCTTCGCCAAGCAGCCCGCTATTTCCGGCCTTGACGCTGCTCAACGTGATACTTGGCACCAGCTATGAATCACGCCTGACGCAAGAGTTGCGAACCCTGCGCAGCCTGACCTACGCCATCTACTCCGACCTCAACCCGCTGGATGCGGCATGCCTGCTGCAAATTCACTGGGACATCGCCCCGCAGTACCGGGATGCGGCAGCGGCCCTGGTGTCGGGGATTGTCGCGTGCCTGCGCGAACGAGGCCCTAGCCAGGCAGAGTGCGACATCGCTGTGAACGAAATTGCGGCCAAGCTGCATCACGACCTTGCAGACAGCGCCAAACTGGCCAGAGCACTTGCGACTTACAGCCACCAAGGGCTGCCAGGCGATCACCTTGCCACTTTTCTTGACAGGCTACAGTCGCTCACGCCTGCGAACCTGCGTGAAGCCGGGCAGGTGTGGTTGGGCAACGCGACGCAAGTGCTGGTGACCGTAGGCCCCGAGTCAGTGCAGCTGCCACTGCCGGAAACAATGAAGGACGACCAATAGCGCAGGTACATCGGGGTTTTTCCATGGCATTCTAGGCACGCACAACATGAGTCGCCCACATGCCCAGCCCCAGCGCAACGTTCCGTCCAGCCCTCGGCCTTGCCAATCCCCACTTGCAAACCTTGTGGGGGCCATTGTGGCGAAAACTGCCAGAGCTGCAGCGCAACCGCGAGCGGCTATGGCTGGCCGATGGCGACTTCATCGACCTGGACTGGCACGGCCCGCACCAGCCCCACGCGCCGTTGGTGCTGGTGCTGCACGGTTTGACCGGCTCCTCCCACTCGCCCTACGTCAAAGGCTTGCAGCAAGCGCTGCAAGGCCGCGGCTGGGCCAGCGTGGCGGTGAACTGGCGCGGTTGCTCGGGCGAGCCCAACCTGCTGCCACGCAGCTACCATTCCGGCGCCAGCGAAGACCTGGCCGAAATCGTCAGCCACCTGCGTGCCCAGCGCCCGTTGGCGCCGTTGTATGCGGTGGGTTATTCGCTGGGGGGCAATGTGCTGCTGAAATACCTGGGCGAAAGCGGTGTCGCCAGCCAGTTGCAGGCTGCGGTAGCGGTGTCGGTGCCGTTTCGCCTGGACCACTGCGCCGACCGCATCGGCCAGGGCTTTTCAAAGGTGTACCAGGCGCATTTCATGCGCGAGATGCTGGCTTATGTGCAGCTCAAGCAGCGGCACTTCCACGACAAGGGCCAGCATGAAGGGCTGGCGACGCTGCAACGGCTGGGGCCGTTGGCCAACCTGCGCACGTTCTGGGATTTCGACGGCAAGGTCACCGCACCACTAAACGGTTTTCGCGATGCGCACGACTATTACCGCCGCTCATCGAGTCATTTTTTCCTCGGCCAGAACCGAACGCCGACGCTGATCATCCACTCCAGCGATGACCCTTTCGTCTCCGGCCACAGCCTGCCAACAGCCCGCGAACTGGCGCCGCAAACCCGCTTCGAACTGCACAGCCGCGGCGGCCATGTGGGCTTTGTCGATGGCAGCCTGCGCAACCCGGGCTATTACCTGGAGCGGCGGATTCCACAGTGGCTGGTGGAGGGTCAATAGGAGCTGCGGTTTTAATTGGCAGTACCGGCCTCATCGCCGGCAAGCCAGCTCCCACAGGTGTGGTATAGGCCTTATGGGCAGTGGTGTACCTGTGGGAGCTGGCTTGCCGGCGATGAGGCCGGGCCTGCTTACTCGCCAGTGGCTACGCCATGCTGCGGATCGTTGATCCACTCACTCCACGACCCGGCATACAGCTTGCCCAGCGGGTACCCGGCCAACGCCAGGGCAAACAGGTTATGACACGCCGTCACCCCTGACCCGCAATACGCCACCAACTGCTCCGGCGCCCGCCCGGCCAGCTTTTCGGCAAAGCGCTGTTTTAGCTGGTCCGGCTGCAGAAAACGCCCATCAGCCCCCAGGTTGTCGGTAAACGCCGCACACTGCGCCCCCGGAATATGCCCCGCCACCGGGTCGATCGGTTCCACTTCGCCACGGAAACGCGGCAAGGCACGCGCATCGATCAAGGTCAGGTCTGCGTTACCCAAGCGCTTGGCCAGGTGCTCGGCATCGATCAGCAGCTTGCCGTCCGGCTCACCGTTGAAGGTGCCTTCCCGCTTGAGCGGCGGGTCCAGGCTGAGCGGCAGGTGCGCCGCATGCCAGGCCTTCAGGCCACCGTCGAGGATCGCCACGCCGCTGCGCTTGCCCAGCCAGGCCAGCAGCCACCAGGCACGGGCGGCAAAAGCGCCAGGGCCGTCGTCGTACAGCACCACCTCGCTGTCATCGTCCAGGCCCCACTCACGCAGGCGCTCGACCAGCCGGCGCGCATCCGGCAACGGGTGGCGCCCGGTGCGCCCCTTGCTCACCGGCCCGCTGAGGTCACGCTCCAGGTCGGCAAAATGCGCCCCGGCAATATGCCCCTGGGCATAGCTGCGTTGGCCATAGTCCACATCCTCGAGGGCAAAGCGGCAGTCGAGGATCACCAACTTGGGCGAGCCCAGACGCTCGGCCAACTGCTGCGGGGTGATCAATTGCGCAAGGGGCATGACAATCTCCTGATCGATGGCACTATCGATAGCACTGAGGCCCTGGGCTAGTGCTCCAGGGCCTGGTTGAACGGTACATGGAATTCCTGGCACAGGGCGTCCACGGCATTGCGGGCGTTGTCGGTGACGAAGCCGAGCTCCAGCACCAGTACCTGGTAGATGCCGCGTTTGAAGGCTTCTTCACCCAGGTGCGCGGAATGCTCCCGCGTGGTGCTGAGAAAACGTACCCAGGACGTCAACACGATCCAGGCGTTGATGGTCAGCGATTCGATCTGCGCTGGTGCCATGGCCAGGATGCCCGCCTCGACAAAGCCGCGGTAGATCGCCTGGCCCTGGCGCAGGCAGCGCTCGGAAAAGCGCCGATAACGGGCGGCCAGCTCCGGGTCGCTGTCCAGCAGGTGCTCCAGGTCGCGGTGCAGAAAACGGTAGTTCCACATCGCCGCCAGCAGGGCCTTGAGGTAGAAGCGCTTGTCCTCCACGGTCGCCGCGCGGCCTTGCGGCGGGCGCAGGAAGCTGTCCACCAGTTCTTCGTACTGGCTGAACAGCAAAGCGATGATCGCCTGCTTGTTGGGGAAGTGGTAATACAGGTTGCCGGGCGAAATTTCCATGTGCGCGGCAATGTGGTTGGTACTGACGCTGCGTTCGCCCTGCTGGTTGAACAGCTCGAGGCTGTTCTGCACGATGCGCTCTCGGGTCTTCATGCGCGGGGCCATGCTCAGCTCCCAGTCTGCGGGCCTTCATCAAAGGGTCATCTTACGGCGTATTGGCAATGGAATGCACCGCTCGACAACGCGGAAAAATTCGCACCATCGTACAAATTAGAGTATAGGCTCTAGGGATTCCCTGCCCGGACTCGACGCCGCCATGAACTCGCCCAGTGCCTTGCCCCCTGTGCAATCCGACCTCGACCTTGCGGCGACGTTCGCCACCCAGCGCCAGGCCTTTGCCGACAACCCCTTGCCAGCGGCGGCGCAGCGGCGCCAATGGCTGAAAAGCCTGCGGGAAGCCTTGCTGGCCGGCCAGGCCGAACTGATCGAGGCAATCGGCCAGGACTTTGAGGGGCGCAGCGCCGACGAGACCCTGCTGGCCGAGCTGCTGCCCTCGGTGCAAGGCCTGCGCCACGCCGAAAAGCACCTGCAGCGCTGGATGCGCGCCAGCCGGCGCAAGGTCGGCCTGGCCTTCCAGCCGGCCAGCGCGCAGGTGCGCTACCAACCCCTGGGCGTGGTCGGCATCATCGTGCCGTGGAACTACCCGCTGTTCCTTGCCATCGGCCCGCTGACCTGCGCCCTTGCCGCCGGCAACCGGGTCATGCTCAAGCTCAGCGAAGCCACGCCTGCCACTGGCCAGGTGCTCAAGCAACTGCTGGAGCAGGTGTTCCCCACCGACCTGGTCAGCGTGGTGCTAGGCGAGGTCGAGGTAGGCCAGGCCTTTGCCCGCCTGCCGTTCGATCATCTGCTGTTCACCGGCGCCACAAGTGTGGGGCGCCAGGTAATGCTGGCTGCCGCGCACAACCTGACCCCCGTCACCCTGGAACTGGGCGGCAAGTCGCCAGCCATAGTCTCGGCCGACGTACCGCTGGACAGCGCCGCCGAGCGCATCGCCTTCGGCAAGACCCTCAACGCTGGCCAGACCTGCGTCGCCCCTGATTACGTGCTGGTGCCAAGCGAGCGCCTGGAGGCCTTCAGCGACGCCTACCAGCGTGCCGTGCGCCGGCTGTATCCGCGCATCGCCGGCAACCCCGACTTCACCGCCATCATCAACCAGCGCCAGCTGCAGCGCTTGCAACATCTACTGGACGATGCCCACGCCAAAGGTGCGCAGGTACTCGACCTGTACCCCGGTGAAGCCCGCCAGGGCCGGCGCCTGCCACCCCACCTGCTGCTGGGGGTGAACGACGGCATGCAGGTGATGCAGGACGAAATCTTCGGCCCATTGCTGCCGCTGGTGCCCTACGACAGCCTCGAGCAGGCACTGGCCTACATCAACCAGCGCCCGCGCCCGCTGGCGCTTTACTACTTCGGCTATGACCGCGCAGCCCAGGAGCAGGTGCTGCGCCACACCCACTCCGGCGGAGTGTGCCTGAACGACACCCTGCTGCACGTGGCCCAGGATGACTTGCCGTTCGGCGGCATCGGCCCTTCCGGCATGGGCCATTACCATGGCCACGACGGCTTCCTGACCTTCAGCAAGGCCAAGGCGGTGCTGGCCAAGCAACGCTTCAATGCTGCCCGGCTGATCTACCCGCCTTATGGCAAAGCCTTGCAGCGCCTAGTCTTCAAGCTTTTCATCCGCTGAGGGCCAGCCCATGCACCGCCGCGAACTGCTGCGCTTCAGCCTTGGCGCCAGCGTCTTTCTGGCGGGTACCAGCCTGGTCGGCTGCAGCGCACAGACAGCCGCAACGGGTTACCAGCTACTGCGCGACGACGACCTGCCGCTGCTGCGCGCGCTGATCCCGGTGGTACTGGCCGGCACCCAGGCCGCCGAGACACTGGTGCTGCATAGCCTCGACCACAAGCTGGCGGCGCTGTCGCCGGAAATGCTCAAACTCACCCGGCAGTTGTTCGACGTGCTCAACCTGCCGCTCACCCGCGGCCCCCTGACCGGTGTCTGGGGCGCCTGGGAGCCAGCCAGCGCCGCGCAGGTCACGGCCTTCCTGCAACGTTGGCAGGACAGCTCGCTGAACCTGCTGCGCATGGGCCACGCCTCGCTGCTGCAGTTGCTGCAGATGGCCTGGTACGAACGCCCCGAATCCTGGGCCGCCTGCGGCTACCCCGGGCCACCGAAAATCTGAAAACAACAAGAGCAGCGCCAATGCCTGTACCCGACCCGTTTCGCCAAGGCCTGGAAAGCGGCTGGATCACCCACGACGCCTCGCGCCTGGAGCACGACCTCACGCTGGAAGCCGACGTTGCCGTGATCGGCAGCGGTGCCGGTGGCGCTACCAGCGCGCAAATGCTCAGCACTGCCGGCTTCAAGGTGCTGCTGATCGAAGAAGGCCCGCTGAAGACCAGCAGCGATTTCCACCTGCTGGAAAACGAAGCCTATGCCAGCCTGTACCAGGAAGGCCTGGGCCGCATGAGCAAGGACGGCGCCATCACCATCCTCCAGGGCCGCGCCGTGGGCGGCACCACGCTGGTCAACTGGACCTCGAGCTTTCGCACGCCGCCACAGACCCTGGCGCACTGGGCCGCAGCCCACAACGTGAGCGGCCTGGGCGAGGAGCAAATGCGCCCCTGGTTCGAGCGCATCGAGCAGGAACTGGGCATCACCCCCTGGGCCCTGCCACCGAACGCCAACAATGACGTGCTGCGCCGTGGCTGCGAACAGCTGGGCTACCGCTGGGCGGTGATCCCGCGCAATGTGCGCGGCTGCTGGAACCTGGGCTACTGCGGCATGGGTTGCCCGGTGAATGCCAAGCAGTCGATGCTGGTCACGCGTATTCCCGCCACCCTCGAACAAGGCGGCGAGCTGCTGTACCTGGCTCGGGCCGAGCGCTTCGAACACAACGGCGAGCGCATCCAGGGCCTGTCATGCCAGGCGCTGGATAGCCAGGGCGTGCATACTACGGGCCGTCAGATCCGCGTTCGCGCGCGTCACTACATCCTTGCCGGTGGCGGCATCAACAGTCCGGCCCTGCTGCTGCGTTCCGACGCGCCCGACCCGCATGGCCGCCTGGGCAAACGTACCTTCCTGCACCTGGTCAACTTCAGCGCAGCACGCTTCAACGACCGTATCGACCCCTACTACGGCGCCCCGCAATCCATCTACAGCGACCATTTCCAATGGCAAGGCGGCAGCGACGGCCCGGTTGGCTACAAGCTGGAAGTACCACCGCTGCACCCGGCCTTGGCCAGCACGCTGCTGGGCGGGCATGGTCACGAGAATGCCCGGCGCATGGCCGAGCTGCCACATACCCACGTGATGCTGGCGCTGCTGCGTGACGGCTTCCACCCGCAAAGCCAGGGAGGGGCCGTGGAGCTGCGCGGCGATGGCTCACCGGTGCTCGATTACCCGGTCACCGACTACCTGCGCGACGGCCTGCGCCGCGCCTACCGCAGCATGGCGCAGATCCAGTTCGCCGCCGGCGCCACCCAGGTCACCCCCGTGCACAGCGATGCCAGCGCCGCGTCCAACCTGGAGCAAGCCTTGGCCATGATCGACCAGTTGCGCCTGGAGCCGTTCCGCACGCGCTTGGGCAGCGCTCACGTGATGGGTGGCTGCGCCCTCGGCGACGACCCGCGCCAGGCGGTATGCGACAGCCTTGGCCGCCATCACCAGCTGGAAAACCTGTCGGTTCACGACGGCTCGCTGTTCCCCACCAGTATCGGCGCCAACCCGCAACTGTCGGTGTATGCCATCAGCGCCAGGCTCACCGAAGCGCTGGTCGCCCGCCTGGCACACAGCGCATGACAAGGAACAGGCCCCCTGTCTATAGTGCCATCAGCCGGCCGCATGACTTGGCCGGGGCGCCGTCGCTGCGCTACCATCCGACTCCCCAACGCACTCCAGCCAGGATGACGCGATGAACCGAGTGTTGTACCCGGGTACTTTCGACCCCATTACCAAAGGCCATGGCGACCTGGTCGAGCGCGCCTCGCGGTTGTTCGACCACGTGATCATCGCGGTGGCGGCCAGCCCGAAGAAAAATCCGCTGTTCCCGCTGGAACAACGGGTGGAGCTCGCCCGTGAGGTCACCAAGCACCTGCCCAATGTCGAAGTCATCGGCTTCTCCTCGCTGCTGGCGCATTTCGCCAAGGAACAGGGCGCCAACGTCTTCTTGCGTGGCCTGCGTGCGGTATCCGACTTCGAGTACGAGTTCCAGCTGGCGAACATGAACCGGCAACTGGCTCCCGACGTCGAGAGCCTGTTCCTCACGCCTTCGGAGCGCTATTCGTTCATTTCCTCGACCCTGGTCCGGGAAATTGCCGCGCTGGGCGGTGATATCAGCAAGTTCGTCCACCCGGTGGTGGCCGAGGCGCTGACCGAACGCTTCAAGAAGTGACCTTTAGCGGCTGATCATCGCGCCCGCGTGCACTGCGGGCGCGAATGCGGCACAATTGTGCCCACTGCGTTGAACATGCCCGGGCGCAGAGCCCCGGCCGGAGTCCCCATGTCCCTGATCATCACCGACGATTGCATCAACTGCGACGTCTGCGAACCCGAGTGCCCGAACGAGGCCATCTCCCAAGGCGAAGAGATCTACGTGATCGACCCTAACCTGTGCACCCAGTGCGTGGGCCATTACGACGAGCCGCAATGCCAGCAGGTCTGCCCGGTCGACTGCATCCCGCTGGATGAAGCGCACCCGGAAACCGAAGAAGAGCTGATGGCCAAGTACCGCCGGATTACTGGCAAGGCCTGATATCAGGTCAGCCCTCATCGCCGGCAAGCCAGCTCCCACAGAGATATCATCGCTCTCGAGAGCTATGCAGTACCTGTGGGAGCTGGCTTGCCGGCGATAGGGCCTCAAGCCTCAGCGCTGGCAACGCGGGCAATACACACTCGCCCTCTGCCCCAGCTTCACCTCGCGCAACTCCGTGCCACACACCTTGCACGGCTGCCCGCCCCGCCCGTACACGAACAATTCCTGCTGGAAGTACCCCGGCTGCCCGTCGCCACCGATGAAGTCGCGTAGCGTGGTGCCGCCCTGCTCGATCGCCGCCGCCAGCACGCGCTTGATCTCGATCGCCAGCTTCAGGTAACGCGCCCGGGAAATCCCGCCCGCTTCCCGACGAGGGTCGATGCCGGCGGCAAACAGCGCCTCGGTGGCGTAGATGTTGCCCACCCCCACCACCACCGCGTTGTCCATGATGAACGGCTTGACCGCCATCGACCGCCCACGGGACAGCTGGAACAGCCGCTCGCCATCGAACAGGTCGGTCAGCGGCTCCGGCCCCAGGCGCAACAGCAGTTCGTGATTGAGCGGGTCCAGGCTCCACAGCATCGCGCCAAAGCGGCGCGGGTCGGTGTAGCGCAGCATCAACCCCGACTCCAGCTCGATATCCACGTGCTCATGCTTGGCCGCCGGCAAGCCCAGCTCGACCAGGCGAAGGTTGCCCGACATGCCCAGGTGACTGATCAGGGTGCCGACCTCGGCATTGATCAACAGGTACTTGGCGCGCCGCTCGACACTGACGATGCGCTGCCCCGACAGGCGCACATCCAGGTCTTCCGGAATCGGCCAGCGCAGGCGCCGGTCACGTACCACCACCCGGCTGACGCGCTGGCCTTCCAGGTGGGGCGCAATACCGCGCCGGGTGGTTTCTACTTCTGGCAATTCCGGCATGTGTCAGTGCCCGCCCAACTCGCGAATGTTCTGCTTGAGGTTTTCGAAATCGTATTCCGACAAGCCAATGTAATCGAGCACCAGCGGGCCGACCACATTCCATTCGTGGTCCACGGCCTGGTTGCCCAGCACCCGGTACGACGCGCAGATGTGCTCGGCCATCTTCAGCACCGCCAGCAGGTTTTTAAGCTGGCTCTGGGTATTGCGCGAACTCTCGTCGCGGAACACCGCCAGGGCGTTGTGGTGGTTGGCAATGGCCGCGCTGAGGTGCTCGGGCAGGCGCCAGGACTTGGCAGTGAAATAGCCGACCACCGAATGATTGGTATTGAACGCGCGGTTTTCGGTGTCGACCACGCGGGTTTCCTCGTCGGCCTTGGCATAGGCCTCTTCCAGCACATCCATGTAGTCGGGGAAGCGCTTGAGCATCAGCGGCACGCCACAGTCATGGAACAGGCCCAGGGTGTAGGCCTCGTCCGCCGCCTGGATGCCGGTGCGCTTGGCCAGGGTCAGGCAGGTCATCGCCACGTCCTGGGCGGTGTCCCAGAAGCGGTTGAGGGTAACGATGGTCTCGTCGCTCATCTCGCCCTTGATCGACTGGGCGTTGATCAGGTTGATGATCGAACGGCTGCCCAGCAGGTTCACCGCGCGCTGGATCGAACCGATCTTGTTGGAAAGGCCGAAATGCGGGGAGTTGACCAGTTTGAGCAAGGCGCCCGAGAGGCCCGGGTCCTGGGAAATCAGCTTGGCGATGGTTTCCAGGTCCGGGTCAGGCATGTACTGCTCGAACTGCAGATCGACCATGATCTGCGGTTGCGGCGGAATGGTGATGCCTTGCAAGGCTTGCTGGATCTGTTCGGCGCTGAGTTCTTGGGACATACGTGCACACTCGTTTGGGACCGGCGATTCTAACCCTCCAGACCGGAAATGGACCAACCACTGAATCGTTGCGCCGGAACTTTACTTTATCCATCCGTGCCTCTTTCTCATATTCATCAAGGAAAGGAGCAAGGCCCATGAGTGCAGAACTGAACGGCAAGCGAGTGGCTTTCCTGGTCACCGACGGCTTCGAGCAAGTGGAACTGACAGGCCCTCGCGAAGCCCTGGAGCAGAGCGGCGCGGTGGTGGATATCCTCAGCGACAAGGAGGGCACGGTACGCGGCTGGAACCACGACCAGCCGGCCGACGCATTCGCCGTGGACGCAACCTTCGAAAGCGCCCACCTGGACCTCTACGATGCCCTGGTGCTGCCCGGCGGCGTGCAAAACTCTGACACGATTCGATTGATCCCCGCCGCGCAGAAACTGGTGAAAAGCCACGATTCGGCTGGCAAGCCACTGGCGGTGATCTGCCACGGTGGCTGGTTGCTGGTGTCGTGCGGGTTAGCCAAGGGCAAGCGGCTGACCAGCTACAAGACCCTGCAGGACGACATCCGCAATGCCGGCGGAGACTGGGTGGATGAAGAAGTGGTCGTCGATGGCAACCTGATCACCAGCCGCCAACCCGATGACATTCCGGCGTTCAACCAGCAACTGATCAAGGCATTGGCAGCCTGACGCCATCTAATGGCATACACGAGGCCTGTAGGAGCGGCCTTGTGGCGCGAAAGGGCCGCAAAGCGGCCCCGGCAATCCGTGCAGCGCTGCTGAAACCCTGGGGCTGCTGCGCAGCCCTTTCGCGACACAAGGCCGCTCCCACAACGGGCATGCGGCCCGGCAACAGGCTATAATCCCGCTCTTTTTTCCCGGAGCGACGTCATGTCCCTGCCCAGCCTACGCCTCAAAGCCAATGCCGACCGCCGCCTGCGCGCCGGCCACCTGTGGGTCTACAGCAACGAAGTCGACGTCAGCGCGACCCCGCTGCAAGGCTTCCAGGCCGGCCAGCAGGCTGTTCTCGAGGCGGCCAACGGCAAGCCGCTGGGTATCGTCGCACTGAGCCCGAACAACCTGATCTGCGCCCGCCTGCTGTCGCGCGACGCCAAGCTGCCGCTGGACAAGTCGCTGCTGGTGCACCGCCTGAACGTCGCCCTGTCGCTGCGCCAGCGCCTGTTCGACCAACCGTGCTACCGCCTGGTCTATGGCGATTCCGACCTGTTGCCAGGCCTGGTTGTCGACCGCTTCTTCGACATCCTCGTGGTGCAATTGGCCTCGGCCACCATGGAAGCGCACAAGGATGACGTGATTGCAGCCCTGGTACAGGTGCTCAAGCCAAGCGGCATCCTGTTCAAGAACGACTCCTCCGCGCGTGACGCCGAAGGCCTGCAGCGCTATGTCGAGACCGTCTATGGCGAAGTGCCGGACTGGGTGCCGCTGGAAGAAAACGGCGTCAAGTTCGAAGCCCCGGTACGCGAAGGCCAGAAGACCGGCTGGTTCTACGACCACCGCATGAACCGTGCACGCCTGGCGCCGTACGTGAAAGGCAAGCGCGTGCTCGACCTGTTCAGCTACATCGGTGGCTGGGGCGTGCAAGCCGGTGCCTTCGGCGCCAGCGAAGTGTTCTGCGTCGACGCCTCGGGCTTTGCCCTGGACGGCGTGGAGCGTAACGCCGCGCTGAACGGCATCAGCGAGAAACTGACCTGCATCGAAGGCGATGTGTTCGAGGCCCTGCGCGAACTGAAGGCCGCCGAAGAGCGCTTCGACGTGATCATTGCCGACCCACCCGCCTTCATCAAGCGCAAGAAAGACCTGAAAAACGGCGAAGCGGCCTACCGCCGCCTGAACGAACAGGCCATGCGCATGCTGACCAAGGACGGCATTCTGGTCAGTGCCTCGTGCTCGATGCACCTGCCCGAGGATGACCTGCACAACATCCTGCTGACCAGCGCCCGTCACCTGGACCGCAACCTGCAGTTGCTCGAACGCGGCGGCCAAGGCCCGGACCACCCGGTGCACCCGGCCATCGCCGAAACCCGCTACATCAAGAGCATCACCTGCCGGTTGCTGCCAAACAGCTGATATCCGCTAAAAAGGGCCGCCAAGCGGCCCTTTCCTGCTGCAATCTCCCCGCCAGCTATCCACATCTGCATTCCCTCGCCGCGCCAGCGGTGTAGAATCGGCCTATTCATCGCCAGTCATCCCCGGCGGGTTTATGAGCTCTGCCCAAGCACGCGGCGATCCCGCGAGGTCTTCGGCCCCATCCGTGCCAGTGGCAACCGGCCTGCGGTACAAAGGACAAGAGAAGCTCACTCCCCTTTTTTGACCTGATTAAGCCGCCAGGAGTGTTTCATGCCTGATTATCGTTCCAAGACTTCCACCCAAGGCCGCAACATGGCCGGCGCCCGTGCCCTGTGGCGCGCCACCGGGATGAAGGACGAAGACTTCAAGAAACCGATCATCGCCATCGCCAACTCGTTCACCCAGTTCGTCCCGGGCCACGTGCACCTGAAGGACCTGGGCCAGCTGGTCGCCCGCGAAATCGAACGCGCCGGTGGCGTGGCCAAGGAATTCAACACCATCGCGGTCGATGACGGCATCGCCATGGGCCACGACGGCATGCTCTACTCGCTGCCAAGCCGCGAGATCATCGCCGACGCCGTGGAGTACATGGTCAACGCCCACTGCGCCGACGCCATCGTGTGCATCTCCAACTGCGACAAGATCACCCCCGGCATGCTGATGGCCGCCCTGCGCCTGAACATCCCGGTAATCTTCGTCTCCGGCGGCCCGATGGAAGCCGGCAAGACCAAGCTGGCCAGCCACGGCCTGGACCTGGTCGACGCCATGGTCATTGCCGCCGACTCCTCGGCTTCCGACGAAAAAGTCGCCGAATACGAGCGCAGCGCCTGCCCGACCTGCGGTTCGTGCTCCGGCATGTTCACCGCCAACTCGATGAACTGCCTGACCGAAGCCCTGGGCCTGGCCCTGCCGGGCAACGGCTCGACCCTGGCCACCCACGCCGACCGCGAGCAGTTGTTCCTCACTGCCGGCCGCACCATCGTCGAGCTGTGCAAGCGCTACTACGGCGAGAACGATGAGTCGGTACTGCCGCGCAACATCGCCAACTTCAAGGCGTTCGAGAACGCCATGATGCTCGACATCGCCATGGGCGGCTCGACCAACACCATCCTGCACCTGCTGGCCGCCGCCCAGGAAGCCGAAGTGGCGTTCGACCTGCGCGACATCGACCGCCTGTCGCGCAAGGTGCCGCAGCTGTGCAAGGTTGCGCCGAACATCCAGAAATATCACATGGAAGACGTGCACCGTGCTGGCGGCATCTTCAGCATCCTCGGCTCGCTGGCCCGTGGCGGCCTGCTGCACACCGACCTGCCGACCGTGCACAGCCGCAGCATGGAAGAAGCCATCGCCAAGTGGGACATCACCCAGACCGATGACGAAGCCGTGCACACCTTCTTCAAGGCCGGCCCTGCCGGCATCCCGACCCAGACGGCATTCAGCCAGTCGACCCGTTGGGAATCCCTGGATGACGACCGTGAGAACGGCTGCATCCGCAGTGTCGAGCACGCCTATTCGCAGGAAGGCGGCCTGGCCGTGCTGTACGGCAACATCGCGCTGGACGGCTGCGTGGTGAAAACCGCCGGTGTCGACGAGTCGATCCTGGTGTTCGAAGGCACCGCGAAGATTTTCGAGAGCCAGGACAGCGCCGTACGCGGCATCCTCGCCGACGAAGTGAAGGCCGGCGACATCGTGATCATCCGCTACGAAGGCCCGAAAGGTGGCCCGGGCATGCAGGAAATGCTGTACCCGACCTCGTACCTGAAGTCCAAGGGCCTGGGCAAGGCTTGCGCCCTGCTCACCGACGGCCGCTTCTCGGGCGGCACCTCGGGCCTGTCGATCGGCCACGCCTCGCCGGAAGCCGCAGCCGGCGGCGCCATCGGCCTGGTGCGCGACGGCGACAAGGTGCTGATCGACATCCCGAATCGTTCGATCAACCTGCAGGTCAGCGACGAAGAGCTGGCCGAGCGCCGTGTCGAGCAGGACAAGAAGGGCTGGAAACCGGCTGAAGTACGCCCACGCAAGGTGACCACCGCGCTGAAGGCCTATGCCCTGCTGGCGACCAGTGCCGACAAGGGCGCTGTGCGTAACAAGGCGATGCTGGAAGGGCTGTGAGGCTCTGACGGTATGAATGAAGAACCGGCGCCCTGGGCGCCGGTTTTTTTATACCTGTGATTTGTGTGCTGCTCGTACTGGCCCTATCGCCGGCAAGCCAGCTCCCACAGAGACCACACAGTTCTGAAGGCCTGTGTGTTCCCTGTGGGAGCTGGCTTGCCGGCGATAGGGCCAGTACAGGCGAAACACCAACTACTGAATCTGCTCCGGCGTCACGATCACCCAGTTCTTGTCCGCCGTCACCGGCAGCCCTTCCTTGGCCTGCGCCGCGGCATTCCTGGCAATCATCCCATTCATCTGGTCCATGTACTTGGCCTTGCGGTTTATCCACAAGTGGATGCCACCTTTGCCCACATCCACCCCATGAAACTGCATGTAGCCATCACTGGTCGGCGTATCGCCCCCCACCAGCACCGGTTTCTTCCACTCATCGATATAGGTCAGGATCGCCGCCTGCTTGCCTGCCATCCAGGTGGCCGGGGTCCACAGGTACGGGGTCAGTTCCAGCCCCACGTTGGCCTTGGCATCATAGTGCCCGGCGCTGATCTGCTTGCGCGCGGTGGTCAACTGGCCGCTGGCGCGGTCCTTCAGCAACAGGCTCACGCCAATCACATTCTGCGGCTTCACGTTGTAACCGTACTTGGGGTCCGACGCGACCATGCGCACCAGTTCCTCGGAAGCAGCGGAAATCACATAGACCTCGATACCATTCTCCATCAGCTTGTTGTACAGCTCGGCCTGGCCCTTGAAGACCTTGGGTGGCTGTACCTCGATGGCCTTGACCTGGTCCCCTTCGTAATAGGTGGCCGGGATAGGTTTGCCGGAGGCCATCAGCTCATCCACCTGCACTTTCAGCTCCTGCAGGGTAAAGCCGGAGAACACCTGGGCCACCCACGGGTAGCAGACCATGTCGTCCACTTCGCACAGCCGGTAGTAGTAACTGAACAGGCTTTCCTTGTGCTCGGCGGTGTCCTTGAACGGCATCAGCTTCAACGAGGGGTCGAGCTTGTCGCGGCTCAGCAGGCCCTTGTTTTCCATGAACGGCAGCAAGGCCTCTTCAAGGTCGTAGCGGTAACTGGTGTTGTCCATGTCGAAGACAGCGTAGTTACCCTTGTTGGCATTGGCTGCAATCATGCCGTCGAGCTGCCTGGCTGCCTCGGCGGGCCAGTGCTTGAGCTCGGTGGCGAAGGTTTCGATACTGAACAGCAGGGACAGGCCGATGGCGACGGCTTTCGGAGCGAACTTCATGTACGAATCTCCTGAAATGACCCCGAAACGCTAGTGCAACAATCCCCGCCGGCAGCCCTTGATAACGACCTCCATGCAGCTGCAAACGCCGTGTTCATTGCAATCCGCGACACGCCGTTATTCCATAAACGACTATGCACATTCCATTTGGGTATAAATTCGTTTGTTTTCAGCCTGTTAGCATTTCCGTTCGCAATCGCTCACAGAGGCGATGCCTCTTCTGCTTTTTTCTGCTGGAGCTTCAATGAACCTGCCGCTGTCCCTTAACCTGCTGGCGTTCCTGGCCCTGTTGCTGGGCCTGGCACAAACCCGCCGCACCGACTGGAGCCTGGCCAGGAAAGTATTGCTGGGCCTGGTGCTGGGCGTGGTGTTCGGCCTGATCCTGCATACCGTCTACGGCGCTGGCCACCCCGTGCTCAAGGCCACCATCGCCTGGCTCGACTTGGTCGGCAACGGCTACGTTGGCCTGTTGCAGATGATCGTCATGCCGCTGATCTTCGCCTCGATCCTCAGTGCCGTGGCGCGCCTGCACAATGCCTCCTCGCTGGGCCGCATCAGCGTGCTGAGCATTGGCACCCTGCTGCTGACCACCGCCATCGCTGCGTTGATCGGCATCGTCCTGACCAACCTGTTCGGCCTGAGCGCCGAAGGCCTGGTGGCCGGCGCGCAGGAAAGCGCGCGCATGCAGGTTATCCACAGCGACTACGCCGGCAAGGTCGCCGACCTCAACATCCCGCAACTGCTGCTGTCGTTCATCCCCAGCAACCCGGTGGGTGACCTGGCACGGGCCAAGCCGACCTCGATCATCAGCGTGGTGATCTTTGCCGTGTTCCTCGGCCTGGCCGCGCTGCAGCTGATCAAGGACGATGCCGAGAAAGGTGAACGCGCGCTGTCGGCCATCGACACCCTGCAGGCCTGGGTGATGCGCCTGGTGCGGGTGGTGATGAAGCTGACCCCGTATGGCGTACTGGCGCTGATGACCAAGGTGGTGGCCAGCTCGAACATGGAAGACATCCTCAAGCTGGGCAGCTTCGTGGTGGTGTCGTACCTGGGCCTGGCGCTGATGTTCGTGGTGCACGGCGTTATCCTCGCCGCCACAGGCGTGAGCCCGCTGCGCTTCTTCCGCAAGGTGTGGCCGGTGCTGACCTTCGCCTTCACCAGCCGCTCCAGCGCCGCCAGCATTCCGCTGAACATCGAAGCGCAAACCCGCCGCCTGGGCGTACCGCAGTCGATTGCCAGCTTCAGCGCATCGTTCGGTACCACCATTGGCCAGAACGGCTGCGCCGGCCTCTATCCCGCCATGTTGGCGGTGATGGTGGCGCCGGCGGTGGGCATCGATACCTTCGACCCGCTGTGGATCGCCACCCTCGTGGCCATCGTCACCTTGAGTTCGGCAGGTGTTGCCGGCGTAGGTGGCGGTGCGACTTTCGCCGCGCTGATCGTGCTGCCGGCCATGGGCTTGCCGGTGGAGCTGGTGGCGTTGCTGATTTCGGTGGAGCCGCTGATCGACATGGGCCGCACGGCGTTGAACGTGAACGGTTCGATGACCGCAGGGGTGGTGACCAGCCAACTGCTGAAAGAGACCGACAAGGATGTGCTGGCTGGCGATGAACATGCCGAGCTGAGTCATTCCTGACAGATTGCCGGGGGGCGCGCTGCGCCCCTGTCGCGACACAAGGCCGCTCCTACAACGGACCGCGGCCCCCTGTAGGAGCGGCCTTGTGTCGCGATAGGGCTGCAAGGCAGCCCCGGCAATCTCAAACCTTGTCCCAGACCTCGAAATGATACCCAGGCTTGCCTTCCTCAGCCTGCGCCTCGCTCGACACCAAGGTCCACTGCCCCCGATCAAACTCCGGGAACCACGCATCCCCTTCCGGCGACAACTCGACCCGCGTCAGGTACATGCGGCTGACCAGCCCTTTCTCCAGCGCCTGCCCATAAAGCTGCGCCCCGCCAATCAGCATCAGCTCATCGACACCGGCCTCCCGCGCCCACTGCTCGGCCCGCACCAGCGCCTCTTCCAGCGAGCCGAACACCTCGGCCCCCGCCAGTTCCAGCCCTGCCTGCCGGCTGACGACGATATTCAACCGCCCGGGCAATGGCCTGCCCAGCGAGTCCCAGGTCTTGCGCCCCATGATGATCGGCTTGCCCAGGGTAGTGGCCTTGAAGTACTTGAAGTCCCCCGGCAGATGCCAGGGCATGGAGTTGTCGATGCCGATCACGCGGTTCTCGGCGTGAGCCGCGATCAGGCTGAGGGGGAGTGATGTATTCATGCCAGCGAGGATAGCACCGGGCGTGTGGGTTATGCTTCTGCCCTGACCTGTGCAATGGAAGACCTTGTGACCGCACCGACTTCACTGGACAAGCGCTGGCTCACCGAAGCGGTACGCCTGCGCGAGGAACATGCCGGCCCACTGGAGGACCAGGAAGCCAACCGCCGCGCCCGCCAGGCAGGCGGTGACCTGGCGGCCCGCATCGAAACCCGCGCCCTGTTCCTGGCCGAACGCGACGGCATCAGCACCGCCCTGCGCCACTGGAAACAGGGCGCCCGCCTGGCACTGCTGGCCTTGCTGGTGCTGGCCGTGCTCAGCGGCGCAGGGTTGGCACTGGCCGCCCTGGGCGACGGGCAGCGCCCGGTGAATGTGTTCTGGGCCCTGGGCAGCCTGCTCGGGCTGAACCTGCTGATGCTGCTGGGCTGGGCCATCGGCTTTGCCCTGAGCGGCGAGCATGGCGCGGGGCTGGGCCGCCTGTGGCTGTGGCTGAGCGAACGCTTTGCCCGTGACGCCAAGGCCGCGCACCTGGCACCGGCGCTGCTGGTACTGCTGCAACGCCAGCGCCTGAACCGCTGGCTGCTCGGCCTGCTGGTGCATGGCCTGTGGCTGCTGGCGATGATCACCGCACTGGGCATGCTGCTGGCCTTGCTGGCAACCCGGCGCTATGGCTTTGTCTGGGAGACCACCCTGCTAGCCGCCGACCCGTTCATCCACCTGACCCAAGCCTTGGGCGCGCTGCCCTCGTTGCTGGGCTTCACGGTACCCGACGAAGCCATGATCCGCGCCAGCGGCGACAGCCAGCCGGCCCTGGACCTGGCGCGCCAGGCCTGGGCCAGCTGGCTGCTTGGCGTGGTGCTGGTGTACGGCCTGCTGCCGCGTCTGCTGCTGGCCGGGCTGTGTCTGTGGCGCTGGCGCCAAGGCCGCCAATGCCTGGCGCTGGACCTCAGCCTGCCCGGCTACGCGCAGCTGCGTGAAGCGCTGATGCCGCGCAGCGAACGCATCGGCGTCCAGGATGCCGCGCCCGAAGCCTTGCCGCAGTTTGCCGCTGGCCAGCTGGAAAGTGGCAGCAGCGGCGCCCTGCTGGTCGGCCTGGAGCTGGACGACCAGCACCCCTGGCCGCCCGCGCTGCCGAAAAGCGTGACCAGTGCCGGCGTGCTCGACAGCCGCGAATCGCGCAACCGCCTGCTCGAACAGCTCAGCCGTTTTCCGCCGGCACGCCTGGCCATCGCTTGCGACCCGCGCCGTTCGCCCGACCGCGGCAGCCTGGCGCTGCTCGCCGAGCTGGCACGCAATGCCGGCGCCACCCGCATCTGGCTACTGCAGGCCGCACCGGGCGAGGCCCTGGACGCCCAGCGCCTGGGCGACTGGCACGAAGCCCTGGACCGCCTTGGCCTGGCGCATGCCGATACCTCGCCGCTGACCTGGCTGGAGCATGGCCATGACTGAGCCGCTGAAACTGGCCGTGGTCGGCCACACCAACGTCGGCAAGACCTCGCTGCTGCGCACCCTGACCCGTGACGTCGGCTTTGGCGAAGTTTCCCACCGCCCCAGCACCACCCGCCATGTGGAAGGTGCGCGGCTGTCGGTGGACGGCGAACCCTTGCTCGAGCTGTACGACACCCCGGGCCTGGAAGACGCCATCGCCCTGCTCGACTACCTCGAACGCCTGGAGCGCCCGGGCGAGCGCCTGGACGGCCCGGCCCGCCTCGAGCGCTTTCTGCAAGGCAGCGAGGCACGCCAGCGTTTCGAGCAGGAGGCCAAGGTGCTGCGCCAGCTGCTGGGCAGCAATGCCGGTTTGTATGTGATCGACGCCCGTGAACCGGTGCTGGCCAAATACCGCGACGAACTGGAAGTGCTGGCCAGCTGCGGCAAGCCCCTGCTACCGGTGCTCAACTTCGTCGCCAGCCACCAGCACCGCGAGCCGCAATGGCGTGAAGCCCTTGCCAGGCTTGGGCTTCACGCGTTGGTGCGGTTCGACAGCGTGGCCCCGCCAGAGGATGGCGAGCGCCGGTTGTACGAAAGCCTGGCCCTGCTGCTGGAAGACGCCCGCCCGGCCCTGCAGCGGCTGATCGACGACCAGCAGGCACAGCGCCTGGCGCGTCGGCACAGCGGCAAGCGCCTGATTGCCGAGCTGCTGCTGGACTGCGCCGCCTGCCGGCGCAGCGTCGAGGCCGAACCGGCTGCCGAAGCCCGGGCCATCGAGGCATTGCGGCAAGAGGTGCGCCAGCGCGAGCAGCGCTGTGTCGAGGCACTGCTCAAGCTGTATGCCTTCCGCCGCGAGGACGCCCATGCCAGCGACCTGCCGTTGCTGGATGGCCGTTGGGGCGATGACCTGTTCAATCCCGAAACCTTGAAGCTGCTGGGCGTGCGCTTGGGCAGTGGTGTGGCCGCCGGTGCTGCGGCGGGTGCCGGGGTGGACCTGCTGGTCGGCGGCCTGACACTGGGGGCTGCCGCCCTGGCCGGAGCGATTGCCGGCGGCGCGCTGCAGACGGCGCGCAACTATGGGTCGCGGTTGATGGGCAAGCTCAAGGGCAAGCGCGAGCTGACGGTGGACGACACGGTGTTGCGCCTGCTGGCCTTGCGTCAGCAGCAGTTGATGGTGGCGCTGGAAAACCGCGGGCATGCGGCGCAGGACAGCATTCGGCTGGGGGAACTGGATGAGAAGGCCTGGCGGGAGGGCAAGTTGCCGGAGGCGCTGAGCAAGGCGCGGGCGCATCCGCAGTGGTCCACCCTCAACCCTGGGGCGAAGCTGAACCAGGCTGAGCGGCAGGAACAGCTGGAGGCGCTGGTTTCACAGTTTTGATCAAGCAGGTCTGGCCCTATCGCCGGCAAGCCAGCTCCCACAGGAGCTCCACTGCCTTCGAATACTGCGCAGTACCTGTGGGAGCTGGCTTGCCGGCGATAGGGCCAGTGCTGGCAACCGGAATATCAGAGTAGAGCCAAAGCCTTCTGCTTCAACCCATTCAAATCAATCACCGCCACCCCGACCACTTTGGCCCGCTCATCCCACTCCCTCATCCGCAAGCTCACCTCGAACAGCGGATCCCGCTCGAACACATCCGCCTCGTCCTCGCTCATCACGCCCCCCTGATACTCCAAGGTCCGCCGGCTCGCTTCACTCAACCGCTGGTAATACCCAGGCTGGCGCAAAGTCAGGTAGCGCTTGGCCTCAACGTGATACTGCACCAGCCGCGCCATGCGTTCGCCGAAACCACAGCGGCGTAAATACTCGGCGCCGATGCGCTCATGGCTGACCACGCCATAGCCGCCCATGCTGGCGTCACCGCCGCACAGGTGGCCGATGTCGTGGAAGAACGCCGCCAGCACCACTTCGTCGTCGAAGCCTTCGGCCATGGCCAGTTGCGCGGCCTGGGACATGTGTTCGAGCTGGGTGATGGCTTCGCCGATGTAGTCGTCACTGCCGTGGCGTTCGTACAGCGCGAAGGTGCTGTCGATGATCTGGGCTGGGGTGGGCATCACCGTCTTCTCCTGGCTTGATTGGGTGGTGGCTTCTTCGCAGCACAAGGCTGCTCCTACAGGTTGTCGCCGACCTGTAGGAGCAGCCTTGTGCTGCGAAGAGGCCGGTGCAGGTTACTGCTGAGCCACCTTCTCCGACTTGCCGTCATAGCGCTTGCGCCACTCGGCCAGGATCTGGTCACGGTTCTTCGAGGCCCAGGCAAAGTCGTTCTTGATCAGGCGCTGTTCATAGTCCGCCGGCAGTTCGGTCTGCGGCTTGGCAATACCCGGGGCAGCCAGCACGGCGAAGTTCTCCTTGTACAGCTCCATGGCCGCCGGGCTTGCCGAGAAATCAGCCAGGCGCTTGGCCGCATCCGCTTTTGGCGAACCTTTGATCACCGCAGTCGCCTCGATCTCCCAGCCCAGGCCTTCCTTCGGCAGCACGATGTCCAGCGGCGCGCCCTGGCGCTTGAGCTGCACGGCCGGGTACTCGAACGAGATACCGATCGGGAATTCACCCGCTGCGGCAAGCTTGCACGGCTTGGAACCGGAATGAACGTACTGGCCGATGTTCTGGTGCAGTGCATCCATGTACGCCCAACCCTGTGGCTCGCCAAAGGTCTGCAGCCAGGCACTGACATCCAGGAAGCCGGTGCCGGACGAGGCCGGGTTCGGCATGACGATCTTGCCCTTGTACTCGGGCTTGGTCAGGTCCTGCCAGCTCACCGGCTTGCTCAGGCCCTGCTTCTCGGCCTCGATGGTATTGAAGCAGATGGTCGCGGCCCACACGTCCATACCGACCCAGGCTGGTGGGTTGGCAGCATCGCGGTAATTGGCGGCAATCTTGCCCAGGTCCTTCGGTGCGTAGGCTTCGAGCATGCCGTTCTGGTCGAGGATGGCCAGGCTGGAAGCAGCCAGGCCCCACACTGCGTCGGCTTGCGGGCGGTCTTTCTCGGCCAGCAGCTTGGCGGTGATGATGCCGGTAGAGTCACGAACCCACTTGATCTCGATGTCCGGGTTGGCCTTCTCGAAGGCCTGCTTGTAGCTCTTGAGCTGTTCGGCTTCCAGGGCGGTGTAGACCGTCAGCTGGGTACCAGCGGCCGAAGCCTGCAGGCTGAACACGGCGGAAACGGCAGCGGCAAGTGCAAGGTGCTTGTACATGGGTAGGTTCCTTACAGGTCAGACGGTCGCGGCGCGTTGGCGCCAGGCTTGGGAGCGGCGCAGCAGGCCGCGTGAGGCTGCGGCCAGCAGCAGTGAAGCGCCGGCACTGGTCAGCAGGATCAGGGTGGACATGGCGGCGGCACCACCGACGTTGCCGGCGTCATCCATGTTCAGCACGGCGACGGCAGCCAGGATGGTGTCGGGGCTGTACAGGAAGATCGCCGCCGACACGGTGGTCATCGCCGAAACGAACAGGTAGCGGATGATGTCCAGCAGCACCGGCAGGCAGATCGGCACGGTCACCCGCAGAAAGTGCCTGTACAGCGGCGCCTTCAGCGACAGCGCGGCGGCCTCGAACTCGCCGTCTAGCTGGCGCAGGGCGGTGGTCGCGGTCATCTGCGCGGTGGTCAGGTAGTGGGCGATGGTGCACACCACCAGCAGCCCCATGCCGCCGTAGAACACATGCAGCGGGTTGCCGTTCAGGTTGAAGAAGAATACGTAGCCCAGGCCCAGCACCAGGCCCGGCACGGCCATGGGGATGAAGCTGAGCAGGCGCAGCGCCTGGTTGAGCAGGCGTTGGCCCTGGGTCTTCTCCATCAGGTAGGCGCCGGTGAAGATCACGATGCTGCCGATCAGCGCGGTGCCGATGGCCATGGTCACGCTGTTGCGGTAGGCCAGCCAGCCACCACCGGCGCTGTCCTCGAACATGTAGTGACGCAGCGACAACGACAGGTTGTAGGGCCAGAAAGTGACCAGCGACGAATACACCGCCATGCCGATCACCAGCAGCAATGCCGCGCACACCAGCAGCACGATCGCCAGGAAGCAGGCATCACGGCCCCGCGACGGCTTGGGCTCGAACACCTGGGCACGGCCGCTCATGGCCTCGCCCTGGCGCCGGCGCAGCCAGGCATCGACGGTAAAGCTGAACAGCGCCGGCAACAGCAGCACCATGCCGATCAGCGCGCCGCGGCCGAACTGCTGCTGGCCGACCACAGCCTTGTAGGCTTCCAGGGCCAGCACCTGATAGTCGCCGCCGACCACGACCGGTACACCGAAGTCGGTGATGGTCAGGGTGAACACCAGGCAGAACGCTGCGAATACTGCCTGGCGCGTGGCCGGCCAGGTGATGCTGGTGAACGCTCGCCAAGGGCCGGCACCCATGCTGGACGCAGCGTCAAACAGGCGTGCATCGGCCAGCGATAGCGCCGACAGCAGGATCATCAGGGCATGCGGAAAGGTGTAGATGGCCTCGCCCAGCACAATGCCCCAGAAGCCATAGATGTTGTCGCTGAGCAACCCGCGCAGCAGCCCCTGGTTACCGAACAGGTAGACCAGGGCGATGGCCGGCAGCATTGACGGCGCCAGCAGCGGCAGCAACGAAATCCCCCGCCACAGGCCTTTGCCCGGAATCAGCGTGCGTTGCAGGGCATAGGCGAACAGGTAGGCCAGCGGCACCACGATGGCTGCCACCGTGAAGGCCACCGACAGGCTGTTGCCCAGCAGCCAGTGGAAGTTTTCACTGGCGAACAGTTCGCGGGCCGCCAGCAGGCCGCCACCCTGGCCCGCTTCTGCGCTGAAGCCGCGCCAGAAGATCGCCAGCAGCGGCATCAGCACCGACAGCACCAGAAGGATCAGCAGCAGGCTCTTGCCGCCGACGACAAACAACCGGTCGCCCAGGGCGACGCCAGCACGCGGCGTGGCCTTGGCCTGGCTCAGCGGCAGGGACATTGGCGCGGCCATCTCAGGCAAACACCTGCAGGCTCTGCGGCGGCAGCGCCACCCAGATGTCCTGCGAGCCCAACCGCGGCATGGCCTCGGGGGCCAGCTCCGCCAGCAGTGCATGGCCAGGCAGCGCCTTGAGCTCGAAGCTCATGCGACAGCGGTTACCGAGGAAGGTGATTTCACGGACCATGGCCGGGAACAGGTTTTCTTCGTGCACCGCAGGGTTGACCGTGATCGCCTCCGGGCGGCAGAACAGCCGGCCGCTGCTAGCCCGGGCCGAACCTGGTGCCAGACGCATGTTCATGCTACCGACCTGGGCATGGCTGTCACTGCTGCGCTGGAACGGCAACCAGTTGCCCTGGCCGACGAACTCGGCAACGAACGGCGTGGCCGGCTGGTCGTAGATTTCCTGCGGGGTGGCGTACTGCTCGACCTGGCCGTTGTTCATCACCGCAATGCGGTCGGCCATCAACATGGCCTCGTCCTGGTTATGGGTGACCATCAGCGTGGTGATACCCAGCTGGCGCTGCAGCTGGCGCAGTTCGGTGCACAGGTGCTCGCGCACCCGGGCATCCAGCGCCGACATCGGCTCGTCCAGCAGCAGCAGCGACGGCGACGGTGCCAGCGCACGGGCCAGGGCCACACGCTGCTGCTGGCCACCGGAAAGCTGACCGGGGTATTTCTTCTCGCTGCCGGCCAGGCCCACCAGTTCGAGCATTTCGGCCACTCGCTGGCGAGCCTGCTCGCGGCCGCTGCCAGTCAGGCCATAGGCGATGTTGGCTTCGACGGTGAGGTTGGGGAACAGCGCGTAGGACTGGAACAGGATGCCGTAATCACGGGCCTGGGGTGGCAGCTCGGAGATATCGCGCTCGCCGATGTACAACGTACCGCGGTCCTGGCGCTCCAGGCCGGCGATGCAGCGCAGCAGCGTGGTCTTGCCGCAGCCGGACGGCCCGAGCAGGCACACCAGTTCGCCGGCGGCGATGTCCAGCGAGACATCGTTCAGCGCCGTGAAGGCGCCGAAGCGCTTGTGGATGTTGCGCACTTTCATCTGTGCGCCGGGGGTGGTGTGGTTCATGGCAGGGCCTCATCGAAGAGATGGGGGCCATGCTAGGAAGGCTGTGCGAAGGTTCTGTGGCTTTAGGGCAAAAGCGGGTGATAGTGGTATAGGCAGATTTTGTAGTGGCCTTCAAGGGCCCTATCGCCGGCAAGCCAGCTCCCACAGGTACTGCACAGGTTTCAAGGACTGTGGGGTACCTGTGGGAGCTGGCTTGCCGGCGATAGGGCCGGTACAGCCGCTACATGGCTATCAGAAGTGCGAACCGGCCACTTCCTGCGCCACCCCAAGGAAGGCCGCCGGCAACCGGGCCTGGCGCCGCTCCTTCAGGCAATACAGGTACTCATGCATCACCGGCGCGTTCTCCAGCGCCAGCACTCGCAACTCAGGGTTGTGTGGCACCTCGTGCCGGGCAATCACGCTGATGCCGATATTGCGCAGTACCGCCTCACGGATCGATTCGCGGCTGCCAATCTCCAGCAAGGCGCCGGCCTTCACCCCGGCCTCCTGCATCATCTGCTCGGTCAGCTTGCGTGTGGTCGAGCCCTTCTCGCGCATCAGCAGGCAATGCCCGGCCACCACGTCAATGGACACTGCCTGGCGGTGTGCCAGCGGGTGGTTGCGATGCACCGCCACCACCAACGGGTCAGTCCCCAGCACCCGCCGCACCAGCCGCGCGTCTTCCAGCAGTTGCGACGAAGCGGCGATATCCACCCGGTAGTCCTCGAGCATCTCCAGCACCTGCTGCGAGTTGCCGATTTCCACCGCCACTTCCACCTGCGGCAGGCGTTCGCGGTAGATCTTCACCAGGTCAAGAATGTAGTAAGGCGCCGTGGCCGCGATGCGCAGGCTGCCCTGGGCCTGGCCGCTGTTGCGCAGCTCGAACTCGATGTCGGCCTCCTGCTGCAGCAGTGCCTTGACCATCGGCAGCAGGCGCACGCCCTCCTCGCTCAGCACCAGGCGCCGCCCGCCGCGGTAGAACAGCTCCACCGCGTACTGGCTCTCCAGGTTGCGAATCTGCGTGGTCACCGTGGGCTGGCTGAGGCCGAGCTTCTTCGCCGCCAGGGTGATGCTGCCCAGGCGGGCCACCATGTAGAAGGCTTTAAGCTCCGAACTCAGCATGCACGTCCTCTATTTGCGCAACAGGCGCAAGCCGTTGAACACCACCAGCAGGCTCACGCCCATGTCGGCAAACACCGCCATCCACATGGTGGCCATGCCGGCAAAGGTGATCGCCAGGAATATCGCCTTGATGCCCAACGCCAGAACGATGTTCTGCATGAGGATCGCCGCACTTTGGCGCGACAGCCTGACGAAGGCCGGGATTTTCCGCAAGTCGTCGTCCATCAGCGCCACATCGGCGGTCTCGATGGCGGTGTCGGTACCGGCCGCCGCCATGGCAAAACCGATCTCGGCACGAGCCAGCGCCGGGGCGTCGTTGATACCGTCACCGACCATGCCCACCCGATGGCCCTGGGCGTACAGGGTTTCGATGCTCTTGAGCTTGTCGGCAGGCAGCAGGTTGCCTTCGGCACGGTCGATACCCACCACGGTGGCGATGGCCTGGGCGGTATGCGGATTGTCACCGGTCAGCATGACAGTCTTGATGCCCAGCTCATGCAGTTCGGCGATGGCCTGGCGGCTGCTTTCCTTGACCGTGTCGGCCACCGCGAACAGCGCCAACGGGCCGGAGCGGTCGAGCAGCAGCACCACGGTCTTGCCCTGGCGCTCCAGCGCATCCAGCTGGGCCTCGAGCTCGGGCGAGCACAGCCCCAGCTCCTCGACCAGACGGTGGTTACCCAGGTGGTAAACCTCACCCGCGACGGTACCGCGCACGCCGCGCCCGGCCAGGGCGGCGAAGTCATCGACCTCGCTCAAGGCCAGGCCTTGCTCCTTGCCGAACTGGGCAATGGCGCGGGAAACCGGGTGGTCCGAACGCTCGCCCAGGCTGGCGGCCAGGGCTTGCGCGCGGCCTTCGAACAGCGGCTCCAGTACCTTGGTATCGGTCTGCACCGGCTTGCCGTGGGTGATGGTGCCGGTCTTGTCCAGGGCCAGAAAGTCCAGCTGGCGCCCGCCTTCCAGGTACACGCCACCCTTGATCAGGATGCCCTTGCGCGCGGCGGCAGCCAGGCCGCTGACGATGGTCACCGGGGTCGAGATCACCAGGGCGCATGGGCAGGCCACCACCAGCAGCACCAGGGCGCGATAGACCCAGTCGAACCAGGCACCGGCCATGAACAGCGGCGGTATCACCGCAACGGCCAGGGCAATGGCAAACACCACCGGGGTGTAGATGCGCGAGAAGCGGTCGACGAAACGCTGGGTAGGCGCCCGCGCGCCTTGCGCTTCCTCGACGGCCTTGATGATCCGCGCCAGGGTCGATTGCCCGGCAGCAGCGGTAACGCGGAACTCCAGCGCCCCTGCCTGGTTGATGGTACCGGCGAACAACTTGTCGCCCACGGCCTTCTCCACAGGCAGGCTTTCGCCGGTGATCGGCGCCTGATCGACGGTGGATTGCCCGCTGGTCACTTCACCGTCCAGGCCAATGCGTTCGCCGGGGCGTACCCGCACCAGGGCCCCGATGGCCACTTCCCGCACCTCCACTTCCCGCCACTGGCCATCGGCCTCGCGCACGGTGGCCATGTCCGGGGTGAGCTGCATCAGGCCGCCAATGGCGTTGCGCGCGCGGTCCAGCGAGCGGGCTTCGATCAGCTCGGCGACGGTGAACAGCACCATCACCATGGCCGCTTCCGGCCACTGGCCGATCAGCACCGCGCCAGTCACGGCAATGCTCATCAGCGCGTTGATGTTGAGGTTGCGGTTTTTCAGGGCGATCCAGCCCTTCTTGTAGGTACCCAGGCCACAGCCGAGGATCGCTGCCAGCGCCAGCGTCGCCACCACCCACTCAGGCGCTAGTGCGGCAAAGTGCACGATTTCGGCGGCGATCGCAGCAATACCGGACAGCGCCAGCGGCCACCAGCGGGTCTTGGCCACCTGTGGTGCGCTGGCGGTGCCATCGTCTTCGGCACCAAGCGGCTCGGCTTTCATGCCCAGGCTGTCGATGGCCTGCTCGATTTCAGCAGTGCCACCCAGGGTGTGGCGCACGCCAAGCACACGATTGATCAGGTTGAATTCCAGCTGCTCGATACCGGCCAGCTTGCCCAGCTTGTCCTGGATCAGGGTCTGCTCGGTAGGGCAGTCCATGGCCTCGATGCGGAAACGGCTGAACTGGGCGTGGCTGCTGGCCTTTTCGCTCAGCTGGACCAAGGCTGGCGCAGCAGCGCTGCCACAGCAGCTGTGGGCGTGGTGATCGTGCTTGTGTTCGTGGCTGACAGGCTGGTTCATGGGGTCATCCTTAATTTGAGCCTGTTGCCAAGTGAACACCCTGTAGCCACTATAGGGTCAAGCCACTTGCTGGAGAATTTCGTGATGAAGATCGGAGAACTGGCCAAAGCCACCGACTGCGCCGTGGAAACCATCCGCTACTACGAGCGTGAACAGCTGCTGCCGGAGCCGGCGCGCAGCGACGGCAACTACCGGCTGTACACCCAGGCCCACGTCGAGCGGCTGACGTTCATCCGCAACTGCCGCACCCTGGACATGACCCTGGATGAAATCCGCAGCCTGCTACGCCTGCGCGACAGCCCCGATGATTCGTGCGGCAGTGTCAATGCGCTGATCGACGATCATATCGAGCATGTGCAGGCACGGATCGATGGTCTGGTGGCGTTGCAGGAACAGCTGGTGGAGCTGCGGCGGCGCTGCAATGCACAGGGGGCGGAGTGTGCGATCTTGCAGCAACTGGAGACGAACGGGGCGGTGTCGGTGCCGGAAACCGAGCATTCGCATGTGGGGCGAAGCCACGGGCATTGAAAGATCCAAGGGCCCAATCGCCGGCAAGCCGGCTCCCACAGGTTTTGCACAGCCCCAACTGGCAGCGCCGTCCTGTGGGAGCTGGCTTGCCGGCGAAAGGGCTGCAGCGCAGCCCCGGCAATCTAAAAGATCACACCGCCATCGGCGCCGTCATCGGCGCATGGTGCTCATACCCTTCCAGCCAGAAATCGCTCGGCTCGATCTTCTCCAGCCACTCCGGCTCGTACTTCCCCGTGTCGGCAAACGCTGGCACGCGGTCGCTGATCACCAGCTTCGGCGCTTCCAGCGGCTCACGCTTGAGCTGCTCGTTGAGCATGTCCAGGTGGTTCTCATACACATGGGCATCGCCGATGAAGTAGGTGAACCAGCGCGGGGTGTAGCCGGTCAGGCGGCCGAACAGCGACAGCAGCGCCGCGCCTTCGGTGAGGTTGAACGGCGTGCCCAGGCCCAGGTCGTTGGAACGGATGTAGAGGGTCAGGGAAATCTCCCTGGTCTCCACATTCGGGTGGAACTGGTACAGCAGGTGGCACGGCGGCAGGGCCATTTCGTCCAGCTGCGCGCAGTTCCAGCCGTGGAACAGGATACGGCGGCTGCCCGGGTCATTGGCGATGGTGTCCAGGCACTGGCGCACCTGGTCGATGGCCTTGTACAGGATGACGAAGGCGACGCCGTCCTCCTCGTCCTGGGCGATGCGGCGGAAGCCCGCCTTCTCGGCCATTTCGATGGCCGCCGGGTTGCTCAGCGGGATGCGCTTGTAGCCCGGCCACTGGCGCCATTGCACGCCGTAGATCTCGCCCAGGTCGTCATGGCCCTGGCGGAACGGGTTGGCCAGCCACTGTGCGTTCTCGTTGGCGTTCTGGTCCCAGACCTTGCAGCCCAGTTCGCGGAATTCACCGGCGTTCTTCACGCCACGCAGGAAACCGACCATTTCGCCGATCGCCGACTTGAACGCCAGTTTGCGCGTGGTAATGGCCGGGAAGCCCTTCTGCAAGTCGAAACGCAGCATGGCGCCCGGCAGGCTGATGGTGCGGATGCCGGTGCGGTTGCCCTGCAGCGTGCCGTTGTCGATGACGTCGCGGACCAGGTCCAGATACTGTTTCATGGCTTACCTGTAGCAAAAACGGCAGGGGGATCGCCCCTGCCGTGGGATTAATCAGGCGGGTTTCGCCGTAGGCTTGCGATTATAAGCCCACCAGATCAGGCCAAGGCCAGCCAGGATCATCGGTACGCACAGAATCTGACCCATGGTCAGCCAGCCCCAGGCCAGGTAGCCAAGCTGGGCATCCGGTACGCGGACGAATTCGACGATGAAGCGGAAGATGCCGTAGAACAGCGCGAACATGCCGGATACCGCCATGGTCGGCCGCGGCTTGCGCGAGAACGCCCAGAGAATCAGGAACAGCGCCACACCTTCGAGTGCGAACTGGTACAGCTGCGATGGGTGACGCGGCAGCTGCGCCGGGTCGCTGAACGGCGGGAAGACCATCGCCCATGGCACGTCGGTGGCCTTGCCCCACAGCTCGGCGTTGATGAAGTTGCCGATGCGCCCGGCCCCGAGGCCGATCGGCACCAGCGGCGCGACGAAGTCCATCAGCTCGAAGAACGACTTGTTGTTGCGCTTGCCGAACCACAGGGCCGCCAGCATCACGCCGATGAAACCGCCGTGGAACGACATGCCACCCTTCCACACCTCGAAGATCAGCGTCGGATTGGCCAGGTAGGCGTGCAGGTCGTAGAACAGCACGTAGCCCAGGCGACCACCGACGATCACACCCATCGACAGCCAGAACACCAGGTCGGAGAGCTTTTCGCGCGTCCAGGTGGGGTCGAAGCGGTTCAGCCGGCGCGAGGCGAGCAGCCAGGCACCGCCGATGCCGACCAGGTACATCAGGCCGTACCAATGGATTTTCAGCGGCCCGATGGCCACGGCCACGGGGTCTATCTGCGGGTAAGGCAGCATGGAACTTCCTCTCGATTCAAATCAAAAAGCTGAGGCCGACACAGAACAGCAGGGCTGCGAACAGGCGTTTCAACAAACGTGGCGACAGCTTGTGCGCCAGGCGCGCGCCGAAGCGGGCGAAAAACATGCTGGTCACGGCAATGCCGAGCAGCGCCGGCAGGTACACGTAACCCAGGCTGTGGGCTGGCAGGTGCTCCTCGTGCCAACCCAGCAGCATGAAACTCAGGGCACTGGCCAAGGCAATCGGCAGGCCACAGGCCGAAGACGTGGCCACTGCCTGCTGCATGGGCAGGCTGCGCCAGGTCAGGAACGGCACGGTCAGCGAACCGCCGCCGATGCCGAAAATGGCCGAAGCCCAGCCGATCACGCCACCTGCACCGATCAGCGCGGGCTTGCCGGGGATGCCGCGACTGGCCTTGGGCTTGAGGTCCAGGGCCATCTGCGCGGCGATGACCAGGGCGAACACACCGATGATCTTTTGCAGCAGTGGCCCCTGGATCAGCGAGGCGGTCTTGGCGCCGACACCGGCCCCGAGGAGGATGCCGAGGGTCATCCAGGCGAAGATCGGCCATTGCACCGCGCCCTTGCGATGGTGCTCGAGCACGGCGTTGATCGAGGTGAAGACGATGGTTGCCAGCGACGTACCGACAGCCAGGTGGGTCAGCACCGAGGCATCGAAACCTTGCAAGGTGAAGCTGAACACCAGCACCGGCACGATGATGATACCGCCGCCCACGCCGAACAGCCCGGCCAGCACACCGGCGCAGGCGCCCAACAGCAGATAGAGCACGAATTCCATTCGTCTTCCCCGAAAAAACAATGCGGCATGGTAACGGAAGCCGGGCTCGGGGCTCTAGTGAACAGTGTGTCAGGATGGATCCTCCCCGCCGCTGTGGGTACAGTGGCAAAAAAACCAGAGGCCCGACCGATGTGCCTGATCGTATTCGCCTGGCGGCCGGGGCATGCCCTGCCGCTGATCGTGGCGGCCAACCGCGATGAGTTCTATGCCCGCCCCACCCAGGCCCTGGCGGCCTGGGAGGATGCACCCGGGGTATATGCCGGGCGCGACCTGGAGGCCGGCGGCACTTGGCTGGGCGTCGGCCCGCAGGGGCGGTTCGCGGCGCTGACCAATATTCGCGACCCGGCGCAGGCTTTGGGGCCGCGCTCGCGGGGCGAGCTGGTGGCGGCGTATCTGCAGGGGGAGTTGGGAGTCGAGGCCTATCTGGACCAGGTGGCCAGCCGCAGCAGGCAATATTCAGGGTTCAACCTGCTGGTGGGCGATGGGCGGCAGCTGGGCTATCTGCATGCCCGGGACGCGGCGCCGCGCTTGCTGGAGGCCGGGGTTTACGGGCTTTCCAATGCCGGGTTGGATACACCTTGGCCGAAGCTGGTGAAGGCGCGCAGTGGGCTGGAAGGGTTACTGGAGACGCCAGAACCACAGCGCTTGCTGGCGTTGCTGGCCGATGCCGAACCGGCGCCGGAGGGCGAGTTGCCGGAGACGGGCGTGGGGTTGGCGACCGAGAAGCTGCTGTCGAGTGTGTTCATTGCCAGCCAGAACTATGGGACTCGGGCGAGTACGGTGCTGATTGTGGATGATCAGGGGAAAAGGCGGCTTATTGAGCGCAGTTTCGGGCCCTTTGGTGGGCACTTGGGGGAAGTTGAGTTGCTGGTCTGATAATTTGATGTTGCTTGCTCCGGCCTCTTCGCGGGTAAACCCGCTCCCACAGGTACTGCGCCGCATCTGAAGGCTGCGCTGTACCTGTGGGAGCGGGTTTACCCGCGAAGAGGCCGGAACAGGCACCCCACATTCAGAGGGTTTTATTGGCCCCAGGCCCGATCATCCGCGCCAACCCAAGGTTTTTCAGGGCCAGTTGCAGCGAGCTGTGGATAACCTGCGGGTTGTCATGGCTCAAGGCCTCCACCAGCAGCTCCTTGGCCTTGCTCATATTCACCTGGCGCAGCATCCACTTCACCTTCGGCAGGTTGGTGGCGTTCATCGACAGGCTGTCGAAGCCCATGGCCATCAACAGGATCGCCGCTGCCGGGTCACCGGCCATCTCACCGCAGATACTCACCGGCTTGCCTTCGCCATGGGCGTCGCGCACCACCGTGTTCAGCGCCTGCAACACCGCCGGGTGCAGGTAGTCGTACAGGTCGGCGACCCGCGGGTTGTTGCGGTCCACCGCCAGCAGGTACTGGGTCAGGTCGTTGGAACCGACCGACAGGAAGTCCACCTGCCGCGCCAGCTCCTTGGTCTGGTACACCGCCGCAGGAATTTCCACCATCACGCCAACCGGTGGCATCGGCACATCGGTGCCTTCGTCACGCACCTCGCCCCAGGCGCGGTGGATCAGGTGCAGCGCCTCTTCCAGCTCGTGGATGCCGGAAATCATCGGCAGCAGAATGCGCAGGTTGTTCAGCCCCTCGCTGGCCTTGAGCATGGCGCGGGTCTGCACCAGGAAGATTTCCGGGTGGTCGAGGGTGACGCGAATGCCGCGCCAGCCGAGGAACGGGTTTTCTTCCTTGATCGGGAAGTACGACAGCGACTTGTCGCCACCGATGTCGAGGGTACGCATGGTCACCGGCAGCGGGTGGAAGGCCGCCAGCTGCTCGCGGTAGATGGCCAACTGCTCTTTCTCGCTGGGGAAGCGCTGGTTGATCATGAACGGCACTTCGGTGCGATACAGCCCCACCCCTTCGGCGCCACGCTGCTGGGCACGGGCCACGTCGGCGAGCAGGCCGGTGTTGACCCACAGCGGCATGCGGTGGCCGTCCGGGGTAATGCACGGCAGCTCGCGCAGGGCATCCAGGCCCTGGGCCAGCTGGCGCTCCTCCTCGACCACGTCGCTGTACTGCTTGCGCAGCACTTCGCTGGGGTTGGTGAACACCTCGCCCTTGTAGCCGTCGACGATCATCTCGATGCCGTCGACCTTGGAATAAGGCAAGTCGACCAGGCCCATCACCGTGGGGATACCCATGGCGCGAGCCAGGATGGCGACGTGGGAGTTGCCCGAGCCCAGTACCGAGACCAGGCCGACCAGCTTGCCTTCCGGCACTTCACCGAGCATCGCCGGGGTCAGCTCTTCACTGACCAGGATGGTGTTGTCGGCATACACCAGCGACTGCGCGCGGGCTTCCTGCAGGTAGGCCAGCAGGCGCCGGCCCAGGTCCTTGACGTCGGAGGCGCGCTCGCGCAGGTAGTCATCGTCCATCAGCTCGAAGCGGTTGACGTGCTCGCCCACCACCTGGCGCAGTGCGCCCTGGGCCCACTGGCCGGTCTTGATGACTTCGGTCACCTCACCGCCCAGAGCCGCGTCTTCGAGCATCATCAGGTACACATCGAACAGTGCACGCTCCTCCGGGCGCAGCTGGGTGGCCAGCTTGGCCGACAGCTTGCGCATATCGTCGCGCACACCTTCGAGGGCGTTCTGGAACAGCTTCAGCTCGGCGTCGATGTCATCGACGGTCTTGTCCGGTACCACTTCCAGATCGGCTGGCGGCAGCATCACCACTGCGCGCCCCACGGCGGCGCCAGGCGAGCCCGGTACGCCGACGAAGCGCGCTTCCTGGATACCCTTGCCCTGGCGGCCCAGGCCACGGATCGAGCCAGTAGCCTCGGCGTGGGCGATAACCCCTGCGAGCTGGGCGCTCATGGTGACAAGGAAGGCTTCTTCGCCCTCGTCGAACTGGCGGCGCTCCTTTTGCTGGATGACCAATACCCCGACCACCCGGCGGTGGTGGATGATCGGCGCACCGAGGAAGGAGGCGAATTTTTCCTCGCCGGTTTCGGCAAAGTAGCGGTAACGCGGGTGGTCGGCAGCGTTTTCCAGGTTCAGCGGCTCTTCCCGGGTACCGACCAGGCCGACCAGGCCTTCGTTGGGGGCCATGCTGACCTTGCCGATGGAGCGCTTGTTCAGGCCTTCGGTGGCCATCAGCACGAAGCGGTTGGTTTCCGGGTCGAGCAGGTAGACCGAGCAGACCTGGCTGCCCATGGCCTCCTTGACACGCAAGACAATGATCCCCAACGCCGACTTGAGATCTTTGGCGGAGTTTACTTCCTGGACGATCTTGCGCAGCGTATTGAGCATGGCTCGGGGTCGAACTCCGTCGTCAGTCGCGCGTCAGCAGACGCGGTGCTAGCTCTTTCAGGGCGCGTCGGTAGACCTCGCGCTTGAATGTCACAACCTGGCCCAGCGGGTACCAATAGCTGACCCAGCGCCAGCCGTCGAATTCCGGCTTGCCGGTCAGGTCCATCCGCACCCGTTGTTCGTTGCTGACCAGACGCAGCAGGAACCATTTCTGCTTCTGGCCGATGCACAGCGGCTGGCTATGCGTACGCACCAGTCGCTGGGGTAAACGATAACGCAACCAGCCACGGGTGCAGGCAAGAATTTCCACATCATCGCGTTCAAGGCCAACTTCTTCGTTCAGCTCGCGGTACAGGGCATCTTCCGGCGTCTCGTCAGGGTTGATGCCACCCTGGGGAAACTGCCAGGCATCCTGGTTGATCCGTCGAGCCCATAGCACCTGCCCGGCATCATTCGTGAGAATGATCCCGACATTGGGGCGAAAACCATCCGGGTCGATCACGGCAGCAACCTCGCAAACGCATGTCACCGCATTGTTCCACAAAGCTTGCGAGCGCAGCAACGCGCCCGCCAAGCTTATGTGCAGCAGCGTGAAAACTCCGTATTCTGCGGGCCTACCCTGTGGCTTATGCGAGTGACCGCGATGCGCCTGGCTTTATTCGACCTGGACAATACCCTCCTCGGTGGCGACAGCGACCATGCCTGGGGTGACTACCTTTGCCAGCGCGGCATCCTTGACCCGGTTGCCTACAAGCAACGCAACGATGGCTTCTACCAGGACTACCTGAACGGCACCCTGGACCTGCAGGCCTACCTGGCCTTTTCCATGGAAATCCTTGCGGCAACACCGTTAGCCCAGCTCGACGAATGGCACCGCGACTTCATGCGCGACTGCATCGAGCCGATCATCCTGCCCAAGGCGCTGAGCTTGCTGCAGCAGCACCGCGAGGTCGGCGACCAGCTGGTGATCATCACCGCCACCAACCGCTTCGTCACCGCACCGATTGCCCGGCGCCTGGGGGTTCGCGTGTTGCTGGCGACCGAATGCGAGATGCGTGATGGCCGCTATACCGGGCGTAGTACCGATATACCGTGTTTCCGTGAAGGCAAGGTGACGCGGCTGGAGCGCTGGATGCTGGAAAACGGCTTCGATCTTGAGGACAGCTATTTCTATAGCGACTCGATGAACGATTTGCCGTTGTTGCAGCGAGTGGCGCATGCGGTGGCGGTGGACCCCGACCCGAAGCTGCGGGCGGAGGCCGAGATGCGTGGGTGGCCGGTGGTTTCGCTGCGGGATTGAGGTTTTCCTGTGCCGGCCTCTTCGCGGGCATGCCCGCTCCCACAGGGATCACCACAAGCCTGGAGGGCTGCGCAGTACCTGTGGGAGCGGGCGCGCCCGCGAAGAGGCCGGCACATACAGCACAAGCCTGTCAGACTGGCTTGGCCCCCATCAGCCCGGCGATGGACAGGAAGCAAACCCCACTGAACACCGCCAGTGCCAAGGTAAAGCGCAACCCCACCACCTCGGCCTTGCGCAGCCGGTTCAACCGCACCAGCAGCCACCACACGGCAAACGCGCCCAGCGTATAGATGACGCTGGACGCCAGCACCCAGGTCTGCCCCAGCGGCCAGCCCACCAGGTGCACCAGCCACCAGCCGGTGAACGGCATGCTCACCAGGCACAGGCCCATCACCAGCCAGACGAACACCAGCGGCCGACGCAGCAGCTTGGCGTAGGCCTCGGCATCGCCCTGGCGGCGGGCGCGCACGGTCCAGAGCGCCAGGCCCAGAGCACCCAGCAGCAGGAGCGCGGTGGCGATGATGTGCAGGGTCTTGAGGGTGGTCAGGTGTTCCATGTCTCGGTTGTCCTTAAGCAGGCCATTTTGTGCAGGCTTCTTCGCGGGCTTGCCCGCTCCCACAGGGATATCACAGGCCCTGAAGCCTGTGCAGTACCTGTGGGAGCGGGCAAGCCCGCGAAAGGGCCATCAGCCCCAGCTTAGCCGCTCAGCCCAGGAACAGCTTGTAAGCCGGGTTGTCAGTCTCGTCCCAGTACGGGTAGCCGATCTTCGCCAGCGCCGCCGGCACCAGGTGGCGCTCGTCCTCCGGCACCTGCAACCCCGCCACCACGCGCCCGTCAGCGGCGCCATGGTTGCGGTAATGGAACATCGAGATGTTCCAGCGCCCGCCCAGCTTGTTGAGGAAGTTGAACAGCGCCCCCGGCCGCTCGGGGAACTCGAAGCGCAGCACCATCTCGTCACTGGCACCGGCCGAATGGCCACCGACCATGTGGCGAATATGCAGCTTGGCCAGCTCGTTGTCGGTCAGGTCGGTAACCGGGAAGCCCTGCTCGGTCAGTTGCTGTACCAGCGCCGCACGCGGGTCGTTTTCCGGGTGGGTCTGCACGCCGACGAAGATATGCGCCTCGTCGGAGGTGTGCTTGCGGTAGTTGAATTCGGTGATCTGGCGCTTGCCGATAGCCTCGCAGAAGGCCTTGAAGCTGCCCGGGCGTTCGGGGATGGTCACTGCGATGATCGCTTCGCGCTTTTCACCCAGTTCGGCACGCTCGGCTACATGGCGCAGGCGGTCGAAGTTGACGTTGGCACCGGAGTCGATGGCCACCAGGGTCTGCCCGGTCACGCCGTACAGCTCGACGTACTTCTTGATGCCCGCCACGCCCAAGGCGCCGGCAGGTTCGGTGATCGAGCGGGTATCATCGTAGATATCCTTGATAGCCGCGCAGATCTCGTCGGTACTGACGGTGACCACTTCATCCACATGATGACGGCAGATATCGAAGGTGTGCTGGCCGATCTGAGCCACCGCCACGCCGTCGGCGAACAGCCCGACCTGCGGCAGCACCACGCGCTCGCCGGCCGCCATGGCCGCCTGCAGGCAGTTGGAGTCGTCCGGCTCGACGCCAATCACCTTGATTTCCGGGCGCAGGTACTTCACGTAGGCAGCAATGCCGGCGATCAGGCCACCGCCACCCACCGGCACGAAGATCGCGTCCAGCTGGCCCGGGTGCTGGCGCAGGATCTCCATGGCCACGGTGCCCTGCCCGGCGATGGTGTGCGGGTCGTCGTAGGGGTGCACGTAGACGAAGCCCTTTTCATCGACCAGTTTCAGCGAATAGGCCAGCGCCTCGGGGAACGAGTCGCCATGCAGCACCACCTTGCCGCCCCGCGAACGCACGCCTTCGACCTTGATTTCCGGGGTGGTCTTGGGCATCACGATAGTGGCCTTGATGCCCATCTCGCGCGCAGCCAGGGCCAGGCCCTGGGCGTGGTTGCCGGCCGAGGCGGTGACCACGCCACGGGCCAGTTCTTCCGGGGTCAGTTGGGCCAGCTTGTTGTAGGCCCCGCGGATCTTGAACGAGAACACCGGCTGCAGGTCTTCGCGCTTGAGCAGAATCTGGTTGCCCAGGCGCTTGCTCAGCTGCCCGGCGCTCTGCAGCGGGGTTTCGACCGCAACGTCGTAGACGCGCGAGGTGAGGATCTTCTTGACGTACTGTTCGAGCATCGGGAATGCATCACTGGGCCGCGGGACAAGGGCTGGGAGTCTACCCCAGCGCTACGTCGGGCGACCACAGCAAAGCCGCCCGAGCCGTTATACTAGGCTCTTTTCAAAACCGCCCTGCCCCTCTCGGAGCCCGCATGACCCAGGACCAACTCAAACAGGCCGTCGCCCAGGCCGCTGTCGACTTCATTCTGCCCAAGCTGGATGAAAAGAGCGTCGTCGGCGTCGGCACCGGTTCGACCGCCAACTTCTTCATCGACGCCCTGGCTCAGCACAAGACCGCCTTCGACGGCGCGGTCGCCAGCTCCGAAGCCACTGCCCAGCGTCTGAAGGGCCATGGCATCCCGGTCTACGAGCTGAACAGCGTCAGCGAACTGGAGTTCTACGTGGACGGCGCCGACGAGAGCGACGCGCACCTGAACCTGATCAAGGGCGGCGGCGCAGCCCTGACCCGCGAGAAGATCGTCGCCGCCGTGGCCAAGACCTTCATCTGCATCGCCGACGCCAGCAAGTTGGTACCGGTGCTGGGCGCCTTCCCGCTACCGGTCGAAGTGATCCCGATGGCCCGCAGCCACGTGGCGCGCCAGCTGGTCAAGCTGGGTGGTGACCCGGTGTACCGTGAGGGCGTGATTACCGACAACGGCAACGTGATCCTCGATGTGCACAACCTGCAGATCACCAACCCGGTGGAGCTGGAAGGACAGATCAACGCCATCGTTGGCGTGGTGACCAACGGCCTGTTCGCGGCGCGTCCGGCGGATTTGCTGCTGCTGGGTACCTCTGAGGGCGTGAAAAGCCTGAAGGCTGAGTAACCTTCTTCGCGGGCGCGCCCGCTCCCACAGGTATTGCACAGGGTCCGAAACCTGTGGCGTACCTGTGGGAGCGGGCATGCCCGCGAATAGGCCCTCACAGGCACTCACTCCGCTGGCTGTTTGAACACATAGAACAGGTTCGGCTCACTGACCAGATAGATGGTCCCTGCCTCATCCATCGCAATCCCCTCCGCCTGTGGCACCGTCGCCTGCAACCCCTGGAACCCCTTGCGCAACGACAAGGTACTCAGCGGCCGGCCCTCCACATCCAGCTCCAGCACCAGCCGCGACTCGTCCGACAGCGCCAGCAGGTGCCCGCTGCGCTCATCGAACTGCAAGCTCGACAGGTCCCGCACGAACAGCCGCGAATCGCGCTTGCGGTCCTGCACCACATGCACCGCATAGGGCTGCTCAGGATTGTCGTGCGGGAAGCCATGCACTTCGTAGATCAGCATTGGGTCACGCTCCTTGGCCACGAACAGGCGCTTGCCCGCCGAATCGTAAGCCAGCCCCTCGAAACCCTTGTTGCCGTTCAGGCCAATGCCCAGGGTCAGCTGCTCGGCATCGCCGGCATCGAGGAACATCGTGTCGTCCTCCAGGCGCACGCGAATCAGCCGCTGCTGGCGCTCGTCGGTGATCACATAGCTGTTGGGCCCGACGTACTCCACGGCTTCCGGGTCGCCGAAGCCGGTCAGCGGCACCCGGCGCAGGATGCGGCCGTCCAGCGACAGCTCGATCAGCTCCGAGCGGGCATTGGTGACGGTAAACAGGGTCTTGCGGTCGGGGTCGTAGGTCAGCGCCGATATGTCGTCATCCAGCCCTTCGACCGGCTGCGCCTCCACCACCACCCGGTAGCGGTCCAGGCCGATGCTCTGCTCGGCGGGCTGCCACCAGGCCTTGAGGTTGAACCAGCCACGCTCGAACAGGCGGAACTCCTGCCCGGCCAAGCCGAGCAGGAGCAGGCCGATGGCGGCCAATACAAGGAACAGGCGAACAAAACGGCGCATGAGGGCAGACTCGACATAGGGGTGGCGAATCTAACCATGAACAACTGAAGTAAAGCTTAATGCCAGCATCCGAAAAGTCGGATGTTGGGCTCAGTTCTTTCTGAAGCGATAGAACAGGGCCGGCTCGCTGACCATGTACAGGTTGCCCTTGTCGTCCATGGCCACCCCTTCGGCACGCGGGATGGTGTCCTGCAGGCCGTTGAAACCGCCGAGCAAGGTCATGAAGCTGACTTGCTGACCCTGCTCGTCCAGTTCCAGCAGCATGTTGGAATCGGCCGACAGCGCCAGCAGGTGGCCGGTACGCGGGTCGACGCCCAGTGCCGAGAGGTTGCGCAGGTCCAGTTCATCGTTGGGCAACGGCTGCTTTTCGCCCGTGAGCGGGCTGCGGCCATCGGTGTTCCAGGTGTACAGCCTTGGCGGGCGCTCCTCGCCGATGACCAGGCGCTGGCGCAGCGGGTCCCAGGCCACCGCCTCGAAGCCCTTGTTGCTCTTCACCGACTGGCCCAGGTCGTGGCTCTGGAAATCATCATGGTTCAACGAGGTGGTCTGCGCATCCACCTTGACCACGGTCAGGTCGTGCAGGCGCTCATCGGTGATTGCCAGGAAGCCGTCTTCCAACACGGCGACGCCTTCCGGGTTGTTCCAGCCGTTGAGGGGGATCTTGCGCAGTACATCGCCATCCAGGCTCAGTTCGACCAGGATCGGGTTCTTGCCCATGACTGCGAACAGGGTGCGGGTACGCGGGTTGAAGGCCACATCCGAAGCTTCATCGTCGTCCATGCCCGGCAGCGGCTTGGCATCGATGTCGACCTGGTAGTCCGGCAGCCATACGCTTTCGCTGCGCTCGGCGGTGCTTTCGAAGCTTTCCTTGACCCACAGCGCGCCGCGGTCATCCCAGTGCATGGCCACAGCCACGCCATAGCCGATTACCGCCGCCGCGGCCAGGCCGAAGGGCCAGCGCAGGAAGAAACGACGCTTGGGGGTTGTCGGGGCGCTGGAGGGAGATGGCATGCAGGGGTCCTGGGGAAATGGGCGTAGGTTCGCGCATTATCCGGATCAGGTGTGAAAAATCGGTAAACAGGACCGGCCTCTTCGCGGGCATGCCCGCTCCCACAGGGATATATCACAAGCTTCAGGCCTATGGAGAACCCTGTGGGAGCGGGCGTGCCCGCGAAGAAGGCGACGCGGTTTCGAGTCAGAGCACCCGGCTTTCGAAGCGACTCACACCCGGCAGCTCAAGCACCAGCTCATCACCGACATTGAACGGCCCCACACCCGCCGGGGTGCCGGTAAGGATCACATCCCCCGCCTGCAGCGAAAAATGTGCCGCCATGTACTGAATCATCGGCACGATCGGGTTCAGCATCATCGCGCTGTTACCGTCCTGGCGAACTTCGCCGTTGACGGTCAGGCGCACCGGGATGTCGGTCACATCCTCGAAGCTGGCAGCCGACACGAACGGCGGCAGTACGCAGGCGCCGTCGAAGCACTTGGCCAACTCCCATGGCAGGCCCTTCTCTTTCAGCTTGGCCTGCACATCGCGCAGGGTGAGGTCCAGCGCCGGGGCGTAACCGGAAATGGCGTCCAGCACCTCTTCCTCGCTCGGATGAGTCGACAGCGGCTTGCCCAGCAGCACGGCAATTTCCGCCTCATAGTGCACCGAGCCACGCTCGACCGGGATCTTGAAGCCGCCCTCGGCCGGCACCACGCAGCTGCCCGGCTTGATGAACAGCAGCGGTTCGGTGGGGATCGGGTTGTCCAGCTCCTTGGCATGCTCGGCATAGTTACGGCCGATGCACACCACCTTGCCCAGCGGGAAGTGAATGCGTGTGCCGTCTACGTACTGGTGCTGGTAACTCATGGCCGACTCCTCTGGATACTGCTTTCTATTCAGGTGCGAAGATCTTACCCGGATTCATGATGCCGTTAGGGTCGAACACGGCCTTTATTGCCTTCATGCAGGCGATTTCTTCGGGCGAGCGGCTGTAGCCCAGGTAGTCTCGCTTGGTCATGCCCACGCCGTGCTCGGCCGAGATCGAGCCGTTGTAGCGCTTGACGATATCGAACACCCACTTGTTGACCTTGGTGCACGAAGCGAAGAAGTCATCCTTGCTCATGTGCTCGGGCTTGAGGATGTTCAGGTGCAGGTTGCCGTCGCCGATGTGGCCGTACCACACCACTTCGTAATCAGGGTAATGTTCCGCCACGATGGCGTCGATATCGCGCAGGAACGCTGGCACTTTCGATACCGTGACAGAAATGTCGTTCTTGTACGGGGTCCAGTGCGAGATGGTTTCCGACAGGTACTCGCGCAGTTTCCACAGGTTTTTCAGCTGGGTCTCGCTCTGGCTCATCACCCCGTCCAGCACCCAGCCTTGCTCGACGCAGTGCTCGAAGGTGGCCAGGGCTTCGTTGGCCACCTCCTCGGTGCTGGCCTCGAATTCCAGCAGCGCATAGAACGGGCAGTCGGTCTCGAACGGCGCCGGCACATCGCCACGCGCCAGGATCTTGGCCAGGCCCTTGTCGGAAAAGAACTCGAAGGCGGTCAGGTCCAGCTTGCCCTGGAAGGCATGCAGCACCGGCATGATCGAGTCGAAATCCGGGGTCCCCAGCACCATCGCGGTGAGGTTGCGCGGCGCACGGTCCAGACGCATGGTGGCCTCGACCACGAAGCCCAGGGTACCTTCGGCACCGATGAACAGCTGGCGCAAGTCGTAGCCGGTGGCGTTCTTGATCAGGTCCTTGTTCAGCTCCAGCAGCTCACCCTTGCCGGTGACCACTTTCAGCCCGGCCACCCAGTTGCGGGTCATGCCGTAGCGAATCACCTTGATCCCGCCGGCATTGGTGCCGATATTGCCGCCAATCTGGCTGGAGCCGCTGGAGGCGAAGTCCACCGGGTAATACAGGCCCTGTTCTTCGGCGTAGGCCTGCAGCTGGCGGGTAATCACCCCTGGCTGGCAGACTACGGTGCGGTCGAAGGCATTGAAGCCGAGAATCTGGTTCATGTAATCGAAGGCGACCACCACTTCGCCATTGGCCGCCACGGCGCCTGCGGAAAGCCCGGTACGCCCGCCCGACGGCACCAGCGCCACCTTGTGCGTATTGGCCCAGCGCACGATCGCCTGCACCTGCTCCACCGTCTTGGGGAAGACGATGGCGCTGGGCGCCGGTGGGTAATGCTTGGTCCAGTCCTTGCCATAGGCTTCCAGGGAAGCTGCGTCGGTCAGGACCTTGCCAGGGTCGACAAGGGTCATCAGTTCATCAATAACAGCGGGGTGGGTCATCGCTGGAACTCTCGACTTATTCATAGTCACCCTGAGCACTCTTCACCTGTCGGGATAAGCTCAGATTGTGTCGCGTATGCTAGCATAGCCCTCCCGCTGTTCATGCTAAGGCTGCCTTTGCGCCTGGCATCACCCTCGCCATTTTTTCTCCGGGATACAGGTTTACGCAGATGAGCAAGACTTCTCTCGACAAGAGCAAGATCCGGTTCCTTCTTCTTGAAGGTGTGCACCAGAACGCGGTCGATACCCTCAAGGCCGCCGGCTACACCAACATCGAATACCTCACTGGTTCGCTGCCGGAAGCCGAGCTGAAGGAAAAGATCGCCGACGCCCACTTCATCGGCATCCGTTCGCGCACCCAGCTGACCGAAGAGATCTTCGACTGCGCCAAGAAACTGGTCGCCGTTGGCTGCTTCTGCATCGGCACCAACCAGGTCGACCTGGAAGCTGCCCGCGAGCGCGGTATCGCCGTGTTCAACGCGCCATACTCCAACACCCGTTCGGTAGCCGAACTGGTACTGGCCGAAGCCATCCTGCTGCTGCGCGGCATCCCCGAGAAGAACGCTTCCTGCCACCGTGGCGGCTGGATCAAGAGCGCGGCCAACTCCTTCGAAATCCGCGGCAAGAAGCTGGGTATCGTCGGTTACGGCTCGATCGGCACCCAGCTGTCGGTCCTGGCCGAGAACATGGGCATGCAGGTGTATTTCTACGACCCGCTGACCAAGCTGCCACTGGGCAACGCCGTGCAGGTCACCAGCCTGCACGAGCTGCTGGGCCTGGCCGACATCGTTTCGCTGCACGTGCCTGAGCTGCCATCCACCCAGTGGATGATCGGCGAGAAGGAAATCCGCGCGATGAAGAAGGGCGCGATCCTGATCAACGCCGCACGCGGCACCGTGGTCGAGCTGGACCACCTGGCCGCCGCCATCAAGGACCAGCACCTGATCGGCGCCGCCATCGACGTGTTCCCGGTGGAGCCGCGCTCCAACGACGAGCAGTTCGAAAGCCCGCTGCGTGGCCTGGACAACGTGATCCTGACCCCGCACATCGGTGGTTCCACTGCCGAAGCCCAGGCCAACATCGGCCTGGAAGTGGCCGAGAAACTGGTCAAGTACAGCGACAACGGTACCTCGGTATCCTCGGTCAACTTCCCGGAAGTTGCCCTGCCGGCGCACCCAGGCAAGCACCGCCTGCTGCACATCCACGAAAACATCCCTGGCGTGCTCAGCGAGATCAACAAGGTCTTCGCCGAGAACGGCATCAACATCTCCGGTCAGTTCCTGCAGACCAACGAGAAAGTCGGTTACGTGGTGATCGACGTTGACGCCGAGTACTCCGACCTGGCGCAAGAGAAGCTGCAACAGGTCAAGGGCACCATCCGTTCCCGCGTCCTGTTCTAAGTTCGCTGGCGGCATGAAAAAGGGAGGCCCCGGTGGCCTCCCTTTTTTTTGCCTGTGACATTGGTGTCGCTTGCTTCGCGGGCTTGCCCGCTCCCACAGGGTCCACACCAGCCTTGAAGCCAGTGGTGATCATGTGGGAGCGGGCGAGCCCGCGAAGAACCCGACACCTATTTCACGTCGACAGTAATCTTCTGCGACACGACGCTCGGCTTGAACGGCACGTGATACTGGTCACCCAGCACCAGCTGCAGGGTGTGCTTGCCCGGGGTCAGGGTAATGCTGGTTTCGGTCTGCGCCTTGCCGAAGTGCAGCACTTGCGGGCCATCCGGCAATGCGGTGCCGGCCTGTGGCATCAGGCTGGATGGCAGCGCCATGTCGGCCACCGGCTCTTTATCCACGTCCACCAGCAGGTGGTGGTGCCCTGTGTGCGGGGTGCTGTCGCCCGCAGGCTTGAGCGCCATGCCCTCGATGCCGAACTTGACGGTGAAGGTCTTGTCGACCGTGGCGCCATCGGCGGGGGAAACGATGAAGACCTTGGCATCCTTGGGCGGCTCCTGGCTCTTCAGGGCATCTGCGGCACTGGCGAACATTGACGCTCCCATCAACAGACCAGCAACGGCAGCACGCGAAAATAGGCTGTTCATTCACTTCTCCTGTGATTCACTTATTGACCGCCGCCAGTATTCCAGTGGCGGCGGTGGTTCACCTTAGTTGATATGTTTGCCCAGATGTTCACATCGTCAGGCAGAAATATTTCAATCCGGGTTAAACAATGCCGAGGCTTCAAGGTCATAGGCTGCGCTCGACCACGGCGAGGAAGAAAGCCGTGGCGAAGGTTATTCATCTGCCAAAGAGAAAGGGGCTTTAATGCGTTCGATCATCGGAGTAATGCTGGCGGTACTGATCACGCCATTGGCTCAGGCCGAGCTGATAGACGAAATTGCCGACCGGGGCGAACTGCGCATTGCCGTACAGGCCGACAACTCGCCGTACGCATTCAAGGAAAATGACCACCTGACCGGTTTCGAGATCGAGTTTGGCCAGGACCTGGCCAAGGAACTGGACCTGCGCGCCGAGTTCATCGAAGCCCCTGCGGCAGAGGTACTGCCCGGTGTCGAGAGTGGCAAGTACGACATCGCACTGACCCCGTCGAGCGAATCGCCCAAAGGTGACGGCCAGCTCGATGTGAGCCTGCCGTTTGGCGAGAAGCAGCTGGTGATCCCGTTCCAGAAGGACAACCCGGCGTTCGAGAGCGCGGTGAACAATGCACTGCAGCGGCTCAAGGACAGCGGGCGGACTGCCGAGCTTGAGCAGAAGTGGTTCAAGGGTGTGCCTGAGACTGCGTCCGGGCAGTAAGCGCTTTATTGCCTGTACTGGCCTCTTCGCGGGCACGCCCGCTCCCACAGGTTAATCACAGGCCCGGGAGCGGGTGCTATCCCTGTGGGAGCGGGCGAGCCCGCGAAGAGGCCAGTACAGGTTCAAGCAGAAAACTCAATCAGAGCCTGCTGTGCCTCGGCCAGCTCCAGCTCGCTGAACACCAGCACCCCCGCCCGCCGCAGCAATGCCGTGGTCACCCCTTCTCCGGCCACCTTCACACCACTGAACGTGCCGTCATAGGTCAACCGGTTGCCACACGAAGGGCTTCCAGCCTTCAGCACGGCCACACGAATGCCATACCGGTGCACCAGCTCCAGCGCCCGCTGCGCCCCGGCCAGGAACTCGGCGCTGACATCCTCGCCCGTCACCGTCAGCACCTGCGCGCCACCGTCGAGCACCTCCCCACCCTGCCCGCCCGGTATCTCTGCAGGCGGCCGTGGGGTCGGCAAGCCACCCGCCACTTCCGGGCACAACGGCACCACGCGCCCTTCGGCCTGCCAGCGCTGCAACAGGTCGGGGTGGCCACTGGCGCGGCCGTCATAGCGCACCGGCTGCCCCAGCAGGCAAGCGCTGACCAGCACCTTGGGCAGGTCAGAAGGGGTCATTGCCACGGCGCCGGAACCAGCCGGTCAACGAAAGCCGCTCACGCCCTGCCGGCAGCACCTCATGGGGCACCTCGCCCGACAGGAACACCACCAGGCAGCCCGCCACCGGCTCGACATCATGCTCGACACCGTCCGCCAGGAACATGCGCAACTGGCCACCGTCCTGCGGCTGCCAGCCTTCATTCAGGTACAGGACTGCCGACACCATGCGCCGGTCATCGTCGCGGAAGCGGTCCAGGTGCCGGCGATAGAACGCCCCCGGCGGGTACAGGGCAAAATGGCACTCGAAGTCTTCCAGGCCGAGGAACAGGCCCTGGTTGATGGCCTGGCGCAGCTGGTCCATGGCGCTCAGGTACTGGTCGCAGGCCTCGGCCTGGCCAGGGTCGATCCACTGGATCTGGTCGCCGCGAATGGCCTCGCGCACCTCCTGGGCAGCACCGCGCCCAACCCCTGCAGGGTTGAGTTCGCCTTCGGCATCACGGCGCCGGCACTCGGCCGCGAGCGCGCGCACCAGGTCGGCAGGCAGAAAAAGCGCCTGCTGGGACCAGCCATGGGTGACCAGATCGTCGACGACGGCCGCAAGCATCGGGTGTTCAGGGGAGATGTGCATGGCGCGCATCATATCCATTAGCCATGCCGGCGCACAGCGCCACTTGGCCGAGAAGCACGCGGATATCTCGACAAACCGGCGCCCGGCCACGGACAATAGCCACCTGCCGACAGGAGTCCTGAATGCGCCGTCTGTTTTCCCTGATTCTGCTGATGATCTGCACCGTGCCTGTCTGGGCAGACAACCTGGATCAACTGTACAAGGCTGCCGGCTGGCCCGACCAGCGCGCCCATTTCAATGATGCCCTGACCGCCGCCCAGGAACGCTACCGCAACAGTTTGCCACCCGCCGTGTACCAGGCGCTGGTAAACAACAGCAACCAGCGCTTCCAGGCCCAGGCGGTGGACCGTCGCGCCCAGGCGCAGCTGCGCGCAACCCTGGCCAACCCGGCACCGGCGCTGGCCTTCTTCCGGTCGCCGCTGGGGCGCAAGGTGGTGGCTGCGGAGCTCAAGGCCACCCGCAAGGACGAACTGGCCAGGAATGCCAAGGGCTTGCCGAAGATCCAGGCCAGCGATGACCGCCTGCTGATAATCGGCCACCTGGCCCAGGCCCTGCCGGCGCGCGAAGCCGGCGCCGAAGTGAGCCTGGCCATCGCCGGCGTGGCGGCCGACAGCCTCAGCTCGATGATCCCCGGCCTGTTCGGCGGCGGTCAGGCCCAGAACCTGCTCGACGGCCAGCGCCAGCGCCTGATGGGCCAGATCGGCGAAGACCTCAACAACACCCTGCTGTATGTCTATCGCGACCTGTCCGATGCCGAGCTGGAAGAGTTCGCCACCTTTGCCGAGTCGCCAGACGGCAAGGCTTACTACCAGGCCGCCCTGGCCGCAGTTCGCGCAGGCCTGGCGGTTGGCCAGAGCAGCAGCGACCTGAAGTGATCAGCCCAGGCGCTGATCGATGAAGTCGAAGTAGCGCTGGCGAATGCCCGGCAGCTCGTTGGCCAGGTGGTGACGGGCCTCGGGCAGCATCAGAATCTGCGGTTCGGCGAACTTGGCCTTGAGCACTTCGAGGTTGTATGGCCAGTCCACTGTGCCATCCGCCTCTCCTTGCACGATCAACGGCCGCCGCGTGCTGCACGGCGCGGCCTCGATGCGTTTGACCCAGGCAATCAAGGCGCCCACCCAGGCCGTTGGCAGACGGCGCGGTTGCAGCGGGTCGGCTTCGAGGAACGGCAGGAAGGTCGGGTCATTGGTGTTCTCGCTGAAGCGCCGCTCGATGCCATTCACGAAGTGACGCAACACGCGATAGCTCAGCTTCGACCAGCGCCAGGCACAGGGCCGCACCAGCGGTGCCAACAGGATGACCTGGCCATCGATGGGGCTGCGCGCGCCCTGGTACAACAGGTGGTCCACGGCGATGGCGCCACCGGTGCTTTGCCCGCACAGGTGCCAGGGGCGCGGCAGTTGCAGCGTGCGCGCCTGTTCGAACAAAGCCTCCAGCACTTGCTGGTAAACCGCGAAATCACTGATGCTGGCCCGCTCGCCGCTGGACAGGCCATGGCCGGGCAGGTCGCAACTGATCACGGCGAAATTCTGTTTGAGCGCCCAATCGATCACATGCCGGTAGAGGCCCATATGGTCGTAATAGCCATGCAGCAGGAACAGCGTCGCGCTCGGCTGCTCGGGTAGCCAGGCCTGCCCGACCAGCTCGAAGCCTGCGGCCTGGAAGCCGCCCAGCCAGCTGCGGGCCGACAGGTTCAGGCCATAGAAGCGCTGGTAGTCCTGCGCCTGCGCCGACAACGGCTGGCGAGCGGTCAACGGCGCCAGGCTGGTGCGCAGGAGGTCGGGGTCAAAGGCAGCGGGCATCGGGTACATCCACAGTGAAGCAAGTATTGATCTGGGATATTCAGCTCTGGCTGGCGTCGTGGCAAGCTTGGACTATGTGTCACCTGTACCGGCCCTATCGCCGGCAAGCCAGCTCCCACAGGTTGCCTACCGGCCTCAGGCCTGGTGATATCCTGTGGGAGCTGGCTTGCCGGCGATAGGGCCAGTGAACCCACACAAGAAACCCACAGACATCCATGCCGACCCGCCTTGCCAAACCAGTCCTGATCGCCCTCGCCTTGCTGCTCTGCACCACTTTGGTCTGGCAGGCCTACACCACCTTCCAGGCACGCTACCTGCGCCCGTTCGACAACCAGGCCACGCTGTTCGACGGCAGCCAGCTGCAGTTGCCCCCCGAGCTGGCCGGCCCCGGCCCGATCCGGGTAGTGCATTTCTGGGACCCGGCCTGCCCGTGCAACGTCGGCAACCAGCAGCACTTGGGCGACCTGGTCAACCAGTTCGCCAGCCAGGGCGTGACCTTCCATGTGCTGCAAAAGCCCGACAGCCACGGCCAGCTGCCCGCCAACCTCACCGCCCTCAAGCCACTCGCCAGCGTGCCCGGCAGCGAACACCTGCCCGCCTCCCCGGCCGTGGCCATCTGGGACCGGCAAGGCCACCTGGCCTACTTCGGCCCCTACAGCGAAGGCGCCGTGTGCAATGCCAGCAACAGCTTCATCGAGCCGATCCTCAAGGCGCTACTCGACGGCCGCCAGGTGAGTGCCTCCAATACCCTGGCGGTGGGCTGCTACTGCCCCTGGGCCGGCTGACGCACCCGCGCAGGGTTGCCCACCACTACCGCGCCTGCCGGCACATCACGGGTGACCACACTACCGGCACCTACCACGGCGTTATCGCCAATGGTCACCCCCGGCAGAATGATCGCCGCGCCGCCGATCCACACGTTGTTGCCGATGCTCACCGGCCGGCCACTCTCCAGCCCAGTGCGACGCACCTCGGGGTCGAGCGGGTGGTCGGCGGTATAGATCTGCACGTTGGGGCCGATCTGGCAGTCATCACCGATACGCACCGGCAGCACATCGAGGATCACGCAGTTGAAATTCATGAAGGTATTGCGGCCGACGCTGATGTTGTAGCCATAGTCGCAATAGAACGGCGGGCGGATCACCGCGCCTTCGCCGACCTGGCCAAAGTGCTCTACCAGGAGCCCATGACGTGCGTCGTTGAGCAATTCGACACTGCTGTTGTAGCGGTGCATCCAGTGCTTGTTGGCGATCTGCTCGGCCTGCAGCTCGGGGCAGCCAGCGTGATAGAGCTGGCCTGTAAGCATTTTCTGTTTTTCGCTGAGGGACATGGAAACTCCTTCCTGGGGCTATGCTCTGTTCGCGAATCCGCCGATCATCGGACCACATTTTTCGCTTGAACGCACAAGGAGCCTGCATGAAGCGCAGCCTGACCCTGTTGGCCGTGGTGGTTGCCGTGGCCGCCGGCGCCGGATACTGGTACGTGCAGGGCAAGCTGCCGCAACGCGAGGGCGAGGTGGCCATCGCCGGCCTGCAGGCGCCGGTCAGCGTGCGCTACGATGCCCGCGGCGTGCCGCACCTGCAGGCGCAGAGCGAGCCGGACCTGTACCGTGCCCTCGGTTACGTGCATGCCCAGGACCGGCTGTTCCAGATGGAGATCCTGCGCCGCCTGGCCCGGGGTGAGCTGGCCGAGGTGCTGGGCGACAAGCTGCTGCCCACCGACACCCTGTTCCGCAGCCTGCGCATTCGCGAACAGGCAGCACTGATGGCCAAGCGTCAGGACCGGCAATCGCCCGCCTGGCAAGCCCTGCAAGCCTACCTCGACGGGGTGAACAGCTGGCAGGCCAGCCACCCCAAGCCCATGGAATTCGACCTGCTCGGCATTACCCCGCGCCCATTCAGCGCCGAAGACACCCTGAGCATCGCCGGCTACCTGGCCTACAGCTTTGCCGCCGCGTTTCGCACCGAGCCCGCGCTGACCTACATCCGCGACCAGCTGGGCCCTGAGTACCTGAACATCTTCGATCTCGCCTGGCAGCCCGAGGGCGCCTTGGGTACACCGCTGGCCGCTGCCGACTGGCAAAGCCTGGAGGCCCTCGCCCGCCTCAGCCATGACGCGCTGGGCGATGCGGGCATCCCGCAATTCGAGGGCAGCAACGCCTGGGCCGTGGCCGGCAGCCGCACCCGCAGCGGCAGGCCGCTGCTGGCCGGCGACCCGCACATCGGTTTTGCGGTGCCGGCGGTGTGGTACGAGGCCGAGCTGTCGGCGCCGGGCTTCAACCTGTATGGCTACTTCCAGGCGCTCAACCCATTCGCCCTGCTCGGCCACAACCGCGACTTCGGCTGGAGCCTGACCATGTTCCAGAACGACGACGTCGACCTGATCGCCGAGCGCACCAACCCGGCCGACGCCAACCAGGTGATGGTCGATGGCAAATGGCAGGCGCTGGAAAAGACCGAGCAACAGATTGCCGTCAAAGGCGAAGCACCGGTTACCCTCAGACTGCGCCGCTCGCCCCATGGCCCGATCGTCAACGACGTGCTGGGCGCTACTGCCGGGCCCACGCCAATCGCCATGTGGTGGGCGTTCCTGGAGACCGAAAACCCGATCCTCGACGGGTTCTACCAGCTCAACCGCGCCGATACCCTGGGCAAGATGCGCGAGGCCGCGGCCAAGGTGCATGCGCCGGGGCTGAACCTGGTGTGGGCCAATGCCCGTGGCGATATCGGCTGGTGGGCGGCGGCGCAGTTGCCGATCCGCCCCGACGGCGTCGACCCCGCGTTCATCCTTGACGGTGCCAGTGTGCAGGCCGACAAGCTCGGCTTCTATCCCTTCAGTGTCAACCCGCAGCAGGAGAACCCGGCGCGCGGCTACATTGTCTCGGCCAACTACCAGCCTCCGGCGGCGGTGCCGATACCCGGTTACTACAACCTGCCGGACCGAGGCCGCCAGCTCGACCGCCACCTGGCCAACCCCGAGGTGAAGTGGGATACCCAAAACAGCCAGGCGCTGCAGCTGGACACTGCCAGCGACCATGGCCCGCGCACCCTTGCACCACTGCTGGCAACGCTGCGCGCAGTGGCCGAAGGTGACGAAGAGAAGGAACTGGTCGAGCAACTGGCAGCCTGGAGCGGCGACTACCCGCTCGACTCGACCAGTGCCACGCTGTTCAACCAGTTTCTCTACGAGCTGGCATTCGCGGCCTTGCATGACGAGCTGGGCGACACCTGGTTTCCGGTACTTATCAGCACCCGCGCCATCGACGCAGCCCTGCCGCGCCTGGCGGCGGATGCCGATTCGCCGTGGTGGAACACCCGCGGAGCCAACCAGCGCACCGACCGTACCGCCGTGGTGCGCACGGCGTGGCAGAACAGCTTGAAGCACCTGCGGGAGACCCTGGGCAGTGACCCGGCCAGCTGGCAGTGGGGCAAGGCCCATACTCTGACCCACAACCACCCGCTGGGGGTTAAAAAGCCGCTGAACCTGCTGTTCAACGTCGGCCCGTTCGCCGCACCGGGCACCCATGAAGTGCCGAACAACCTCTCGGCGAAGATCGGCCCGGCGCCATGGCCGGTGACCTATGGGCCGTCGACACGGCGGCTGGTCGACTTTGCCGATGCCGGGCAGGCGCTGACCACCAACCCGGTCGGGCAGAGTGGCGTGCCGTTCGACAGGCATTTTGCGGATCAGGCCGAAGGGTATGTGCAGGGGCAGTACCAGAAGGCGCAGATGGGGGTGATTCCGGCGCAGAGTACCTTGCGTCTGATGCCAGCACCGTAGGGGCCGCAAAGCGGCCCCCGACATTTTCGAATTCCCTACAACACTTCCAGCCGAGACCCATTGCATGCAAAGACACTTCATCGAAATCGACGGCGCCCGCATGAGCTACATCGACCAGGGCCAGGGTTTTCCGGTCCTGCTCGGCCACAGCTACCTGTGGTCCGCCGAGATGTGGCAGCCACAAATCGAAGCCTTGTCAGCACACTTCCGCGTCATCGTCCCCGAGCTGTGGGGCCACGGCGGCTCCGATGCTCCGCCTGCCACGACCATCGACATGAACAGCCTGGTCCGCCAGCACCTGACGTTGCTGGACAAACTGGAAATTACCAAGTGCCACCTGGTCGGGCTGTCGGTAGGCGGTATGTGGGGGGCACCGCTGGCCGCTACCCATCCTGAACGAATTGATCGCCTGGTGCTCATGGACACTTACCTGGGCGCCGAGCCGGAGGAGACTCGGCTCAAGTACTTCGCCTTGCTGGATGCCGCCAGCGAAGCCGGCGAATTCAGCGACCTGCTGCTCGACATCATCGTGCCTATTTTTTTCCACGCAGGCGGCCAGACCGTGCCTGAAATCCGTGAGCGGTTTCGTGCTCAGCTGAAGGCAAGCAGTGCACAAACCATTCGCGAGAGCCTCGATCCCATGGGGCGGATAATCTTTGGACGACACGACCTGCTGGAGCAACTCGAGCAGCTGCCGAGCGAGAGAACCATCCTGATGTGCGGCGACCAGGACATTCCGCGGCCGCCGGAAGAGTCCAATGAAATGGCGCGGATCATTGGTTGCCTGGCGGCGCAGATTCCGTTTGCGGGGCATATCTCCAGCCTGGAGAACCCGCGGGTGGTGAATGAGTTCTTGCTGAATTGGCTGCCGCGTAACCACTGAGATTACCGGGGCTGCTTTGCAGCCCTTGTGGGAGCGGGTTCACCCGCGAAGCAGGCAACGCGGTGCATGGCACCGGCTTCGCCGGTGTTCGCGGGTGAACCCGCTCCCACAATGGCCTCATTTACCTGACTAACCCTGCCACTTGCCCCCTTCCACAATCACGCTTTCCGGCTTGGTGTCATCGCTCAGTTCCTTGCGCACATACTGGTCATACAGCTTCAGCAGAAACTTCTCCTCCCCCAGCTTGGCCAGCTCGGCATTCACCCAGTCACGCAGCTCGGTGTTGCCCTTTTTCACCGCCGGTGCAATCGGTGCCTCGTCACCCAGCAGCTCAGGCAGCACGCGGTACCCCGGGTTCTGCTTGGCCCAGCTGAACAGAATCAGGTTGTCCTGCGCATAGGCATCGCCACGCCCGGTGGCCAGCGCCTGCAGCGACTCGCTGTTCTTCTCGAACTTGAGCAGTTTCCAGTCCGGGTGGTTCTTGGTCAGCCAGATATCAGCGGTAGTGCCGGTGGTGACAATGATGGTCTTGTCGGCCAGGTCGTCGAGCTTCTGCACCGGGCTGCCATCCGCGACGATGGCCTGCACGGCAACGCGCAGGTTGGGGTTGGTGAAGTCCACCGCTTCCTTGCGCTCCGGGGTCACGGTCATGTTGGCGAGGATCAGGTCGACCTTGTCGCTCTGCAGGAACGGGATACGGCTGGCCGGCTCCACGGCAACGAACTCGACCTTATTTTCATCACCCAGCAGGTCCTTGGCCAGGCGCCGGCCGATATCGGTATCAAAGCCCACGTAGCGGCCCTGCTCATCGACGAAACCGAACGGCGGCTTGTCGGTGAACACCCCGACAATCAGCTTGTCGCGGGCCTTGATGGTTTCCAGGTAGCTGGTGGCCGGCGAGGCCGCCGCGGGCTTGGGTGGTTCTTCAGCCTTGTTGCAGCCGGCCAGCAAGGCCAGGCCGAACAACGGCGCCAGCAGTTTGGTGAGGTTGGCAGTTTTCATGACAGTTCCTTGTGCAGTGTCTTCGGCAGGCTTTCTACGAAGGAGAATTTCTCCAGGAACTGCTGCGCGCGTGCGGTCCGCGGTCGTGTGAAGAAGCTCTCGGGGTCGCCCTGTTCAAGGATCCTGCCGGCCTCCATGAACACGATGCGGTCGGCCACCGCGCGAGCGAAGGCCATTTCGTGGGTAACGATGAGCAAGGTCATGCCGTCGCGGGCCAGGCCCTGGATCACCTGCAGCACCTCCTTGACCATTTCTGGGTCGAGGGCCGCGGTAACCTCGTCGAACAGCATCACCTCGGGGTTCATGCACAGCGAACGCACGATGGCAATGCGCTGTTGCTGGCCCCCGGACAATTGCCGGGGAAAGGCGTCGCGCTTGTCCAGCAGGCCGACCCGCGCCAGCAACGCCTCGGCCTGGGCCTCGGCTTCGGCGCGCTCGCGCCTTTGCACCTTGAGCGGGCCAAGCAGCAGGTTGTCGATCACGCTCATGTGACCGAACAGGTGATAGCTCTGGAACACCATGCCGACCCGCTGGCGGATTTCGCGCCAATCGGTGCGCGGGTCGAGCAGCTCCTGCCCGGCCAGGCGCAGGTGGCCGCCGTGGGCCTGCTCCAGGCCGTTGAGGCAGCGCAGCAGCGTGCTTTTGCCACAGCCGCTGGGGCCGAGGATGACCACCACCTCGCCGGCCGCCACCTGGAGGTCGACGTCCTTGAGCACCTGTTGCTCGCCAAAGAACTTGTTGAAACCCTGGAATTCGATCAATGCGCTCATGAGTGGGCCCAGCGGCGTTCCAGCACGCGTGAAGCGGCGGACAGCGGATAGCAGACGATGAAGAAGAACAGGAACAAGGCGCCGTAGATCAGCACCGACTCGTAGGTGCGCTCGATGATCTGCTGGCCGGCCTTGATTACCTCGACCACGCCGATCAGCACCGCCAGCGAGCTGGTCTTGATGATCCGCGTGTAGATGTTGATGGTCGGTGGGGTCATGCGCCTGAGCGCCTGTGGCAACAGCACGTAGCCATACAGCTGCCAGCCGGCCAGGCCGATCGACAACCCCGCCTCGCGCTGGCCGCGCGGCAGCGAGCGCAGCGCGCCACGCACCACCTCGCCCACCTCGCTGGCGCCCCACAGGCCCAGCACCAGCACCGCGCACCAGAAGCTGGGGATGCTCAAGGCCAGGAAGATCGGCAGGCCGAAGAACACCAGGTACAGCCAGACCAGCACCGGTATGGCACGGAACAGCTCCAGGTACACCTGCAAGGCAATGTTCAGGGCGCGGTTGCCCAAGGTTGCCAGCACGCCATAAAGCACACCGCCCAGCGTCGCGAAGAGGATGCCCAGCGCAGAGATGGCCAGGGTCTGCGCCGCGCCGCCAGCCAGCTGCGGCAATGCCTGCAGCAGCAGTTCAGACGCCGAACTGGCCATGTTGCAGCCTCCTTTCGACATAGCGCAGCAGCAACGACAGCGGCAGGAACAGCAGCACACAGAGCAGGGTCAGCACGGTGAGCATTTCATAGGTCTTGTAGTACAGCGCGATGTAGTTCTTGGTGGTGTAGAGAATTTCCGGCACGGCCACCGCCGACACCACGGTGGTTTCCTTGAGCAGGAAGATGAAGTTGGCGAACAGTGCCGGCAGGCTGAGGATGCCGGCCTGGGGCAACACCACATGGCGCAGCAGCTGGCCTTCGGACAGGCCGATGGAGCGCCCGGACTCCAGCTGGGCACGGGGCACGGCCTCGATGCCGGCACGCAGCACCTCGGTGAGGTAGGCACCGCCCATGAAGGTCATGGTGATGATCGCTGCGGCAAAGCCGGAAATCTTCAGGCCCAGGCTGGGCAAGGCGAAGTAGACGAAGAACAGCTGGATCAGCAGCGGCGTGTTGCGGGCCAGCTCCACGTAGGCTTTTACCAGGCGCCACAGGTACGGGGTGCGTAATACCAGCAGTGTGGCGTTGACCAGGGCGACCAGCAGCGAGGTGGCGATGGCGATCAGGCCGACCTGCAGGGTCACGCCCACGGCCTTGAGGAAGGCGGGCAGCGTGCCGAGGATGAATGCGGTGTCGAGGGTCATGGTGAAGCAGGTCTGCAGGGTGCGCGTGGGCACGATAGCTAGACTCTAATGATCTAAAAACTTTTTGATAAATACCTTTGTAGCATATGCATATCACTGAGAGTTCCGCGCTGGATGCATGTACTGACGGCGTACGCAGGACCTTGTGGGAGCGGGTTTACCCGCGAAGCAGACAACGCGGTGGATGGCACGGGCTTCGCCCGTGTTCGCGGGTAAACCCGCTCCCACAGGTAACTATGCCCACAAATAAAAACGCCGACACAAGGGTGTCGGCGTTGGGTCATGCAAGGTAATGCAAGCGCATCAGAACGCCGGCAGCACCGCACCCTGGTACTTCTTGGCGATGAATTCCTTCACTTCCGGGCTGGTCAGGGCCTTGGCCAGTTTCTGGATGGCTTCGCTGTCCTTGTTGTCCGGGCGGGCGACCAGGAAGTTCACGTATGGCGAGTCGCTGCCTTCGATCACCAGCGCGTCCTTGGCCGGGTTCAGGCCGGCTTCCAGGGCGTAGTTGGTGTTGATCATGTCCAGGTCGACCTGGTCCAGCACACGCGGCAGCATGGCCGACTCAAGCTCGCGGAACTTCAGCTTCTTCGGGTTCTCGGCAATATCCTTGGGGGTGGCCAGGGCGTTCTTCGGGTCCTTCAGGGTGATCAGGCCAGCCTTCTGCAACAGCAGCAGGGCGCGGCCGCTGTTGCTGCCCTCGTTAGGGATGGCAACGGTAGCGCCTTCTTTCAGTTCGCTCAGGCTCTTGACCTTCTTCGAGTAACCACCGAAGGGTTCGACGTGCACGCCGATCACGGTATCTAGGTGGGTGCCCTTGCCTTCGTTGAAGTTCTGCAGGTACGGCAGGGTCTGGAAGTAGTTGGCGTCCAGGCGCTTCTGGTCAACCTGCACGTTCGGCTGCACGTAATCGGTGAAGACCTTGATCTGCAGGTCCACACCTTCCTTGGCCAGGGTCGGCTTGATCAGCTCGAGGATTTCGGCGTGCGGTACCGGGGTGGCGGCAACCACCAGTTTCTCGGCGGCGGCAGCCAGGCCGGCAAACGACAGGGCAGCAGCCAGGGCAGTGGTCAGCAGGGTCTTCTTCATGGTGGTCCTTGTTCTGGTTCTGGGCCATCGACGATGGCGAATCGGGTGCCCAACCGGTTCACCAGCGGGCGTGAGGCGGACAATACCCAGATTTTTTATTCCGTAACAATATCTTTTATTTAGCTTCTTATTCCAAAAACAAACTGCCATCAGCCACTTTGCTTATGAGCGGTGTCTAGCGCGCGGAGTTTGGCAGGTCTAGGTCCTCAGCCAGGATCTCTCCGCCGTCATTCACCAGCAAGGCGAAGTGGATGACGTTCTCCAGTTCACGGGTGTTGCCGGGCCAGGGGTGTGCCTCCAGCACCTGCTGCGCCGCCTCGCTCACCAGCGGCACAGGCCGTTGCAGGCGCACGCTGTAGATGCCCACGAAGTACTCGGCCAACGGCAGGATATCGCCCGGCCGCTCGCGCAGTGGCGGCAGCTCCAGCGCCCCCTCGCGCAGGTATTGGTACAGGCGCTCGTTGAAGCGCCCCGCGCGCACCACCCGCGCCAGGTCGATACTGGTAGCGGCCACCAGGCGCACATCCACCGGCTGCGGCTGCTGCGCGCCCACCCGGGTAACCTCGCGGTTTTCCAGGGCGGCCAGCAGCTTGCCCTGGATGGCCAGCGGCAAGTCGGCGATCTCGTCCAGGTACAACGTGCCGCCGTTGGCCGAGCCGAACCAGCCGGCACGGCTGCTGGCTGTGCCGCCCTGGCTGCCGGCACTGTAGCCGAACAGCTCGGCATCGGCGTAGGTGGGGCTGATGGCCGCGCAGTTGACCGACACGAACAACCCGCTGCGGTCACTGGCACGGTGGATCTGCCGGGCCAGCAGCTCCTTGCCGGTACCGGTTTCGCCACGGATCAGCACTGGCAAGGATTGTGGCGCCAGGTGCTCGAGCTCCTCGCGCAGCTGCTGCGAACGTGGGTCGATGAACACCAGCGCCTTGGCGCGGATGCTCAGCGGGCTCTTGTCCAGCTCAGGGAAGGTCAGCAACGGCTGGCCAAAAGGGTTTTGAAAAGTCATGACAAACTCCCGCCCCAGGCCTGCAATGGCCGGGCGTCAGGCAAACGGTAAACAGTAAGGGCGATCAGGCGCGGCGCAGTGCGCGCTGCTCGACCCGGCTCTGCAAGCGATACAGGTAGGCGAAACCTTGCTCCCAGCGCTCATGGCCGGACTTGACGTTGATGTGCCCGGCGTTGGTCAGCAGCCCTGCTTCGGCGCCCCAGACCTGGGCCAGGTACAACGCCCTTGGCACGCTCACGGCCGGGTCGTTGTCCGAGCTGACCACCTGGCTGGGGAATGGCAGTGCTTCGGTCGGGATCGGCGCGAAGTTGCGCAGAGCCGGCGCACAGGTTGGCCGCTCCACGTCAGCGGGCGCCACCAGCAGCGCGCCACGTACCCGCCGCAGCAGGGCCGGGCTGGCTTGCGCGGCCCAATGAGCGACGGTTATGCAGCCCAGGCTATGGGCAATCAGAATCACCGGCGAGCGCTCGGCGGCAATCGCCTGCTCCAGTGCCTGCACCCAGTCCTGACGTTGCGGGGTCAGCCAGTCGTGCTGCTCGACCCGGGCACTGTTGGGCAGGGTGCGCTGCCAGTGACTTTGCCAATGGTTGTCTGGCGATCCTTGCCAGCCCGGCACAATCAGGTAACGAATCGACTCATTGCGCATGGGGACGCCTCCAGTGAGTTTGCGTGCTTGGAGACAAGTATAGGGAGGGAGCTATATCAGTAAAGGAATAAGAAGCTATTTGTTAATAACCAAAATGCAATCCTTGTGGGAGCGGGTTTACCCGCGAATGCGTCGGTGATGCCTACATCGCATTCGCGGGTGAACCCGCTCCCACAGGGGGCATTGATAGCCATGAAATCCGGCAAAAAAAAGGGCCATCCCCTGCCAAGAGATATGGCCCCTAAGCACTTGCCTGAAGAAAGTTGACGGGTTCAGCGCGCGGTAATCACCGCCAGCTTGCTGATCCCCGCACGTTCGATAGCCGCCATGGCCCGCGCCACTTCGCCGTAGTTCACGCCGTCATCGGCCTGCAGCTGTACGCGCACGTCCACGTCCTTGTCCTTGGCGGCCTTGAGGCTGGTTTCCAGCAGGTCGGGCTGGATCTCGTCCTTGTTGATGAACAACTTGCCGTCGCCATCGATGCTGACCACCAGCGGGTCCTTCTGCTCCACCGGGGCCACGGCCTCGGTCTTGGGCAGGTTGATGGGGATGGCATTGGTCAGCAGCGGCGCGGTGACGATGAACACCACCAGCAGCACCAGCATGACGTCCACCAACGGCGTGACGTTGATTTCACTGAGGACTTCGTCGCTGTCCTGGGTCGAAAAGGCCATGTCAGGACGCCTCCTTCACCGGTTGGGTGAAACCGGCCTGGGGCCTGTGCACGGCCGGGTGCACCAGCACGCGGAAGGCACTCTTCTGCGCCAGGCTGTAGAAGTCGTGGGCGAAGTCATCGAGGTCGGCCGCGGTGAGCTTGAGGCGGCGCAGGAAGTAGTTGTAGACCAGCACCGCTGGCACCGCGACGGCGATACCCACGCCGGTGGCCACCAGTGCCGCGCCGATCGGCCCGGCCACGGTTTCCAGGCTGGCGGAACCGGCCGCGCTGATGCCCTTGAGTGCTTCCATGATGCCCCAGACGGTGCCGAACAGGCCGATGAAGGGCGAGGTACTGCCAATACTGGCGACCACCGCCAGGCCGGTTTCCAGCGACCGGCGCTCACGCACGATCTGCTGGCGCAGGGCGCGCTCCAGGCGGTCCTGGTGGTTGATGGCGTGGCTCAGGTCATTGGCCTGGCTGTCACCGACGGCGATGGCGGCATAACCGGCCTGGGCAACACGGGCGGCAGGGCCAGGCAGGTCGTGGCTGGGCTCGGCAGCCGAGTCCAGGCTCGAGGCGGCCCAGAATTGCTGGTGGAAGCGTTTGTCCTGGTTCTTCAGCCGCACGAACTGCACGACCTTGACCAGGGCCAGGGCCCAGGTGGCGACAGAAAAACCGACCAGCAGCCAGATGACTGCGCTTTCAACGGATTCGAGGGGGGATGCCAGCAGGCTCATGATGATGTCTTCCTGTGTTCTGCGAAAAAGTTAGCGAAGCTTGAAATCGATCGGCACGCTGACCCAGCCGGTCTGAGCCACGTCGCCCTGCTTGGCAGGCACGAAGCTCCAGCGCTTGACCGCTGCCAGTGCGGCAGCGTCGAGGGCATCACGGCCGCTGCTCTTCTGGATCTGGATCTGCCCGGGCTTGCCGCTGGGCAGCACCTCGACGCGCAGCAGCACGGTGCCTTCCCAACCGCGGCGCTGGGCCATCTGCGGGTACTCCGGCGCCGGGTTCTTCAGGTACGCCGCGTTGGCCGATGCCGGGGTGACCGGGGCCGGTGCAGGTGGCGCTGGCGGTGCCGGGGCAGCCACAGGGGCTGGCGGCGGCGCTTCGACCGGCTTGGGCTGCGGTTTGGGCTGTTGCTTGACCACCGGCTTGGGCACGGGCTTTGGTTTGGGCTTGGGCTTGGCGGCCAGCTCGTCGACCACCGGCGGCGGTGGCGGCTGGACCACCGGCGGTGCCGGGGCTGGTGGCGGTGGCTCGACTACAGGCGGTGCTGGCGCGGCGAACTCGATGGTCATCGGCGGTACTTGCGGTGGCACCACCGGCAGCTCGGGCGTTGGTGCCTGGCTGACCCAGTACGCTGCAGCGCCATGCAGGGCCAGCACCAGCAGGCCCAACACCAGCTTGTCGCGGCGCTTGAGCCCGCTGACAGGCGTGCGTTGCAGGCGCAGCTGGCCAAGCGGGAGGCGAAGCGTGCGTCCAAGGTCGACCAGGTCGCCCGGTGCCGGGCGCCATGGCTGGTCGTAGGCCCTGACGGCCGACTGGACATTACCCATTGATCAAACTCCTGGGGTCTCGATTCAGGTGTGTGGCTGAATCATCGCGGCCAGAGGCTTATCTCTTAAAGTAATGTTTAAAATTATGATTAGAACTTTACTGAATATAGTTTTTCAGGGATGGTGGCAAAGCCGCGGAATTCGTGGGCTGTGGCCGGGCGGGTTTTCAATCATGCATTGCCGGCATGCGAAATATTCGCGTAAGGCATGAGATTGCCGCGAGGGCTGCGCCCTCGATCGCCGGCAAGCCAGCTCCCACAGATGTGGGAGCTGGCTTGCCGGCGATGGGCTGCAAAGCAGCCCCGACAATCTCTCAGGCATAAAAAAGCCCGAGACCAACCCCGGGCTTTTCATCATCAAAGGCGACTCAGATATCCGCCACCTTCTGCCAAACCTTCGGCCGGAAGAACAATGTCTCCCCCCGCGCCAACCCGGTCAGGCTGTCATGGTCCTTGACCACTTCGGCCTCGATCAGCTCGCTCTGCCCTTCCACCTTCAAGGTCACCCGCGTGGTCGCGCCCAGCGGCCGGATATCCCGCACCTCGGCCGCATGGTGCCCTTCGGTCTCGTGCCGCGACAGCGACACTTCGTGCGGGCGGAACAGCACATGATGCCCTTCGCTCAGGGCCAGGCGGTTGGAATCACCGAGGAAGTGGTAGACGAAATCGTTGGCCGGGTGCTCGTACACCTCGCCCGGCGAGCCGATCTGCTCGATCACGCCCTTGTTCATCACCACGATGCGGTCAGCCACCTCCATGGCTTCTTCCTGGTCGTGGGTGACGAACACCGACGTCAGGTTGATGTCCTCGTGCAGGCGCGCCAGCCAGCGGCGCAGCTCCTTGCGCACCTTGGCATCCAGCGCACCGAATGGCTCGTCCAGCAGCAGCACCTTGGGCTCCACCGCCAGCGCACGGGCCAGGGCGATACGCTGGCGCTGGCCACCGGACAACTGCTCGGGGTAGCGGTCGGACAGCCAGTCCAGCTGCACCATGTTCAGCAGCTCATGCACCTTCTCGGCAATCTTGCTCTCGCTCGGGCGCTCGCCCTTGGGCTTCATGCGCAGGCCGAAGGCAACGTTGTCGAACACACTCATGTGGCGGAACAACGCGTAGTGCTGGAACACGAAACCGACGTTGCGGTCGCGCACGTCATGGCCGGACACGTCCTCGCCATGGAACACGATATTGCCCTGGTCGGGGGTTTCCAGGCCGGCGATGATGCGCAGCAACGTGGTCTTGCCGCAGCCGGACGGGCCGAGCAGGGCCACCAATTCGCCGCTGTTGATGTCCAGGTTGATGTTGTCCAGGGCCTGGAAGCTGTTGAAGCGCTTGCTGACGTTACGAACTTCGATCGACATGAATCATTCCTCCGCGGCGCTGTGGCGCAGGCGGTTAATACGGTTCTCGCTCCACTGCTTGAGCAGCAGGATGAAGAGCGCCAGGATCAGCAACAGGCTTGCCACGCTGAAGGCCGCGACGTGGTTGTACTCGTTGTAGAGGATCTCCACGTGCAGCGGCAAGGTGTTGGTCACGCCGCGAATGTGGCCGGACACCACCGACACCGCGCCAAACTCGCCCATGGCCCGCGCGGTGCACAGCACCACGCCGTAGATCAGGCCCCATTTGATGTTCGGCAGGGTCACGTGCCAGAACATCTGCCAGCCATTGGCGCCGAGCAGGCGCGCGGCCTCCTCTTCCTGCGTGCCCTGCTCCTGCATCAGCGGGATCAGCTCACGGGCCACGAACGGTACGGTGACGAAGATGGTGGCCAGAACGATGCCCGGCAGGGCGAACACGATCTGGATATCGTGGTCCTGCAGCCACGGCCCGAACAGGCCTTGCGCACCGAACATCAGCACGTAGACCAGGCCGGCGATCACCGGCGATACCGAGAACGGCAGGTCGATCAGGGTGACCAGGATACTCTTGCCACGGAAGGTGTACTTGCTCACGCACCAGGCGGCGCTGACGCCGAACACCAGGTTCAGCGGCACCGAAATGACCACGGCGAGCAGGGTCAGCTTCAGCGCCGACAACGCGTCAGGCTCGAAGATCGCTTCGAAGAAGGTGCCAAAGCCGTTCTTCAGCGCCTGCGATACCACGATCACCAGTGGCAGCAGCAGGAACAGCGCGAACACCAGCCAGCCAAGGCCGATCAGGATACGCCGCGAAGTGGCGCTGCCCCGGCGGGCGGCGTTGGCGGCGGCGGTTGCATTCAGGGATGAACTGGACATGCCGGCCTCCTTCAAGGGGTTTCGATGCGGCGCTGCAGCAGGTTGATCAGCAGCAGCAGGATGAAGGAAACCACCAGCATCAGCACGCCGATGGCGGTCGCGCCGGTGTAGTCGTACTGGTCGAGCTTGACCATGATCAGCAGCGGCAGGATCTCGGTCTTCATCGGCATGTTGCCGGCAATGAAGATCACCGAACCATACTCACCCACGCCGCGGGCGAAGGCCAGGGCAAAGCCTGTCAGCCAGGCAGGCAGCAGCGCTGGCGCCAGCACGTGGCGGAACACCTGCAGCGGCTTGGCGCCCAGGCAGGCGGCGGCCTCCTCCACTTCACGCGGAATATCGGCCAGTACCGGCTGCACCGTCCGCACCACGAACGGCAGGGTGACGAAGGTCAGCGCCAGGGTGATGCCCAGCGGGGTGTAGGCGATCTTGAAGCCCAGGTCGGTGGCGAACTGGCCGACCCAGCCCGAGGGCGCGTACAGGGCAGTCAGGGCGATACCGGCTACGGCCGTGGGCAGGGCGAACGGCAGGTCGATCATCGCATCGATGATCTTGCGCCCGGGGAAGGTGTAGCGCACCAGCACCCAGGCCAGCAGGGTGCCGATCACACCGTTGATGATGGCGGCGAACAGGGCAGTGCCGAAACTCAGCTTGAGCGCGGCGATCACCCGCGGCGCACTGATGACGTTCCAGAACTGCTCCCAGGTAAGCTGCGCGGCATGCACGAACATGGCGGCCAGCGGTATCAGCACGATCAGGCTGAGGTACACCAAGGTGTAGCCCAGCGTCAGCCCGAAGCCGGGTATGACGGGGGAAATGCGGCGTGACATAAATATCCCTGGTTGAACGCACGAAACCCGGGACAGATCCCGGGCCGGTGCAAGCTTCTGAATCCTGGGGCTGCTTTGCAGCCCAATCGCGACGCAAGGCCGCTCCCACAGGAGATTGCGGTTCCTTGTGGGAGCGGCCTTGCGTCGCGAATGGGCCGCATGGCGGCCCCGCTTTTCCTTGGCCCTTACTGTGCCTGATAGATCTGGTCGAACACACCGCCATCATTGAAGAATTTCGGTTGTGCAGTCTTCCAGCCACCAAAGTCCTTGTCGATGGTCACCAGGTCCAGTTTCGGGAACTGCTTGCCGAACTCGGCAGCGACCTTCTCGTCACGCGGGCGGTAGAAGTTCTCGGCGGCGATCTTCTGCCCGGCCGGGCTGTACAGGTGCTTGAGGTATTCGCTGGCAATCTCGGTATTGCCCTTCTTCTCGGCGTTCTTGTCCACCACCGCCACCGGCGGCTCGGCGAGGATCGACAACGACGGCACGACGATGTCGAACTTGTCGGCGCCACCGTCTTCCTTCAGTGCCAGGAAGGCTTCGTTTTCCCAAGCCAGCAACACATCGCCCTGGCCGTTATTGACGAAGGTGATGGTCGAGCCACGGGCGCCGGTATCCAGCACCGGTACGTGCTTGAACAGCTCCTGCACGTACTCCTTGGCCTTTGCTTCGCTACCGCCGGCCTTCAGGCCATAGGCCCAGGCAGCCAGGAAGTTCCAACGGGCGCCGCCGGAGGTTTTCGGGTTGGGGGTGATGACCGACACGTCCTTCTTGATCAGGTCGCCCCAGTCCTTGATGCCTTTCGGGTTGCCCTTGCGCACCAGGAACACGATGGTCGAGGTGTACGGGGTGCTGGCATCCGGCAGGCGGGTCTGCCAGTTGTCTGGCAGGGTCTTGCCGAGCTTGGCGACTTCATCGATGTCGCCGGCCAGGGCCAGGGTCACCACGTCGGCACGCAGGCCATCGATCACCGCACGGGCCTGCTTGCCCGAACCGCCGTGGGATTGCTGGATCTTCACCTTGTCGCCCGGGTGGGCCTGCTGCCAGTGCTTGATGAACTCGGCGTTGTACTGCTGGTACAGCTCGCGGGTCGGGTCGTAGGACACGTTCAGCAGTTCGTAGTCCTTGGCGATGGCGGAACCGGCAAAAACAGCACTGGCCAGGGCGGCGAGCGCATAACGGCGGATGGACATGGTGAAGCTCCCGATTGGCATTTTTCTAGTTTTGAATGTGTGGTGCGATCAGCCGGTCTTGTTGCCGGGCTGCTGCAGGCGGAACTTCTCCTTGCGCTCGATCTGCACGACCTGAGCGTTGTGCACGGTAATCTCCACCGCACCGAATCGCAGGTCGCGCAGAGCGCTCTGGATTTCACGCAGAATGGTGGCTTCGTCCTGACCGTCGATGCTACGCAGAGATGCACTCATGCTCGTTCTCCTTGGAGTGAGGGTGCCGGGCTGAGGTTTGAAGGGGATTTGCGCCTGGCTTGAGGGCAATAGTAGTGAGGCGGGGTTATTCTTAAAAATACTGTTTAAGAATGTTTATATAACTGAATTGTCTTTATGATTTGAGGGCCCTATCGCCGGCAAGCCAGCTCCCACAGGAGCCTCACAATACTCGAGAGCAGTGAGATTCCTGTGGGAGCTGGCTTGCCGGCGATAGGACCCTGAAGATTTCAAGAGTTTTTCTGCGGCTCGCGGATCTTGTACCAGGCCACATACAAGGCCGGCAGGAACAGCAGCGTCAGCAGGGTCGCCACGATGATCCCGCCAATCATGGCGTAGGCCATCGGCCCCCAGAACACTTCGCGGGCAATCGGGATCATGCCCAGGCTCGCCGCCGCCGCGGTCAGCAGAATCGGCCGGCGCCGGTGGTTGGTGGCCTCCACCACCGCATCCCACGGCGACAAGCCCTGGGCTTCGAACTCGTCGATCTGGGTCACCAGGATCACCGAGTTACGAATGATGATGCCCGCCAGCGCGAGAATGCCAAGAATCGCCACGAAGCCCATGGGCGTACCTGTGGGCACCAGCGCAATGATCACGCCAATCAGCCCCAGCGGCGCCACGCTGACCACCAGGAACAGCTTCTGCACGCTGTGCAGCTGGATCATCAGGAACGTCGCCATCAGGAACAGCATCAGCGGGATGACCTTGCGGATCGGCCCCTGCGCCTTGGCGCTCTCCTCCACCGTACCGCCGGTGGCCACTTCGAAGCCGACCGGCAACTTGCTGGCGAACTCGTCGATCTTCGGCTTCAGCTGGGCCACCAGGTCGGTGGGCTGGATGTCGCCGTTGACCGAGGCCTTGATGGTGATGGTCGGCTTGCGGTCACGGCGCCACACCAGCGGCTGCTCCAGCTCGTAGCGCACGGTGGCGAACGCAAGCAGCGGGATCGAGGTGCCGTTGGGCGTCAGTATCTGCAGGTTCTGCAGGGTATCGGGCGAGCCACGCTCGCTGTCCTCGGCACGGGCGACCACGTCGACCAGGTAGATGTTGTCGTTGACCTGGGTGATCTGCACACCGCTGACGATGCTGTTCATCACATTGGCCACGTCCTCCGACGACAGGCCCAGCTGGCGCGCCTTGTCCTGGGCGATTTCCACGCGCAGCACCTTACCCGGCTCGTTCCAGTCGTAGATCATCTCGCCGATGTGCTCGTTCTGGTCGAGCAAGGTGGCCAGCTCGATGGCGTGCTTGCGTACCTGGTCGATATTGGCGCCGCTGACCCGATACTGGATCGGCCGGCCCACTGGCGGGCCCATTTCCAGCGATTGCACGTTGGTGCCGACGCCAACGAACTCTTCATGCAGGATCTTCTGCAGGCGGTCCATCATGGCCTGGCGTTCCTCGAAGCCCTTGCTGACGATCACCAACTGCGCGTAGTACGGGTTCTGCAACTGCTGGTCGAGGGGCAGGTAGAAGCGGATCGCCCCTTGGCCGATGTAGGTACTCCAGTGCACCAGGTCCGGGTCGTCCTTGATCCGCGCCTCGAAGCGGTCGACCACCTTGCGCGTCTCTTCGATCGAGGCGTTTTGCGGCAGGTTGAGGTCGACGAGAATTTCCGGGCGGTCCGAGGACGGGAAGAACTGGTTCTGCACGAAGCGCTCGCAGAAGATCGCCAGGGCGAACAGCACCACGGTGCCGATGATGGTCAGCCAGCGGTTGCGCATGCACCACAACAAACCATGCTCGAAGACCCGGCCGACACGGCCAGGCTCGGCTTCGTGGGGCTTGAGCTTGGCGCTGCTGAGAATGTGCACGCCGAGCACCGGGGCGAAGAACACCGCTACCACCCACGACACCATCAGCGCCACGGCAATTACCGCAAACAGCGTGTAGGTGTACTCGCCCGCCGAACTGGCGTTGAGGCCGATCGGCACGAAGCCGGCCACCGTCACCAGGGTGCCGGTAAGCATGGGGAAGGCTGTGGAGGTATAGGCAAAAGTCGCCGCCTGCTCCTTGCTTTCGCCCATCTCCAGCCGTGTGACCATCACCTCCACGGTGATCATCGCATCGTCCACCAGCAGGCCCAGGGCGATGATCAGCGCCCCCAGCGAAATCCGCTGCATGGTGATGCCGCTGTATTCCATGAACACGAACACCATGGCCAGCACCAGCGGGATCGAGCAGGCCACCACCAGCCCGGCACGCACGCCGAGGCTGACGAAGCTCACCGCCAGCACGATCACCACCGCCTCGAACAGCGCACTGGTGAAGCCGCCGACCGCTTGCTTGACCACCACGGCCTGGTCGGAAACAGTGTGTACCCCGACGCCCACCGGCAGGTCTTCGACCACCTGGTCCATGCGCTTTTTCAGCGCCGCGCCGAACACCTGGATATTGCCGCCGGCCTTCATGCCGATGGCCAGGCCCAACGCCGTCTGGCCGTTGTAGCGGAACATCGGCGAAGGGGGGTCGACGTAGCCGCGCTCGATATCGGCGATGTCGGCCAGGCGGAAGAAGCGGTCGTTGATCTTCAGGTTGACGGTTTGCAGGTCCTTTTCCGAGGTGAACTGCCCGGAGGTACGCACCGAGATACGTTCCGGCCCGGCCTCGATCACACCGGCAGGGGTCACGGCGTTTTGCGATTGCAGGGCCTGCATGACCTGGCGCTGATCGATGCCCAGGGCTGCCAGCTTGCGGGTGGAGAAGTTCAGGTAAAGCACTTCGTCCTGAGTGCCGATCAGCTCGATCTTGCCGATGTTGGGCACATCGCGCACTTCGGCCCGCGCCTGTTCCACATAGTCGCGCAACTGGCGCAGGGTCAGGCCGTCGGCGGTGAAGGCATAGATCGAACCGAACACATCGCCGAATTCATCGTTGAACCCGGGCCCCTGGATGCCCGCAGGGAATTCACCGCGGATGTCCTGGATCTTCTTGCGCACCTGGTACCAGATTTCCGGGATGTCCTTGGCCTTGGTGGTATCGCGCAGGTACACGTAGACCGTGGATTCGCCGGGGCGGGTGTAGCTTTTGGTGTAGTCGAGGGAGTCGAGTTCCTCGAGCTTCTTCTCGATACGGTCGGTGACCTGGTACAGGGTTTCGTCCTGGGTCGCGCCGGGCCAGCGGGTCTGGATGACCATGGTCTTGATGGTGAACGACGGGTCTTCCTCACGGCCCAGGTTGAAGTAGGAGAAGATCCCCATCAGCAGGCCAACGAACATCAGGTACCAGACGAACGATTGATGCTTGAGTGCCCAGTCGGACAGGTTGAAGCTTCCTTTCATTGCGCATCCTCGTCGAAGGTGACCTTCTGGCCGGGCTTGAGGCTGTTCACGCCCGCAGTCACCACCCGCTCGCCGGGCTGTACGCCCGAACTCAGGACGACGCTGTCGGCGGTGCGGCCGATCAGGGCCACGTCACGAGTGGCCACGGTCTTCTGCTGCGTATCGATCACCCATACCTGGGTCTTGCCGTCGCGCTCGAGCAAGGCACTCAAGGGCAGTTCGCTGCGCGGCGACACCTCCGAACTCAGGGTCACGCTGATGGCGGTGCCCAGGTGGAAGGCCGCCGGGGTGCTGGCCAGGGTCAGGCGCGCGCGGCGGGTGCGAGTGGTGGCGTCGGCCTGGGGTTCCAGTTCCCGCAGGCTGGCGGTGGTGTTGATGGTCGGGTCCAGCTGCGAAGCAACGGTGAAGGTCAGGCCTTTGCTCAACTGCTCGGCCAGGCCGATCGGCAGGTCGATCACCGCTTCCTTCACATCCGGCCTGGCCAGGGTTACCACGGCCTGGCCGGCGGTGACGGTTTGCCCGGCTTCGGCCTGCCAGGCAGTGATCACCGCGGCGTGGTCGGTGCGCAGGGTGCTGTAGTCGAGCTGGTCACGCGCCTGGCTGAGCGCAGAGCACGCCTGCTCCAACGCCGCGCTGGTGGTTTTCAGGTTGGTCTGGGCGATATCCAGCTGGGCCTGGGCGCCTACGCCACGGTCGTACAGCTGTTGCTGGCGGCGGGCATCGGCCTGGGCGTTGATCCACTGCGCCTGCACCTTGGCCAGGTCGCCCTCGGCGGCACGAAGCTGGTTCTGCTGGTCGGTCGGGTCGAGGGTGGCCAGGGTGTCGCCCGGTTTCACCTGGGCGCCCACATCCAGCCAGCGCCGGGCGATACGCCCGGATACCCGGAAGCCCAAGGTACTTTCGAAACGTGCCTGGATACTGCCGGCGAAACGGCCCAGCTGCGACTGCACCTGGGGTTCGACCTTGACCGACAGTACTGGCCGAATCGGCTCCGGCACTTCATCCTCGCTACTGCAACCGGCCAGCAGCACGCCGGCCGACAGCATCAGCAGCAGGCGCTTCATAGCTCACCCCCGTTGGCCTTGGCATCGATCTTCAGCACCTGCATGCCGGGGTGCAGCAACTGCCCGCCATTGACCACCACGGTCTCGCCGCCTTTCAGGCCACTGGCGACCACGATCCTGCCGGTGAGGTAACGGCTGACCTCGACCTTGCGCAGCTCTACCTTGTCACCCTCGCCCACTACCCAGACGGCGGGCTCATGCAGGGCCTTGGTCAGTGCCGACCATGGCAGCTCGATACTTGGTCGGCCCTGGGCATTGGTGGTGGCCGTCACCGGTGCACCCAGTTGCATCCCTGGCGGCACATCCCTCAGCCCGACCTTGACCTGCACCGTGCCGCTTTGCGCGGACACCGTGGGGGTGATTTCGCGCACGAAGCCACGGGCCTGAACCTTGGGGTCGTCCAGTAGGCTGACGATCACGCCGGCATCGCTGGGCGGGGCCACCAGCAGCGATTCGTAGACATTGAACACGGCATCACGATCACCATCGGTGGCCAGGCTGAAGATTGGCATGGTCGCTTGAACCACCTGGCCGACCTCGGCCTGGCGCTCGGTGATGACCCCATCGGCCTCGGAGACCAGCGCGGTATAGCTCAGTTGTTCGTTGGCATTGGCCAATTGCGCCTGCGCGGCCTTGAGCGCGCTCTGGTTGCTGCGCAGCGCGGCTTCGGCGGAATCGTATTCGCTCTGGCTGGTGTAGCCCTTGGGCAACAGCTTTTGCTGGCGCACGAACGCGGCACTGGTCTGGGTGACCCGCGCCTGCGCGGCGAACACCTCGGCCTTGGCCGAGTCGACATTGTTCTGCAGGTCTTTCGGGTCCAGCCGCGCCAACACCTGGTTGGCCTTTACGTGGTCGCCGACATCGACACTGCGCGAAATGATCTTGCCGCCCACACGGAACGACAGGTCGGTCTGTACCCGCGCCTGCACATCGCCAGTCAGGGTGACCCTGGCAGCGAAATCGGTGGGTGATACCTGTTGCACGCCTACGCGTGGCAGTGTTTCGGTGGTTTCTTCCTTACTACAGCCCGACAGCAGGGACACAAGCCCCAGGCAGACGACCAACAGCGGACGTATCAACGTCATGCAGGCTCCTTGCTTGCGCGCAAATGATTCGTGGGATGCGACTGTTAGCGTAGATCAGGGTTCGATAAACGGCACTGACCGCGATCAAGCTGGCATTTTCGGCGCCTGCGCGGGCCTCTTCGCGGGCACGCCCGCTCCCACAGGATGGTCGCCAGCCTCAAGCCTGCGCTGTACCTGTGGGAGCGGGCGCGCCCGCGAAGAGGCCGGTACAGGTCAGACCTGAACTGAGGCCCTGTTCAACCCCAGCTCTATGTCATCAATCAATGCTTTGGCAAAGCCACTGAGAATTCTCGCGGCACTACCGGCCAGCCGGTCATTTTCCATCTCGGCTTCGGTCGTCAGGTGATTGATGCACCCGAGTATTACGGAGAGTTCGGAGAAGGCATGGTTGAAGGGGATGTTGGCCTGGACGCGGAACAGGTCCATGCAGGTTTCGCGGCCGACGGTGCTGCTGTGTGATGGATAGGAAGTGCCTGGAGCAGAATTGGTCATGGTGGATCTCCTATATCTGGACAAGGAGTTGCCACCTTCATCTTTCTCACGGATCAGGGCGGCAACCGTACGCGAGGTGAGAAACCGCGGATATAGGAACGCAGCCAGACGTAAGTCTGCCCGCGCACGGTTGCCATGACGAAAGCACTATATCGTTGGGTTCTCACACCCAGTCCCGACGACGTTATCCCTAGGGCATTTCCCCTACAACAGAGCAGCTTCCACACGGCTCGTAGGATAATTCCCAAGCCGATCCAGCTGAAGCCTTTGGTTTGAGTTGATGAAAAGTCGTACGCCTTCAGGGCCTCTTCGCGGGCATGCCCGCTCCCACAGGAAAGTCGCCAGCCCCAAGCCAGTGCTGTACCTGTGGGAGCGGGCGCGCCCGTGAAGAGGCCGGCACAGCAATGCATGAGCTTCTGCCATATTCAGAAACCATCAGCTACCCGGTGACCCCCGCTTCAGCCACTACCTTTCAAAAGGAGGTTCAATTTCAAGGAAGATCACAATGCCATTAGCCGAATCCCACCGACTGCGTTGTGGGCGCTACTCCGAGCCAGGCAGGCTCTACCTGCTGACCACCATCACGCACCAACGAAAACCACTGTTCCATGACTTCGACAATGCTCGCCTGGTGGTCAAACATCTGCGGGTTTCAAATGACATCCAGGATTGCCATTCCCTGGCCTGGGTAGTGATGCCGGATCACCTGCATTGGCTGGTCGAGCTGAAGGAAGTGGCATTGGGAACGTTGATGCGCAAGTTCAAATCACGCACAGCCATTGCGTTGCGCAAGGCAGGTGTCAGGCACAAACCGATCTGGCAACCCGGTTACCATGACCATGCGCTGCGGCGGGAAGAGTGTGTGGTGCATGTAGCCCGGTACATTGTTGCCAATCCCTTGAGGGCAGGATTGGTCAGGAGTGTCAGGGACTATCCACACTGGGATGCGGTATGGCTTTGAGTCGGTGTTGGGGCCTTCGCGGGCTTGCCCGCTCCCACAGGGATTTCCACATGCCTGAAGGTTTTGGTGCCCCTGTCCCACAGGGATCACCACAAGCCTGAAGGCTGTGATGTCCCTGTGGGAGCGGGCGTGCCCGCGAAAGGGCCGGATCAGGCCGACGCCGCAACCTGCGCCGGGCGCTTGACCTGTGGCTGCGAAGCATTCGCTGCAGCGCCCTCTTCGATCGCCTGCTGTATCGCCTTGCGACGGCGCTCTTCGGCCTGGCGGCTGAAGTACCAGACGAAGAAGGTCACCAGCGACACCGACAGCAGGATCAGGCTGGCCACGGCGTTGATCTCCGGCTTCACGCCCAGGCGCACCGCCGAGAACACTTCCATCGGCAAGGTGGTCGAACCAGGGCCTGACACGAAGCTGGCCAGTACCAGGTCATCCAGCGACAGGGCAAACGACATCATGCCGCCCGCCGCCAGCGACGGCGCGATCATCGGGATGGTGATCAGGAAGAACACCTTCCACGGCTTGGCACCCAGGTCCATCGCCGCTTCCTCGATCGAAAGGTCCAGCTCACGCAGGCGTGCCGACACCACCACCGCCACATACGCGGCACAGAACGTGGTATGGGCGATCCAGATGGTGACGATGCCGCGCTCCTGCGGCCAACCAATCATCTGCGCCATGGCCACGAACAGCAGCAACAGCGACAGGCCGGTGATCACCTCGGGCATTACCAGCGGCGCGGTGACCAGGCCACCGAACAGCGTGCGGCCCTTGAAGCGGGTAACCCGGGTCAGCACGAACGCCGCCAAGGTACCCAGCGCCACCGCCGCCACCGCCGTATAGCAGGCGATTTCCAGCGAACGCATCACCGACCCCATCAACTGGGTGTTGTCGAGCAGGCCGACGTACCACTTCACCGACCAGCCACCCCATACCGTCACCAGCTTGGAGGCGTTGAACGAGTAGATCACCAGGATCAGCATCGGCAGGTAGATGAACAGCAAGCCGAGCACCAGCATCAGCTTGGAGAAACTGAAGCGCTTCATGCCCTGCCCTCCATTTCTTTGGCCTGGCTGCGGTTGAACAGCAGGATCGGCACGATCAGGATCGCCAGCATGACCACCGCCAGCGCAGAGGCCACCGGCCAGTCACGGTTGTTGAAGAACTCTTGCCACAGCACCTTGCCGATCATCAGGGTTTCCGGGCCGCCAAGCAGTTCAGGAATCACGAACTCGCCCACCACCGGGATGAACACCAGCATGCAGCCGGCGATGATGCCGTTCTTCGACAGCGGTACGGTGATCTTCCAGAAGCTGTTGAAGGTGCTCGAACCCAGGTCCGAAGCGGCCTCGAGCAGGCTCGGGTCGTGCTTCACCAGGTTGGCGAACAGCGGCAGGATCATGAACGGCAGATACGAATAGACCACGCCGATGTACACCGCCAGGTTGGTGTTGAGGATCTGCAGCGGCTGGTCGATCAACCCGGTCCACAGCAGGAAGCCGTTGAGCAGGCCGTTGTTGCTGAGAATGCCCATCCAGGCATAGACGCGGATCAGGATCGCGGTCCAGGTCGGCATCATGATCAGCAACAGCAGGACCGTCTGGGTCTCCTTCTTGGCATTGGCAATGGCATAGGCCATCGGGTAGCCGATCAGCAGGCACAGCAGGGTGCTGAAGAAGGCCATCTTCAGCGAGCCCAGGTAGGCCGAGATATACAGCTCATCCTCGGTCAACAGGCCATAGTTGGCCAGGTTGAGCACCAGCTGCAGCTTGTCTTCGACGTAGCTGTAGATCTCGGTATACGGCGGGATCGCCACGTCGGCTTCGGCGAAGCTGATCTTCAGCACGATGAAGAACGGCAGCATGAAGAACAGGAACAGCCAGATGAACGGCACGCCGATCACCAGGTGCCGCCCCTCCGGGGTAATACGCTGGAAGGCTCGCTTGAGCTTGCGCAGCTTCATGACCGCAGTACCACGCCGCTGTCGTCTTCCCACCACACGTACACTTCATCGCCCCAGGTCGGGCGGGTGCCCTGGCGCTCGGCGTTGGCGACGAACGACTGGACGACCTTGCCGCTCGGCAACTCGACGTAGAACACCGAGTGGCCACCCAGGTAGGCAATGTCGTGAACCTTGCCGCGCGACCAGTTGTGCTCGCAGGTCGGTTGCTGGGTGGTGACCAGCATCTTTTCCGGGCGCAGGGCGTAGGTGATGTGCTTGTCTTCCACCGACGTGGTGATGCCGTGGCCGACATAGATCTTGCGCTCCAGCTCCGGGCTGGCAATGATCGCGTGGCCTTCGGCGTCGTCGACCACTTCACCTTCGAACAGGTTGACGTTGCCGATGAACTCGCACACCAGGCGGCTGGTAGGCGTCTCGTAGATGTCCACCGGCGATCCGATCTGGGCGATCCAGCCCAGGTGCATGATGGCGATGCGCTGGGCCATGGTCATGGCCTCTTCCTGGTCGTGGGTCACCATCACGCAGGTCACGCCCACGCGCTCGATGATCTCCACCAGTTCCAGCTGCATCTGCGAACGCAGTTTCTTGTCCAGTGCACCCATCGGCTCGTCGAGCAGCAGCAGCTTGGGGCGCTTGGCCAGCGAGCGGGCCAGGGCCACGCGCTGGCGCTGGCCGCCGGACAGCTGGTGCGGCTTGCGCTTGGCGTACTGGGTCATGTGCACCAGCTTGAGCATCTCGGCCACGCGGGCGTCGATCTCGGCCTTGGGCATCTTGTCCTGCTGCAGGCCGAAGGCGATGTTCTGCGCCACGGTCATGTGCGGGAACAGCGCGTAGGACTGGAACATCATGTTGATCGGCCGCTCGTAGGGCGGCATGTCGGTGATGTCGACGCCATCGAGGAATATCCGCCCTTCGGTCGGACGTTCGAAGCCGGCCAGCATGCGCAGCAAGGTGGACTTGCCGGAACCGGAGCCACCCAGCAGGGCGAAGATCTCGCCCTTGCGGATTTCCAGGGACACATCGTCCACGGCTACCGTTTCGTCGAACTTTTTCGTGACCCGGTCGATCTTGACCAGCACCTGCTTGGGTTGCTGGCCACCCTCGAGGGCTTTTTTATAGGCACCGGAGGCAACTGCCATGAGTGAAACTCCCAACAAGATTTTTGTGCCCGCGAGCCCTGTTCTACAGGTGCCGCCACGGGCCTGGATTTTTACTTGCCCGACTTGACCTTGGTCCAGCTACGGGTCATCAGCCGTTGCACCTTGGGTGGCAACTCTGAGTTCACGAACATCTTGTCCAGCACTTCCTGCGGTGGGTAAACCGCGGCGTCAGTCCTCACGGCCTGGTCCATCAGGTCGCCAGCCTTGGGGTTCGGGTTGGCGTAACCGACGTAATCACTGACCTGGGCGATAACCTCAGGCTTCAGCAAATAGTTGATGAAGGCATGCGCCTCTTTGACGTTCTTGGCGTCCTTGGGGATCGCCAGCACGTCGAACCAGAGGTTGCCGCCTTCCTTGGGAATGGCGTAGGCCAGGTTCACGCCCTTCTTCGCTTCTTCGGCGCGGGCCTTGGCCTGGAACACATCACCCGAGAAACCTGCCGCGACGCAGATGTCGCCGTTGGCCAGGTCGGTGATGTACTTGGACGAGTGGAAGTAGGTCACGTACGGGCGTACCGCCAGCAGTTTCTTCTCGGCGGCCTGGTAGTCCTTGGCATTGGTGCTGTTGGGGTCCAGCCCCATGTAGTTGAGCACCGCCGGCAGCATTTCGTCCGCCGAGTCGAGGAAGGCCACGCCGCACTTGGCGAGCTTCTTCATGTTCTCGGGCTCGAACAGCACTGCCCAGGAGTCGATGGTGTCCACGCCCAGCGCGGCCTTCACCTTGTCGACGTTGTAACCGATGCCGTTGGTGCCCCACAGGTAAGGCACGGCGTACTGGTTGCCCGGGTCGTTCCTTTCCAGGCGCTTCATCAGCGCCGGGTCCAGGTTGGAATAGTTGGGCAGCAGGTTCTTGTCGAGCTTCTGGAACGCGCCCGCCTTGATCTGCTTGCCGAGGAAATGGTTGGATGGCACTACCACGTCATAGCCGGTGTTGCCGGCCAGCAGCTTGCCTTCCAGGGTTTCGTTGGAGTCGAACACGTCTTGCACGGGCTTGATGCCCGTGGCTTTCTCGAAGTCCGCGAGTGTGGTCGGGCCGACGTAGTCGGACCAGTTGTAGAAGTGCACCGTAGGCGCCGCTTGGACGCTGCATGCCAGCGTCAGGCCCGCTCCAGCCATCAAGGCCTTGCGGAATACAGAAATGGACAAGTGGGTGGTCCTCACAATCAGTGCCTGGGTAGCGACAATGCTGCCGCACACGCAAAACCGGCGCGCAACTTACCTTCGCAGCTTCGATGCCGCAATCATCAATTGCCTTTCACTGGCTCTGGGCCGGGATTCCCCGGCCCAGAGGTACCGCATCGGGCTTATTTGCCCGACTTGATCTTGGTCCAGCTGCGGGTGATCACACGCTGGGCAGACGCTTCAGGCGCAGCGATCGCGTACAGCTGCTTCTTCACTTCAGCTGGCGGATAGATGCTCGGATCGCTGGTGATTTCCTTGTCCACGAACTGGGTGGCGGCAGCGTTGCCGTTCGGGAAGCGCACGGCGTTGGTGATCTCGGCCATGATTTCCGGCTGCATCAGGAAGTTCATGAACTGGTAGGCAGCGTCTTTATGCTCGGCATCCTTGGGGATGGCGACCATGTCGTAGAAGGTACCGGCACCTTCCTTCGGAATGACGTAGTCCACCTTGACCTTGTCGCCGGCTTCGTGGGCACGGGCCTTGGACTGCTCCAGGTCACCCGAGTAACCGACGGCTACGCAGATGTTGCCGTTGGCCATGTCGCCGATGTACTTGGACGAGTGGAAGTAGGTGATCGAAGGACGGATCTTGAGGAACAGGTCCTCGGCGGCCTTCAGGTCTTCCTTCTTGGTGCTGTTGCTCGGCAGGCCCAGGTAGTGCAGCGCAGCCGGCAGCATTTCGGTCGGGGCATCGAGGAAGCTCACGCCGCAGCTCTTGAGCTTGGCGATGTTTTCAGGCTTGAACACCACGTCCCACGAGTCGATCTTGTCCACGCCCAGCGCGGCCTTGACCTTCTCCGGGTTGTAGCCGATGCCGATCGAGCCCCACATGTACGGGAAGGCGTGCTTGTTGTCCTTGTCGCTGGCATCGCCAACGGCCTTGAGCAGGTCAGGGTCGAGGTTCTTCCAGTTCGGCAGCTTGGAGCGGTCCAGTTCCTCGTACACGCCAGCCTTGATCTGCTTGGCCAGGAAGTTGTTCGAAGGCACCACGATGTCATAGCCCGACTTGCCTGCCAGCAGCTTGGCTTCGAGGGTTTCGTTGCTGTCGAAGACGTCGTACTTGACCTTGATGCCCGACTGCTTCTCGAACTTGGCGATGGTGTCCGGAGCGATGTAGTCCGACCAGTTGTAGACGTTCAACACCTTGTCTTCAGCCTGAACAGCGGTAGCCATGGCACCCATCAGGGCGGTGGCCAGCAACGTCTTGCCCAATTTATTCATGCGTAATGCTCCAGAATTTTTTATTTAGCCATCTGTTCAGCAGCCAGGACCTACGGTGCAGAGCGCGCGGCGACTGAAACAGTCGCTAGTCTGGCAAGTTACAAGGCCCTGTATCAAGGAAAGCAGGGCCTTGTAACGACTTAATGTCACATCGCGGAGGCCTGAGTGGCTGTTTTGAATATTCAAGTTCGAGTGCAAGGGTTTATTGGGCAAGGCGGCACGACGAGTCGTAGCCAGCTACGGCGAGGAGTGCCAACGCCGCCCAGTAAAGCCTTGTGCCGAAATTGAGTATTCAAAACAGCCATTCAGGCCTCTCCAGCCTAGCAAACTGTCAACGAATCGCTTCGAGCGTCAGGTCCAGGCATTTGCGTGCCTTTTCCACCAGTTCGTCGATCTCTGCATGGCTGATCACCAGCGGCGGCGCAATGATCATGGTGTCACCCACCGCGCGCATGATCAGGCCGTTTTCGAAGCAGAAGGTGCGGCAGATCATGCCCACGCCCTTGCCTTCGTAACGGCTGCGGGTGGCCTTGTCCTTGACCAGCTCGATCGCGCCGAGCAGGCCCAGGCCGCGTACCTCGCCCACCAGAGGGTGGTCCTGCAGTTCACGCAAACGCTTTTGCAAATACGGTGCCGCTTCGCTGCGCGCCTTCTCGACGATTTTCTCGTCACGCAGGATGCGCAGGTTTTCCAGGCCCACGGCGGCCGCTACCGGGTGGCCGGAGTAGGTGAAGCCGTGGTTGAAGTCGCCGCCTTCGCTGAGTACCTGGGCCACGGTGTCACGCACGATCACACCGCCCATTGGGATGTAACCGGAAGTCAGGCCCTTGGCGATGGTCATCAGGTCAGGCTTGAGGTCGTAGTAGTCGGAACCGAACCACTCGCCGGTACGGCCGAAACCGCAGATCACTTCGTCGGCGACGAACAGGATGTCGTACTTGGCGAGGATCTCCTTCACCTTCGGCCAGTAGGTTTCCGGCGGGATGATCACGCCCCCGGCGCCCTGGATCGGCTCGGCGATGAAGGCGGCGACATTGTCTTCGCCGACTTCGAGGATTTTCTTCTCCAGCTGCTCGGCCGCCCACACCCCGAACTCATCCGGGGTCATGTCGCCGCCTTCGCCGAACCAGTAAGGCTGCGGGATATGCACGATGCCCGGGATCGGCAGGCCGCCCTGCTCGTGCATGCCGCTCATGCCGCCCAGGCTGGCACCAGCCACGGTGGAGCCGTGGTAGCCGTTGATGCGGCCGATGATGGTCTGCTTCTGTGGCTTGCCTTTCAACGCCCAGTAATGGCGGACCATGCGCAGCACGGTGTCGTTGCCTTCGGAGCCGGAGCCGGTGAAGAACACATGGGTCATGCCTTGCGGCGCCACGTCGGAGATTGCCTTGGCCAGTTCCAGCGCAGGCGGGTGGGCAGTCTGGAAGAACAGGTTGTAGTACGGCAGCTCGCGCATCTGCTTTTCTGCCGCCTGCACCAGTTCTTCACGGCCATAACCCACTGCCACGCACCACAGGCCAGCCATGCCGTCGAGGATCTTGTGCCCCTCGCTATCCCACAAATGCACACCCTGGGCCTTGGTGATGATGCGCGGCCCCTTCTCCTTCAGCTGCTTGTAGTCGCTGAAGGGCGCGAGGTGATGCTCCCCACTCAGGGTTTGCCATTCACGGGTTTGCGGGTTGTTGACGCTCATGTGCTTCTCCGTTGTTCGACAGCCGCGTCCTGCGGCACCAAGTTGATCAGACAGCAAACAGCAGGAACTCACGCTCCCAGGAACTGATGACTCGCTTGAAGTTCTCGTGCTCGGCGCGCTTGGTGGCGACGTAGCCGGTGATGAACTTCTTGCCCAGGTACTGCACCAGTGCGCGGCTGTTTTCCATGCGTTCCAGGGCATCTTCGATGGTCAGTGGCAGGCGCAGGTTGCGGCGTTCGTAGCCACGGCCCTGCACCGGCGCGCTGGCGTCGATGCCTTCGACCATGCCGATGTAGCCACACAGCAGGCTGGCGGCGATGGCCAGGTAAGGGTTGGCGTCGGCGCCTGGCAGGCGGTTCTCGACCCGGCGGCTTTGCGGGCCGGCGTCCGGCACGCGCAGGCCGACGGTACGGTTTTCCTCGCCCCATTCCACGTTCACCGGCGCCGAGGTGTCGGGCAGGAAGCGGCGGAACGAGTTGACGTTGGGGGCGAACAGCGGCAATGCCTCGGGGATGAACTTCTGCAGGCCACCGATGTGGTGCAGGAACAGTTCGCTCATGCTGCCGTCGTCGTTGCTGAAGATGTTCTTGCCGGTGGCCACGTCGACCACGCTCTGGTGCAGGTGCATGGCACTGCCTGGCTCGCCGGTCATGGGCTTGGCCATGAAGGTGGCGGCCACATTGTGCTTGAGCGCGGCCTCGCGCATGGTGCGCTTGAACACCAGGATCTGGTCGGCCAGGTGCAGGGCGTTGCCATGACGGAAGTTGATCTCCATCTGCGCCGTGCCGTCTTCATGGATCAGCGTGTCGAGGTCCAGCTGCTGCAGTTCGCACCAGTCGTAGACGTCTTCGAACAGCGGGTCGAATTCGTTGGCGGCTTCGATCGAGAACGACTGGCGGCCGGTTTCCGGGCGGCCCGAACGGCCTACCGGGGGCTGCAGCGGGAAGTCCGGGTCTTCGCTGCGCTTGGTCAGGTAGAACTCCATCTCCGGCGCGACGATCGGCTGCCAGCCCTTGTCGGCGTAGAGCTTGAGGACTTTCTTCAGCACGTTGCGCGGCGACAGTTCGACCGGGTTGCCCTTCTTGTCGTAGGTGTCGTGGATCACCTGGGCGGTCGGCTCGATGGCCCATGGCACCAGGAACACGGCGTTCTCGTCGGGGCGGCAGATCATGTCGATGTCCGCCGGGTCCAGCAGTTCGTAATAGATGTCGTCGTCGACGTAGTCGCCGGTCACGGTCTGCAGCAGCACGCTCTCGGGCAGGCGCATGCCTTTTTCGGCGATGAATTTGTTGGTAGGCGAAATCTTGCCGCGCGTGATGCCGGTCAGGTCACTGATCATGCATTCGACTTCGGTGATCTTGTGCTCTTTCAACCAATCGGTGAGCTGGTCGAGGTTGTTACTCATAAATACCTCAGGAGGTAAGGTGGTCCGCGCACTGATTCTGGATGGAGTACATTGCTAAAGCAAAAACCCCCGCGCAGAGCCACAGTGGATACACTGAAAACAGGTGCGTCCGTAATGAGTTCGAAAGGCAGGAAGACGAAACGAAGGGCGGCAAGCCGCTACGAGGGCAGGTCCGGGAGCGCCAAACGTCAATTATTGCGGCCAGGGCGGCCACGCCATTGACGAAGCTTGCAAAAAAGACGGATGTACCCGATGGCACTGCGCAGGCAGTGCTTTCAGGTCTCGGCAAGCGGACCATGTGACCCTCGTATTATTGTGTTCTGGGTTGAGACCGAGCTTAGCCTTGTTCATTTTTTTACACAACACCTCCGTAAAAAATAAAACACGGTTGGTCGGAGATAGCCCTTTGCGCGGGAAATAGCGGATAATGGTTTGCCCCGAGATGCAGCAAATCTGCCGTCGATGTGCCATTTCAGGGCATCATGGGGTTGGCTTGACATCAGTTTGTCTTTTCGATTGACTGGTCTTGCAAGCCCCCCTTGATTGATATTTTTAACAACAAAGGTGTTGCATCATGTCGGTACCCCCGCGTGCCGTTCAGCTTAACGAAGCGAACGCGTTCCTTAAGGAACATCCTGAGGTTCTCTACGTTGACCTTCTGATTGCAGATATGAATGGTGTGGTGCGTGGCAAGCGCATAGAGCGCACCAGCCTCCACAAGGTTTACGAGAAAGGCATCAACCTGCCTGCCTCCCTCTTCGCCCTGGACATCAACGGTTCCACCGTTGAAAGCACCGGGCTGGGCCTGGACATCGGCGATGCTGACCGCATCTGCTACCCGATCCCCGGCACCCTCTCCAACGAACCCTGGCAGAAGCGCCCGACCGCCCAGCTGCTGATGACCATGCACGAGCTCGAAGGTGAGCCGTTTTTTGCCGACCCGCGTGAAGTGCTGCGCCAGGTGGTCGACAAGTTCACCGAGATGGGCCTGACCATCTGCGCCGCGTTCGAGCTGGAGTTCTACCTGATCGACCAGGAGAACGTGAACGGCCGCCCGCAGCCGCCACGCTCGCCAATTTCGGGCAAGCGCCCGCAGTCGACCCAGGTGTACCTGATCGACGACCTCGACGAATATGCCGACTGCCTGCAGGACATCCTGGAAGGCGCGAAGGAGCAAGGCATCCCGGCCGACGCCATCGTCAAGGAAAGCGCCCCGGCGCAGTTCGAAGTCAACCTGCACCACGTGGCCGACCCGCTCAAGGCCTGCGACTACGCGGTACTGCTCAAGCGGTTGATCAAGAACATCGCCTACGACCATGAAATGGACACCACCTTCATGGCCAAGCCCTACCCGGGCCAGGCAGGCAACGGCCTGCATGTACACATTTCCGTGCTGGACAAAGATGGCAACAACATCTTCACCAGCGAGGATCCCGAGCAGAACGCCGCGCTACGTCACGCTGTCGGCGGTGTGCTCGAGACCCTGCCCGCGTCCATGGCGTTCCTTTGCCCGAACGTCAACTCGTACCGCCGCTTCGGCGCGCAGTTCTATGTGCCGAACGCGCCAAGCTGGGGCCTGGACAATCGCACCGTGGCCCTGCGCGTGCCGACCGGCTCGCCGGACGCCGTGCGCATCGAGCACCGCGTGGCCGGTGCCGACGCCAACCCGTACCTGATGATGGCCGCCGTACTGGCCGGCGTGCACCATGGCCTGACCAACAAGGTCGAGCCGGGTGAGCCGATCGAAGGCAACTCGTACGAGCAGCTGGAGCAGAGCCTGCCGAACAACCTGCGCGATGCCCTGCGCGAGCTGGACGACAGCGAGATCCTGAACAAGTACATCGATCCGAAGTACATCGACATCTTCGTCGCGTGCAAGGAGAGCGAGCTGGAGGAGTTCGAGCACTCGATCTCCGACCTCGAGTACAACTGGTACCTGCATACCGTGTAAACAAAAACGCCGCCCACAAGGGCGGCGTTTTTGTTCGAGATTGGTGTCGCCTGCTTCGCGGGCTTGCCCGCTCCCACAGGGTCATCACAAGGTCTAAAGCCTGCGGTGTACCTGTGGGAGCGGGCGAGCCCGCGAAGAGGCCGGTACAGGCTTACAGAGGCTTCTCGAAGATTTTCGAATTGCGCTGGTAGTTGTACAGCGAAGCCCGCGCCGCTGGCAGCCGCTCGACCCCGCTCGGCGCAAACCCGCGTTCGCGGAACCAGTGCGCAGTACGCGTCGTCAGCACGAACAGGGTGTTCAGCCCCAACTGCCGCGCCCGGCTTTCGATGCGCTCCAGCAGCTCGTCGCCACGCCCGCCATGGCGGTACTCCGGGTTCACCGCCAGGCACGCCAGTTCGCCGGCGTCGGAGTCGGCAATCGGGTACAACGCCGCACAGGCGATGATCATGCCCTCGCGCTCGACCACGCTGAACTGCTCGATCTCCCGCTCCAGCACCTCACGCGAACGGCGCACCAGGATGCCCTGCTCTTCCAGCGGGCTGATCAGTTCCAGCAAACCGCCCACGTCCTCGATGGTCGCCTCGCGCACCACTTCGAACTGCTCCTGCGACACCAGCGTGCCGCCACCGCCACGGGTGAACAGCTCGGTCAGCAAGGCGCCGTCCTCGGCATAGCTCACGATATGGCTGCGCGCCACGCCGCCTTTGCAGGCTTCGGCCGCGGCATCCAGCAATTCGCCCTGGTAGTCGCTGCCCAGGCGCTGCAGATGCGGGGCAACCTGCTGCGGGCGCAGCTCACGCACCAGCTTGCCATCGGCATCCAGCAGGCCCGGCTCGGCACCGAACAGCAGCAGCTTGTCGGCACCCAGTTCGATGGCGGCGCGGGTGGCCACGTCTTCGCAGGCCAGGTTGAAGATTTCACCCGTGGGCGAGTAGCCCAGCGGCGACAACAGCACGATGGAGCGCTCATCGAGCAGGCGGCTGATGCCCTTGCGGTCGACCCGGCGCACTTCGCCGGTGTGGTGGTAGTCCACGCCTTCGAGCACGCCGATCGGCCGTGCCGTGACCAGGTTGCCGGACGCCACGCGCAGGCGCGAGCCCTGCATCGGCGAAGCGGCGATGTCCATCGACAGGCGTGCCTCGATGGCCAGGCGCAAGGCGCCGACAGCATCGATCACGCAATCCAGGGTGGCGGCATCGGTGATGCGCAGGCCACGGTGGTAGTGCGGGGTCAGGCCGCGATCAGCCAGGCGGCTTTCGATCTGCGGGCGCGAGCCATGCACCAGCACCAGGCGCACGCCCAGGCTGTGCAGCAGCACCAGGTCGTGGACGATGTTGCCGAAATTAGGGTGTTCCACCCCATCGCCCGGGAGCATGACCACGAAGGTGCAGTCGCGATGGGCATTGATATACGGGGAGGCATGACGCAGCCAGTTGACGTAGTCGGGCATGACAGGGCCTGTGAATAAGTGGACGGAGAACGGCGATACAGGGGGCGTTCAGGATCATCGTCGGAACAGGCTTGCGGTCACGCGCGGTCTCCTCTAGGCAGGAACGAAACAGTTCGGTTGACGTTTAGTCCAGGCAATAGTGCCGGATCAGGTCACGCAATAGACGCACGGTAGGCTCGATTCGTGACATTTCCAGATATTCGCCGGGCTGGTGGGCACAGGCGATGTCGCCGGGCCCCAGCACGATGGTCTGGCAACCCAGTTGCTGAAGATAAGGCGCTTCGGTGCCGAACGCCACCGCTTCGGCGCGATGGCCGGTCAGGCGCTCCGCCACTTGCACCAGCTCGGCGTCGGCTGCCTGCTCGAATGGCGGCACCTCCGGGAACAGCGGCGCATAGTCAATGCGCACCTCAAAGCGCTCTGCCACCGGCACCAGCTTGGCGCGGATGGCTGCGCGCAGTTGCTCCACGTCCATGCCTGGCAGCGGGCGCAGGTCGAATTCCAGGGCGCACTGGCCGCAGATACGGTTGGGGTTGTCACCGCCGTGGATGCAGCCGAAGTTCATGGTCGGGGTCGGTACGGTGAATTGCGGGTTGCGGTAGGTTTGCTGCCATTGCTGGCGCAGGCCCATCAGCTCGCCCATCACTGCGTGCATGGCCTCCATGGCGCTGCGGCCCAGGCTTGGGTCCGAGGAGTGGCCGCTGCGCCCGAGGATGTCGATGCGGTCCATGAGAATGCCCTTGTGCATGCGGATCGGCCGCAGCCCGGTGGGCTCGCCGATCACTGCCGCACGGCCGAGCGGCTGGCCGGCCTCGGCCAGGGCGCGGGCGCCGGACATGGAGCTTTCTTCGTCACAGGTGGCGAGGATCAGCAGCGGCTGCTTGAAATCGTGCTCCAACAGCGGGATGACCGCCTCGATGACCAGGGCGAAGAAGCCCTTCATGTCACAGCTGCCCAGGCCGACCCAGCGGCCATCGGTTTCGGTCAGCTTCAGCGGGTCGCTGGCCCACAGCTGTTCGTCATAGGGTACGGTATCGCTGTGCCCCGCCAGCACCAGGCCCCCCGGGCCGGTGCCACGGCTGGCCAGCAGGTTGAACTTGCCGGGGCTGACCTGCTGGATGTCGCACTTGAAACCCAGGTCGCCCAGCCAGCCGGCCAGCAGGTCGATGACCTGGCGGTTGGACTGGTCCAGCGCAGGCTGGGTGCAACTGACCGAGGGCGCGGCGATCAGGGCGGCGAACTGGTCTTTCAGCGTCGGCAACGGCATGCGCGTACTCCTCGGAAGCGTTGCCCATCATAGCAATGCCGTCCAACCGTGTGGGCTTCTTCGCGGGCTTGCCCGCTCCCACAGGGACTGCACCGCCCTTGAAAGCGATGCTGTACCTGTGGGAGCGGGCAAGCCCGCGAAGAAGCCAACCACGATCCAACAGACGAGAGCCGACTCCTGTAGACTGCTGGGCAACCACGCCCCCTCCTTCGAGCCTGTGATGCACAAAGAAACCGAACTCAAGCTCCGCGCCAGCCGCGAGACCCTTGCCGCCCTGCGCGAGCACCCTCTGCTGAAAAAGCGCAACAAGTCCGGCTGGCAGACCCGCGAACTGCTCAACCAGTACTTCGACACCCCCGAGCGCGAGCTCTCCGCCGCCCGTGTCGCCCTGCGCCTGCGCCGCGATGGCGAGGCCATCATCCAGACCCTCAAGTGCCGCGGCACCAGCGTGGCCGGCCTGTCCGAGCGCAACGAGCACGAATGGCAGCTGGACAAGGTCAAGCTCGACCTGAAGAAGCTCGACGACAGCTGCTGGCCCGCGCAACTGGCCAACCTGGACAAAAAGACCATCAAGCCGCTGTTCACCACCGACTTCAGCCGTGAATACGCCGAAATCGCCTGGGGCCGTGGCAAGAGCAAGGTGGTGATCGAGGCCGCGCTGGACCAGGGGTTCGTGATCGCCGGCAAGCGCAAGGAAGAAATCTGCGAGCTGGAACTGGAATTGCGTGAAGGCGAGCCGCAGGCACTGCTGGAACTGGCCGCCGAGCTGGCCGCCAGCCTGCCGTTGATGCCATGCGACATCAGCAAGGCCGAGCGTGGTTACCGCCTGCTGGAGCCGGACAGCTACGAGCTGGGCCTGCCGCACACCGAGCTGGAAGCCGAAATGGCCGTGGACGACGCCTACGCCGCACTGGCCTGGCAACTGCTGGGCAGCAGCCAGCGCCTGGCCGAGCAATACCGCCACAACGGCCACTGGCGCCTGCTGCAGGACTGGGTCGAGTGCCTGAGCGAGCTGCGTGCCATTACCGCTAGCCTGGGCCAGGCCGCGCCGCGCGCCACCACCCGCGACCTGCGCAGCAGCCTCGACGCCCTGCTCGAAGACTGGCGCCCGCTGGTGCAGGCCGGCAACGAAGACGAAGATATCCGCCGCGCCGCCCCCGAGCAGTTCGCCGAAGAGCTGGAGGACGTGCGCTGGGGCCAGTTCTCGCTGGAAACCTCGCGCTGGTTGCTGGCCCGTGCCTGGACCGTGGAGCGCAAAGGCCGTGGCGAGCGCCAGGGCAAGGCGCAGCTGGCAAGCTGGCTGGCGCACCTGCTGGGTGAAGAAGGCCGAGCGTTGAAGCTGCCGCTGTACACCCAGCGTCCGGAAGACCTGGCCGAGCAACTGCCGCGTATCGAACAGCTGCTGGCCTGGCTGCACCATGCCCGTCAGGTGCTGGAAGCGCCGCAGATGGACCGCCTGTATGGCGACCTGAAGAAGCTGCATGAGCTGGCTGAACAGCCGATCAGCGATGAAGTGCTGGAAGCGCGTATCGAACAGGCTCGGGCGGTGGACCAGAGCCGCGGCTGGAAGCACCTGCTCAAGGCCTGATACCGAGTCGCCTGCTTCGCGGGCTTGCCCGCTCCCACAGGGAACTGCACAAGGCCTGGGCCTGCACAGCACCTGTGGGAGCGGGCGAGTCGGGGCGCCGAACCGCCGCGAATGGCCTCAACGCGAAAGTGGCAGGCTGGTGGTGGACTTGATCTCCGACAGCGCCACGATCGAGTTCACCTCCTGTATCCCCGGCACGTTCGACAGTTTTTCGAAGAAGAACCGTTCATAAGCCTCGATATCCGGGGTGACGATGCGCAACAGAAAGTCCACCGACCCCATCAGCACATAACACTCCAGCACCTCCGGAAACCCGCGGATTGCGTCGGTGAACTCGGTGAAGTTGGAGCGCCCGTGGGCGTTCAGTTTCACCTCGGCGAATATCTGCGTGTTCAGGCCGACCTTCTTGCGGTCCAGCAAGGTCACCTGCCCGCGAATCACCCCCTCCTCCTTCAACCGCTGGATACGCCGCCAGCACGGCGATTGCGACAGCCCCACGCGTTCGGCGATCTGCGCACTGGACAGCGAAGCGTCCTCCTGCAGCAGTTCGAGGATACGGCGGTCGTAGGCGTCCAGCTCGCTGCGCATCAATAATTCTCCTTAACAGTACTTGATGAATAGAACAATTCGCCAATACAGCGAAATGATCAAATCATAGCGAAAAAATACCGCCGCCAACGTGCAAGAATCTCTCCCACATTTGCGGAGACCAGCATGAACGCACAGCCCCGTACCGACGCCTGGGCCGCCAGCAGCGCCCACAGCACCGTGCACTATCGCCTGCAGGCCGAGGCCGAGCCTGACAGCCTCTGCCGGGTGCTCAACCTGTTTGCCCTGCAGTTCCTGACCCCGCACAGCGTGCAGGTCAGCCAGCAGGATGACTGGCTGGATATCGAGGTCGGCATCGGCGGCCTGAGCTGGCACCGGGCCGAGGTGATTGCGCAAAAACTGCGCAACCTGGTGTGTGTGGGTGAGGTGAGCCTGAGCAACCTGCAGCGGGTGGAGCTGGCGGTGGTCTGAACCATCCGCTTTGGCCCTTTCGCGGGCTCGCCCGCTCCCACAGGAATACCACCGACCTCAGCCCTGTGGTGTACCTGTGGGAGCGGGCGAGCCCGCGAAGAGGCCAGTACAGGCACTGCAAGATTCCGAAACCTTTCACCCTCGGTAACCCTCCCTCGCCCGGCTAGCCTTGATCAGCACTCCCCTATCAGGCACGGACGCCCACCATGCACACACCCGACAACCCGGCACTCGACCTCAAGCACCTGCTCCAGGCCCTGCTCGCCGACCAGCACCTGCACGCCAACGACACCCTCCAGGTACTCGAGCACACCGCCACTCACCCCACCGCCCACCCGCTGGAACAGATCGCCGCTTGCGCCCTGGAAGACCGTCGACACCCTGGCCAGCCCCTGGACCTGGACCGCCTCTGCCAATGGCTGGCCAACAAGGTCGGCCAGCCCTACCTGCGCATCGACCCGCTGCAACTGGACCTGCCCCAGGTCACCGGCCTGATATCCCCGGCCTTCGCCCAGCGCCACGGCATTCTTATCGTCGCCGCCGACGCCTCCAGCGTCACCGTCGCCAGCGCCCAGCCCTACCAGGACGACTGGCTGGCCGACCTCACCCGCAGCCTGGGCCGGCCGATCCGGCGCGTGCTGGCCAGCCCGCAGCAGGTCCGCCAGGCAGGGCAGTCGTTCCACCGCCTGGCCCAATCGGTAAAGGGCGCGCAACACCAGCAGTCAGCCAGCCTGGGTGAACTCGAACAGCTGCTGGAGCTGGGCAAGCGCCAGGCCGAGGCCAGTGCGGACGACGCGCACATCGTGCATATCGTCGACTGGCTGCTGCAGTACGCCATCGAGCAACGCGCCAGCGATATCCACCTGGAACCACGCCGCGAGCAGGGCCAACTGCGCTACCGCATCGACGGCCTGCTGCACAACGTCTATGCCTTCCCCGCCGGGGTGACCCTGGCGCTGGTCAGCCGCCTGAAACACCTGGGGCGCATGGACGTCGCGGAAAAGCGCCGGCCGCAGGATGGCCGGCTGCAAAGCCGCCTGCCTGGCGGCGGCGAGGTGGAACTGCGGCTGTCGACATTGCCGACCCCGTTCGGCGAAAAACTGGTGCTGCGCCTGTTCGACCCGCAACAGCTGCAAGAAGGCTTCGACCGGCTGGGCCTGGATGGGCCACAACTGGACCAGTGGCAAGGCCTGCTGCGCCAGCGCCAGGGCATCATCCTGGTCACTGGCCCCACCGGGTCCGGCAAGACCAGCACGCTGTACGCCAGCCTCAAGCTGCTGGCCACGCCGCAGGTCAACCTGTGCACCATCGAAGACCCGATCGAGCGCCTGGATCCCACCTTCAACCAGTTGCAGGTGCAGCCCGCCCTGGACCTGGGTTTCGCCAACGGTGTGCGGGCCATGCTGCGCCAGGACCCGGACATCATCATGATCGGCGAAATCCGTGACCGCGAGACCGCCCTGGTGGCGGTGCAGGCAGCCCTGACCGGGCACCTGGTGCTGTCGACCCTGCATACCAACGACGCCTGTGGCGCGATCACCCGCCTGCAGGAACTGGGTGTGGCCGACTACCTGATCAAGGCGACGCTGGTGGGGGTCATGGCTCAGCGGCTGGTGCGCACACTGTGCGCGGATTGCCGGGGTGGTGCAGCGCTGCCCGAAGGCCAGCCATGCCGTACCTGTCGTGGCACGGGGTTCCATGGCCGCACAGGGTTGTTCGAGCTGCTGATACCCAGCGACAGCCTGCGCGCCCTGATAGGCCCGGGCAGCGATCTGGCCAGTTTGCGGCGCCAGGCCGTGGCCGATGGCTTGCTCGATCTGCGCCGCTGCGGCGAAGCCAAGGTAGCCTGCGGGCAGACCCGCCAAGAGGAAGTGCTACGGGCCTGTTCCTGAGCAAAAATCCCTTGTATTCAAGGAACTTGCACCCCTGTGGCAGGATCAAATCGCGCATCTTCAACCCTCACCCTTCGAGGTGTTTCAACATGCGTTTCAAAACCGCCATCGCTGCCGCTGCCTTGCTTTCGCTGCCTATCGGCTCGGCCATGGCCGATACCTTCTGGCGTAACGTGATGACTACCGGTGCTACCACGGCATCGAGCTACCTGACTTCCGGGGATCACAAGCTGGTGATGGCGGCGCAGGATGACGCCGGCAGCTTCGTGGCCAGCGAAGGCGCGATCCGCGGGCCGTTCCTTGAAGCGGCGATTCGCCAGGCCCGCGCGGAAAACCCGGGGATGCAGGCTTCTGACATGGAACTGGCCAATGCCATCCTGGCCAAGAATGCGGTAGCCGAGTAACCGCGTCGCCTGCTTCGCGGGCATGCCCGCTCCCACAGGGACCGCACAAGGCTTGAATCTTGTGCAAGTGCTGTGGGAGCGGGCAAGCCCGCGAAGAATCCAGCACCGATCTCAGCGATACGCCTCCACCGGCACACAAGCACAGAACAGATTCCTGTCCCCATACACGTTGTCGACCCGGTTCACCGCTGGCCAGTACTTGTGCTGGCGCACGTGAGCACTGGGCGCCACCGCCTGTTCCAGGCTGTAGGGCCTGTCCCACACCGCCAGCACATCGGCCAGGGTATGCGGCGCATGCTTGAGCGGGTTGTTCTCCGCCGGCCAGTTGCCCTCCTGCACTTCGCCAATTTCCGCCCGAATCGCCAGCAGCGCCTCGACGAAGCGGTCCAGCTCGGCCTTCGACTCACTCTCGGTCGGCTCGACCATCAGCGTGCCCGGCACCGGGAACGACATGGTCGGCGCGTGGAAGCCATAATCCATCAGGCGCTTGGCCACGTCCTCTTCGCTGATGCCGGTCAGCGCCTTCAGCGGCCGCAGGTCGAGGATGCACTCATGCGCCACCCGCTGGTTGCGCCCGCGGTAGAGCACCGGGAAAGCCCCACCCAGCTGGCTGGCCAGGTAATTGGCCGAGAGGATCGCCACCTCGCTGGCATCGGCCAGCTGCGGCCCCATCATGGCTATGTACATCCAGCTGATCGGCAGGATGCTCGCACTGCCCCAGGGCGCGGCACTGACCGCGCTGTTGTTCGGGTCCAGGCCGGGTACCGGCACCACCGGGTGGCTGGCGACGAACGGCTTGAGGTGCGCGCGGATGCCGATCGGGCCCATGCCCGGGCCGCCGCCACCGTGGGGGATGCAGAAGGTCTTGTGCAGGTTCATGTGTGAAACGTCGGCGCCGATATCCGCCGGCCGCGCCAGGCCCACCTGGGCATTGAGGTTGGCGCCATCCATGTACACCTGGCCACCGTGCTGGTGGACCACTTCGCAGATTTCGCGAATCCCCTCTTCATACACGCCGTGGGTCGACGGGTAAGTGATCATCAGGCACGACAACCGATCCCCGGCCGAGTGGGCCTTGGCCTTGAGGTCGGCCAGGTCGACGTTGCCATCGTCGTCGCAATCTACGATCACCACCTCCATGCCGGCCATTTGCGCCGACGCCGGGTTGGTGCCGTGGGCCGACGACGGAATCAGGCACAGCGTGCGTTGCGGCTGGTGGCGGCTGCGGTGGTAGCGGGTAATGGCCATCAGGCCAGCGTACTCGCCCTGGGCACCGGAGTTGGGCTGCATGCAGATGGCATCGAAGCCGGTAATGGCGCACAGCCAGCTTTCCAGTTCGTCGATCATCGCCTTGTAGCCGGTGGCCTGGGCCGCCGGGGCAAACGGGTGCAGCTGGGCAAAGCCAGGCCAGGTGATGGGGATCATCTCGCTGGTGGCGTTGAGCTTCATGGTGCACGAACCCAGCGGGATCATCGACTGGTTCAGCGCCAGGTCCTTGTTCTCGAGCTGCTTGAGGTAGCGCAGCATCTCGGTTTCGCTGTGGTGCAGGTTGAACACCGGGTGGGCGAGGAAGGGCGTGCGCCGCACCAGGCTGGCGGGGATGCCTTCGGGCAGGGCCAGCTGGTCGAGTGCGGCTATATCCAGGCCGTGGTCCACCCCCAGGAAGATGTCGAACAGGCGCAGCACCGTCTGCTCCGAGCAGGTCTCGTCCAGGCTCACGCCCAGATGCCCGCGGCCAAGGATGCGCAAGTTGATCTGCGCGGCTTCGGCGCTTTCGATGATGGCCACCTGGGCACCGCCGACGTCCAGGGTAAGGGTGTCGAAGAAGTGCTGGTTGAGGCGCTTGATGCCCTTGGCCTCGAGGCCGGCGGCCAGGATGAAGGTCAGCCGGTGCACGCGCTGGGCAATGCGCTGCAGGCCTTCCGGGCCGTGGTACACCGCGTAGAAGCCGGCAATGTTGGCTAGCAGCACCTGGGCCGTGCAGATGTTGGAGTTGGCCTTCTCGCGGCGGATATGCTGCTCGCGGGTCTGCAGGGCCATGCGCAACGCGGTGTTGCCACGGGCATCGCGCGACACGCCGATGATGCGCCCCGGCATGGCTCGCTTGTAGTCATCGCGGCAGGCGAAATACGCCGCGTGGGGGCCGCCATAGCCCATCGGTACGCCAAAGCGCTGGGTCGAGCCCAGCACCACATCGGCTCCCAGCTCCCCGGGCGGTGCCAGCACCACCAGGCTGAGCAGGTCGGCGGCCACGCAGGCCAGGGCATGCTGGCTGTGCAAATGGTCGATTTGCGGGCGCAGGTCGCGCACCTCGCCGTGGGTATCCGGGTACTGCAGCAAGGCCCCGAAAACCGCGTGTTTGCCAAGGTTATCCACAGAGTCGACGATCAGCTCGAAGCCGAAGCCCTCGGCACGGGTCTTGAGTACCGACAGGGTTTGCGGGTGACAGTGCTCATCGGCGAAGAAGGCATTGCTCTTGTTGCGCGCCACCCGCTTGGCCAGGGCCATTGCCTCGGCGGCGGCGGTGGCTTCGTCGAGCAGCGAGGCGTTGGCCAGGGCCAGCCCGGTGAGGTCGATGACCATCTGCTGGAAGTTCAGCAACGCCTCCAGCCGGCCTTGGGCAATCTCGGGCTGATAAGGCGTGTAGGCGGTGTACCAGCCCGGGTTTTCCAGCACGTTGCGCAGGATGACCGTGGGGGTGATGGTGCCGTGGTAGCCCATGCCGATCAGGCTGGTCCAGACCTGGTTCTGCCCGGCGTAACCGGCGAGCTTGGCCAGGGCGGCCTGTTCGTCCAGTGCCGGCGGCAGATCGAGGGGGCGATTGAGGCGGATGTCTGGCGGTACGGTCTGCTCGATCAGCTCACTGCGGCTGGCGACACCCAGCGCGTTGAGCATGGCCTGCTGCTCCGTGGCATCCGGGCCCAGGTGGCGACGCAGGAATGGGTTGAGCTCTTGCAGTTGATGCAGGGATGGCGACTGGGACATGACGACGCTCTCTTCCTGGAACAGCTCTCATGGAGACTTACAAGTCTAGGAAGGGATTGCCGATTCTGCGGGGAAAGTTGTTTTGCCAGTACCGGCCCTATCGCCGGCAAGCCAGCTCCCACAGGTAACCACAGGCCCTGAGGCGCGCGCTATCTCTGTGGGAGCTGGCTTGCCGGCGATGAGGCCTGAAGCCTTATTCGCCGATAGCGGCTGCGTAACCAGCAGCATCCAGCAGCTTGTCCAGCTCGGCCGGGTTGCTTGGCTTCAGCTTGAAGATCCACGACTCGTAAGGTTCTTCGTTGAGCAGCTCAGGGCTGTCAGCCAGCTCTTCGTTGACCGCGATCACTTCGCCACCGACCGGGGCGTAGATGTCCGAAGCGGCCTTGACCGACTCGACCACACCGGCCGCGTCGCCAGCGGCGAATACCTTGCCGACTTCAGCCAGCTCGACGAACACCACGTCACCCAGGGCTTGCTGGGCGTGGTCGCTGATACCCACGGTCACGGTGCCGTCGGCTTCCAGGCGAGCCCACTCGTGGCTTTCGGCAAAACGCAGGTCGGCGGGGATATTGCTCATGTCTTGAATTCCTCGATTGGCTCAGCGGTACGCCCGCCGGTTAAAAATTGTTCAGATCAGGATCTTGCCGTGGCGCACAAAGGTCGGTTTGACCACCCGCACCGGGTACCACTTGCCGCGGATTTCCACCTCGGCCCGGTCGCCGGTGGCCATGGGCACGCGTGCAAGGGCAATGGACTTGCTCAGCGTAGGCGAGAAACTACCACTGGTGATCTCCCCTTCGCCAATCCCGGCTACACGCACCACCTGGTGGGCACGCAGCACGCCGCGCTCTTCCAGCACCAGGCCTACCAGTTTTTCCTGCACGCCGTGCTCGATTTCCGCCAGCAGCCCGGCGCGGCCGATGAAGTCGCGCTCGGCCGGCTCCCAGGCGATGCTCCAGCCCAGGTTGGAGGTAAGCGGGGTGTGGGTTTCGTCGATGTCCTGGCCGTACAGGTTCATGCCGGCTTCCAGGCGCAGGGTATCGCGGGCACCAAGGCCGCTGGGGGCGATACCGGCACCGACCAGGTCGTTGAAGAAGGCCACGGCCTGGTCGCCCGGGAGGATGATCTCCAGGCCGTCTTCACCGGTATAACCGGTGCGGGCAATGAACCAGTCGCCTTCGGCAACGCCTTCGAACGGGCGCAACTCGCGGATCAGCGCGGCACGCGCGGGGCTGAGCAGCGCTGCAACCTTATCTCGGGCATGCGGGCCCTGGATGGCAAGGATGGCAAGGTCTGGGCGGACCTCGAAGTCCACGGCAAAACCGTCACGCTGCAGCTGCAGCCAGTCGAGCACCTTGGCGCGGGTGGCGGCGTTGGTGACCAGGCGATAGCCATCTTCCGTGCGGTAGACGATCAAGTCATCGATCACCCCGCCCTGCGCCTGCAGCAGCGGGCTGTAAAGCGCCTTGCCGGTGTCGTCGAGGCGGGCCACATCATTGGCCAGCAGACGCTGCAACCAGGCAGTGGCGTCGCTACCATCGACATCGATCACGGTCATGTGGGAAACATCGAACACCCCACAATCGCTGCGCACCTGATGGTGCTCCTCGACCTGCGAGCCATAGTGCAGGGGCATGTCCCAGCCACCGAAATCGACCGTCTTGGCGCCAAGCGCCAGGTGCAGGTCATACAAAAGCGTGCGCTGTCCCATGGGTTTCTCCTTCCGGGCGTGGCGAAGCGGCGGCGGTCGATGACGTCGGGTCGTCAGCTCTTCTTGTGTAGGACCCGCCGCGCGAATGCCGCGCATTGTAGCCGCAAGGGCGCGGGCTGGCACCCTCAGTGACTGTGACCGGGTCGACGTGCCGAACGGCGGATCAGGCCGATGACCGGCAGCAGGCCCACCAGCACCAGGGTCAGTGCCGGCAACGATGCACGCGCCCACTCACCCTCGCTGGTCATCTCGAACACCCTTACCGCCAAGGTGTCCCAGCCGAACGGGCGCATCAGCAAGGTGGCCGGCATTTCCTTGAGCACGTCGACGAACACCAGCAGGGCGGCGCTGAGCGCGCCAGGCACCAGCAGCGGCAGATACACCTTGAAAAACAATCCCGCGCCACCGACGCCCAGGCTGCGGGACGCCTCGGGCAGTGACGGGCGGATCCGCTCCAGGCTGCTCTCCAGCGGCCCGTAGGCCACCGCGATGAAGCGCACCAGGTAGGCCAGCAGCAATGCGGCCAGGCTGCCCAGCAGCAGCGGCTTGCCGGCACCGCCCAGCCAGCTGGACAGCGGGATGACCAGGTGGTTGTCGAGGTAACTGAAGGCCAGCATGATCGACACCGCCAGCACCGAGCCGGGCAAGGCATAGCCCAGGTTGGCCAGGCCTACCCCGGCGCGGATACCGCCCGTCGGCGCCTGGCGCCGGGCAAAGGCCAGCAGCAACGCCACACACACCGTGACCAGCGCCGCCATGCCGCCCAGGTACAGGGTGTGCAGCACCAGGCCGACATAGCGCTCGTCCAGGTCATGCCGGCCGCGCTGCCAGAACCACGCCAGCAGTTGCAGCAGCGGGATGACGAAGGCGCAGGCGAACACCAGCAGGCACCAGCCACTGGCCAGCAACGCCTTGAACCCGCGCAGGTGATACAGCGCCTGCCCGCGCGGCCGCTCGTTGCCGCTGCGGCTGGCCCCCCTGGCACGGCGCTCGCCATACAGCACCAGCATCACCGCCAGCAGCAACAGGCTGGCCAGCTGGGCCGCGCTGGACAGGCTGAAGAAGCCGTACCAGGTCTTGTAGATGGCCGTGGTGAAGGTGTCGAAGTTGAACACCGCCACCGCGCCGAAGTCGGCCAGGGTTTCCATCAGGGCCAGGGCAATACCGGCGCCGATCGCGGGCCGTGCCATGGGCAGGGCCACACGCCAGAACGCTTGCAGCGGGGACAACCCCAGCACCCGCGCCGCTTCCATCAGGCCCTTGCCCTGGGCCAGGAATGCGCTGCGCGCCAGCAGGTAGACATAGGGGTAGAACACCAGCACCAGGACGACGATCACCCCGCCGGTGGAGCGCACCCGCGGCAGGCGCATCGGCCCGAATACCTCGCGCAGGGCACTCTGCACCGGGCCAGCGAAGTCCAGCAGGCCGACGAAGACGAACGCCAGCACATAGGCCGGGATGGCGAACGGTAGCATCAGCGCCCAGTCCAGCCAGCGCCGGCCAGGGAACTCGCAGAGGCTGGTCAGCCAGGCCAGGCTGACGCCGAGCACGGTGACGCCGATGCCCACACCCACCACCAGCGTCAGGGTATTGCCCAGCAGGCGAGTCATCTGGGTGTCGAGCAGGTGCGACCAGATCTGCAGGTCGATCGACTGCCAGGACAGCAGCAGGACGCTCAGGGGCAGGAGCACCAGGGCGGCGACCATGGTGACCGGGAGGTACCAGCGGCGTTGGGGGGCGTGGGGCAAGTTGAATGTCTCTGTGGCTGGTTTGCGACCGCTATGCGGTCGTTCGCGGGCACGCCCGCTCCCACAGGGATCGAGTAGTCCTGTGGGAGCGGGCATGCCCGCGAAGAGGCCCTGAAAGGCCCCGGAAGGATAAAGCCTGGCGCTTAGTTCCAGCCAGCCCGATCCATCAAGCGAATCGCTTCAGCCTGGCGCTTGCCAGCGATTTCCACCGGAATGCTGTCAGCCTTGAAGCTGCCCCACGCTGCCACTTCTTCCGATGGTTTGACCTTCGGGTTGGCCGGGAACTCCTGGTTGATGTCGGCGAACAGCTTCTGCGCCTCTTCACCGGTCATCCATTCCACCAGCTTCTTCGCCGCTTCCGGGTGTGGCGCATGCTTGGTCAGGCCGATGCCCGACAGGTTCACGTGCACGCCACGGTCACCCTGGTTGGGCCAGAAGATCTTCACCGGCAGTTTCGGGTTCTGGTTGTGCAGGCGGCCGTAGTAATAGGTGTTGACCACGCCCACGTCGCACTGGCCGGCCTCGATGGCCTGGATCACTGCGTTGTCGTCGGAGAACACATCGGTGGACAGGTTGTTGACCCAGCCTTTGACGATCTGCTCGGTCTTCGCCTCGCCGTGGGTCTCGATCAGGGTGGCGGTCAGCGACTGGTTGTACACCTTCTTCGCCGTGCGCAGGCACAGGCGGCCTTCCCACTGCTTGTCGGCCAGGGCTTCGTAGGTGCTCAGCTCCTGCGGCTTGACCCGCTCGGTGGAGTAGATGATGGTGCGGGCGCGCAGGCTCAGGCCGGTCCAGTCGTGGGACGAGGCACGGTACTGCGGCGGGATGTTCTGGTCGATGATGTCGGACTTGATCGGCTGCAGGATGCCCATCTGCTCGGCCTGCCACAGGTTGCCGGCATCGACGGTCAGCAGCAGGTCGGCCACGCCGTTGTTGCCCTCGGCCTTGATGCGCTGCATCAGCGGGGCTTCCTTGTCGGTGATGAACTTGATCTTGACCCCGGTCTTGGCGGTATAGGCATCGAACACCGGCTTGATCAGCTCGTCGATGCGCGAGGAGTACACCACCACTTCGTCCGCTGCGTGGGCGGTGCCGCCAAACAGGGTCAGGGCCAGGGCGGCCAGTAGGGGCTTGCGTGGCAACATGGAAAGCACTCCTCGGATCGTATGAGAGGCGCAAATGGTAGTGAATCCCATTTTCCGACTCATCTACATAGGCGTTACCGGATGTTGCAGAGGGATAACAGTTGCAAGGTTCCTGTGGGAGCGGGCATGCCCGCGAACACCGGCAAAGCCGGTGCCATACACCGCGTTGCCTGTTTCGCGGGCATGCCCGCTCCCACAGGACTCCAGCAAGCTCAGGCCTTGGCCAGATCCGGCAGATCACCGCTCAAACCCAGCGCCTGCCGCACGAACAGCGCCTTGGCCTCCGGCATCTGCTCCACCAGCTTCAACCCGCTGTTACGCAACCAGCGCAACGGCAACGGGTTGGCCTGGAACAACCGCTCGAACCCTTCCATCGCCGCCATCAGCGCAAGGTTATGCGGCATGCGCCGTCGCTCGTAACGGCTCAGTACCTTCACATCCGCCAGCCGCTCGCCACGCTCGCAGGCGTTGACCAGCACCTCGGCCAGCACCGCAGCATCGAGGAAGCCCAGGTTGACGCCCTGCCCGGCCAGCGGGTGAATGGTGTGCGCGGCATCACCGATCAATGCCAGGCCTTCATCCACATAGCGCTTGGCGTGGCGCTGGCGCAGCGGCACGCACAGCCGCGGGTCGGCCTGCAGCACATCACCCAGGCGCCCCTCGAAAGCCCGCTCAAGGGCTTTCAGGAAGGCCGCTTCATCCAGCGCCATCAATTGCTCGGCATGCTCCGGGGTGGTCGACCACACGATCGAGCACCAGTCCTGTTGGCCATCGCGGGTCAGCGGCAGGAACGCCAGTGGCCCTTCATCGGTGAAGCGCTGCCAGGCCGTGGCCTGGTGCCCGGCGCTGCAACGCACGCTGGTGACGATGGCGTGGTGCAGGTAATCCCACTCGCGGGTTTCGCAGCCGGCCAGGCACCGCACTGCCGAGTTGGCACCGTCGGCCGCGATCACCAGCGGCGCACGCAGCTGGCGGCCATCGGCGAGGGTCAGCAGCCACTCGTCGCCGGAGCGGCGCAGCTGTTCGAGCCGCGCATTGGGCAGCAGGCCGATATCGCTGTCATGCAGGCGCTCCAGCAGGCCATCCTGCACCACCCGGTTTTCGACGATGTGGCCGAGCACCTGGGCATGCACGCTGGCAGCCGAGAAGTGAATCTGCCCGGTGCCGCTGCCATCCCACACATGCATGTCCGAGTATGGCGTGGCACGCCGCTTGGCAATGCCATCCCAGGCGCCAAGGCGCTCGAGGATGCGCTGGCTGGCTGCCGACAGCGCGCTGACACGCGGCTCGAACGGGGCCTGGGCATCGAAGGGCTTGACCGTCAGCGGGCCGCCGTCGAGCAAGAGGATTTGCAAGCCACTGTGGCGCAACGCCAGGGCCAGGGCGCTGCCGACCATACCGGCACCGACAATCAACAGATCTGCGCGCATTTCCATGCCTTACGCCAGCCTCGCTTGCGGCTTGAGCCGCACATATAGGGTTTTATCGACCCGCGCCACCAGCTCGCCGGCGCCGTCGCGGATATCGACCTGCAAACGCGGCAGGCATTTCTTGCCGGTGGCGGTCTGCTGGCGGATTTCGTCCAGCAGCGCGTCATCGACGTGGAGTTCGGCATACACCGGGCCTTTGCCCGGCGAAATGAAATCGATGCTGGCAGCCTTGTCCCAGACGATGTAGTCACGCCCCAGCTGCTCGATCAACAGCAGCATGTAGAACGGGTCGACCATGCCGTACAGGCTGCCGCCGCATTGGGTGCCGACGTAGTTGCGGTTCCAGCGGGTCAGTTTCATCGCCACCTTGACGCTGCGCAGGTCCGGGCTGATGTGCTGCACGCGGATGCCAGCCCCGAGGTGCGGCGGGAACAGGTTCAGCCGCCAGCGCAACAGGCACGCCCGGCGCGCCAGCCTGCGCGTGTCGTCACTCATGCCTGACCTCGCGGATCGGGGCGGGTGCCCAGGCCCATGGCCTGGCGGGCGAACCAGCTTTTGGCCGGTGGCAGCAGGTCGAGCCCGAGCAGGCCAAGGTTGCGCCCGGCAGCCAGCAATGGCTGGCTGCTGCCGAACAGGCGGGTGACCTGGTCGGAAAAACCGATGGTCATGGCCTGGTCCAGGCGCTGGCGCTGGTGGTAGCCCTGCAACGTGGTCAGGTCGCCAGGCTGCTGCGGCCCGGCCAGCAGCGCCTCGGCCAGCGCCTGCACGTCACGCAGCGACAGGTTGAAGCCCTGGCCGGCAATGGGGTGCAGACTGTGCGCGGCGTTGCCCAGCACCACCAGATGCGGCCGCACCTGCTCCTGGGCCTCGATCAGCGACAGTGGGTAGAGGTGCCGCGCGCCGACCTGGCGCAAGGCGCCCAGGCGATAGCCGAACACGCCCTGCAGCTCGCGCAGGAAACTGCGCTCGTCGATGTCGGCCAGGCGTCGCGCGTCCATGCCCTGGCGGGTCCAGACCAGCGCGCAGCGGTTATCCGGCAGCGGCAGCAGGGCCATGGGGCCTTCTTCGGTGAAGCGCTCGAAGGCCTGGCCACCGTGGGCCTCGCCCGGGGTGATATTGGCGATCAACGCGCTCTGTTGGTAGGGCGTGTGGCGCACATGGATGCCCAGCTGTTCGCGCAGGCCGGAGCGGCCACCATCGGCCAGTACCGCCAGGTCGCACTCCAGCTGGGTGTCGTCGTTCAGCAGCAGGCGGTAGCCACCTTCGATGGCCTGCATCGCGGTCACCTCCGCCGGGCAGCGCCAGCTCACCACCTCGCTGTCCAGCCCTTGCCACAGGCACTGGCCCAGCCAGGCGTTTTCCACCACATAGCCAAGCGCCGGCACGCCCTCTTCCAGGGCATCCAGGCGAGTGGCGCCGAAGCGGCCGCGGTCAGATACGTGAATTTGCCGGATCGGCTCGGCGCGATGGCCGATGGACTGCCACAGGCCCAGCTGCTGGTAGATCTGCTGGGTACCGAACGAAAGTGCTGACGAACGCGCGTCGTAGCTGGGCTGGAAGCTGTCACCGGGGGCGAACGGTTCGATCAGCAGGATCTTCCAGCCTCGCGCCTTGGCCCCCGCCTGCAGGGCCAGGGCCAGGCTCGCGCCCACAAGGCCGCCACCGATGATCGCCAGGTTTACCCGATTCATGCCGCGTCCTTGCGGGCGGCCTGCATCAGCCCCTCGATCTCGGCGACCGTGCGCGGCACGCCCGAAGTCAGGATTTCACAGCCTTGCCTGGTCACTACCACGTCGTCCTCGATCCTTACACCAATGCCGCGCCATTTCTTGGCCACGGCCTGATTGTCGGCGCCTATGTAGATGCCCGGCTCGACGGTCAGCGCCATGCCGGGTTCAAGCACCCGCCACTCACCGCCCACCTTGTACTCGCCCACATCGTGCACATCCATGCCCAGCCAGTGCCCGGCGCGGTGCATGTAGAAGGCACGATAGGCCTCGCTGTCGATCAGCGCCTGCACCTCGCCCGTCAGCAGGCCCAGTTCCACCAGGCCCTCGGTGATGACCCGCACGGTCGCCTCATGGGCGTGGTTCCAGTGCTTGCCGGGAGCGATTTCGGCAAACGCCGCGGCCTGGGCCTTGAGCACCAGCTCGTAGATGGCCTTCTGCTCGGGCGAAAAGCGCCCGCTGACCGGGAAGGTACGGGTGATGTCGCTGGCGTAGCAGTCGATCTCGCAGCCGGCGTCGATCAGCACCAGGTCGCCATCCTTGAGCGGGGCGTCGTTCTGCTGATAGTGCAGGATGCAGCCATTGCGCCCGGCCGCGACGATCGAGCCGTAAGCCGGCATCTTCGCCCCGCCCTTGCGGAACTCGTAGTCCAGCTCGGCTTCCAGGCTGTATTCGTGCAACCCGGCCCGGCAGGCCTGCATGGCCCGCACGTGGGCCCGCGCCGAGATGTCTGCGGCAGCGCGCATCACCTTCACTTCCGCTGCCGATTTATACAGGCGCATGTCGTGCAGCAGATGATCCAGCGCAACGAACTCGTTCGGCGGCTGGGCGCCCAGGCGGGCCTTGGAGCGGATCACGTTGATCCAGTCCATCAGCCGGCGGTCGAACTCGGGGTTGCTGCCCATGGCGCTGTACACCCGCTCACGGCCTTCGATCAGGCCCGGCAGGATCTCGTCGATGTCGGTGATGGGGAAGGCATCGTCTGCGCCAAAATCGCGCACCGCACCTTCCTGGCCGGCCCGCAGACCATCCCACAGCTCGCGCTCGGGGTTGCGTTCACGGCAGAACAGCACGTATTCGCCATGCTCGCGCCCCGGGATCAGCGCAATCACCGCTTCCGGCTCGGGGAAACCGCTGAGGTACTGGAAGTCGCTGTCCTGGCGGTAAACGTGCTCGACGTCGCGGTTGCGGATGGCAACCGCGGCGGCGGGCAGGATGGCGATGCTGTTGGGGACCATCTGCGCCATCAGCGCCTTGCGCCGACGGGCATACTCGGCCTTGGGAATGTGGCTCATGGGCAGACTACCCCCGGTTGATCAGTGCAGCGATGGCTTGGGTGCGGGGGCGGCCGGCTTGGCCAGCTCGGAGAACAGCAGCAACGGCGCCACGCGCAGGTATTCCATGACTTCCATGTAGTCGCTCTCGCCGTCCTCGGACTCCTCGAGGGCTTCCTGGACCTGGGAAATGGCCACCAGGTCCTGCAGCACTTCCTTGGCCTCGTCGGACAGGTCCTTGCCACCGGCATTCAGGCCGAAACCGGTGATGAAGCCTTGGCACCACTGGCCCAGCGCGGTGGCGCGGTCGCTCAGGGCGGCGTCGTCGGAAGGCAGCAGCAGGACGATGGCCATGTCGTCGCTGGTCAGCTCGCCCTTGACCATTTCCTGCAGGCCGACCAGGGCGTTGCGCACGGTGTCACCGGGCTCGGTTTCCAGCAGCTGGGCGGCATCGGCCAGCCAGCCGTCGGCGTCGAAGCCGGCACCGGCGCAGCTGCGGCCGATCAGCAGGCCGTGCAGTTCGGCCGGGGTGACAGGATGACCATTGCTGGACAGCAGCATGGCGAAGGCGATGTAGGGCGATTGGGTATTGGGCATGGGCAGCTAGGCGCCAGACGGCGCAATGACTAGAATGGAGACCTTGTATCCTAGCACCGGCAGGCGCGCCAAGACCATCGGCACTGGCCGTCGCCGCCCAGGGAGAGGCATCATCGCCAGGTGACTCAACGACGGAGCGAATCGAGTGCAACCCACGCAAGAGAACGACCTGCAGGCACTGATGAGCCGATTCGAGTTGCTGATCGAACGTGTCGAGCAACTAAAACGGCAAAATGCACTCCTAGTAGCTCAGGAAAAATCCTGGCGCGAAGAGCGCGCCCACCTCATCGAAAAGAACGAGATCGCCAAGCGCAAGGTCGAGTCGATGATTTTACGCCTCAAGGCTCTGGAGCAAGACTCATGAGTTCAAGCAATAGCGTCACCGTGCAGATCCTCGACAAGGAATATTCGATCATCTGCCCGCCGGAAGAGCGCAACAACCTGGTCAGCGCCGCGCGCTACCTGGACGGCAAGATGCGCGAGATCCGCAGCAGCGGCAAGGTGATCGGCGCCGACCGCATCGCGGTCATGGCAGCGTTGAACATCACCCACGAAATGCTGCACCGCCAGGAAGACCGCAACGATGCCCCGGCAGGCGGCACCACCCGCGAACAGGTGCGCGACCTGCTGGAACGGGTCGACCAGGCATTGTCCGACGACGCGGATACCAAAATCGGCTGAGATTGGTATACTGGCGCCACTCCCTGGGGGATGCGCCAGTCGGTTATGTCCCTGAGCCGATACGCACAACCACGGGGGTTGCACGCTGGGGCCGGTGTGCATGTCCGCCCGACGGAAAGCCTTAACGCCCCCTGCAATCTCCACCTTGAACTTTCGGGTTCAAGGGCTACACCGATAGCGGTCTTATCGGGGAGCCTGAATTCTCTTGCCCGCCCCTTCCGGCGGGCAATTCGTTTTGGCCGACCACGTCGGCCAGCACCTGGGATCGCCCGTGCCATGACCGACACCGCGCAGCTCACCCGCCCCCAGCTCCGTCGCCTGCTCCGCAATGCCCGCCGCGCCCTTACCCCTGCCCAGCAACGCCAGGCCGCCCTTGGCCTGTACCGCCAGCTGGCGCAGCACACGCTGTTCCGACGCGCCCGGCATATTGCCCTGTACCTGCCCAACGACGGCGAGATCGACCCTTACCTGCTGCTGCGCGAAGCCCAGCGCCGCGGCAAGCGCACCTACCTGCCGGTGCTGCACGCCTGGCCGCGTACGCGCATGGTGTTCCAGCGCTTCGAGCAGGGCGAGAAGCTCAAGCCCAACCGCTTTCGCATTCCCGAGCCGGTCACCGAGCGCAAGCGCCAGCGCCCGATCTGGTCGCTGGACCTGATCCTGCTACCGTTGGTCGGTTTCGACGAAGTGGGCGGTCGCCTGGGAATGGGCGGTGGTTTCTATGATCGCAGCCTGGCCTACCAGGCACGTCGCCAGACCTGGAAAAAACCATTGCTGTTGGGGCTGGCACATGAATGCCAGAAGGTCGAGCGGCTGGCTCAGGCCAGTTGGGATGTACCGCTGCAGGGGACGGTCTCGGACCGTGGCTGGTACCTGGCGCCGCGTTGAGCGGCGCCGGCGGGGGCATCAACGTTGCGGCTGGCTGGCGTCGACCGGCATCTGATAGGCGTTGTCCAGCTTGCGCTCCCAGATCCCTTGCGCATAACCGGTCGTGACCACACCCAGGCCGAAAATGAACACCAGGATCCACAGCAGATCCGGCTTGTTACGTTGATTCATCGAAGATTGCCCCCCAGGCAAACTGTTCAGGCTCGGCAATTTTCTGGGTATCGCCGGAGCATCGCGCTTTAAACGGGGCGCATTTTCCGACAACCTGCGTCTGCACGCAAACCTTGACGCCAACCGACTGTCGGTTTCATGCAACAGGTTATTTCAAACCTTTTCAGGAGCAGCACCCATGGCCTACTGGCTGATGAAATCCGAGCCCGACGAGCTCTCCATCGAAGCCCTCGGCCGCCTCGGCGAAGCGCGCTGGGACGGCGTGCGCAACTACCAGGCGCGCAATTTCCTGCGGGCCATGAGCGTTGGCGACGAGTTCTTCTTCTATCACTCCAGCTGCCCGCAGCCGGGCATCGCCGGCATTGCCAGGATCACCCGCGCTGCCTACCCCGACCCGACCGCGCTGGACCCGCAAAGCCATTACTACGATGCCAAGGCCACGGCCGACAAGAACCCGTGGAGCGCGGTGGATGTGGCCCATGTGCAAACCCTGCCACGGGTGCTGGAGCTGGGCTGGCTGAAACAGCAGGCAGGCCTGGCCGAACTGCCGCTGGTTCAGAAGGGCAGCCGCCTGTCGGTGATGCCGGTGACGCCAGAGCAATGGGCGGTGATTGTCGCTTTGCGTTGAAACTGCGGCTAAGGTCATAAACCAATGGGGCCGCCCTGCGGCCCATCGCCGGCAAGCCAGCTCCCACCCCGACCGCATTGACCTCAAGCCATGCGCTGCCCCTGTGGGAGCTGGCTTGCCGGCGATGGGCTGCGTAGCAGACCCAGTCATGGATTTGACTGATATCAACACGCCGCGCGTGGCCGCAAGCCATGATGCAGTGTGCATGACCGCAAGGATGCAGAACGATGAACCGATACGCCCCCAGGATCTTCGCCACCGCGCTGATCGCCCTACTCGCAACAGCCGGTGGGCTGGGGTACTGGAAGTCGCTCCACGACCAGCTGCCCGAAGGCCTGAGCATGGGCAACGGCCGCCTGGAAGCCACCGAAGTGCAGATCGCCAGCAAAATCCCCGGCCGCCTGGCCGAAGTGCTGGTCGACGAAGGTGACAAGGTAGCTCGCGGCCAGCTGCTGGCGCGCATCGACACCCGTACCATGGAAGCCCAGCGCAGCCAGGCCGAAGCCGAAGTGCTGCGCGCTCGGGAAAACTACGCCGCCGCCCAGGCCAGCGTGCAGCTGCGCCAAAGCGAACTGCTGCTGGCCAGCCAGGAGCTCAAGCGCGTGCGCGAGATCTTCCAGCGCAAATACGCCAGCCAGCAGTTGCTCGACCAACAGCAGGCGCGCTTCGACACGGCCAACGCCGCCGTGGTCGCCGCCCGCGCCCAACTGGCGGCGATCAAGGCCGCCATCGGCGCCGCCGAGGCCCAGGTGGCGCAGCTCACCAGCGAGATCGACGACAGCAGCCTGCGCGCACCGATCGACGGCATCATCCAGCTGCGCCTGGCCGAGCCCGGTGAAGTGCTGGGTGCCGGCGGCCGCGTACTGATGCTGATCGACCCCAGCGACCAGTACATGAACCTCTACCTGCCCGCCTCCACCAGCGGCCGGCTGACCGTCGGCGACCAGGCGCGGATCGTGCTCGACGCCCTGCCCGAGCGGGCGCTGCCAGCGAAGGTGGCCTTTGTCGCGGCCAAGGCCCAGTTCACCCCCAAGCAGGTGGAAACCCGCGACGAGCGGCAGAAGCTGGTGTTCCGGGTCAAGTTGCGCCTGACCGACCCGGGCGCCGTACCGCAGGCCAAGCCGGGCATGCCAGGCGCCGGCTATGTCCGCACGGCTGAGGTGGACTGGCCGGCCAACCTGCAATGAACGCCCCGGCACTGCTGGCCGAAGGTATCAGCCATCGCTACGGCGATCTGGTGGCCCTGAATCCCCTCGGGTTCAGCCTGCCGGCGGGCACCCGTTGCGCGCTGATCGGCCCTGACGGGGCTGGCAAATCGACCCTGCTGGGGCTGATCGCCGGCGTCAAGCGCCTGCAACAGGGCGAACTGCAGGTGCTGGGTGGCTCGATCCGCCAGCGGCGCCATCGCGCGGCGCTGTACCCGAAAGTGGCGTTCATGCCGCAGGGGCTGGGCAACAACCTGTATCCGGAGCTGTCGATCAGCGAGAACATCCGCTTTTTCGCCACCCTGTTCGGTCTCGGCCGCCGCGAATGCGAACAGCGCATGGCCAACCTGCTGCAGGCCACCGACCTGCTGCGCTTTGCCGAGCGCCCAGCGGGCAAGCTGTCGGGCGGCATGAAACAGAAGCTGGGCCTGTGCTGCGCGCTGATCCACGAGCCGGACCTGCTGATCCTCGACGAGCCCACCACCGGCGTCGACCCACTGTCACGGCGGCGTTTCTGGGAGCTGGTCGAACAGGTGCGCGCGCAACGCCCGCAACTGACCTTGCTGGTGGCCACCGCCTACATGGAGGAGGCCGAACAATTCGAGCATTGCCTGATGCTCGATGGCGGCCGCCTGCTGGCCGCCGGCCCCAGCCATGAGCTTGCCGCAGTCACCCCCAGTGGCAAGCTGGACGACGCCTTCACCCATTACCAAGGTGCGGGCAAGGCACAACACCCTCCGCTCATCATTCCACCGCGCTCGGCCACTGACACCTCGGTCGCCATCGAGGCCCACGACCTGACCCTGCGCTTTGGCGATTTCACGGCAGTGAACAAGGTCAGCTTCGCCATTGGCCGCGGGGAGATCTTCGGCTTCCTGGGCTCCAACGGCTGCGGCAAGACCACCACCATGAAAGTGCTCACCGGCCTGATGCCGGCCAGCGAAGGCAGCGCCAGCCTGCTCGGCCGCCCGGTGGATGCCAGCGACCTGGCCACGCGCAAGCGAGTCGGTTTCATGTCGCAGAGTTTTTCGCTGTATGGCGAGCTCAGCACCCGGCAGAACCTGACCCTGCATGCCCGCCTGTTCGACCTGCCCAAGGCCGAGAGCGCCCAGCGTATCGACGAACTGATCGAGCGCTTCGACCTGGGTGCCATCGCCGACCAGCCATCCGGCGCCCTGCCCCTCGGCCTGCGCCAGCGCCTGTCACTGGCGGTGGCGGTGCTGCACCGCCCGGAAGTGCTGATCCTCGACGAACCCACCTCCGGCGTCGACCCGGCTGCCCGTGACGACTTCTGGCGCCTGCTGGTGGAGCTGTCACGCGAGCAGGGCGTGACCATTTTCCTTTCCACCCACTTCATGAACGAAGCCCAACGCTGCGACCGCATCTCGCTGATGCATGCAGGCCGGGTACTGGCCTGCGACACGCCGGGTGCCCTGCAACGCCAGTACCAAGGCAACACCCTGGAAGACGCGTTCGTACGCTGCCTGGAACAGGCCCAGGAACTGGCGCCGCAAGCCACCGACAACGCCGTGCTGGAACAGGCCGCCACGCCTGCGCCGGCGCTGCGCCAGGGTTTCAGCCTGCGTCGCCTGCTGGCGGTGGCCAGCCGTGAGGGCAAGGAGCTGCTGCGCGACAAGGTACGCCTGGCCTTCGCCCTGCTGGGGGCAGTGTTCATGATGGTGATCTTCGGCTATGGCATTTCGCTGGATGTGGAAAACCTCGCCTTCGCCGTACACGACCAGGACCAGAGCCCACAAAGCCGGGCCTATCTGGAAGCTTTCCGTGGTTCACGCTATTTCGCCGAACAGGCGCCCATCCGCGATACCCGCGAAATGCACCAGCGCCTGCAGCGCTCGGAAATCAAACTGGCGCTGGAAATCCCCCCCGGCTTTGGCCGCGACCTGTACGCCGGGCGTCAACCGGTAGTGGCTGCCTGGCTCGATGGCGGCATGCCGTTCCGCGCGGAAACCAGCCGCAACTACGTGGAAGCCGTGCATCAGGCCAACCTCGAGCAACTGGCCAAGGCCAGCCCACAGCCGCAGCCGCGCCAGGACCTGGTGCGCCTGGAAACCCGTTTTCGGTACAACCAGGATGTGGTCAGCGTGAACGCCATCGGCCCGGGGGTAATGGCGCTGATCCTGGCCTTCATCCCGGCCATGCTCACCGCGCTGGGTATCGTCCGCGAGAAAGAGCTCGGCTCCATCACCAACTTCTACGCCACACCCCTCACCCGCCTGGAGTTTCTGCTCGGCAAGCAGATGCCCTATCTGGCCGTGAGCCTGGTCAACCTGGCGTTGCTGGTGGCGATGAACCGCTGGCTGTTCGCCGTGCCGCTCAAGGGCAGCGTGCTGGCCCTGGCCTGTGGCGGCGTCGCCTACCTGCTGGCGACCACCAGCCTGGGCCTGCTGATCTCGACCTTCACCCGCACCCAGATCGCCGCCATCCTGGGCACCATGATCATCACCAGCCTGCCGACCATCCAGTTTTCCGGGCTGATCGTGCCACGCTCGTCGCTGGACGGCGCGGCGGCGGTAATGGGCCAGCTGTTCCCGGCGGGCTACTTCCTCGACATCGCGGTCGGCACCTTCACCAAGGCGCTGGGCCTGCGCGAACTGTGGCCGCAGTGCCTGATCCTGCTCAGCTTCTTTGCCGTGTTCACCGGCCTGAGCCTGGCCATGCTGAAGAAGCAGGAGGCCTGAGATGTCGCGCCTGAACCACACCCTGCGCCTGGGCCTGAAAGAGCTGACCAGCCTGCGCCATGACAGCGTGCTGCTGTTGTTCCTGCTGTATGCCTTCAGCGTGGCCATCTACATGCCCGCAGCCGGCTCGGTGATCGGCGTGCACAACGCCAGCGTCGCGGTGGTGGACGAAGACCACAGCCTGCTGTCGCGCAAGCTCGGCGAAGCCCTGCAACCACCCGAATTCCAGCCCGCCGTACCGCTGGCCCCGGGGCGCCTGGACCAGGCCATGGACAGCGGCCAGTACACCTTCGTGATCAACGTGCCGGTGAATTTCCAGAGTGACCTGCTGGCCGGGCGCTCGCCGGAACTGCAGATCAATGTCGACGCCACGGCCATGAGCCAGGCGTTCATGGGGGCCGGCTATATCGGCCGCATCTTCGAACGCGAGTTGCTCGACTACAGCCAGCGCAACAACACGCAGAGCCCGGTTGCAATCAACGCCAAGGCCCTGTTCAACCCAAACCTGGAGGGTGGCTGGTTCCTGGCGGTGATCCAGATCGTCAACAACATCACCATCCTGGCGATCATCCTCACCGGCACCGCGTTGCTGCGCGAGCGCGAGCACGGCACCCTCGACCACCTGCTGGTGCTGCCGCTGACCGCGCTGGAAATCATGCTGGCGAAAATCGCCAGCAACGCGCTGGTGGTGGTGATCTGCACCTGGATTTCGTTGGTGGTGGTGGTCAAGGGTGCGCTTGGCGTGCCGCTCTCCGGTTCGATGGGCCTGTTCCTGGCCGTGACCGCGCTGTACCTGTTCGCCAGTACCGCACTGGGCATCTTCCTCGCCACCCTGGCGCGCTCGACGCCACAATTCGGCCTGCTGGCAATCCCGGTAATCATCCCGATGCTGTTGCTTTCCGGCGGCAGCACACCGCTGGACAGCATGCCGCAGTGGCTGCAGTGGGTGATGCAGGGGTCGCCGTCGACGCACTTTGTCAGCCTTGGCGCCGCAATCCTGTTCCGTGATGCCGGATGGACGGTGGTGTGGCCGGACATCCTGGCGCTGGCCGTGATCGGGCTGGTGTTCTTCGGCGTGGCGCTGGCGCGGTTTCGCCGAAGCCTGGCGTCCTGATCCAATTGGGATCTAGCACAAAGACAAAGGGCGCCTTTCGGCGCCCTACTCACAGACAGGTCGGCTTGTCATCGCCATACACCTGCCCGGCTCTGTAATTGCTGGTTGAACCAGGATCCGCAGAGTCTTGCAAGCCCCTTACGGGAACAGGCTCATTTTAGCTTCGCCTTGGCTTCAGAAACCGAAAACTGGCGGGCTTACAGGAAAGACGGAAAGGTCCTACAACCGTGGTAAGCCTGACTTCAATCCAGCTCACCAGCAATCGACCTCACAGTGCTTCAGGTCACTGCACGATCAGGTTGTTGAACAGCAGGTCTTCAACGATCGGCTTGCCCTCTTCGGCTTCCATCACCTGCTGCACCTGTTTCAGCGCTTCCTGGCGAAGGTGCTCCTTGGCTTCGACGTTGCTCATGCTGTCCACCGACTGTTGGGTGAACAGCGCCACTAGCTGGTTGCGGATCAGCGGCTCGTGGTGCTTCACCGCCTTGGCGGCTTCGTCGCCGGTCACGCGCAGTGCCACGTCGGCCTTGTACACGCGCAGCCGCGGGCTGCCGTCGAGGGCGTAGTTGCCGACAAAGGGCGGGCTCAGGCTGATGTAGGCGACTTTCGGCGCCCCTTCCTTGGCTTCCTCGGCCATGGCCGCAGCCGGCAGCAGCAGCGCCAGCACCATCAAGATCCACGCTTTCACGAATTTGCTCCTCAATACAGTTGGCGCCAGCTTACCCAGCATGCCGCTCAAACCCAAGCCCGGGCTTGTGCCGCCACTTATGCCTGCACATCAGGGCGCCCCATGCTCGTTGACCGGGCAGGCGGCCCTCCTACACTTATCGGCCACGACCCGCAAAGGAATAGCCCCGATGAAAGCTGTGTTGTGCAAAACCCTGGGCCCGGCGCGCGACCTGGTGCTGGAAGAGGTGGCCAGCCCGGTGCCGAAGAAAAACGAGATCCTGCTGGATGTGCAGGCCGCCGGGGTCAACTTCCCCGACACCCTGATCATCGAAGGCAAATACCAGTTCCAGCCACCGTTGCCGTTCTCCCCCGGCGGCGAGGCAGCGGGCGTGGTGGCCGCCGTCGGGGAAAAGGCCGGCGCGTTCAAGGTCGGCGACCGGGTCATGGCGCTGACCGGCTGGGGTGCATTCGCCGAGCAGGTGGCGGTGCCGTTCTACAATGTGCTGCCGATCCCGCCGAGCATGGACTTCACCACCGCAGCGGCATTCGGCATGACCTACGGCACCTCCATGCACGCCCTGCGCCAGCGCGGCCAGTTGCAAGCGGGCGAAACCCTGCTGGTGCTAGGCGCGTCCGGCGGGGTCGGCCTGGCGGCGGTGGAGATCGGCAAGGCCATGGGCGCGCGGGTGATCGCGGCCGCCAGCAGTGCGGAAAAACTGGCCGTGGCCAAGGCAGCCGGCTCGGATGAACTAATCGACTACAGCCAGGCCAGCCTGCGTGACGAGATCAAGCGCCTGACCGGCGGCCAGGGCGTGGACGTGATCTACGACCCGGTGGGTGGCGAGTTGTTCGAGCAGGCAGTGCGCGGGCTGGCCTGGAATGGCCGGTTGCTGGTGGTGGGTTTTGCCAGCGGGACCATCCCGCAGCTGGCGGCCAACCTGGTGCTCCTCAAGGGCGCGGCGGTGCTCGGGGTGTTCTGGGGGGCGTTTGCCCAGCGTCAGCCGGAGGACAATGCGGCCAACTTCCGGCAGCTGTTTGCATGGCATGCCGAAGGCAAGTTGAAGCCGCTGGTGTCGCAGACTTATCCACTGGCTGAGGCAGGGGCTGCCATTGAAAAGTTGGGGCAGCGTCAGGCTGTGGGTAAGTTGGTGGTGCTGGTCAGGTAAGGATTGAGAAATCTGTTGCCTGTCAGGGCCCTATCGCCGGCAAGCCAGCTCCCACAGGATCTCCACAGTTTCCAAGGCCAGTGGAGTACCTGTGGGAGCCGGCTTGCCGGCGATAGGGCCCTGACAGACTAATCAAACTTCGCGCAGGTTATGGCAGCGCCTGAACCGCGCCTCCAGGTTGCGATCGGGCATCTGGTGGCTGCGCAGGGCATTCAAGGTCTGTTCGACATAATCACGCGTGGTGCCATAGCGCCCCTTGGCACTGGCCAGGATCTGGCTGAGCAGGGTGTCCGGCAGGTTCCCGGCATAGCACGGCAAATGCCGCTCCAGCACGAAGCCCAGGGCCTGCACCTTGCTGCCATCACCCAACCGGCAACTGAGCCAGTGCGGCCGGTACGCCGGGTACGGCATCTCGCGCTGCCACAGGGCCATCAGCGACTCGTCCAGGCTGCTTTCATCCAGCCGGTAGGCAAAACCACTGCAGGAGCCACCACGGTCCAGGCCGAACACCAGCCCGGGGGTTTCCGGGGTGCCGCGGTGTTCGTGCGACCACAGGTACAAGCCACGGTGGTAACCATGTACCCGCGCGCGTTGGCGTTCCACCGAATTGCACTCCGGTCGCCAGATCAACGAACCATAGGCGAACAGCCACACCGGCCCACCCTGATGGCGAGACATGGTTGTCTTCATGGAATTGAACAACTGTTCGCGAGTATGTTGCTGACCGAAGTCGAGTGTCGGTGGATATGAAACTTCCCAGGACATACTTTCAAGTGCCGACATAAGCTGCCGCCATTATCCCTGTGAACTACGATATAGCGAGATTCGATTACGATGCGCCCCCAGCCTCTGTACCAAGGGCGCTTGCAGTAACCATAGGACAGAAGTACAGGAATACTCAAGCCCTCGCGCCAGAGTTTCATCCGCGCTCCCGACGACTGGAAAGTACTGTTTCGGCAACTGTGAAAGTTATTAGCCAAGGCGGTAACAATTACCGCCTTATACCCATACTTTCAAACTTCGGTTATTAGCCGCGTGGTGCGTAGGCAAACACATCGGCGCGCATGCGGTGCGCATCCATGCCGGCTTCGACCAGGGCGTCGAGAGTGGCATAGATCATGTTCGGCGAGCCGCTGGCATATACATGCACGCTGTTGAGGTCGGCGATGTCCTCGCAGACCGCCTCATGCAGCATGCCGCAACGGCCTTCCCAACCGCACAGGTCGCTGACCACCTTGTGCAGGAACAGGTTGGGCAGGCGCTGCCATTCGTCCCAGTGCTCGATCTGGTAGAAGTCCTCGGGCCGGCGCACGCCCCAGTACAGGTGCACCGGGTGCTTGAAACCCTGAGCCCGGCAATGCTCGACCAGGCTGTGCATCTGGCCCATGCCGGTACCAGCAGCGATCAGCACCAGCGGCCCGTCGGGCAACTCGGCCAGGTGGGTGTCACCGAACGGCATTTCGATGCGCGCCAGGCCGTCGCGCTTGAGCTGCTCGATAAGTTGCAGCGCACTGGGCTCGCGCGCCAGCACATGCAGCTCCAGCTCGCGCCCGGCATGGGGTGCGGAAGCCAGCGAAAACGCCGCCTGCTTGCCGCCTTCGCGCTCGATCATCAGGTACTGCCCCGCGTGGTAGCGCGGCGGCCTGCCAGCCGGCGCGCGCAACCGCACGCGCCAGACGTCGCCACCGACCTCGACGCACTCACTGACACTGCACGCCAGTTTGCGCACCGGCAACTCGCCCAGGGCGAGCACACCATCCCAGAGCAACACGCAGTCCTCCAGCGGTTCGGCAATGCAGGTGAACAGCTCGCCATGGTCGCGGACTTCACCGTCCTGGCGTACACGGCCTTCGACCAACAACGCGGCGCAGACATGGCAATTGCCATTGCGGCAGCTGTTCGGGCAGTCATAGCCCAGCCGCCGCGCTCCATCCAGGATCCGTTCCCCGGGTTCGAGCGCCAGCACCGCCCCGGACGGCTGCAACGTTACCTGCATCAATCTATTCCCAACTGATCCCACAGCTCATCGATACGGCGGGTGACGGCTTCGTCCTTGACGATGACCCGTCCCCATTCGCGTGTAGTCTCGCCCGGCCACTTGTGCGTGGCGTCCAGGCCCATCTTCGACCCCAACCCGGATACCGGCGACGCGAAGTCCAGGTAGTCGATCGGGGTGTTGTCGATCATCACCGTATCACGCTTGGGGTCCATGCGTGTGGTGATGGCCCAGATCACATCGTTCCAGTCACGGGCATTGATATCGTCATCGGTAACAATAACGAACTTGGTGTACATGAACTGTCGCAGGAACGACCACACACCCAGCATCACGCGCTTGGCGTGGCCCGGGTACTGCTTCTTCATGGTCACCACCGCCATGCGGTACGAGCAGCCTTCCGGCGGCAGGTAGAAATCGACGATTTCCGGGAACTGCTTCTGCAGGATCGGCACGAACACTTCGTTCAGCGCCACGCCGAGGATCGCCGGCTCATCTGGCGGGCGGCCGGTGTAGGTGCTGTGGTAGATCGGTTTCTGCCGGTGAGTGATGCGCTCGACGGTGAACACCGGGAAGCTGTCCACTTCGTTGTAGTAGCCGGTGTGGTCGCCGTACGGGCCTTCCGGGGCCATTTCGCCCGGGTGGATCACGCCTTCCAGGATGATTTCGGCGGTGGCCGGTACCTGCAGGTTGCTACCCCGGCACTTGACCAGTTCGGTGCGGTTGCCGCGCAGCAGGCCGGCGAAGGCGTACTCGGAGAGGGTGTCCGGCACCGGGGTCACGGCGCCGAGGATGGTGGCCGGGTCAGCGCCCAGGGCCACGGCGACCGGGAACGGCTGGCCAGGGTTCTTCTCGCACCATTCGCGGTAGTCCAGGGCCCCGCCACGGTGGCTGAGCCAGCGCATGATGACCTTGTTGCGGCCGATCACCTGCTGGCGGTAGATGCCCAGGTTCTGGCGGTCCTTGTTCGGGCCGCGGGTGACGGTGAGGCCCCAGGTGATCAGCGGCGCCACGTCGCCCGGCCAGCAGTGCTGTATCGGCAGAGCGCCGAGGTCGACATCGTCCCCCTCGACCACCACTTCCTGACACACCGCGTCCTTGACCACTTTCGGTGCCATCGACACGACTTTCTTGAAGATCGGCAGCTTGGACCAGGCATCCTTCAGGCCCTTCGGCGGCTCAGGCTCCTTGAGGAAGGCCAGCAGCTTGCCGATTTCCCGCAGTTCTTCGACCGACTCGGCGCCCATGCCCATGGCCACGCGCTCCGGGGTGCCGAACAGGTTGCCCAGCACCGGGATGTCGAAGCCGGTGGGCTTTTCGAACAGCAATGCAGGGCCCTTGGCACGCAGGGTGCGGTCGCAGACCTCGGTCATTTCCAGGACGGGGGAGATCGGAACCTGGATGCGCTTGAGCTCGCCGCGCTGTTCCAGGCCACGGATGAAGTCGCGCAAGTCGCGATACTGCATGCAGGAGCCTCGTGTTGGCCGTATCGGTCGGGGGTGCAGAGTGTAGCGCCGTTCGGGCTTTGTTTGGGGGCAAAAATGCATTGGGGCCGCTTCGCGACCCTTCGCGGGCACGCCCGCTCCCACAAGGATCACACTGAACCTGTGGGAGCGGGCGTGCCCGCGAAGGGCCGCGAAGCGGCCCCAATTACTGCCTGGCCTGAAACGCTTACTTGCGCTTCATCGACAGGAAGAACTCGTCGTTGGTCTTGGTCTGCTTGAGCTTGTCGACCAGGAACTCGATGGCGGCGATTTCGTCCATCGGGTGCAGCAGCTTGCGCAGGATCCACATGCGCTGCAGTTCGTCATCGGCGGTCAGCAGCTCTTCGCGGCGGGTACCGGAACGGTTGATGTTGATGGCCGGGAACACGCGCTTCTCGGCGATGCGGCGGTCCAGCGGCAGCTCCATGTTGCCGGTGCCCTTGAACTCTTCGTAGATCACTTCGTCCATCTTCGAGCCGGTTTCGACCAGCGCGGTGGCGATGATGGTCAGCGAACCGCCTTCCTCGATGTTACGCGCGGCACCGAAGAAGCGCTTCGGCTTCTCCAGGGCGTGGGCGTCGACACCACCGGTCAGTACCTTGCCGGAGCTCGGGATCACGGTGTTGTAGGCACGCGCCAGACGGGTAATGGAGTCCAGCAGGATGACCACATCCTTCTTGTGCTCGACCAGGCGCTTGGCCTTCTCGATCACCATTTCGGCAACCTGCACGTGGCGGGTTGGCGGCTCGTCGAAGGTGGAAGCAACCACTTCGCCGCGCACGGTGCGCTGCATTTCGGTCACTTCTTCCGGGCGCTCGTCGATCAGCAGAACGATCAGGTGGCACTCGGGGTTGTTACGGGTGATGTTGGCCGCGATGTTCTGCAACATGATCGTCTTGCCCGCTTTCGGCGGAGCAACGATCAGGCCACGCTGGCCTTTGCCGATCGGGGCGCACAGGTCGATGACGCGGCCGGTCAGGTCTTCGGTGGAGCCGTTACCGGCTTCCATCTTCAGGCGCTTGTTCGGGAACAGCGGCGTCAGGTTTTCGAACAGGATCTTGTTCTTCGCGTTTTCCGGGCGGTCGAAGTTGATGGTGTCGACCTTCAGCAGGGCGAAGTAACGCTCCCCTTCCTTCGGCGGGCGGATCTTGCCGACGATGGTGTCACCGGTACGCAGGTTGAAGCGGCGGATCTGGCTGGGCGAGACGTAGATATCGTCAGGGCCGGCCAGGTAGGACGCATCAGCCGAACGCAGGAAACCGAAACCATCCTGGAGAATCTCCAGCACGCCGTCACCCGAGATCTCTTCGCCGCTTTTCGCGTGCTTCTTCAGCAGGGCGAAAATCACGTCCTGTTTGCGCGAACGGGCCATGTTTTCGATGCCCATCTGTTCGGCCATTTCCAAAAGATCGGTAATCGGCTTTTGCTTGAGTTCAGTCAGGTTCATAAGGGGAGTGACGTAATCATGTAAGAAGGGAGAATTAAGCTTCTGGCTTAATGAGGCCGCGCCGCTAGATGGCGACAGGATCGCGTACTGATTCGAATTAGGGATGCTTCGGCGACGGCGTGTAGAGGGCACTGGAGAAGCAGTGCGAGGCCGAATGTAACACTTGCTTTTTTCGACGTCTAGTGGTTTTGCCCTGCCATTTTCTGCTGCAACACACCTGTCAGTAGGAGCAGCCTTGTGCTGCGAAGAGGCCATCAGCCGCAGCGACAACGTCAGCCTTACCGGCCCTTTCGCAGCACAAGGCTGCTCCTACATGGGCAAGACTGCCTTTGCAGAGGCAAAAAAAACCCCGCATCTGCGGGGCTTTTTCATATCACAGGTGGGCGTCGAGGAACGCGGCCAGCTGCGATTTGGACAGGGCGCCGACCTTGGTGGCTTCGACGTTGCCGTTCTTGAACAGCATCAGCGTCGGGATACCACGCACGCCGTGCTTGGCCGGGGTTTCCTGGTTCTCGTCGATGTTCAGCTTGGCGACGGTCAGTTTGCCCTCGTAGGTAGCAGCGATGTCGTCCAGAACCGGAGCGATCATCTTGCATGGGCCGCACCATTCAGCCCAGTAGTCGACCAGCACCGGGCCTTGAGCCTGCAGTACGTCGGCTTCGAAGCTGGCGTCGGTGACGTGTTTGATTTTGTCGCTCATGGAAATCTCCAAGGTCGTAAGCAATAAAAAACGTTGCCCATCATAGCCGCACCCGTCTCCTACAGGAAGCCGCGGACGATTGAGTGTAACTATAGTTGTGCAAGACGCCACGAATCGAAACTGTCATACAAACGTCATAGCATCGAATGGCACATTGCCTTGCATCAAGGCCAGCTCAACGGCTATGTACCACGCGTTGGCGACAGCCTGCTATCGTGGCACGATTGCCGGGTTAACGACCGAGAACAACCAGATCATGCCGCAAACCATCGCGAAGAACCTGTCCCTGATCGCCGCCATCGACCTTGGCTCCAACAGCTTTCACATGGTCGTGGCCAAGGCCCACCATACCGAAATCCGCATTCTCGAGCGGCTCGGCGAGAAGGTTCAGCTGGCCGCTGGCATCGACGAAGAACGCAAGCTCAGTGAAGAGGCAATGGAACGAGGCCTGGATTGCCTCAAGCGCTTTTCCCAACTGATCAACGGCATGCCGGCAGGCTCGGTGCGCATCGTCGGTACCAACGCCTTGCGCGAAGCGCGCAACCGCAACGAATTCATCCAGCGCGCCGAAGCCATCCTTGGCCACCCGGTCGAGGTGATTTCCGGCCGTGAAGAAGCGCGCCTGATCTACCTGGGCGTGTCGCACACCCTGGCCGATACCCCCGGCAAGCGCCTGGTGGCCGATATCGGCGGCGGCAGTACCGAGTTCATCATCGGCCAGCGCTTCGAGCCGCTGCTGCGCGAAAGCCTGCAGATGGGCTGCGTCAGCTTCACCCAGCGCTACTTCCGCGACGGCAAGATCACCCCGGCCCGCTACGCCCAGGCCTACACCGCCGCGCGCCTCGAGCTGATGAGCATCGAGAATGCCCTGCACCGCCTGACCTGGGACGAGGCCATCGGCTCGTCCGGTACCATTCGTGCCATCGGCGCCGCCATCAAGGCAGGTGGCCTGGGCAATGGCGAGGTCAACGCCGAGGGGCTGGCCTGGGTCAAGCGCAAGCTGTTCAAGCTGGGTGAGGTCGACAAGATCGACTTCGAAGGCGTCAAGCCGGACCGCCGCACTATCTTCCCGGCGGGCCTGGCGATTCTCGAAGCGATCTTCGATGCCCTGGAACTGCAGCGCATGGACCACTGCGACGGCGCCCTGCGCGAAGGCGTGCTGTTCGACCTGCTGGGCCGCCACCACCACGAAGACGTGCGCGAACGCACTCTGAACTCGCTGATGGAACGCTACCACGTGGACCAGGGCCAGGCTGCGCGCGTCGAGCGCAAGGCATTGCACGCCTTCGACCAAGTGGCCGAAGCGTGGGACCTCAAAGACGGGAATTGGCGCGATCTGCTGGGCTGGGCGGCGAAAGTGCACGAAATCGGCCTGGATATCGCCCACTACCACTACCACAAGCACGGCGCCTACCTGATCGAACACTCCGACCTGTCGGGTTTTTCCCGCGAGGACCAGCAGATGATGGCCTTGCTGGTGCGCGGCCACCGCCGCAACATCCCCAAGGACAAGATCGCCGAGCTGGGTGAGGAAGGGGTCAAGCTGCTGCGCCTTTGCGTGCTGCTGCGCTTCGCCATCCTGTTCCACCACATCCGTGGCAACCAGCAGATGCCGAAGGTCGAACTCAAGGCTGCCGACAGCAGCCTCGATGTGGCCTTCCCCGAGGGCTGGCTGGAACAGAACCAGCTGACCCAGGCCGACTTCGCCAACGAGGCGGAGTGGCTGGCCCGGGTCGGCTTCGTCCTCAGCGTACGTTGAGGACCGGGTTGCTCAGGCGCTCCAGCAGGGTCGCCTGGGCACTGCGCGGGTTCTGGTTGCCGGTTGGCGTGCTGCGCACGTAGCGCCCGTCCGGCTGCAGGGTCCAGGCATGGGTGTTGTCGGTCAGGTAGCCTTCCAGCTCCTTCTTCACCCGCAGCAACAGCTTCTTGCCTTCCACCGGGAAGCAGGTCTCGACGCGCTTGTCGAGGTTGCGCTCCATCCAGTCGGCACTGGACAGGTAGATCTGCTCTTCGCCGCCATTGAGGAAGTAGAACACCCGCGTGTGCTCGAGGAAGCGGCCGATGATCGAGCGCACCTGGATGTTGTGCGAAACCCCCGGAATGCCTGGGCGCAGGCAGCACATGCCACGCACCACCAGGTCGATCTTCACGCCCGACTGGCTGGCCTTGTACAGCGCCTTGATGACCTTGGCGTCGGTCAGCGAGTTGAACTTGGCGATGATATGCGCCGGCTTGCCTTCGAGGGCGAACTGGGTTTCCCGCGCGATCATGTCGAGCATGCCCTTCTTCAGGGTGAACGGCGCGTGCAGCAGTTTCTTCATGCGCAGGGTCTTGCCCATGCCGATCAGCTGGCTGAACAGCTTGCCGACGTCCTCGGTGAGGGCGTCGTCGGAGGTCAGCAGGCTGTAGTCGGTGTACAGGCGGGCGTTGCCGGCGTGGTAGTTACCAGTGCCCAGGTGCGCATAACGCACGATCTCGCCCTGCTCGCGGCGCAGGATCAGCATCATCTTGGCGTGGGTCTTGAAGCCGACCACGCCGTAGATCACCACCGCACCGGCCGCTTGCAGGCGGCTGGCCATCTGCAGGTTGGACTCTTCGTCGAAGCGCGCCCGCAACTCGATCACCGCAGTGACCTCCTTGCCGTTACGCGCCGCGTCCACCAGCGCGTCGACGATTTCCGAGTTGGCCCCGGAACGGTACAGAGTCTGGCGCACGGCAAGCACATGCGGGTCCTTGGCGGCCTGACGCAGCAGGTCGATCACCGGGGTGAAGGACTCGAACGGGTGCATCAGCAGGATGTCCTGCTTGCCGATCACGCTGAAGATGTTGTCGGCGTTCTGCAGCAACTTGGGGATCGCCGGGGTGAACGGCGTGTACTGCAGCTCGGGGTGGCTGTCCAGGCCGGTGATGCTGAACAGGCGGGTAAGGTTGACCGGGCCGTTGACCTGGTACAGCTCGCTTTCGCTGAGGCTGAACTGCTTGAGCAGGTAGTCCGACAGGTGTTTCGGGCAGGTGTCGGCCACCTCCAGGCGCACAGCGTCACCGTAGCGGCGCGAGAACAGCTCGCCGCGCAGGGCGCGGGCCAGGTCGTCGACCTCTTCGGAGTCCAGCGCCAGGTCGGCGTTACGGGTCAGGCGGAACTGATAGCAGCCCTTCACCTTCATGCCCTGGAACAGGTCGTCGGCGTGCGCATGAATCATCGACGACAGGAACACATAGTTGGCGCCCGGGCCACCCACCTCTTCCGGCACCCGGATGACCCGCGGCAGCAGGCGCGGGGCCGGGATGATCGCCAGGCCCGAATCGCGGCCGAAGGCGTCGACACCCTCGAGTTCGACGATGAAGTTGAGGCTCTTGTTCACCAGCAGCGGGAACGGGTGGGTCGGGTCGAGGCCGATCGGGGTGATGATCGGGGCGATTTCGTCGCGGAAGTAGCGGCGCACCCAGGTCTTGAGCTTGGGTGTCCAGTAACGCCGGCGGATGAAGCGGATATGGTGCTTTTCCAGCTCTGGCAGCAGCACGTCGTTGAGGATCGCGTACTGGCGCTCCACTTCGCTGTGCACCAGGTCGCTGATGCGTGCCAGCGCCTGGTGCGGCTGCAGGCCGTCGGCACCGGCCTGCTCACGGGCGAAGTTGATCTGCTTCTTCAGGCCGGCGACGCGGATCTCGAAGAACTCGTCGAGGTTGCTGGAGAAGATCAACAGGAACTTGAGGCGTTCGAGCAGCGGGTAGCTCTCGTCCAGCGCCTGTTCCAGCACACGGATATTGAACTGCAGCTGCGAGAGTTCGCGATGAATGTACAGGCTGCTGTCGTCCAGGCCTGGGATGATGATTGCCGGGGCCGGCGCGGGTGCCGGAGCCGCAGGCTCTGCCACCGGTTCCGCGGCTGGCAGAGGCGCCGGCGGCAGGTCTGGCGGGGTCTGCACCATCTCTTCGGGGAGCTCCTGGGCATCCTTGATCGCGACAGGGGTTAGCACTTCATTATTCATCTGGCGTTCCTGAGGACGTTAACGCCCTATCATCTATTGAGCGGCAAGATAAGCGCCCATTATGACGCCTGTGTTACATGCCAGGGCAAGCCATGGCGCGTGGCTTCTGGCATTCTCCGAGCAGGAATTGTTCATGTCGAGACACATTTGGACACTTTCACGAACGCGCGCGAAGGGGTAGGCTTCGCGTTCATTTCGCCAGCACCTCAGAAAATGCTTCAACAATTCCTGCAGGATTTCGGCTACTTCGCCCTTTTTCTAGGCACCTTCTTCGAAGGCGAGACCATTCTGGTGCTTGCGGGATTCCTTGCGTTCCGCGGTTACATGGACATCAACCTGGTGTGCCTGGTGGCGTTTTTCGGCAGCTATGCCGGCGACCAGCTGTGGTACTTCATGGGCCGTCGCCACGGGCGCAGGATCCTGGCACGCAAACCGCGCTGGCAGGCGATGGGGGACCGGGCGCTGGACCACATCCGTCGCCACCCCGACATCTGGGTACTGAGTTTCCGCTTCGTCTATGGCCTGCGCACGGTCATGCCGGTGGCCATTGGCCTGTCCGGCTACCCGCCACGCCGCTATCTGCTGCTGAATGGTCTTGGCGCTGCCATCTGGGCAGTGGCCCTGGGCGCGGCCGCGTATCACTTCGGCGCCATCCTCGAAGGCCTGCTGGGCAACGTGAAGCGCTACGAGCTATGGGTGCTCGGTGGCCTGTTGGCGCTGGGCGGCCTGCTGTGGCTGCGCCGGCGCTTCCGCACGTTGCGCGCGGAGCGCAAGGCGGCGGGCAAGGCCCAGGCCCCAGAGGCTGAGCAGGCTGTAAGCCACGAGCAGCAACCAGGCCAGCGGCACGACCACCGCTAGGCCCAGTGCGCCGGCCAGGTAAAGCGCCGGCGCATTCGCCAGCAGCCGTACCAGCTCCAGGCGCACGGCCCATGGCCGGTTCTCCAGCAGCGCGCCAAGCACGAACAAGCCAAACGCCATCAGCGCCCAGCCGAGTGCCAGGGCGGCGGTTGGCACGCGCTCGGCCACCTCCATCAGATAGCTGCCCAGCGCCACGTAACCCACGAATTGCACCGCCACATAGGCCTGCTGCGCACGGCCCAGGGCAACCTCGAACTTGCGAAACAACGCCAGGTCCTGCCTGGCCTGCGGGTAGCGTGCGGCCACATCGGCCGGGCGCCAGCCGGTGGGCATGAACCAGATGCGCAGTTTGTCCCACAGGCTGTCGGCGCGACGGGCGTCGTGCCAGAGCTGGGCATAGAACTGCAGGTTGGCCCACAGCGGGTTCCAGCTGGCCAGCGGCGTGGTCACCCCGAACACCACCGGCTCGGCCGGGTCTTCCTCTTTGAAGGTGCCGAACAGACGATCCCAGAGAATGAACACGCCGCCGTAATTGCGATCCAAGTAAGCAGGATTTTGCGCATGGTGGACGCGATGGTTGGATGGCGTGATCAACACCCACTCAAGCCAGCCCAGCTTGGGAATGTGCCGGGTATGCACCCAGAACTGGTACAGCAGGTTGAGCGACGCCACCGTGATGAACACCAGCGGCGGCACACCGAGCAACGCCAGCGGCAGGTAGAACAGCCACGAGAAGATGAACCCGCTGCTGGTCTGGCGCAGCGCCGTGGTGAGGTTGTATTCCTCGCTCTGGTGATGCACCGAGTGCGCAGCCCACAGCACGTTGCGCTCGTGGCCAAGACGATGCAGCCAGTAGTAGCAGAAGTCGTACAGGACAAAGGCCAGCAGCCACACCCACCAGGCCTGCGGCGGCAGGCGCAGCAACGCCATGTGCTCGAACGCCAGGGCATAGGTCACCAGCCCCACCCCTTTGGTCAGCAACCCGGTACTGGTCGACAGCGCACCGGTGCTGAGGCTGTTGATCGAGTCGGCCAGGGTGAAGTTGCGCTGGCCGCGCACACGGTCGGCCAGCAGCTCGACGGCGATCAGCACGAAGAAGAACGGCACGGCCAGCAGGATCAGGTCCATGGGTACGACCTCAGGTGTTATCCGCCAAGATTAGGCCGCGCTTGCAGGAATCCCTATGGCTACATCTGCCAAACTAGAGGACATTTAGCGCCTCGACACTGGAGTAAAAAGCATGTCAAAAAAAGTAGCGGTGATTCTTTCCGGCTGTGGCGTTTATGACGGCGCCGAAATCCACGAAAGCGTGATCACCCTGCTGCGCCTCGACCAGCGTGGTGCGCAGGTGCAGTGCTTCGCGCCGAACATTGCGCAGATGCATGTGATCAACCACCTGACCGGCGAGGAAATGCCCGAATCGCGCAATGTGCTGGTGGAGTCGGCGCGCATTGCCCGCGGCGAGGTCAAGGACATCCGCGAGGCCAAGGCCGAAGACTTCGATGCGCTGATCGTGCCGGGCGGTTTCGGGGCGGCGAAGAACCTGTCCAACTTTGCCGTGGAAGGCGCCAACTGCAGCGTCCACCCGGATGTGCTGGCCCTGGCCGAAGCCTTTGCCGATGCCTGCAAGCCGGTCGGCCTGATCTGCATCTCGCCGGCGCTGGCGGCGAAGATCTACGGGCCAGGCGTGGTCTGCACCATCGGTACCGACGCCGGCACTGCGGCGGCCGTGACGAAGATGGGTGGCACCCATGAAGAGTGCGATGTGCACGATATTGTCGAGGACACCCAGCGCAAGCTGGTGACCACCCCGGCGTACATGGAGGCCAAGTCGATCAGTGAAGCGGCTGGCGGGATCTACAAGCTGGTGGACCGGGTGCTGGAGCTGACGCACGAGGGTAACCAGTAAATCCTTGGGCCCGCTGCGCAGGCCATCGCCGGCAAGCCAGCTCCCACAGGAATAGCGCATGGCTTGAGGCCAACGCGATCGAGGTGGGAGCTGGCTTGCCGGCGATGGGCTGCAAAGCAGCCCCCGCATCAGGTTTTACTCAGTCGGGCAATGATCCGGTCCAGCGCATTGGCAAACGCCTGCTTCTCGCGCTCGCCATAAGGCGCCTGCCCTCCCCCCACCTGGCCCTGCTCGCGCAGCTCGGTGAACAGGTTGCGCGCCGCCAGCCGATCACCCATGTTGCGCTCGTCGAACTCGCGCCCGCGCGGGTCCAGTGCCGCCACGCCCTTTTTCACCAGGCGGTCGGCCAACGGCACGTCACTGCAGATCACCAGCTCGCCAGGCACGGCGTGCTCCACCAGGTAATCATCGGCCGCGTCCATGCCGCTGGGCACCACGATCAGGCGCACGATCGCGAACGCCGGCTTGGCCACAGCCTGGCCCGCCACCATCACTACCTCGAACTTGCGCTTGAGGGCGAACTTGACGATCAGATCCTTGGCCGCCTTGGGGCAGGCGTCGGCATCGATCCACACACGCATCGGAAAACCTCGCAATCAGCTTGAGGCCCCCATCATGCCTCAAGCGCAACGAAAGCTGCAGCCGCCGCCCACGCGCGCTGGGAAAATGGCGCCAATATTTCAATTGCCGCTTATCCGACCCCGCCACTCAGGCTACACTCGCCACAGCTCCGCTGGCCTGCCCGAGTGCGCAATGAACCACCCCCACGAAATCCGCCCCGACCTGGACGAAGGCATCGACCGCAAGGTCCTGGCGACATTGCGTGCACGCTTCCTGCGGCTCAACCAGGGCCGGCTGCAGCGGGCCCTGGAAGGCCTGTCGACGCGCCAGCAACAGGTGCTGACGCTGCTGCCGCTGCTGTTTCATGTGAACCACCCGTTGCTGCCGGGCTATGTCTCCGGCAGCACCCCCGCCGGCGTATCGGGCTACGAGCCAAGCGCCGACCTGGTAGTCGAGGCCCAGCGCCTGGCCCGCTCGTTCACCTACAAGGCCCGCCATGGCAACCCGCCGCGGCCGATCCACGGACTGTTCCTGATGGGCAGCCTGGGCTCGCTGGCCCAGGCCGAGCACAGCGACATGGACATGTGGGTGTGCCATGCACCCGGTCTGGCCGACGAGCTGCTGGGCGAGTTGCGCCGCAAATGCCAACTGCTGGAGGCATGGGCGGAAAGCCTGGGTGCCGAGGCACACTTCTTCCTGATCGACACGCAAGGTTTCGCCCAGGGCCAACGCGAGGGCCAGCTCGGTTCCGACGATTGCGGCACCACCCAGCACTACCTGCTGCTGGACGAGTTCTACCGCACCACTATCTGGCTGGCCGGGCGCACACCACTGTGGTGGCTGGTGCCGGTCTACCAGGAACACGATTACCACGCCTATACCCAGACCCTGCTTTCCAAGCGTTTCATCCGCAGCCAGGACGCCCTCGACCTCGGCAACCTGGCGCACATTCCGCCCGGCGAGTTCGTCGGCGCCGGCTTGTGGCAACTGTTCAAAGGCATCGACTCGCCCTACAAGTCGCTGCTCAAGCTGCTGCTGACCGAGGCCTATGCCAGCGAACACCCCGCAGTACGCTGCCTGAGCCTGGACTACAAGCAGGCGGTGTTTGCCAACCAGCTCGACCTCGACGAGCTGGACCCGTACGTGATGGTGTACCGGCGCATCGAGCGCTACCTGCTGCAGCGTGGTGAACACGCGCGCCTGGAGTTGGTGCGGCGCAGCCTGTACCTGAAGGTGAACAAGAAGCTCAGCGACCCGGCCCGGGCCAATGGCTGGCAACGCCGGCTGTTGCAGCGTCTGGCCGACGAGTGGGGCTGGGACGAGCGCCAGTTGGCCCTGCTGGACAGTCGCAACCAATGGAAAGTGCAGCAGGTTGCCATCGAGCGCCGCGAGCTGGTGGCCGAACTGAACCACAGCTACCGCTTTCTCAGCCAGTTCGCCCGCACCCAGAACGCCAGCAGCCGCGCCGACCAGCGCGATCTCAATGTGCTGGGCCGGCGCCTTTACGCGGCCTTCGAGCGCCGCGCCGGCAAGGTCGAAGTGATCAACCCCGGTATCGCCCCGGACCTGGCCGAAGGCACCCTGACCCTGGTCCAGGCGCCTAATCGCAAGGAGCCCGGCAGCCACCACTGGGAGCTGTACACCGGCAACCTGAGCCCTCATGAGGTGGACCACTTCAGCCCGCTCAAGCGTTGCCGCGAACTGCTCGAGCTGCTGACCTGGGCCCATCGCAACGGGGTGATCGACAGCAGCACGCGCCTGGCGCTGCACCCGGGTGTCAGCGACCTCAGCGAATTCGAGCTGTTCAACCTGGTCGGCTGCCTGCAGCAGAGCATCCCCCTGCCCTTGCCGACCGTCAGCGAAGTGCGCCTGCTGCAACCCAGCGTTGCCGACGAGGTGCTGCTGCTGGTCAACGTCGCCATCGACCCGCTGCGCCACCACCGCGACCTGAACATCCTGATGACCACCGAGCGTACCGACTCGCTGAGCTATGCAGGCGTGCGCGAAAACCTGGTCCTGACCCTGGACCAGGTCACCCTCAACAGCTGGAACGAGGTACTGGTCCAGCGCTATGACGGCGAGCACGCGCTGGTGCGCTGCCTGCGCGACTTCCTCAACAGCCCCGTGCTGCGCGGCCACCGGCCGAGGGTGCGGGTGCGCTGCTTCTGCCACAGCCGCGCCCAGGCCATCAGCCAACGCGTGGAGGAAATCTTCGACACCGTGCAGTTGCTGCTGGACCAGGGCCTGAGCCACCGCTACCTGCTGCAGGTGGCCCAGCACACCCATGTGCTGGAGCTGCTGGCCGGGCATGTCGGCCTCACCACCCTGGCCGAGCACGAGGCACTGCTGGACCACCTGGGCGAAGAGCGTAGCGCCTACAGCCCGCTGTACCTGGATGCCAACGCCCTGCAGGACCACGACCTGCACCTGGTGCTGGAGCAGGGCCGGCCGGCCTGCATCCAGGTGTTCTACCGCCTGCAGGGTGGCTGGGCCGAGCTGTACGTGCTGGATGAATACAATGCCCTGTGGCAGCAACGCCTGCCCCTGCATGACGAAGCCCACCTGCTGTTGCCGCTGCAGCGCTTTCTGCGCTCGGTGGTGATGCGCCGTGATGCCCGGCTGCCGCTGGACACCCAGCGCGCGGCCTCACTGGACATCCACTACGCGCAACTGTTGCCTTCCGGGCCAGGCAAGGCGCGCAGCGTCGAGCCGCGCCAGGCCCCGCTCGAGGGTAGCGACCAGCCTTACTATGAGGTGCAGGCGATCATCCAGGCCGGGGTGGCGGGTGCGGCGCACGTGACGCTGTATTGCGACCAGCAGGAGTTTTCCGAACTGGAGCATGGTGAACAGCTGTATGCGGTAGCGGCCCGGCAGATCATCGGGCAGCGACGTGGCGCAGGGCAGTACCGCTGCTACATCACTGACCTGGATTTGTCCGAGTTGCTGGATGACCAGCTGGGGTCGACGCAGCTGTACCTGCGCTACAAGCGGGAGCTGGAGCTGGCTTTGAACGAGGGGTTGGAGCAGGTTTTGGCAGAAGGATCCTGAGTTGCCGGGGGACACATGTGGGAGCGGGTTCACCCGCGAACACCGGCGAAGCCGGTGCCATACACCGCGTCGCCTTCTTCGCGGGTAAACCCGCTCCCACAGCGGCCACCAGGCCCTTACAGGTCGAAATCGCCCGCCGCTTCCGGCTGGTATTCCACTTCCAGCAGCTTCAGCTTGAGGGTCTTGCCCCCCGGTGCCGGCCAGTCGATCTGCGCGCCCACCGACAACCCCAGCAAGGCGCAACCGATCGGCGCCAGGATCGAGACCTTGCCTTCCGGCCCGGCATCCTTCGGGTACACCAGGGTCAGGTGGTAGTCCTTGCCGCTGGCTTCCTCACGGCAGTGCACGCGCGAGTTCATGGTCACCACGCCAGCCGGGACTTCCTCGTGACCGACCACCTGCTCGGCGCGGTCCAGCTCGTCCTGCAGGGCGAGCACACCCGGCGTACTCTCGTCGAGGCTGTCGATCAGACGCTCCAGACGTTGTACGTCCAATCGGGTGAGGATGAGGGAAGGCTTGGTGCTCATGATCCAGTCAGACTCCTTTGAACAGGCGGTTTTCATCGTGCAGATAAAGCAAAACCCCGCCCAAGGGCGGGGTTTGTGAAGGCTTTGGCGTCACCGACGCAGAACCCGACGTTACCACAGCCGGGTAAATACTCAAGCCCCTGCGATCAGTGTGCCTTAGCCTGGTCGCGCAGGGCCTGGGCCTCGCGGCAGATCTGCCGGCGCCGTTCGTCATCGGCCGAACGCCATTCGCGGATGTGCTCGACATGCCGGTGGCAACCCGTGCAGACCCGCTGTTCGTCCAGCCGGCAAACGCTGATGCAGGGCGACGGTACTGCGGGGCTGACGTTGCTGTAGAGCGGCTTGGGCGGCCGGGCCTGGGTGCTGCTCATGTCAGATCTCGTCGAAGTCCAGCTTCTCGCCGGCCCGCTCCCAGACGATGCGCTCGAGCATTTCGCCCAGCAGCTCCTCGCTCTTCTCGCACACCCACTTGCCGCTGTCTTCGTCGTAGTCGAAGTGGAAACCGCCGGAACGGTCGGCCAGCCACAGCTGGCGCAGCGGCTCCTGGCGGCTGAAGATCAGCTGGGCGCCGCCTTCGAACTTGACGGTGAGGACGCCAGCGGAGTTCTCCATGTCCAGGTCCAGGCCGCTCTCGTCGAACAGGTCTTCCAGGGCCTGTTGGGTCGCGTCGACCAGATCATGGAAACGCGCTTCACTCAAACTCATTGCAGGAACCTCGAAATTGGCTGCGTTACAGGCAAGCCCGGCAAGATACGGGCGCTTGCCGCCGAATGCAAAGGTTTAGCCGCTACCTTCACTTGCCCCTTCGCGGCTAAAGCCGCTCCCACAGGTACTGCACATGGTGTGAGGCCGATGCGGTCGAGGTGGGAGCGGCTTCAGCCGCGAAAGGGCCCTTGCAGGCGGTAAGAATAGCCCGCCAGGCGGGCCGGCCCTTGCATAGGCAAGCCGTCGGTCGCTCGGTATACTCGGGCGCAATACTGCATATTTCTAAGGATTTCACCCATGAAGCGCCTGATTTCCTCCCTCGCGGCGCTGGTCGCTGTTGCCTGCCTCGTTTCGGCCTGCGGCCAGAAAGGCCCGCTGTATCTGCCAGAAGACGGCGATAACGGCAAAGCGCACAAGTCGCACCAGCACCAGCCAAAAGCCAAGCCGGCCCCGGTACAAGAGCAGCAGCCAGAGCCGGAGCTCGAGCCCGAGCAGTCGCCAGCGCAGTAAGGAAACCAGATGAACGCTTTCAACTACCGCGACGGCGAGCTGTTCGCGGAAGGCGTGGGCCTGTCGGCCATCGCCGAACGCTACGGCACCCCGACCTACGTGTACTCGCGCGCCCACATCGAGGCCCAGTACCGTAGCTACGCCGACGCCCTGCAAGGCACCGAGCACCTGGTGTGTTTCGCGGTCAAGGCCAACTCCAACCTCGGCGTGCTCAACGTGCTGGCGCGCCTGGGCGCAGGCTTCGACATCGTCTCCGGCGGTGAGCTGGAGCGCGTGCTGGCCGCTGGCGGCCGTGCCGACCGCGTGGTGTTCTCCGGTGTCGGCAAGACCCGCGACGACATGCGCCGCGCCCTGGAAGTCGGCGTGCACTGCTTCAACGTCGAATCCACCGACGAACTGGAGCGCCTGCAAGTGGTGGCCGCCGAGATGGGCAAGGTTGCCCCGGTCTCGCTGCGGGTCAACCCGGACGTCGACGCCGGCACCCACCCGTACATCTCCACCGGCCTGAAAGAGAACAAGTTCGGCATCGCCATCGCCGACGCCGAGGCCATCTACGTGCGCGCCGCGCAGCTGCCGAACCTGGAAGTGGTCGGTGTCGACTGCCACATCGGTTCGCAACTGACCACCGTCGAGCCTTTCCTCGATGCCCTCGACCGCCTGCTGGTGCTGGTCGACCGCCTGGCCGAGTGCGGCATCCACCTGCGCCACCTGGACCTGGGTGGCGGTGTCGGCGTGCGTTACCGCGATGAGGAGCCGCCGCTGGTGGCCGACTACATCAAGGCGATCCGCGAGCGCGTCGGCGACCGCGACCTGGCCCTGGTGTTCGAGCCGGGCCGCTACATCGTGGCCAACGCCGGCGTCCTGCTGACCCGCGTGGAATACCTCAAGCACACCGAGCACAAGGACTTCGCCATCATCGATGCGGCGATGAACGACCTGATCCGCCCGGCCCTGTACCAGGCCTGGATGGGTGTCAGCGCGGTCAAGCCACGCGCAGGCGAAGGCCGTGCCTACGACCTGGTCGGCCCGATCTGCGAGACTGGCGACTTCCTCGGCAAGGACCGCGTGCTGAACCTGGCCGAAGGTGACCTGCTGGCCGTACAGTCCGCGGGCGCCTATGGTTTTGTCATGAGCTCCAACTACAACACCCGTGGCCGTTGCGCTGAAATCCTGGTCGACGGCGACCAGGCCTTCGAAGTACGCCGCCGCGAGACCATCGCCGAATTGTACGCTGGCGAAAGCCTGCTGCCGGAGTAAGCCCATGCTGCTGCGTTTTACCAAGATGCATGGGCTGGGCAACGACTTCATGGTCCTCGACCTGGTCAGCCAGCACGCGCACATCCAGCCCAAGCACGCCAAGCAATGGGGTGACCGCCACACCGGCATCGGCTTCGACCAGTTGCTGATCGTCGAAGCGCCGAACAACCCGGAAGTGGACTTCCGCTACCGCATCTTCAATGCCGACGGCTCCGAGGTCGAGCAGTGCGGCAACGGTGCGCGCTGCTTCGCCCGCTTCGTGCTGGACAAGCGCCTGACCGCGAAAAAGCGCATCCGCGTGGAAACCAAGAGCGGCATCATCGAGCTGGACGTGCAGAACGACGGCCAGATCAGTGTCGACATGGGCCCACCGCGCTTCATCCCTGCCGAAATCCCCTTCGTCGCCGACGAGCAGGCGCTGAACTACCCATTGGAAGTCGACGGCCAGGTGCATTCGATTGCCGCCGTGTCCATGGGTAACCCGCATGCCGTGCTGCGTGTCGACGATGTGCGTACCGCCCCTGTGCACCAGCTGGGCCCGAAGATCGAAAACCACCCACGCTTCCCGCAGCGGGTGAATGCCGGCTTCCTCCAGGTCATCGACCGCCACCGCGCCAACCTGCGTGTGTGGGAACGTGGTGCGGGCGAAACCCAGGCCTGCGGCACCGGCGCCTGCGCCGCCGCCGTGGCGGCGATCAGCCAGGGCTGGATGGACTCCCCGGTGTCCCTCGACCTGCCTGGTGGCCGCCTGCACATCGAATGGGCCGGCCCCGGCAAGCCCGTACTGATGACCGGCCCGGCCGTACGCGTCTACGAAGGACAGGTTCGTCTCTAAGCGAGTAACCGCCATGACCGATCAGCCCCAGGTTGTACCCCAGCAGTCCGCCGAGCTCGATGCCGAAGCAGTGGTCGCCTACCTGCGCGCCCACCCCACCTTCTTCGCCGAGCACGACGAACTGCTGATCGAACAGCGCATCCCGCACCAGCGTGGCGACAGCGTGTCGCTGGTAGAGCGCCAGCTCAAGCTGCTGCGCGACCGCAACATCGAGATGCGCCACCGCCTGTCGCAACTGATGGACGTGGCCCGCGACAACGATCGGCTGTTCGACAAGACCCGCCGGCTGATCCTCGACCTGCTCGACGCCGGCAGCCTGGAAGAAGTGGTGATGGCGGTCGAAGACAGCCTGCGCCAGGAATTCCAGGTGCCCTTCGTCAGCCTGATCCTGTTCGGCGAAAACGTCGCGCCGGTCGGGCGCTGGGTCAGCAACGCCGAAGCGCAGCAGGCCATCGGTGCCCTGCTGGGCGGCGGCAAGACGGTCAGCGGCAACCTGCGCGAACACGAGCTGGCCTTCCTGTTCGGTGAAGAACAGCGCCGGGAAGTGGGCTCCAGCGCCGTGGCTGCCCTGGAATACCAGGGCCTGCACGGGGTGCTGGCGATCGGCAGCCGCGACCCGCAACACTACAAGAGCAGCGTCGGCACCTTGTTCCTTGGCTACATTGCCGAGGTGCTTGGCCGCGTTGTGCCACGCGTTACCCAGACCCTGCGCCCGGTACGCTGATGGAACGCCAGCTGGAGGCTTATTGCGCACACCTGCGCAACGAGCGCCAGGTGTCCGAGCACACCCTGCTGGGCTACCGTCGCGACCTGGACAAGGTGGTCGCCTACTGCAAGGAGCACGGCATTGCCGATTGGCAGGCGCTGCAGATCCAGCAGCTGCGCCAGCTGATCGCCCGCCAGCACCACCACGGCCAGTCCTCGCGCAGCCTGGCCCGGCTACTGTCGGCGGTGCGTGGCCTGTACCGCTATCTCAACCGCGAAGGCCTGTGCCAGCACGACCCGGCCAGCGGCCTGAGCGCGCCCAAGGGCGAACGCCGGCTGCCCAAGGTGCTGGACACCGACCGCGCTCTGCAACTGCTCGATGGCGGTGTCGACGATGACTTCATCGCCCGGCGCGACCAGGCCATCCTCGAACTGTTCTATTCGTCGGGCCTGCGCCTGTCCGAGCTGACCAACCTCGACCTCGATCACCTCGACCTCGCCGCCGGCCTGGTGCAGGTGCTGGGCAAGGGCGGCAAGGCCCGCGTGCTGCCGGTCGGCCGCAAGGCCCGCGAAGCGTTGCAGGCCTGGTACCGCCTGCGCGGCATCGGCAACCCGCGCGACCGCGCGGTGTTCATCACCCGCCAGGGCAACCGCATCAGCCCACGGGCCGTTCAGCAACGGGTGAAGGCAGCCGGTGAGCGCGAGCTGGGCCAGCACCTGCACCCACACATGCTTCGCCACTCCTTCGCCAGCCACGTGCTGGAATCGTCCCAGGACCTGCGCGCAGTGCAAGAGATGCTCGGCCATGCCGACATCGGCACCACGCAGATCTATACCCACCTGGACTTCCAGCACCTGGCCGCGGTGTACGACAGCGCCCACCCTCGGGCCAAACGCAGCAAAGGCACAGACTCATGAGCATCAAGCTGATCACCTTCGACCTCGACGACACCCTGTGGGATACCGCGCCGGTGATTGCCAGCGCGGAAGTCGTGCTGCGCGACTGGCTCGAAGCCAACGCCCCAATCCTTGGCGGCGTGCCGGTGGAGCACCTGTTCGCCATTCGCGAGCGCCTGGTGCAGGCCGAACCCGGTCTGAAGCACCGCATCAGCGCCCTGCGCCGACGGGTGCTGTTCCATGCCCTGGAAGAAGTCGGCTACAGCGAAAAGCATGCGCAGGAGCTGGCCAACGAAGGTTTCGAAGTATTCCTGCATGCCCGCCACCAGGTGGAGATTTTCCCGGAGGTGCAGCCGGTGCTGGAGATCCTGCGCCATCACTACACCTTGGGCGTGGTCACCAACGGCAATGCCGACGTGAGCCGGCTGGGGCTGGCGGACTATTTCCGCTTTGCCCTGTGTGCCGAGGACCTCGGCATCGGCAAGCCGGACCCGGCGCCATTCCTCGAAGCCCTGCGCCGCGGTGCCGTGGAGGCCAGCGCGGCGGTGCACATCGGTGACCACCCGGGCGATGACATCGCCGGCGCCCAGCGTGCCGGGCTGCGCGCGGTGTGGTTCAACCCGCAGGGCAAGGCGTGGGTAGGCGAACAGGCGCCGGATGCCGAGATCCAGCGCCTGTCGCAGTTACCCGACATCCTCGCGCGCTGGCGCTGACAGGGGCCGCTTCGCGGCCCATTCGCGGGCACGCCCGCTCCCACAGGTTCACCACCGCCCTCAGGTCCCTGTGGGAGCGGGCGTGCCCGCGAAGAGGCCGGCACAGGCAACCCATAACCCGCAGGCACAAAAAAGCCCGCAGCGACGGCGGGCTTTTTTTCGATCAGCCACTCAGATAGGGCGGCTGCCGTACTTGTTGTCCGGCTTCTTGGGCGGGTCGGCGACCACATTGGCCTCGACTTCCTGAACCTTGCCGCCGCGAGCGAGGAACTCTTCCATGGCCTTGGCCAGGGCGTCACGCTCCTTCTGCTTGGCTTCCATGCTCGGCATCTCGTCTACCGAGACCGCGGCCTTGGATTTGCCCTTGGCAGCGGGTGCCGGGCTGCTGTCGTCATCGCCAGCGTCTTCGGCGCCGTCATCAGCTGCCGCTTCGAGGCCTTCATCGCCCTCGTCTTCGTCGCCTACTTCGAGGTCATCATTTTCCAGATCGTCGTCGCTCATGTTCTACCTCATGACTTGCGAAAAGCAGGTTAGTTATAGACCAGTGCAGCCGTAGACCGGCAGCCACCAGTGAAAATTCAACTGGCCGTGGGTTAGGCCACTGCCCTAGGGTCGGCGCTCCTGATGGGAGGCGGCACCCAGCAGGCCCTGCTCCTGGCAGGACCTGACAAATCCTTTAGCCCCTGCTGGCCACACGCTATTGGCAAGCCTAGCAAAGGCTGGCGAAGCGTGTGGACTACTCGTCAAACACCCTTCGGCGCGCATTCTAGCGCGCCAGCAGAAAAAGCAAAGCACCATGAATGCTCTGCGTTTTGTAAGATTTCCGCCTACGTCGCGAACGTGTCGGATAAACCGTTTGCCGTGCGGGAAATGCTAAAAATCTGGCAAAAAAATGCCCGGCAAGCCGGGCAAGTTTTTACCGCGTCGCAGTTACAGGTTGTAGCCGCGCTCGTTGTGCTGAGCCAGGTCGAGGCCGACCGACTCTTCTTCTTCGCTGACCCGCAGGCCCATCACCACATCCAGCACCTTGAGGATCACGTAGGTGACGATGGCGGTGTAGACCACGGTGAAAATCACGCCCTTGGCCTGGATCCAGACCTGCATGCCGATGTCGGTGACGGCACCGAAGCCGCCCAGCGCCGGGGCTGCGAACACGCCGGTGAGGATGGCGCCGATGATACCGCCGATGCCGTGCACGCCGAAGGCATCCAGCGAGTCGTCATAGCCCAGCTTGCGCTTGAGGCTGGTGGCGCAGAAGTAGCAGACCACACCCGAGACCAGGCCGATCACCAGGGCGCCCATCGGGCCTACGGTACCGGCAGCCGGGGTGATGGCGACCAGGCCAGCGACCACACCCGAAGCGATGCCCAGGGCGCTTGGCTTACCGTGGCCGATCCATTCGGCGAACATCCAGCCCAGGGCCGCGGCGGCGGTGGCGATCTGGGTCACCAGCATGGCCATGCCGGCGGTGCCGTTGGCGGCAGCGGCAGAGCCTGCGTTGAAGCCGAACCAGCCGATCCACAGCATGGCCGCGCCCATCAGGGTGTAGCCCAGGTTGTGCGGGGCCATCGGGGTGGTCGGGTAGCCCTTGCGCTTGCCCAGCACCAGGCAGCAGACCAGGCCAGCGATACCGGCGTTGATGTGCACCACGGTGCCGCCGGCGAAGTCCAGCACGCCCCAGTCCCACATCAGAGCACCGTCACCGCTCCAGACCATGTGCGCGATCGGCGCGTAGACCAGGGTGAACCAGATGCCCATGAACACCAGCATCGCGGAGAACTTCATGCGCTCGGCGAAGGCACCGACGATCAGCGCCGGGGTGATGATGGCGAAGGTCATCTGGAAGGTGATGAATACCGCCTCAGGGAACAGCGCGGCAGCCGAGGTCAGGTTCGAGGGCGTGACGCCGCTGAGGAACGCCTTGGAGAAGCCGCCGACGAAGGAATTGAAGTTGAGCACGCCCTTTTCCATACCAGTGGTATCGAAGGCCATGCTGTAGCCGTAGACGACCCAGAGAATGCTCATCAGGCCAGTGATTGCAAAGCACTGCATCATCACCGACAGCACGTTCTTGGAACGCACCATGCCGCCATAGAACAGGGCCAGGCCCGGAATGGTCATGAACAGCACCAGCGCCGTTGCGGTCAGCATCCAGGCGGTGTCGCCGGAGTTCAGCGCTGGGGCAGCTTCCTCGGCCAGGGCAAGCCCGGGCATTACGAGGGACAATAGGGCTCCTAGCCCTGCGATCTTACGCAGAGTCATGTTGTTTTCTCCTGGGGCGTTGGGTTTGGTGAGGCTTTGTTGCTGCTTAGATCGCGTCGGTATCGGTTTCGCCGGTACGGATACGGATCGCCTGCTCCAGATTCACCACGAAAATCTTGCCGTCACCGATCTTGCCGGTGTTGGCTGCCTTGGTGATGGCTTCGATTACCCGATCAAGGTCCTTGTCATCGATGGCGACATCGATCTTCACCTTGGGCAGGAAATCGACCACGTATTCAGCACCGCGATACAGCTCGGTATGGCCCTTCTGCCGACCGAAGCCTTTGACTTCGGTGACGGTGATGCCCTGCACGCCGATTTCCGACAGCGACTCGCGCACGTCGTCCAGCTTGAACGGCTTGATGATGGCTGTGACTAGCTTCATGAAACTCTCTCCCGATTTGGTGGACTTGCCCCAGGAAAACAAACCCGTCTCAAGTCTAAGCGCAGCGCTTGGCTTTGTAACGCGTCGTCGGCATCCGGCTCCGCGTGCGCACTGCCTGGTCACAAGGAACTGCATCAGTGCATGGCTCGCAGAGGTCTTTGCAGAAACCTTGCCAGTTCCGTCAAAGCACGGGAAAACAGTGAGTTATGTGAATCAGTCGGGATTGGCCAGTCGCCAGCATGCGTAACATGCACAATTTCGGTGCATCCCGACCTGGCGCATTGCTCGAAAAATGTGCAGTTTCAGAAGAGCGCTGCTTTCTGTAGGAGCGGCCTTGTGTCGCGATAGGGGTGCGAAGCGCCCCCACGATTTGTGCCTGGATACTGATATCGCTGGGGCCGCTGTGCGGCCCTTTCGCGACACAAGGCCGCTCCTACACAAGCCCGCGACCGGATCAGATGCGCATGTGTGCGTGCTACACTGCCGGCCATTTCCCAGTATCAGTGGACAGCCCCATGCTCGCGCCCAAAGCCCTTCTCGATGCCCTGAGCGACCAGGCCTCGCGCCTGTTCAGCAGCGATACCGCCCAGCCCCGCGCCGAACTGGAAAGTCAGTTCAAGGTGCTGATGCAAGGTGCCTTCAGCAAGCTGGACCTGGTCAGCCGCGAAGAATTCGACAGCCAGATGGTCGTCCTGGCGCGCACCCGCGCACGCCTCGAAGCCCTGGAAAAACAGGTAGCCGAACTGGAATCACGGCTGAATCCAGCCCCGCAGGATGAATGAATGCGCAAGGGCATGAAAATACAGGGTAACGCCCTAGCCTGAAAAACCACGACGCACACTTGTAGCTCCGGCCCGGGCCGCGCTGGCTATGCTTGCCAAGCCGCAGGAAGCGGCCCTTTTCAGCGACAACGGAGCGTCCATGTCCCTAGCCCTCGTCCACAGCCGCGCCCAGGTGGGCGTGCAGGCACCGGCGGTCAGCGTCGAAACCCACCTGGCCAACGGCTTGCCCCATCTCACTCTGGTCGGTCTGCCGGAAACCACGGTCAAAGAGAGCAAGGACCGGGTACGCAGCGCCATCGTCAACTCCGGTTTGAACTACCCGCAGCGGCGCATCACCCAGAACCTCGCCCCCGCCGACCTACCCAAGGATGGCGGGCGCTATGACCTAGCCATTGCCCTGGGTATCCTCGCCGCCGATGGCCAGGTACCAACGGCCACCCTTGCCGAGGTCGAATGCCTGGGCGAACTGGCGCTATCTGGCAAGTTGCGCCCGGTGCAGGGCGTGCTGCCCGCGGCACTGGCGGCACGCGAAGCAGGCCGGGCGCTGGTGGTGCCACGGGAAAACGCCGAGGAAGCCAGCCTGGCAGGCGGGCTGGTGGTGTATGCGGTGGGGCACCTGCTGGAGCTGGTCGCCCACCTGAACGGCCAGGTGCCGTTGCCGCCGTATGCGGCCAACGGCCTGATCCTGCAGCAACGCCCGTACCCGGACCTGAGCGAGGTGCAGGGCCAACTGGCTGCCAAGCGTGCACTGCTGCTAGCGGCGGCCGGGGCGCACAACCTGCTGTTCACCGGGCCTCCCGGTACCGGCAAGACCTTGCTCGCCAGCCGCCTGCCGGGGCTGCTGCCACCGCTGGACGAGCACGAGGCACTGGAAGTGGCGGCGATCCAGTCGGTCAGCGGCCATGCGCCTCTGAGCAGCTGGCCGCAGCGGCCTTTTCGCCATCCACACCACTCCGCCTCCGGCCCGGCGCTGGTCGGCGGCAGCAGCCGGCCGCAACCGGGCGAAATCACCCTCGCCCACCATGGCGTGCTGTTTCTGGACGAGCTGCCGGAATTCGAGCGGCGTGTGCTGGAAGTGTTGCGCGAGCCGCTGGAGTCGGGCGAGATCGTGATTGCCCGGGCCCGCGACAAGGTGCGTTTCCCCGCACGTTTCCAGCTGGTGGCGGCAATGAACCCCTGCCCTTGCGGCTACCTGGGCGACCCCACTGGCCGCTGCCGCTGCAGTACCGAGCAGATCGCGCGGTATCGCAACAAGCTGTCCGGGCCGTTGCTGGACCGTATCGACCTGCACCTGACCGTGGCCCGGGAGAGCACCACGCTGAACAACCAGCCCTGCGGCGAGACCAGTGCCGATGTGGCGGCCAAAGTAGCCGAGGCACGTGAACTGCAACAGCGGCGGCAAGGGTGTGCGAATGCGTTTCTCGATCTTGAGGGGTTGCGCCGCCATTGTGGGTTGGCTGCGGCGGACCAGGCCTGGCTGGAGGGCGCCTGTGAACGGCTGACCCTGTCGTTGCGCGCGGCACACCGGTTGCTGAAGGTGGCGCGGACGCTGGCGGATCTGGAAGGTAGCCAGGCAATTGGCCGGGCGCATCTGGCCGAGGCCCTGCAGTACCGGCCGGGGAGCAGTTAGATTGCCGGGGCTGCCTTGCAGCCCATCGCCGGCAAGCCAGCTCCCACCCCGACCGCATCGGCCTCAAGCCATGCGCAGTCCCTGTAGGAGCCTGGCTTGCCAGCGATGAGGCCAGTACAGGCAGTGCAAGACAGTTTCTCCCACACCGAATACATCGGCCCAAAGCCTAGTGCAGTACCTGTGGGAGCCTGGCTTCCAGCGATGAGGCCAGTACAGGCAGTACAAGACAGTTTCTCCCACACCGAATACATCGGCCCAAAGCCTAGTGCAGTACCTGTGGGAGCCTGGCTTGCCAGCGATGAGGCCAGTACAGGCAGTACAAGACAGTTTCTCCCACACCGAATACATCGGCCCAAAGCCTAGTGCAGTACCTGTGGGAGCCTGGCTTGCCAGCGATGAGGCCAGTACAGGCAGTACAAGACAGTTTCTCCCACACCGAATACATCGGCCCAAAGCCTAGTGCAGTACCTGTGGGAGCCTGGCTTGCCAGCGATGAGGCCAGTACAGGCAGTGCAAGACAGTTGCTCCAACACCGAATAAAGCGGCCCAAAGCCTGTGCAGTCCCTGTAGGAGCGGGCAAGCCCGCGAAGGGGCCGGGACAGGAATACCTCACTGGCTGCCCAGCAAAGCATCCTCAACCACCTTCAGCAGCACCTCTTCAGAAAATGGCTTGCCCAGGCAGACCAGCGCCCCAAGCGCCATCGCTGCCCGCACCGCCCCTTCATCCCAATGCGCCGACATGCAGATCACCGGCAAACGCCACTCCAGCCGGGCCAGTTCGCGCTGCACCGCCAGCCCGCTCATTCCAGGCATCCTCAGGTCGAGCAGCACACACCCCGCTTGCCGCGCCAGTGCCGAGGCCAGGAACAGGTCCCCTGCAGCAAAAGACAAGGTCTCGAAACCTGCCGAACGCAGCAGGTTGGCAAGGCTTTTGCGCACCGACGCATCGTCGTCGACGATGCACACCGCTCTGCTCATGCGCCGCCCAGGCCCTCAGGCTGCGCCCCGATGACGTTGTGCATGGCCACCAGCTCCAGCAGCGAGCGGGACTGCATCTTGTTCATGATGTTCTTCTTGTGCACCTTGGTCGTCACCTCGCTGGTGCCGATCTGCTTGGCGATCTGCTTGTGCGACAGGCCGCCAACCACCAGCGAGAACACCTGGCGCTCGCGCTGGGTCAGGCGCTGGTACTTTTCCTCGACCTGCCGCGCATGGTGCCACCTGCGCCCTTCGGCCACGGCACGCGTGCGCACCGCCTGCAGCAGTGTCAGCAGCTGGTCTTCGTCGAACGGTTTGGTCAGGAACTCCACGGCCCCGGCACGCATGGCCTGGACGGTCATCGGGATGGTGCCGAAGCCGGTCATGAACACGATCGGCCAGGGCAGCGCCAGCCGGCGCAGCGCGTCTTGTACCTCCAGGCCGCTGGTATCGGGCAGGTGCATGTCCAGCAACAGGCAGGCATAGGGGGTTTCCAGGCGGGCCTCGAACAACGCCTCGGCACTGGCGAACAAATGATGCGGAATGTCCTGCGAGCGCAGCAGGCGGCCCAACGCCGTACGCACCGACGGGTCGTCATCCACCACCAGCACCGGCACGTTCAAGTGCTCATCGAACAACTCGACAGTGTCGGCCACGGCGCACAGCGGCGATTTGCCCAACGCCTCGCCAGGCACCTCGAGGCTGACCTCGGCGGCCAGGCGATAGCCCCGGCGCGGCACGGTCTGGATCAGGCCACGGTCGCCAAAGGCCTTGCGCAGCAAGGACACCTGCACCTGCAGGTTGTTGTCCTCGACCACCGTGCCGGCCCACACCTGGCTGAACAGCTCGTCCTTGCCGACCACCCGGCCCTTGGCCTTGATCAGCGTCGCCAGCACCTCGAAGGCACGCCCGCCCAACAGGATCGGCTTGCCATCAACAAAGGCTTCGCGCCGCTCCAGCGACACCTGGGCATTACCTATTCGGATCATGGCTTCCTCGCGCGGGCATGGGCGTTTCCCAGCCCTGGGCAGCCTAGGCCAGCGTACGCCTTCAGACAATTATCCCGAGGGATAGGTTGGCCTGAGGACTATACAAAAGCCCGCCAGCCCCCAGGGGACGATAACGGACAACAGCGTGCCCGTTCCTGCCAAGCAGGCTGCAGGCCGCATCCGTGCTGGGCCCGCTGCGTATACTCGCGCGTCAGGATGTCGCTAGCAGGGGTGCCTTATGCTCGATGAACGCCTTGCCCACAGGCCCATCGATTACGACCAGTCCGTCGACGAGGGCTGGCTGAACCGGTGCGACATCAGCGCGCTGGGCCAGGAAGGTGAGCTCAGCTACTTCCGCCTGCGCGACCCTGCCACCCACCAGGCCTGGATCGCCGTGCGCGCCCCGCGCGAGGCCCCCGCCGCCTGCCAGCGCCTGGAACGTGACTACCGCCTGCAACTCGACCCGCAGTGGGCGGTGGTCCCCTCGGCGTTCGTGCGTTCGGCCGAAGGCCCGCTACTGGTGTACCCGGCCGGCCGCTCCATCGCCGACCTTATCGTAGAAGGCCCAGCAGCCCTAACGCCGTTTCTCGAGATTGCGGTAAACGCGGCCACTGCCTTGGCCCAGGCCCACGAACGCAATGTGCTGCACGGCGCGCTGCAGCCCGAACATGTGTGCCTGCACACCAACCAGCGAGTGCGGCTGAGCTGCTTTCGCGCCGACCCGGCGGAGCTGATAAGTGAACAGGGCACCGCGCTCGGCAACTGGGCGTACCTGGCGCCGGAACAGGTCTGCCCGCACGGCAGCAGCAGCGACCGACGCACCGACATCTATGCCCTTGGCGCGATCCTCTACCAGCTACTGCTGGGCGAATTGCCGCTAGCCGGACGCGACACCCAGCACTGGCGCCAGCTGCATGCCGGCGTGCAGCCACGAGCGGCCTGCGAAGTGGACAGCAATGTGCCGCAACCTCTCAGCCGGATCCTGGCCAAGGCCTTGGCCAAAGAGCCGGACGCCCGCTACCAGAGTGCCCGCGCCCTAGCGGTGGACCTGGCCCATTGCCAGCGGCAATGGGCAGCCAGCAAGTCCATGGAGGCCTTCGAACCAGGCTGTGCCGACCCGGTCACGCCCGACCGCGCACGCCTGTATGGCCGCTGCGCCGAGCAGAAGGCCATCGCCCTGCTGCTCAAGGCCCTGCGCCGTGACAGCAAGCCACAGGCCCTGTTCATCAATGGGGCTACCGGCATGGGCAAGTCGAGCCTGGTCGAGGCAGCACTCAAGGCCAACGCCCAGGGTTACTGGGCCACCGGCAAGTGCAACGGCGTTGCCCAGGCCGTGCCCTACGCGCCCTGGGTCGAAATTCTCGGCGCGCTGACCACCCAGTTGCTGGCCAAGAACAGCCAGGACCTCGATACCCTGCGCCGCGAGATCCTGCGCCGCATCAAAGGCCACGGCCGGCTGCTCGGCAAGCTGGCGCCAGACCTGCAACTGGTCCTCGGCCCCCTGCCCGAATTGCCGGCCAAGCCCACGCGCCTGGCGCTGCAGAAGGAGCTGCGGGCGATCGTAGAATTCCTGCAGGTGTTCAGCCGCCCCGGCCAGCCGCTGGTGCTGTTCTTCGATGACTTGCAGTGGGTCGACGACGCCAGCCAGCAACTGCTGGCGCAACTGCTGGCTCACGCGCCCGGCAACCTGTTGCTGATCTTCGCCCGGCGCAATGATGCGCCAGCCAGCAGTACACCCCTTGCCCTGCCTGCAGCGGTGCGCAGCACCACGCTGAACCTGCGGCCCCTGGCGGTGGGCGCGGTGACCGAGCTGATCGGCGAGCGCTACCACGTCGGCCCCGAGGACGCATTGCAGGTGGCCGAGCTGGTGCACGACAAGACGGCGGGCAACCCGTTCTTCATCAATCAGATTCTCCGGGCCCTGGTCGAGGACCAGCTGTTCACCTTCGACACCCAGGCCATGCGCTGGTCATGGTGCCTGAAGGCCGTGGCCCGCCACCGCTATTCCGACAATGTCGCCGACCTGATGATCCACCGCCTGGCGCGCCTGCCAGAGCCGCAGCGCGACCTGCTGCGGGTGGCCAGCGCGGCAGGCAGCCGCTGCGATGAACGCCTGCTTCACCTGGTTCTCGTCCAGGCGCCGGGCGAAGCGTTGAAAGCCTTGATTGGCGCGGGTTTCCTGCAATCTGGCCAGAACGGCCTGGGCTTCGCCCATGAGCGGGTGATGGAAGCCGCGTACGCTCTCACGCCCGCGCGCGAGCGTGCCCAGCTGCATGCACATATCGCCCTGGCCATGCGCCAGGCCTGGCCGGGGCGCCTGCACGAGGCACTGTTCGAGCTTGCCAACCAGCTGCAACGCGCCAACCCATGCGGGTTTGCAGCAGATGACTGCGAAGCGTTCCTGCAGCTTTTACGCGAAGCCGCAGCACGCGCACGCGACGGCGGCGCTTTCGAACAGACAGCTGGCTACCTGCACACGGCCGAGCAGTTGCTGCACCACGGCGCAACGCTGGAAAGCCGCGCCACGCATGGCTTTGCCATCGCCTGCATGGCCACCGAGTGCGACATGCAACTGTCGCGAATGATCGCGGCCGAGGCCCGCATCACAGAATGCCGCCAGCGCGCTCGCTCGGCGTTGGACCAGGCGCGGGTGTGCCGCCTGCAGGCGCTGCTGTACACCTTGCGCGGCGACTATCAGGCGGCCATCGACAGCGCCATATCCGGCCTGGACTTGCTGGGTATAAGCCCGGTGCGGGGTGTCGACTGGCAACAGGTCGAGGCCAGTCATGCCCATGTACAGGCCTTGGTCGAACAGAAAGGCCGCCACTGCCTGGAGTCGCTGCAGCGCACCGATTCTGAGGAAGTGACGGTTGCCATCAGCCTGCTGGCCACCCTGTCGTCATCGTTTTTTGTAAAGGACGACATCTGCTTCCTGCACCTGGCCAAGCTCATGGAGCTGTCGCTGCTGCACGGCGTCGCCCCGGGCAGCACCTACGGCATGGCCTGGTATGGGGTGATGATTGCCGAACGCTTCGGCGCCTACCATGATGGCCATGCTTGCTGCCTGGCTGCGCTCAAGCTGATAGAACGGCACGGTTTCGACGCTGACTTGACCAGCGCGCTGCTGGCCCTGGACCAGGTCAGCGCCTGGACCTCGCCAATGGAGTTCGCCCGCCGTACCGCGCTGGATGCGGTCGACTCAGGGCGCGTGAGCGGTGACCTGGCGATGAGCTGCTATGCCTGCAACCACCTGGTTTCCGATTCGCTGTTCATGGGCCGCTACCTGCCGGACGTGGTGGAGGAACTGGCGCAAGGCCTGGCCACCGTGCGTCACTACGGTTACCGCGACATCGAGCAGATCCTGCAGGCCCAGCAAGCGTTCGTCGCCAAATTGAGCGGCACGCCCTGCCCGGCCTCGGCCGCAGCCTCGAAATCGCCCACCACGCGGTTCTTCCAGTACCTGATGGCCGGCATGTGCGACTTCTACCTGGGCAATATCCCGCAGGCCATGCGCAACCTGGCACTGGCCGGCGACAACACCTGGGCGGTACCGGCGCACATCAACCTGGCCGACTATCACCTGTTCCGCGGCCTGGCCCTGGGCAGCCCCGAGGCCATTGGCAGCCTTGCCGACAAGCTGCGCGAGCTACACGCCCTGCGCGAGCGCTTCCGCCGCTGGGCCGGCTTCAACCCGGCCACCTTCCGCAACAAGCTGTTGCTGATCGAAGGCGTGATCGCCAAGCTCGAAGGCGACGGCCTGGCCGCCATCCGCTGCTTCGACCAGGCACAGATCGCCGCCACCGCCGCCGGTTTCATCCACGAGCAGGCGCTGGCCCACGAACAGCTGGCCGAGGTATGCATCCCCAGCGGCCTGATCTCTGGCGCCAACCTGCACCTGCGCATCGCCCGCGACTGTTTCCATATCTGGGGCGCGACCGGCAAGGTGCACCAGTTGGAGGCTTTGCACCCGTTCCTGCGCACCCAGCCGATCCAGGAAAGCCACCGCGCCACCCACTAGGCCAAGCTCGACCTGGAAGCCGGCATCGAGGCAGCACGGGCGCTGTCCGAGGAAGTGCTGCTCGAGGGCCTGATCGAAACCCTGATGGGCCAGCTGACCCAGCATTCCGGCGCCGACCACGGTGCGCTGCTGATCGTCAGCGGTGCCGAATTCCAGATGGCGGCCCTCGCCTACATCGACGACGCCGGGCTGCACGTGAGCATGGACGACTGCCAGAAGTTCATGACCCAGGCGCCGCTGTCGATCATCAACGCCACCATGCGCACCAAGAAGCCCCTGGTGCTCAACGATGCCCAGAGCGACTGCCCCGAGGCCTTCCGCCAGCAGTTGCAGGCACGCAAGGCCCGTTCGGTGCTGTGCCTGCCGCTGGTGATCCAGGGCGTGCTTATCGCCCTGGTGTACCTGGAAAACCGCCTGGTACCGAACCTGTTCGGCAGCCAGCGCCTGGCCATGCTGGAAATCCTCGCCTCGCAGGCGGCAGTGTCGCTGCAAACCGCCAAGTTCTACACACGCCTGGCCGAAGACAACCAGACCCGCGCCCAGATGGAGGCCGAGTTGCGCCGCTCCCGCGCGGAGTTGGCGCGCACGGCGCACCTGCAGGTGATGAACGAGCTGTCCGCGTCCATCGCCCATGAGATCAGCCAGCCGCTGCTGGGCATCGCCTCCAACGCCGCTGCCAGCCTGCGCTGGCTGAAGCGCGCCAAGCCCGACCTGGAAGAGGCGATTGCCGGCCTGGAAGACATCCGCAACGACAGCGAACGGGCCGCCAACATCGTGCGTGCGCTGCGCTCGCTGGCAAAGCAGTCGCCGATGCAGTTCAAGGTAGTGAAGCTGGACGAACTGATCCGCGAAGTGGTGCGCCTGACCTCGGCCGATGCCGCCAAGGGCACGGTGGACGTGCAGATGCGCTTGCAGGCGGGGGTGAGCGTGATGGCCGACCCGGTGCAGTTGCAGCAGTTGGTGTTCAACCTGATTACCAATGGCCTGGAGGCACTGGCGGGGTATCGCAGCGATGGGGTGCTGCGGATTGCGTCGGCGGTGGTCGGGGATGGGGTGGAAATCTGCGTGGACGACAACGGGCCGGGGATTGCAGCGGATGAGCGCGAGCGAGTGTTCGATGCGTTTCATACCACCAAGATCGGCGGCATGGGGATGGGCTTGGCGATCTGCAACTCGGTGGTGCAGGCCCATGGTGGGCAGTTGCAGGCGCTGGTGTCAGAGTTGGGGGGTGTCGGGTTCGCCTCACTCTGCCTGTGAATCATTCTTAGCCTGTTCCGGCCTCTTCGCGGGCACGCCCGCTCCCACAGGAACCGTGCAGCTCTCAAGCTGTGCGCTATCCCTGTGGGAGCGGGCGTGCCCGCGAAGGGGCCGGTACAGGTTTACATCAACGGGCGCTCAGGGCCGCATAGCTGTTCATCAGGTTGCGGTAGTTGGGAATGCGCTGCGACAGCAGGTTACCCAGCCCTTCGATGTCATTGCGCCAGTCGCGGTGCAGCTCACAGGCCACCGAGAACCAGTTCATCATCTGTGCACCCGCCTGGGTCATGCGCACCCAGGCCGCCTGCTGCACGGTTTCGTTGAAGGTGCCCGAAGCATCGGTCACCACGAACACTTCAAAACCTTCCGCCAGCGCCGACAAGGTCGGGAACGCCACGCACACATCGGTCACCACACCAGCGATGATCAGCTGCTTGCGGCCAGTGGCCTTGATCGCCTTGACGAAGTCTTCGTTGTCCCAGGCGTTGATCTGGCCAAGGCGGGCAATGTACGGCGCATCCGGGAACATCTCTTTCAGCTCGGGCACCAGCGGGCCGTTCGGGCCTTGCTCGAAGCTGGTGGTGAGGATGGTCGGCAGGCCGAAGAACTTGGCCAGGTCGCCCAGGGCCAGCACGTTGTTCTTGAACTCGTTGGGCGAGAAGTCCTGCACCAGCGAAATCAGGCCGGTCTGGTGGTCGACCAGCAGCACCACGGCGTCGTCTTTGTTCAGGCGCTTGTAATCGGGTTGGCTCATCGGGGTGACTCCTTGGGTTGGGAAAACGGGCCGGCACTGTCCACAAGGGGCTATACCGGCGGATAGGTTCGGCTTAAGGATGGGCCTGCGCCTGGCGCCAGGCCTTGGGCGGCTGGCCGACCAGGCGGCTGAAGGCACGGGTGAAATGGGCCTGGTCGCAGAAGCCGCATTCCAGGCTCACGTGGGTGATCGGCGCCTCGGTGGCGAGCAGGCGCTTGGCCTTTTCCATGCGTGCCAGCAGGCGCCAGGCCTGGGGCGAGAGACCGGTGTTGACCTTGAATGCACGGGAGAAGTGGCTGCGGGTGAGGTTGCATACCCCGGCGATTTCGATGATCGACAACGGGCTGTGCAACATCAGTTCCTTGGCCCGGCGCAACCGTGCTGGCGTCAGGGCGCCGGGGGGTTGCAGCGGTGCTTGGGGCGTCCCGGGGTGCATGGCGACTCTCCTGTTCAATGCAGAAAGTCTCGCCCCCGGCACATGACAAAGTCCTGAGCCAAACCTGAATTGTTGTTAATTGCGCGCTGCTGGCCCTGGCGGTTTTACCGATACCTTAAGATGCGCTTCGTATTCAGCTTCAGGCCGCCAGTGGCGGCCGGCATTCAAGGCAAAAGAGCCATGCAGGAAAAACCCGCCCACCGCACCGTGGCCATGGTGCTGTTCAATGATGTGCTGTTGCTGGACGTGACCGGGCCCATGGACGCGTTTGCCATTGCCAACCGCTTCCTTCCTGCCGAGCGGAAGTACCGGCTGCTGACCCTGGCCGAAGGGCAGGCAGCGGTGCGCGGCTCCTGCGGGTTGAAAGTGGTAGCCGACCTGCGTCTGGAGGACTTGCCGGAAGCCGTCGACCTGTTGCTGGTGCCAGGCGGCCCGGGGGCCTATGACATCGCCCTGCCAGGCATCGAGCGCTGGCTGCCCCAGGCCGTGCGCCAGGCCAAACGCTTTGGTGCCATCTGCACCGGGGTATTCCTGCTGGGCCGGGCCGGGCTGCTGGACGGCTATCGCTGCACCACCCACTGGAACTACGTGGAGCGCCTGGCACAGGCGTTCCCCGAGGCGAAGGTCGAGACCGAACAGATCTACGTGATCGACCGCTGCCTGATTACCTCGGGCGGCATCACCGCTGGCATCGACCTGGCACTGGCGGTGGTGGCCGAAGACCACGGCAAGGCGCTGGCCCTGGAAGTGGCCAAGGTGCTGCTGGTCGCCCGCCATCGCCAGGGCGGGCAGACACCCTACGGGCCACTGCTGGCGGCTGTACCGCGGGATGATTCGCCGATTGCCCGGGTGCAGGCGTATATCGTCGACCATATCGAGCAAGCCTTCACCGTGCAGAAGATGGCCGACCTGGTGGCCATGAGCGGGCGCAACTTCGCCCGCACCTTTCTGCGCGAGGTGGGCATCACGCCGCTGCAATACCTGCAGAACGCACGCATCGACCGCGCGCGCAAACTGCTGGAAGGCACCGACCTGCCGTTGAAGGTAGTGGCTGCGCAGTGCGGGTTTGGCAGTGACCGGCATTTGCGCAAGGTGTTCTGCGAGCGGATTGGCATGACGCCGGCGCAGTACCGGGCGCAGTTTGGTGGCGGTGAATAGCCAGATCTGCGCTGCCTTCTTCGCGGGCACGCCCGCTCCCACAGCGATAACACCGGCCTCAGGGGCAGTGTTGTGCCTGTGGGAGCGGGCATGCCCGCGAAGAGGCCACCACAGGTTGTCACCTGTACCGGGACAATGTTTCTCCCCGATAGCAGATTGTCTGACTCCATCTCAACCCCCAGAATTGTCCGCCAAACTGATCTAACGCTGCCCCGGCAGCTCATGGAGTACGAGCCAATGCCACACGAAGGCAGCCTTCTGCAAACTGCGGTGATCTTCCTGCTCGCCGCTGTCCTCGCCGTCCCCCTGGCCAAGCGCCTGCACCTGGGGGCCGTGCTCGGTTACCTGCTCGCCGGCGTGATCATTGGCCCGCAGGCACTGGGCCTGATCCGCGACACCGAAAGCGTGGCGCACATTTCCGAGCTGGGCGTGGTCCTGCTGCTGTTCATCATCGGCCTCGAACTGTCGCCCAAGCGCCTGTGGCTGATGCGCAAGTCCGTATTCGGCGTCGGTACCGCCCAGGTGCTGCTGACCGGTGCGCTGATCGGCGCCATCGCCCTGTTCGGCTTCAGCCAGACGCTACCGGCGGCCATCGTGCTCGGTCTGGGCCTGGCGCTGTCGTCCACCGCCCTTGGCCTGCAGAGCCTGGCCGAAAGCAAGCAGCTCAACGCCCCGCACGGCCGCCTGGCATTCGCCATCCTGCTGTTCCAGGACATCGCCGCCATCCCACTGATCGCATTGGTTCCGCTGCTGGCCGCCAGTGGCCCGGACACCAGCCACGGCGACAGCCTGGAGCATGGCCTGAAGGTGTTCGCCAGCATCGCCGTGGTCATCGTCGGTGGCCGCTACCTGCTGCGCCCGGTGTTCCGCACCGTGGCCCGCACCGGCCTGCCGGAAGTGTCCACCGCCACCGCGCTGCTGGTTGTGATCGGCACTGCCTGGCTGATGGAAGAAGCCGGCATTTCCATGGCCCTGGGTGCCTTCCTCGCCGGCCTGCTGCTGGCCGACTCGGAATACCGCCACGAGCTGGAATCGCAGATCGAACCGTTCAAGGGCCTGCTGCTGGGGCTGTTCTTCATCAGCGTCGGCATGGGCGCCAACCTGCGCCTGCTGCTGGAAATGCCTTTGGTGGTGCTGGGCCTGACCCTGCTGCTGGTGGCCGTGAAGCTGGTACTGCTGATCGGCGTCGGGCGCCTGGCCGGTGGCCTGAACAGCGCCAGCGCCCTGCGCCTGGGCATGGTGCTGGCTGCCGGTGGCGAATTTGCCTTCGTGGTGTTCAAGCTGGGCAAGGACCAAGGCTTGTTCGACACCCAGACCTACGACCTGCTGCTGATGACCATCACCCTGTCGATGGCCATTACCCCGCTGCTGATGATTGGCTGCGCCCACGCCCTCAAGCGCCCGCAACCGGCGCGTGAAGTGCCGGAGCATTACAAGCAGATCCAGGCTGACACGCCACGGGTGGTGATCGTCGGCATGGGCCGCATGGGCCAGATCGTCGCGCGCATCCTGCGGGCACAGAAGATTCCGTTCATTGCCCTGGAAACCTCGGTGGACACCATCGAGATGACCCGTATGTTCGAACAGGTACCCGTGTTCTACGGCGACCCGCTGCGCCCCGAGGTGCTGCATGCCGCCAAGGTGGGCGAGGCGGAATACTTCATCATCACCATCGATGACCCGGAAGCTGCCATTCACACGGCGGAAAGGGTGAAACGCCTGTACCCGCACCTGAAAGTGCTGGCCCGCGCGCGTAACCGCCAGCATGTGCACAAGTTGGCGGATGTCGGCGCCGAGCCGATTCGCGAGACGTTCTACTCCAGCCTGGAGATGACCCGCCGGGCATTGGTGGGTTTGGGGTTGAGCGAGGCGCAGGCAGCGGACCGGATTGCGCGCTTTACCCAGCATGACGAAGAGGTGCTGGTGGCCCAGGGACAGGTGCGTGATGACCGGGCCAAGGTGATGCAGACGGCCAAAGAGGCCCGGGCGGAGTTGGAGCGGTTGTTTGATTCGGATGCGGATTGAGGGTTGGCGCATCGATTCAGGAAGAGGGCTCAGGCCCTCTTTTGTATTTTTGGCGTGAGATTGTCTGGGTCCGCTGCGCGGCCCTTCGCGGGCACGCCCGCTCCCACAGGTACTGCACCGCTTGCCAGGCTTGCGCTATTCCTGTGGGAGCGGGCGTGCCCGCGAAGGGCCGCGCAGCGGACCCAGTGCACAAAAATATCAGCAGCATCCTACTTCGTTGCGAGCCATTTCCTACTCAGCCATACCATCTGACGAATTATCCTACGCACCGTGTCGAAGCCCGTCTGATTGTCCGGGGAAAGCCTGCTCTCTAGGCTTGCCGGGTCGCTGTCGGTTCAGCGATCGGGTGTGGAAACCCGGATCTGATGAAGGGCTGCCGTTATGGCAGTTGTGCGCGTGAGGCCTTTTGGCCTACCGGCTTGCCTTCTCACCGGTTTTCCACCCCGCGCACAACTGCCGCCTTCTGCGTGGAAACGGGTGGTTGCAGTTCAACCCGAGAGAAGGAATTGCCATGAAAAGAATCGTCCCCAATCCACCCCTCCCCAGCACCACACAACGCGCTTTCAGCCGCTGCGATGCCGGCCATCCACCTTTGTTCACAGTAAACCCAGGCGTCTCTGCCCACGACGCCCTGGTTCATGTCGCCCAGTACCTGCGCGGTGCCTACGACTGTGGCTACAAAGCCCTGGAACACCTGGATGAAACCGGCAAGAGCCTGTTCTGGAGCAACCTGAATGCGCTCGAAATGGCAGAAGGATTGGTTGAGGCATTGCTGGATGGGATTGAGTCGCAGCCTGTAAGTTGAAGTGCATTGCATTTGCACAGAGCAGGCTGCGGTAACCGGCCTGCTCCGCCTCAATATAGGAAACGCCCTACAAAACGGGTCAATCCCCGTCTGATTGTTCGAGGAAACCCTTCTCCCTAGGCTCACTTGGCCGCACTGATCGCAGCCAGGTATCGCATTGAGCCCCAACAACCCCACCGCGAAAGTCGCCGAGAAAAAAGGCCAGAACACTTGGCTGGACGAACAACTACCCGACCTCAGAACGCTCGCGCGTGAATGGCGTACACAGGCTATCGAAGAATTGGCTGCTGCCGATTCGCATGAAGCAGCAATCGAACTTGCTGCGCAGCATCTGGGTTTGAACAGTGAAGAAGCCAGCGTAGTAACCGTCATAACTCCAATGGGCGACATCCAGATTCAACGCAGTTGCATCCATCACATCGTCGAGAAGCGACAAGACGCCCGGGAACGCTATGTAAAAGTAGCTCTGGATACGCTGATCGGACCATTTGAGGTATGGCAGGTCGCCTACACCAATGACACCTACAGGCTGGCGTTCATTGGCGTGTACGAGACCAAGCGGCAGATGCTGGTGGTCGTGACACTCGATAACGGCAAAATGCTGTGGAATTTCATGCAGTGCGATGCAAAGGCACTGAATAAGCATCGCCACGGCAAACTGCTCTACAAGCGGTACGCTTATCTGCCGAGCAAAGAAAAGGGCCACTGTCACCAGTGGCCCTGTGCTCGTGCTTGATATTCATATACACACCCTCAAGCCGGGGTGTGGAGGTCTCACCCGACGCTGATGATTCAGCCATCGACGGGGTTCCTACACCAGCTATTGCCGCTGAATGGCAGCTGGTTTCGCGCTCAGGTGAAACGCTAACAACACTCCTGGACCAAGTCAACGATGGCCCCCTTGCGGAAGCCATCCATCAGATTACTTGGTGTTACTTACCCGCAGTCAGCGCGTTGTAGCTGGTAATCAGGTTGCGATAATCCGGAATGTGGTTGGAGCACAGCGCCGCCAGCCCTTCGATGTCGTTGCGCCAGTCGCGGTGCAGCTCACAGGCCACGCCGAACCAGGTCATCATTTGCGCGCCGGCGCGGCTCATGCGGTCATGGGCAGCATCGCGGGTCATTTCGTTGAAGGTGCCAGAAGCATCGGTCACCACGAACACTTCGAACTCTTCTTCCAGGGCCGACAGCGCCGGGAACGCTACACAGACCTCAGTCACCACGCCAGCAATGATCAGCTGTTTCTTGCCAGTGGCCTTCACCGCCTTGACGAAGTCTTCATTGTCCCAGGCGTTGATCTGGCCTGGGCGGGCGATGTACGGGGCGTCCGGGAACAGGGCTTTCAGCTCTGGTACCAGCGGGCCGTTGGGGCCTTGCTCGAAGCTGGTGGTGAGGATGGTCGGCAGGTTGAAGAACTTGGCCAGGTCGGCCAGGGCCAGTACGTTGTTCTTGAACTTGTCCGGCTCGATGTCATGGACCAGGGACAGCAGGCCAGCCTGGTGGTCGACCAGCAGGACAGCGGCGTCGTCTTTGTTCAGGCGGTTGTAGGTGAATTTGCTCATGGTCCGTGCTCCTAAGGGTTATGAATTTTTCAGCATTCGGGGGTGTTTCGCGTTGATGGGCACAGATTAAAATCACCACCTTTGTGGCGGTAGATAGCAGAATTTGGCTTTAGCGTTCCGTTTTATGAACGATAGATTGGCGCTGGATTTACTGGCCTCTTCGCGGGCACGCCCGCTCCCACAGCTACTGCACTGGCTTTGAATCTTGTGCGATCCCTGTGGGAGCGGGCGTGCCCGCGAAGAGGCCAGTACAGGCAGCCAACAATCCGGAGACCGATCATTGGAAGACCTCAACTCCCTCTACTACTTCACCCAGGTAGTCGAGCACGGCGGCTTCGCCCCGGCTGGCCGGGCGCTGGACATGCCCAAGTCGAAGCTAAGCCGGCGCATCGCCGATCTCGAGGACCGCCTGGGCGTGCGTCTGCTGCACCGCACCAGCCGCCATTGTTCGCTCACCGAGATCGGCCAGGCCTACTACAACCGCTGCCTGGCCATGCGCGTGGAGGCCGAGGGCGCGGCGGAGATCATCGAGCGCAACCGCAGCGAACCGCGCGGTCTGGTGCGTATCAGTTGCCCGACCACCCTGCTCAATTCCTGGGTCGGGCCGATGCTGACCCGCTACATGCTCAAGTACCCGCAGGTGGAGCTGTTCATCGAGAGCACCAACCGCCGCGTCGACCTGCTGCACGAGGGTTTTGACATCGCCCTGCGGGTGCGCTTTCCGCCGCTGGAAAACACCGACATGGTGATGAAGGTACTGAGCAACAGTACCCAGTGCCTGGTCGGCCAGCCGCAGTACCTGGAGCAGTTGCCCAAGGGCTTCGACCCGCAGCTGCTCGGCACGCTGCCGAGCCTGCATTGGGGCAGCGCCCAGCGTGAGTACCAATGGGAGCTGTTCCAGGGTGAGGACAGCAGCCACAGCATCGTCATCCCGCACACACCGCGCATGGTGACGGACGACCTGTTCGCCCTGCGCCATTTCGTGGTGGCCGGGGTGGGTATTGCGCACCTGCCGCGGGTGGCGGTGCGTGAAGACCTGGCGGCGGGGCGGCTGGTGGAGTTGTTGCCGGAATGGCACCCGCGTTGCGGCATCGTGCATGCGATCTTCCCGTCGCGGCGGGGGTTGCTGCCGTCGGTGCGGGCGCTGATCGATCATCTGGCCGAGGAGTTTGCGATCAGCGACATGGCTTGAGTTCTGGGTTGGCTGTACCGGCCTCTTCGCGGGCTCGCCCGCTCCCACAGGTATTGCACAGGGTTCAGAGCCTGCGGTGAACCTGTGGGAGCGGGCGAGCCCGCGAAGAGGCCGGCACAGGCAAGACCAGCCAGAGCACACACATACAAGACCCCTGGCCTATCCTTCATCCACATTCCCGGATCATCCCTCCCGGAGCCCTCATGATCCGCGCCACTCACGGACCAGGCCGCGCCCTGCTCGCCACCCTCGCCCTGTGCCCGGCGCTCAGCCAGGCCGAAGAGCCCGGTTGGTCGCTGCTCAGCCGCAACTACTTCTTGCACAGCGACTTCCGCTCGCCCTCCGGCAGTGGCCAGAACTACCGCCAGGAATGGGCCCAGGGCTTCATTGGCGAAATCCGCTCCGGCTTCACCGAGGGCACGCTCGGCGTCGGCATCGATGCCCATGGTTTTCTCGGCCTCAAGCTGGACGGCGGCCGCGGCCATGCCGGCACTGGCCTGCTGCCGCGCGACAGCGATGGCCGCGCCGAGTCCGACTACTCCAGCGCCGGCGCCGCACTCAAGCTGCGCCTGGGCAACACCCAACTGCGCTACGGCGAAATGACCGTGGAAACCCCGGTATTCGACACCAGCGACAAACGCCTGCACCCGGAGTACGCCACCGGCTGGTTCCTGGACAACACCGATCTGCCCGACTGGCGCCTGCAGGCCGGGCACTTCACCGCTTTCAACAACCAGGACAACAGCTCCAGCCATGATGACTTCAGCGGCTACGGCGCTACCACCGACAACCGTGCAATCAGCCTGGCCGGTGCCACGTTCGCACCCGACGGGCCATTCGGCGGCGCACTGTACGCAGGCCAGCTGGAGGACACCTGGCGCCAGGCCTACCTCAACCTGAACCTGGCCGAGGGCAACTGGCGCCTGGACGGCAACCTGTACAAGACCCGCGACACCGGCAATGCCAGTGCCGGGGCAATCGACACCCTCGCCTACAGCCTGCTGGCCAGGCACAGCTTCGGCGCCCAGGCGCTGAGCCTGGCCTACCAGAAGGTCGAGGGCGATACCCCGTTCGACTTCGTCGGCGGCGACTCCATCTACCTGGCCAACTCGATCAAGTACGCCGACTTCAACGGCCCCGGCGAGCGCTCGTGGCAACTGCGCTACGACCTCGACTTCGCCACCCTCGGCGCCCCCGGCCTGAGCCTGATGGGCCGCTACGTCAGCGGCCGTGGCATCGACGGCAGCCATGCCCCGGCAGGCGGCGCCTATGTGGGCCAGTACGGCGACGGCGGCAAGCACTGGGAGCGCGACATCGACCTGAAATACGTGGTGCAGTCGGGCGCCGCCAAGGACCTGAGCCTGTCGTTTTCCCACGTCAGCCACCGCGCCAACCAGGCCCAGGCCGGCGATGACATCGACCGGATCTACCTGATCATCGAATACCCACTCAAAGGCAGCTTCTGACATGAGCACGACCCCTTCAGGCGCCTGGAGCCCATTGCGCAACGCCACCTTCCGCATGCTGTGGATCGCCACCATCGCTTCCAACATCGGCACCTGGATGCACGAGGTGGGCGCCGGCTGGCTGATGACCACGCTGTCGGCCAGCCCGTTGCATGTGGCCCTGATCCAGGTAGCCGGCTCGCTACCGATGTTCTTCCTCGCCCTGCCGGCCGGCGCGGCGGCGGATATTGTCGACAAGCGCCGCTACCTGTTGCTGGTGCAACTGTGGATGTCTTCGGTGGCCGTGGTGCTGGCGGCCCTGACCCTGCTCGGGCTGATGAACGTCACCCTGCTGCTGGTGCTTACCCTGGCGCTGGGCATCGGCACGGCACTGATGATGCCGGCCTGGAGTGCGCTGACACCGGAGCTGGTGGGCAAGGACGACCTGGCCAACGCGGTGGCGCTTTCCAGTGTCGGTATCAATGTGTCGCGCGCCATCGGCCCGGCTTTGGCGGGCGTGGTGGTGAGCATGGTCGGCCCGTGGCTGACCTTCGCCCTGAATGCCATCTCGTTCGCCGGGGTGATTTTGGTGCTGTTCCTGTGGAAGCGCGAGGTGAAGGAGCCGCTGCTGCCGGCCGAGCGCTTCGTCGGCGCCATGCGCACCGGGCTGCGTTTCGCGCGCAGCGCCAAACCCTTGCAGGCGGTGATATTGCGCGCCTTGGCATTCTTTTTCTGCGCCAGCGCCGGCACCTCGCTGCTGCCGTTGATCGTGCGTGGCGAGATGCAGGGCACCGCCGCCGATTTCGGCCTGCTGCTGGCGGCCATCGGCATCGGCGCGGTGGCCGGCGCCACCTTGCTGCCACGCCTGCGCGAACGCATCAGCCGCGACCGCCTGGTGCTGCTGGCCAGCCTGCTGTATGCCCTGTTCCTGCTGGCCCTGGCGCTGGTGCGCAACTTCTATGTGCTGCTGCCGGCAATGCTGCTCAGCGGCGCGGCGTGGATTGCCGTGCTGTCCAACCTGCAGGTGGCGGCGCAGACCTCGGTGCCGGCCTGGGTACGGGCGCGGGCGCTGTCGGTGTACATCCTGATCTTCTTTGGTGCCATGGCCGGTGGCGGGTTGCTGTGGGGCACGCTGGCCAGCCATGCAACCATCACCTTGAGCCTGCTGCTGGCCGCAGGAGGCCTGGCACTGGGCACGCTGCTGACTTGCAAGGTGACGCTGCCGGAAACCGCAGCCGAGGAGCTGACGCCGTCACTGCATTGGCCGGTGCCGCTGCTGAGCGACGACATGGACAAGGAAAGCGGGCCGGTGATGGTCACCGTGGAATACCACATCGACCCGGCCAAGGCCGAGGCGTTCCAGCAGGCAGCGCGGGAGCTGGAGGCGATGCGCAAGCGCAATGGCGCGTTGTCGTGGGGGTTGATGCGCGACAGTGCGGACCCGGCGTTGTGGCTGGAGTTCTTCTTCGAGGAATCGTGGCTGGAGCATTTGCGGCATCACCACCGGGTAACCCGGGGTGAGCTGAAGATCGAGGCCAGGGTGCGGATGCTGCAGACCGATGGGGTGGAAGTGAAGATTCGGCATCTGTTGGCTGGAGCTGAGCACAAGGCTCACCATTGATGCTGGCCTTTCCGGCCTCTTCGCGGGCTCGCCCGCTCCCACAGGGATCGCACAGAGCCTGAGGGCTGTGATGTACCTGTGGGAGCGGGCGAGCCCGCGAAGAGGCCAGCACAGAAGGAACAAAAAAGGGGGCCAATAACTGGCCCCCCTTTTTCACATCAGCTCAGCTTAGAAAGCAAAGCACGAACAACCCAACGTCCCCCAGAAGCCCTGGAAGTCATTCACCGGCACATTCGAATGCCGTGCCTTCTCATGGCTGTGCGCATGCACCCCGCAAGGCCCGACACACTGGTGCGCCACCGCTGCCAGCGACGGCGTGCCCACGCGCCAGTGGCCGGGCACCTTGGTCACCGGCGACCACTCCGGCAGCACTGGCACCTGGGGCGGGCCAAGCTTGTCGAATTCCGCCGCGCCATACACCACCTTGCCGTCGACCACCGTCAGCACCGACTCGATGCCCTTGATCGCCTCTTCATCGACACTGAAGAAGTCCAGCGACAGCGCCGCCAGGTCGGCCAGCTGGCCCACCTTGATCTGGCCTTTCTTGCCCTGCTCGCTGGAGAACCAGGCGCTGCCCTGGGTGAACAGCTGCAGCGCGGTGTCACGGCTGAGGCCTTCCGGGTACAGCTCCATGCCACCAACGGTCTTGCCGCTGACCAGCCAGTACAGCGAGGTCCACGGGTTGTAGCTGGACACGCGGGTGGCGTCGGTACCGGCGCCCACCGGCACGCCCATGTCGAGCATGCGCTTGATCGGCGGGGTCTGCTCGGCGGCCTTGGCACCGTAGCGGTCGACGAAATACTCACCCTGGAAGGCCATGCGGTCCTGGATGGCGATACCGCCGCCCAGCGCACGCACACGCTCGATGTTCTGCGGGGTGATGGTTTCGGCGTGGTCGAAGAACCACGGCAGGCCATTGAACGGGATGTCGCGGTTGACCTTCTCGAACACGTCGAGCATGCGCGTGATCGATTCGTTGTAGGTGGCATGCAGGCGGAACGGCCAGCGCTGCTCGACCAGGTGGCGCACCACCGGCTCCAGCTCTTGTTCCATGGTTTGCGGCAGGTCCGGGCGCGGTTCGAGGAAGTCCTCGAAATCGGCGGCGGAGAACACCAGCATTTCGCCGGCGCCATTGTGGCGCAGGAAGTCGGTACCGCTGTGCAGCTTCACGCTGGAGGTCCACTTGCGGAAGTCGTCCAGCTCTTCCTTGGGCTTCTGGGTGAACAGGTTGTAGGCAATGCGCACGGTCAGCTGGTTGTTGTCGGCCAGCTCCTGGATCACCTGATAGTCGTCCGGGTAGTTCTGGTAGCCACCACCGGCATCGATGGCGCTGGTCAGGCCCAGGCGGTTGAGCTCGCGCATGAACTGGCGGGTGGAGTTGACCTGGTATTCCAGCGGCAGCTTCGGCCCCTTGGCCAGGGTGGCGTAGAGGATCATCGCGTTGGGGCGGGCGATGAGCATGCCGGTCGGGTTGCCGAACTTGTCACGCTGGATCTCGCCGCCCGGTGGGTTGGGCGTGTCCTTGGTGTAGCCGACGGCCTTGAGCGCGGCGCGGTTGAGCAGTGCGCGGTCATACAGGTGCAGCAGAAATACCGGGGTGTCAGGTGCGGCCTGGTTGATTTCTTCCAGGGTGGGCATGCGTTTTTCGGCGAACTGGAACTCGTTCCAGCCACCGACAACGCGCACCCACTGCGGGGTCGGCGTACGCGCAGCCTGGTCCTTGAGCATGCGCAGGGCATCGGCCACCGAAGGCACGCCTTCCCAGCGCAGCTCCAGGTTGTAGTTCAGGCCACCACGGATCAGGTGCAGGTGCGAGTCGTTCAGGCCAGGGATGACCGTACGCTGCTTGAGGTCGATGATCTGCGTGGTGGCGCCCTTGTGGGCCATGGCTTCGGCGTCGTTGCCCACGGCGATGAAACGGCCATCCTTGATGGCGACGGCGGTCGCGGTGGGCTTTTCACGATCAACGGTGTGCAGTTTGCCGTTGAACAGAATCAGGTCGGCGGTCATGGAACCTCCTTGGGTGGATGCGTGAGCGGAACCGGCGGAACCGGTAAAAGGCAATGCGGACCAGAGCGCGCCGGCGGCACCGAGCACGGTACTGGTGGCGAGGAACTGGCGACGGGTCTTGTCGTTGCGGTCCTGGGACATGGTGTTCTCCGTCTGGGTGCGGCAGCGGGCAGGCGCAACTGCGGAGCATGCCGGTTGGTGTAGGGGCAAGGCTTGGATGGATGTGCGGTGGGTGGTTGAAGGTTAGCCCTGTTCAGCATTTGTGCTGCCTGGGCTGGCCTCTTCGCGGGTGAACCCGCTCCCACAGTGACACCACCGGCCTTGAAGACTGTGGTATCCCCTGTGGGAGCGGGTTTACCCGCGAATGCCCCGGCACAGTTACTTCTGAAGGAACGCCAGCAAGTCTTGGTTGAGTTGCTGTGCATGAGTCACCGCAAACCCGTGCGGCGCCCCCGCATACACCTTCAGCTCAGCCCCGCGAATCAGCTCCGCCGCCTGCTTGCCGGTGCTCTCGAACGGCACGATCTGGTCGTCGTCACCGTGGATCACCAGGGTTGGCACATCGATCTTGGCCATATCCGGGCGGAAGTCGGTTTCGGAGAACGCGGTCACGCAATCCAGGGTGCCCTTGATCGATGCCATCAGCGCAATGTTCAGGGTCTGGGTCTGCACACCCTGGGACACCTGCTGCCCATGGTTGATGCCATAGAACGGCGCGGCGAAATCGGCGATGAACTGCGCCCGGTCGGCACGCAGGCCGGCGCGGATACCCTCGAACACCGACAGGTCGACACCTTCAGGGTTGTCGTCACGCTTGCCGAACACCGGCGTCACCGCGCCCAGCAGCACCAGCCCGGCCACCCGCTCGCTGCCGTGGCGGGCGATGTAGCGGCTGACGTCGCCGCCACCCATCGAGAAGCCCACCAAGGTCACGTCGCGCAGGTCGAGGTGTTCGATCAGCTGGGCGATGTCATCGGCGAAGGTGTCGTAGTCGTAGCCGTTCCATGGCTGGCTCGAACGGCCGAAACCACGGCGGTCGAAGGCGATGGCGCGGTAGCCGCGGCTGGCCAGGAATTCCATCTGCGAATCCCACATGTCGGCATCCAGTGGCCAGCCGTGGCTGAACAGCACAGGTTTGCCGCTGCCCCAGTCCTTGAAGTAGATCGAAGTGCCATCGCGGGTAACGAACGTGCTCATGTCGGTATCTCCTTGAAAATGTCGAGGTGAAGGCCTGGCTCAGCCACGCAGCCAGTTGGCGCAGCGGCGGGTTACCCAAGGCATGATGTAGAACACCACGGGCAGGATTACGAACACATTGACGATCAGGTTGCCGGCAATCACACCGCCCAGCTGCGGGAAGCGTGCGAACAGCGGTGCCAGCAGTTGCGGAATGATCATGGTCATCGGGCAGATCACCAGGTAGGTCAGCAGCGCCTGCTTCCAGCGCGGCGGTTGCGCTGCGGTGGTGCTCGGCGGGGTGAACCAGAATTCCGGGTCGTCGTGCACCTGGGTGTGGTCACCGCCTTCGAGCAGCGGCAGTACTTCGCTGACCAGTGTCTGGCGCTCGGTCGAGTTGACCCAGGCTTGCAGCAGGCTGGCATCGGCGAAGCGCACCACGGTGGTGAAATGCAGCCCGCCGTCGTCAGGGCGGATGACGTTGACGTCCAGGTGCCCCGGCTGGCGGCGCGCAGTGCTGACCGTGCGCTTGAGCCATGCTTCGTAGGCCGCCAGCGAAGCGGCGCGAACCTTGTGCTGGATGACCAGGGTCACGACATTGCGGTTGTCTTGGGGTGCGGTGTTCATCGGCGTTCCTTGGGATGAGCTTGCCCGCATCCACTGTGCAACGGCGGACGGGCGCTGGATTGGACAGGTGTGCTGCCTTGGCGGGCACCGGCTGGCGGTGCCCGCGCATCTGGCTTACTTGTTGGCGTTGAAAGCGTTGTAGCTGGTGATCAGGTTGCGGTAGTCCGGGATGTGGTTGGAGCACAGCGCGGCCAGGCCTTCGATGTCGTTGCGCCAGTCGCGGTGCAGCTCACAGGCCACACCGAACCAGGTCATCAGTTGTGCGCCGGCCTGGCTCATGCGGTCGTGGGCGGCGTCGCGGGTCATGGCGTTGAAGGTGCCGGAGGCATCGGTGACCACGAACACTTCGAACTCTTCTTCCAGGGCCGACAGCGCCGGGAAGGCTACGCACACTTCGGTCACCACGCCGGCGATGATCAGCTGCTTCTTGCCGGTGGCCTTCACCGCCTTGACGAAGTCCTCGTTGTCCCAGGCGTTGATCTGGCCTGGGCGGGCGATGTAGGGGGCGTCCGGGAACAGGGCTTTCAGCTCTGGTACCAGCGGGCCGTTCGGGCCTTGTTCGAAGCTGGTGGTGAGGATGGTCGGCAGGTTGAAGAACTTGGCCAGGTCGGCCAGGGCCAATACGTTGTTCTTGAACGCGTCCGGCTCGATGTCGCGGACCAGGGACAGCAGGCCAGCCTGGTGGTCGACCAGCAGGACAGCGGCGTCGTCTTTGTTCAGGCGGTTGTATTTGAAGTTGGTCATGGTCGTTGCTCCTAAGGGTTTTGATCTTTTCAGTAAGTTGGGTGTTTCGCGTTGATGGGAGAAGATTAAAACCATGACCTTTTGAGCGGTAGATAGCGATTTTTGGCTCTAGCGTTCTGTTTTATGAACGATGGTTTTGTATGAGCTCGGCCGGCCCTTTCGCGGCTAAAGCCGCTCCCACAGGGATTGCGCTGGATTTGAATCGTGCGCAGTACCTGTGGGAGCGGCTTTAGCCGCGAAGAGGCCGGCACAGGCCCATTGCCTGCCCGGCCAACCTGCTCTATTACTACCCACAGCCCTCCCCTCACCCGAGACCACCATGCTGGCTTTCATCCAGTCATACCCGTTGTTGCTCGGCACCGCCCTGATCCTGCTCGACCTCGTGCTTTGGCAACTGATCCCTCTCCAGCACCGGGCCTGGCGTATCGGCACGCGGTTGGTGCTGTTCCTGCTGTTCAGCTCGGTACTGGTGGCTGCCGGCATGAGCCCGATGCAACCACCACCCTGGCCCGATGATGTCTCGCGCAACCTGATCGCCACGGTCCTGGCGATCGGCTGGTGGCTGTTCGGCGCACGCACGGTGACGGTGGTGTTCGGCCTGTTGCTGGGTGCCCGTGGCAGCCATGGCGGGCGTTTGCTGCAGGATGTGCTGGGGGCGCTGATCTTCCTGGCTGCCGTGGTCGCTGCCGCGGGCTATGTGTTGCAGTTGCCGGTCAAGGGCCTGCTGGCCACGTCGGGGGTAATGGCCATCGTCATCGGCCTGGCGCTGCAGAGCACATTGGCCGACGTGTTCAGTGGCATCATCCTGAACACCACGCGGCCGTATCAGATTGGCGACTCGATCTCCATCGACAGCACCGAAGGCAAGGTGCTGGAAATCGACTGGCGTGCCACCCGCCTGCTCACCAGCACCGGAAGCCTGGCGGTAATCCCCAACTCGGTGGCGGCCAAGGCACGGCTGCTCAACCACAGCCGCCCGGCCGATGTGCACGGGGTTTCGATCAGCGTGGTGGTACCGGCCAAGGTGCGGCCCAAACGGGTGTTCGATGCCCTGGAAAAAGCCTTGCAAGGCGTCAGTGCCATCCTTGCTACACCGAGACCAAAGGTGACGGTCAAAACCTCCACGCTGGAATCAGTGGAGTACGAAGCCAGTGGTTTCGTGGCCGACGCGGGCGCCAAGGGCGACGCGCGCAACCAACTGTTCGACCTGGCCCACCGGCACCTGGAGGCCAGCGGGGTGATGTGGAACACCGACCTGGCCATGCCACCACGCAGCCGCCAGCGCGAGGTGCTGGACGAGGTGCGGGTGTTCCGCTCGCTGAGCGCGGAAGAGCGCGATGCGCTTAGCCAGCGCATGACGGCGGTGGAATACCTGGCCGACCAGGTAATCCTGGGCGTGGGCGAGCATTCCGATCATTTGCTGGTGATTGGCAGCGGGGTGGTTTCGGCGTCGATCCGCGATGGCGACAAGCTGGTCGAGGCCGGGCGCATGGGGCCGGGCGAGGTGCTGGGGATCGAAGGAATCATCGACGAAGAGGAATCGCTGGCCGAGTTCCGCACGCTGACCGGTTGCGTGCTGTATCGGATCGACAAGGAACAGGTGAAGAGCTGCCTGGTGCAACGCGGCGATGTGCAGACGGCCTTGAGCAAGTTGCAACGGTTTCGGCGGCAGAGCCGGGAGTCGTTGTTGCTGCAGAAGCCGGTTTCGATCAAGAAGGGCGGCTTCCTCAGCTGGTTGCACAAGTAAACCTGTGCCGGCCCTATCGCCGGCGAGCCGGCTCCCACAGGTACTGCACAGGCTTTAAGGGCAATGCGGTCAATGTGGGAGCTGGCTTGCCGGCGATAGGGCCGGTGCTTACAACACAACCCTTAGGCATTGCCCCGCGTGGTACAGCGAGAACCCGGACTCGTAGAACGCAGTCCGCAGCGAGGGCGCACTCACGCCCTTCATCGGCGAAAACGGAATCGGCAGGCTGCCCGCCTCCCCCTTCAGCAGGAACTCGGCAAACGCCCGGCCAATCACGGTCCCGGTAGTATTGCCCCGCCCGTTGTAGCCGGTCACCGCTACCAGCCCCGGCGCCGGTTCGAACAGGCGCATCAGGTGGTCTGGGGTGAAGTCGATGCAGCCGGTCCAGTGCATTTCCCACTCGACCTTGCCCAGCTCCGGGTAATAGTGGCTCTGGATGCGGTCGGCCCAACTGCGCACGAACCACGCCGGCTTGTTGTCGACCCGGCCCAGGCTGCCGAGCAGCAGGCGGCCCTGGTCGTCGCGACGGATGCTGCTGAGAACGGTGCGGGTGTCCCACGAGCCTTGGCCATGTGGCAGCACCTTGTCGGCTGCAGCGCCCTGCAATGGCTTGGATGCCACCTGGTAGTAGTAGCCACGGAAGAACTGCTTCTGCAGGTTGCTCCAGTCGCCTTCGGTGTAGGCGCCGGTGGAAATCACCACCTTGTCGGCGCGCACCGAACCCCGTGCGGTCTTCACCCGCCAGGCATCGCCGTCACGCTCCAGGCCTTCGACCGAAGACTGCTGGAACAGCTTGCCACCCAGGCGTGCCACCGCTGCGGCCAGGCCCTGGGTGTAACCCATGGGGTTGATGGTGCCGGCGCGGCGGTCGAGCAGCGCGGCGGAAATCTTGTCGGTGCCGCAGTATTCCTGGCATTGGGCGCCGGTCAGCAGCTCCACATCGGCACCACGGCGGCGCCATTGTTCGTGGCGGGCCTCGAGGTCGGCGATACCGGTGGCGTTGTGCGCCATGTGCAGCGTGCCTTTGTGCTGGGCCTGGCAGTCGATGCCAAGGCGTTCGATCATGGCGAACACTTCGGCCGGGGCTTCGCCGAGCACCTTGTTCAGGCGGCTGCCCTGCTGCAGGCCGAGGGTGGCCTCGACATCGTCGGGGCGGATCCAGGTGCCGGCGTTGACCAGGCCGACGTTGCGCCCGGAGCCACCGTGACCGATCTTCCAGGCCTCCAAAAGGATCACCGACTTGCCCTGTTCGAGCAGGTGGATGGCCGCCGACAGGCCGGTAATGCCGCCACCGATCACACAGACATCGGCCTTGTGCTCACCGGCCAGGGCCTGGGCGGCGACGGTCGGTTTGCTGACGAATTCCCACAAGCATTCTTGACGCAGTTCGGACATGGCCCGGCTCCAGCAATTTGTTCTTGTTGGGGCTGCATTGCAGCCCATCGCCGGCAAGCCAGCTCCCACAGATTACGATCCCTGTGGGAGCTGGCTTGCCGGCGAAACGGGGGCAAAGCCCCCGCCTGCGGACATCAGTCGAACACGATACCCTGCGCCAGCGGCAGTTCGCGCGAGTAGTTCACGGTGTTGGTCTGGCGACGCATGTAGCCTTTCCAGGCATCCGAACCGGACTCACGGCCACCGCCAGTCTCCTTCTCGCCACCGAACGCACCGCCGATCTCGGCGCCGCTGGTGCCGATGTTGACGTTGGCGATGCCGCAGTCGCTGCCCGAGGCGCTCTGGAAGCGTTCGGCCTCACGGATGTCGGTGGTGAAGATGCACGACGACAGGCCTTGTGGCACTTCGTTGTTCAGGCGCAGGGCCTCTTCGAAGTCGTCGTAGGCCAGCACGTACAGGATCGGGGCGAAGGTTTCGTGGCGCACCACGTCGCTCTGCGCCGGCATTTCGGCGATGGCAGGCGATACGTAGTAGGCGTTCGGGTACTGGTCGGCCAGCTGACGCTCGCCACCAAATACCTGGCCGCCTTCGTCGCGGGCCTTGGCCAGCGCGCCCTGCATGGCATCGAACGACTGCTTGTCGATCAGCGGGCCCACCAGGTTGTCCTTGCGTGGGTCACCGATGCGCACCTTGCCGTAGGCGGCTTTGACGCGGGCAACCACTTCGTCCTTGATCGAACGGTGCACGATCAGGCGGCGCAGGGTGGTGCAACGCTGGCCGGCGGTGCCGACGGCGGAGAACAGGATGCCACGCACGGCCAGGTCGAGGTCGGCGCTCGGGGCCAGGATCATGGCGTTGTTGCCACCCAGCTCGAGGATGCTGCGGCCGAAGCGGGCAGCCACACGTGGGCCGACTTCGCGACCCATGCGGGTGCTGCCGGTGGCGCTGACCAGCGGTACGCGCGGGTCGTCGACCATGGCTTCGCCGGCTTCACGGCCGCCGATCACCAGTTGTGCCAGGCCAGCCGGGGCATCACCAAAGGCTTTCAGGGCTTTTTCGAACAGCGCCTGGCAGGCCAGGGCGGTCAGCGGGGTCTTCTCGGACGGTTTCCATACCACCGAGTTACCGGCGACCAGGGCCAGGGCGGTGTTCCAGGCCCAGACTGCGACCGGGAAGTTGAAGGCGCTGATCACGCCGACCACGCCCAGCGGGTGCCAGGTTTCACGCATGTGGTGGCCAGGGCGCTCGGAAGCGATGGTCAGGCCGTACAGCTGGCGCGAAAGGCCAACCGCGAAGTCGCAGATGTCGATCATTTCCTGCACTTCGCCCAGGCCTTCCTGGGTGATCTTGCCGGCTTCGATCGAAACCAGCTCGCCGAGGTCGGCCTTGTGCTCACGCAGCACTTCACCGAACAGGCGCACCAGCTCGCCGCGGCGCGGGGCCGGCACGCTGCGCCAGGCTTCGAAGGCGCTCTGGGCCTGATCGATGCGGGCGATGGTCTCGGCCTTGCCGAGCAGTTTCACCGAGGCGATCTGGCTGCCGTCGATCGGCGTGTGAACAGGGTAGTCGCCCTGGGTGTAAGCCTCGGCAGCAACGCCAAGGCGCTCGAGCAGTCCAGCAACCATTTGTGCATCTCCTACATCGGGTGATGGGGTGGAAAAATGATGTGGATCAGTATTAATCCGATCACACCGGTGCAACAAACGACCTTTATTCCGCATATCATTCCGTCAGGTAATGATTTGAGCCGCAGAGACCGCTATGTCCAAACGCCTGGTGCCCTCCATGACCGCCCTGCAGTGCTTCGAAGCTGCAGCCCGCCATTTGAGCTTTACCCGTGCCGCCGAAGAGCTGCACCTGACCCAGAGCGCGGTCAGCAAGCAGGTGGCGCAGCTTGAAGACATGCTGCGCCACCACCTGTTCCTGCGTATCCGTCGCCGCCTGCAACTGACGCCGGCGGGTAGCCTGTACCTGGCCGAGGTCAACAAGATCCTCACCCAGGTGGATATGTCCAGCCGCTACGTGCTCACCTACGGCGAGCAGACCGAGATATTGAAGGTAGCCACTCAGCCGAGTTTTGGCGTGCGCTGGTTGATCCCGCACCTCAAGGGCTTTGGCAAGCGCCACAGCAACATCCACCTGGACATCCGCAACGAGATGGAGCCGTTCGCCCTGCTGCAGGGCTCGGCGGACGTGGTGTTCTTCTATGGCCAGGGCACCTGGCCGGGGGCCACCTGCGTGGAGCTGTTCGGTGAGGAGGTGGTGCCAGTGTGCGCGCCGGAGTTGCTGGCCGGGCGTGAACTGAACGATGCCGGGGAGCTGGCCGAACTGGTGCTGCTGCAGAGCACCTCGCGGCCAGAAGCCTGGCACGAGTGGTTCCTGGAGCTGGGCTTGCAGAGCGTCAGCGCCTACCACGGGCCGCGCTTCGATACCTTCTACATGGCCTTGAGCGCGGCGCAGGCCGGGTGCGGCGTGGCGTTGGTGCCGCGCTACCTGGCGGCGAAGGAGCTGGCCGAGGGGAGTTTGGTGGTGCCATGGAACCATGCGATGCGCAGTGCCGGGGCGCATTACCTGGCGTATGCCGAGCATGCGGCGGAGGTGCCCAAGGTAAGGGCGTTGGTGGAATGGATTCTTGAGCAGCTTCAGGCTTGAGAATGCCGGGGCCGCTTTGCGGCCCATCGCCGGCAAGCCAGCTCCCACAGGGAGCTCCACAATTGCTGAATCCTGTGTCCAACCTGTGGGAGCTGGCTTGCCGGCGATAGGGCCCTTGAGGTCGATCAAAAAAGGAATGACACACTCACTTTTTTTCGCTTGTGAGCAAAGTGCATTCCCAGCTTTCATGTAAGCGTCCGAACCCAACCAGGAAGCTAGCGATGCCCGCCCACGATTTCGTCAGCCCCGACAGCATCCGCGCGCAGTTCTCTGCCGCCATGTCGCTCATGTACAAACAGGAAGTGCCCCTGTACGGCACGCTGCTGGAGCTGGTGAGCGAAATCAACCAGCAGGTCATGGCCCAGCAACCCGAGGTTGCCGAGGCCCTGCGCTGGACCGGCGAAATCGAGCGCCTTGATCAGGAGCGCCACGGCGCCATCCGTGTGGGCACCGCCGCAGAGCTGGCCACCATCGCCCGGTTGTTCGCGGTCATGGGCATGCAGCCGGTCGGCTACTACGACCTCAGTTCCGCTGGCGTGCCGGTGCATTCCACCGCCTTCCGCGCGGTGCATGAGCAGTCGCTGCACGTCAGCCCGTTCCGCGTGTTCACCTCGCTGCTGCGCCTGGAGCTGATCGACAACCCGCAACTGCGCGAGCTGGCAGAGAGCATCCTGTCCAAGCGCCAGATCTTCACCACCCGCGCCCTCGAACTGATCGCCCAATGCGAGCGCGATGGTGGCCTGAACGCCGCCGATGCCGAGGCGTTCGTACAGGAAGCGCTGCACACCTTCCGCTGGCACCATGACGCCACCGTCACTGCCGAGCAGTACCAGCAGTTGCACGACCAGCACCGCCTGATCGCCGATGTGGTGGCCTTCAAGGGCCCGCACATCAACCACCTGACCCCGCGCACCCTGGACATCGATGCAATCCAGCTTGGCATGCCGGCCAAGGGCATCCCGCCAAAGGCCGTGGTCGAAGGCCCGCCCACCCGCCGCCACCCGATCCTGTTGCGCCAGACCAGCTTCAAGGCCCTGCAGGAAAAGGTCGCGTTCAGCGACCAGCAGGGCAGCGAAGGCAGCCATACCGCGCGCTTCGGCGAGATCGAGCAACGCGGTGCGGCGCTGACGCCGAAAGGTCGCCAGCTGTACGACAAGTTGCTCGATGCCACCCGCGCCGCCCTGGGTGGCGCCCCGGCCGAGGCCAATGCCGAACGCTACATGGCGTTGCTGAAGGACACCTTTGCCGAATTCCCGGATGACCTGGCACAGATGCGTGAACAAGGGCTGGCCTACTTCCGCTACTTCGCCACCGAGAAAGGCCTGGCTGCGCGCGACCAGGACGGCCGCCCAACCACACTGGAAGGGCTGATCGAGGCGGGCCATGTGCACTTCGAGGCGTTGGTGTACGAGGACTTCCTGCCGGTGAGCGCGGCGGGGATCTTCCAGTCCAACCTGGGTGACGATGCGCAGGCCGAGTACGGCAGCAACGCCAACCGCGATGCGTTCGAAGCGGCGCTGGGGCTGCAGGTGCAGGATGAGCTGGCGCTGTATGCGCAGAGCGAGCGTCGGTCGCTGCAGGCGTGTGCACAGGCGTTGAACCTGGGCTCGATGTAAGGCATTGCGGCCTCTTCGCGGGCTCGCCCGCCCCCACAAGTACAGCGCAGGTTTCAAGGCATGCGATAACCCTGTGGGAGCGGGCAAGCCCGCGAAGAGGCCGGTACAGGCGATCAAAGGGCCGGCAGGATCTGCACATCCGGCAAATCCATCGCCGCCACCTCCTCTTCCAGAAACGCGCTCAAACGCCGCAACCGCTCGCCCCCTGGCCGAGTGCGCGGCCAGACCAGGTAATAATCCATCCCGCTGGGCACCGCCGTCGGCCAAGGCAGGCTCAAGCGCCCCTGCGCCACATCCTCGGCCACCATCAGCAAATCACCCATGGAAATGCCATAGCCACGCGCCGCGGCAATCATGCCCAGCTCCAAGGTGTCGAAGACCTGCCCGCCCTTGAGCGAAACCTTGTCACTCAGCCCCATGCGCTCCAACCATTCCCGCCAGTCGCGCTTGTCCACCGTGGGGTGCAGCAGCTCGATGCAGGCCAGCCGACGCTCGTCCCAGGGGTCCTCGTCGAGCAGGTCTGGCGCACCCACGGGGATCAGCAGCTCCGGGAACAACCTGCGCACTTCCCATTCCGGCGGGAACACCCCGTCGCTGAGCAACACCGCGCAATCGAACGGCTCCTGGTTGAAGTCCACATGGTCGACGTCCATCCAGGCGCTGGTCAGCTGCACTTCGTTGCCAGGCTGCAAGTGGCGAAAGCGGCTAAGGCGCGCCAGCAACCAGCGCATGGTCAGGGTCGAGGGGGCCTTCATGCGCAGGATGTCATCCTCACCGCGCAAGGTATCGCAAGCCCGTTCCAGCGCGGCAAAGCCTTCACGCACACCGGGCAGCAGCACACGCGCCGCTTCGGTCAGTTGCAGGCTGCGGCCGCTGCGCACGAACAGGCGGCAGGCAAAATGCTCCTCCAGCGTGCGGATATGCCGGCTGACCGCGCTCTGGGTAATCGACAGCTCTTCGCCGGCACGGGTGAAGGAGCTTAGCCGCGCGGCGGCTTCGAATGCGCGCAGGGCATACAGCGGGGGGAGCTGACGGGACATGAGGCACCTGCCATACGGGGCTGTGAAATGAATCACCGGGAAGCATATATACATGAGTCAGACTCATGCCAATGATCGCTTTTATCCTTTTGTGCAAAGTTGACCGAAGCCTCAGAATCGCCCTTCGTTGATCACCCCAGGAAAAGGACTGCCCCATGCATGTCGCGCCCACCACAGAACTCAAGGCTTTGCTGCGCCTGGCCGGGCCGCTGATCGCCTCGCAGTTGGCGCACATGCTGATGGTGCTGACCGATACCCTGATGATGGCCCGCATCAGCCCGCAAGCCCTGGCTGGCGGCGGCCTGGGCGCGGCGAGCTACTCGTTCGTGTCGATCTTCTGCCTTGGCGTGATCGCTGCGGTCGGCACCCTGGTGGCCATTCGCAAGGGCGCCAACGACATCGAGGGCGCCACCCGCCTGGCGCAAGGTGGCCTGTGGCTGGCCTGGGGCCTGGCGCTGTTCGCTGCGCTGGTGCTGTGGAACCTTGAGCCGGTACTGCTGCTGTTCGGGCAAAAGCCCGAGAACGTTGCCTCGGCCGCCGAATTCCTCACCCTGCTGCCCCTGGCCCTGCCCGGCTACCTGACCTTCATGGCCTTGCGCGGCTTCACCAGCGCGCTGGGCCGCTCGACCCCGGTGATGGTCATCAGCCTGGTCGGCACGGTGCTCAACTACCTGTTCAACGTGGCGCTGATCGAAGGCATGTTCGGCCTGCCCAAGCTGGGCCTGATGGGCATCGGCCTGGTCACCGCGGTGGTGTCGATGGGCATGGCCATTGCCTTGGCGCTGTATATCCGCTGGCACCCGGCCTATACCGCCTACCCACTGCGCAAGGGCCTGTCGCGCCCTTCGCTGCCGGCCCTGCGCGAGCTGTGGCGGCTGGGCCTGCCGATTGGCGGCACCTACATGGTGGAAGTCGGCCTGTTCGCCTTTGCCGCGCTGTGCATGGGCGTGCTGGGCAGTACCGAGCTGGCGGCGCACCAGATCGCCCTGCAGATCGTCTCCACGGCGTTCATGGTGCCGACCGGGTTGTCGTATGCGGTGACCATGCGCGTGGGGCTGTACTACGGCGCCGGCAACCTGCTGGCGGCGCGCAGTGCCGGGCGGGTGGGCATCGGCTTCGGGGCGATGATCATGTTTGCCTTCGCCGCGCTGTTCTGGCTGCTGCCCGATGCGCTGGTGGGGCTGTTCATCGACCGTGACGACCCGGCATTTGCGGCGATCTTCCAGCTGGCGGTGCAGTTGCTGATGGTGGCTGCGTGGTTCGAGCTGTTCGATGGCATGCAGACGATCGCGATGGGCTCGATCCGTGGGCTGAAGGATGCCAAGACCACCTTCCTGATCGGCCTGGTGTGCTACTGGCTGGTGGGGGCGCCGAGCGCCTGGCTGTTCACCTTTACCCTGGGTGGTGGCGCGGTCGGGGTGTGGTGGGGGCTGGCGTTGGGGCTGGCGTGTGCGGCGGTGGCACTGACCTTTGGCTTTGAGTGGCGCATGAAGCGGCTTTTGGGTAAGGCAGGGGGTAGTCGAGAGGCTACCGCCTCGGCCTGACTCAAGGGCCTATTCGCGGGCACGCCCGCTCCCACAGGTACAGACACGGACACTGTGGGAGCGGGCGTGCCCGCGAAAGGGCCCTAACGGGCAGCCTTCAACTGGCAGCCGGTCGCCTGCAGCAAGAACTCCATCAACTCCCCCACCGGCAGCGGCTTGCTGACCAGGAAGCCTTGAACCTGGTCACAGCCAAACCCGCGCAGCAACGCCATCTGCTCTTCGCTCTCCACCCCTTCGGCCACCACCTCCAGGTTGAGGTTGTGCGCCAGGTTGATCATGGCGTGCACCAGCTTGCGGTTCTCCTCGCGCATTTCCATTTCCGCGACAAAGCTGCGGTCCACCTTGAGCAAGGTGATCGGCAGGCTGTTGAGGTGCACGAACGAAGAGAACCCGGTACCGAAATCATCGAGCGAAAAGCGCACGCCCAGACGCCCCAGGGCGTCCATGGTCTGGCGCACCAGTTCGTTGCGGCGCATCACCGCCGTTTCGGTCAGTTCGAACTCCAGCCAGCGGGCATCCACGCCATGTTCGAGAATCAGGCGGCTCAAGGTCGCCAGCAACTGGCTGTCCTGGAACTGGCGGAAGCTCAGGTTGACCGCCATGTGCAGCGGCTCCAGGCCGCGCTCGCACAGCGCCTGCATGTCACGCAGGGCACGGGAAATCACCCAGTAGCCCAGCGGCACGATCAGGCCGCTCTGCTCGGCCAGCGGCACGAACTCGCTGGGCGGCAACAGGCCGCGCTCGGCATGCCGCCAGCGCACCAGCGCCTCGAGGCCGACGATGCGCCCGTCGGCCAGGTTCAACCGCGGCTGGTAATGCAGCTCCAGTTCGTCCCGGCGCAGGGCGCGGCGCAGTTCGCTTTCCAGGTCGGCAAGGCTACGGGCGTTGCGGTTGATGCGTTCGTTGAACACATGGAAAGTGCAACCCTGGCTGCCCTTGGCCTGGCGCATGGCGATGTGCGCGTGCCACATCAGCGGGTCGGCACCACCCTGGGCGCGGGCATGGGCCAGGCCCAGGCTGCAGCCCAGCAGCAGACTTTCGCCGTCGATCCAGTAGGGTTCGGCCAACGCCTCGACAATTCGCTCGGCAATCGATTCGGCACGATTGGGGTCGCGTCGGGTGTCGATCAGCAAGGCGAACTCGTCGCTGCCCAGGCGCGCCAGCTGGTCACCCGCCTCCAGTTGCTGTTTCAGGCGCGCCACCACCTGCAGGATCAGGCGGTCGCCACTCTGGTGGCCGAGGGCGTCGTTGACGTGGCGGAAGTTGTCCAGGTCCAGGTGGCCGAGGGCAAGGCCACGGCCGTCGTTCTCGGCCAGGCGCGCGGTCAGCAAGGCCTGGAAGCCCTGGCGGTTGGCGATGCCGGTCAGCGGGTCCTGCTCGGCCAGGCGCTGCAGGGTGGCCACCAGCACGCCGCGCTCGCGCACATGGCGCAGCGAGCGGCGCAATGTGTCGGCATTGAGCTGGTCGCGCACCAGCCAGTCGCTGACAGCGGTGGGCGCTACCTGGGGCTCGTGGTCGAGCAGCAGGATGGTCGGCAACTCGCAGCGCCCGGGCGCGGGCTGCAGGGCCGGGGTTGCCAGCACGACAGCCTGGCGGTCCTGGTTGAACAGGCTGTCGACCGACTCCCAGTTCGGCGCCGTCAGCAGCACGGCGCTGCCACCCAGTGCAGGCGTGCACTCGCGTAGCAGCGCACCCCATTCCGGCTCATCGGCCAACAGCAGCAAACGCAATGGTTCGACAGGCGTGGACAAGCGGGCTCCTTAGGGCTTCACGGTGCAACGGAAACTGCCAGGTATGCTACTGCATTAATGAAAATGATTTTCAATTTAATACATGTTTTTACGGGTGTAGCATCCCGACGTATTTTGTCGTGCATCCTGCGCGAAACTGCGCCAGCCGGCAAATCCCGTTTACATATTTGACTCAGACGTCAGACGGTCGCGCCACAAACGCCCCATGCCTGTTAGAATGCGCGGCTATTTTCTGGCGACCCCCGGTTTCTAGCATGTCCCGACTCAATCCCCGGCAGCAGGAAGCCCGTGACTATGTCGGCGGCCCTCTTTTGGTGCTCGCCGGTGCAGGCTCGGGCAAGACCAGCGTGATCACGCGCAAGATTGCCCACCTCATCCAGAACTGCGGCATCCGTGCCCAGTACATCGTGGCGATGACCTTCACCAACAAGGCCGCGCGCGAGATGAAGGAGCGGGTCGGCACCCTGCTGCGCCCGGGGGAAGGCCGTGGCCTGACGGTGTGCACGTTCCACAACCTGGGCTTGAACATCATCCGCAGGGAGCACGAGCGCCTGGGCTACAAGCCGGGTTTCTCGATCTTCGACGAGTCCGACATCAAGGCGTTGCTGTCGGACATCATGCAGAAGGAATACTCCGGCGACGACGGCATCGACGAGATCAAGAACATGATCGGTGCCTGGAAGAACGACCTGATCCTGCCCGCCGAAGCCCTGGAGAAGGCGCGCAACCCGCGCGAGCAGACCGCAGCAATCGTCTACACGCACTACCAGCGCACGCTCAAGGCGTTCAACGCGGTGGACTTCGACGACCTGATCCTGCTGCCGGTCAAGCTGTTCCAGGAACACCCCGATGTGCTGGAGCGCTGGCAGAACCGCGTGCGTTACCTGCTGGTGGACGAATACCAGGACACCAACGCCAGCCAGTACCTGCTGGTGAAGATGCTGATCGGCATGCGCAACCAGTTCACCGTGGTAGGCGACGACGACCAGTCGATCTACGCCTGGCGTGGCGCCCGGCCAGAAAACCTGATGCTGCTCAAGGAGGACTACCCCTCCCTGAAAGTGGTGATGCTGGAGCAGAACTACCGCTCCACCAGCCGCATCCTGCGCTGCGCCAACGTGCTGATCGCCAACAACCCGCACGCGTTCGAGAAGCAGCTGTGGAGCGAGATGGGCGTGGGCGACGAGATACGCGTCATCCGCTGCAAGAACGAGGAAGCCGAGGCCGAACGCGTGGCCATGGAAATCCTCACCCTGCACCTGCGCACCAACCGCCCGTACAGCGACTTTGCCATCCTCTACCGCGGTAACTACCAGGCCAAGCTGATCGAACTGAAGCTGCAGCACCACCAGGTGCCGTATCGCCTGTCGGGCGGCAACAGCTTCTTCGGCCGCCAGGAGGTCAAGGACCTTATGGCCTACCTTCGCCTGCTGGTGAACCCGGACGATGACAACGCCTACCTGCGGGTGATCAACGTACCGCGCCGCGAAATCGGCTCCACCACCCTGGAAAAGCTCGGCAATTACGCCACCGAGCGCGGTATTTCGATGTACGCCGCCAGCGAGGAGCTTGGCCTGGGCGAGCATCTGGACGCCCGCTATACCGAGCGTTTGCAGCGCTTCAAGCATTGGCTGGACGGGGTGCGCCACAAGGTTGCCCTGGAAGACCCGATTGCCGCGCTGCACGAGATGATCCGCGATATCGACTACGAGAACTGGATCCGCCAGCAGACCGCCAGCGACAAGGCTGCCGAGTTCCGCATCAGCAACGTCTGGTTCCTGGTCGAAGCGCTGAAGAACACCCTCGAGAAGGACGAAGAGGGTGACATGACCATCGAGGACGCCATCGGCAAGCTTGTGCTGCGCGACATGCTCGAGCGCCAGCAGGAAGAGGAAGAGAACGCCGAAGGTGTGCAGATGATGACCCTGCATGCGTCCAAGGGCCTGGAATTCCCCTACGTGTTCATCATGGGCATGGAAGAGGAAATCCTCCCGCACCGCTCCAGCATCGAGGCCGACACCATCGAAGAGGAACGCCGCCTGGCCTACGTGGGCATCACCCGCGCGCGCCAGACCCTAGCCTTCACCTTCGCCGCCAAGCGCAAGCAGTACGGTGAAATCATCGACTGCACGCCCAGCCGGTTCCTCGACGAACTGCCACCGGACGACCTGGCCTGGGAAGGTCTGGACGATGCGCCGGTCGAGGTAAAGGCCGCACGGGGCAACAATGCCCTGGCCGATATCCGGGCAATGCTCAAACGCTGATCAACCATTACTCTTTAACTTTGCCGCTATTTGCGGCCACCTTTGCTACATCGAGGAAAACAAAGTGGAAGCACTGCATCAGAAGATTCGCGAAGAAGGCATCGTGCTTTCCGATCAGGTTCTCAAAGTCGACGCGTTTCTCAACCACCAGATCGACCCGGCGCTGATGCAGCTGATCGGTGACGAGTTCGCCCGCCTGTTCGCCGACGCGGGCGTGACCAAGATCGTCACCATCGAAGCCTCGGGCATTGCCCCGGCGGTGATGACTGGCCTGAAGCTGGGCGTGCCGGTGATCTTCGCCCGCAAGCACCAGTCGCTGACCCTGACCGAGAACCTGCTGACCGCCTCGGTGTATTCCTTCACCAAGCAGACCGAGAACACCGTGGCCATCTCGCCGCGTCACCTCAACAGCAGCGACCGCGTGCTGGTGATCGACGACTTCCTGGCCAACGGCAAGGCGTCGCAGGCCCTGATCTCGATCATCAAGCAGGCCGGCGCCACCGTGGCCGGCCTGGGTATCGTGATCGAAAAGTCGTTCCAGGGTGGCCGTGCCGAGCTGGACAGCCAGGGCTATCGCGTTGAGTCGCTGGCCCGGGTGAAGTCGCTGGAAGGTGGTGTGGTCAGCTTCATCGAGTAAGCCTGTAGCGGCCCTATCGCCGGCAAGCCAGCTCCCACAGGGAGCTCACAGGACCCAAGCCTAGCGCAGTACCTGTGGGAGCTGGCTTGCCGGCGATGGGCTGCAAAGCAGCCCCGGCAATTCATCCGGTTGCCGCCAACCCCGCCAGCAACAACCGCTGGTAAAGCTCTTCCTTCAGCCCCTGCGGCTGATCCAGTTGCATCCGCGCAAGATGCCTCGCATACCCCTCTGGCCCCGGCGCATCCAGCGCTGCCTTGCCCAGCTCCAGCACCTCGCTCAGCTTGAACTTGCTTTTCAACCAGTTCAGTGCCCGCAGCAAATCCCGCTCTTCAGCCGTAAAGTCCGTGCCCAGCGGATACTCCGGGAACAACCGCGAGTGCCGCGCCCTGATCGCCTCCAGCCGCTGCGGCGTATTGTCGGTAAAGCACGCCTCCAGTTGAAAATCCCTGGCCAACTTGCCGGCATCCCTTGCCTGCTCGATCAACCCCTGCTGGAACCGCGAATCACATACCGCCAGCAACCGCGCAATCACCTCGCTGTCGGTCTGCCCACGCAGGTCGGCGATGCCGTACTCGGTCACCACGATATCGCGCAGGTGCCGGGGGATGGTGCAATGGCCATAGTTCCAGAACAGGTTCGAGGTTACCTCCCCGCCCGCCTCACGCCAGCTGCGCAGCAGCAGGATCGAACGCCCGCCCTCCAGCGCATGGCCCTGGGCGACGAAGTTGTACTGCCCGCCCACGCCACTGAGTACCCGGCCATCCTCCAGCTGGTCGGCCACCCCGGCGCCGAGCAGGGTCATGCCGAATACGGTGTTGATGAAACGCGCATCACGGCGTTGGCGGCGCTTGAGTTCCTCCTGCCCGTACAGCTCGTTGATGAAGCTGATACGCGTCATGGCAAACCGTGCGCGCTGTTCCAGCGGCATGTCGCGCAAGCGCTGATAGAACGCCTGGGGGCCGAGGAAGAAACCGCCATGCAGCACTGCCGCCCCCTGCTCGTCCGCCGGGCGCCGCAACAGGCCCGCTTCGGCCAGCGCCAGCAAGCCGTTGACGAACATCTCGCTGCAGCCGTACAGGCCTTGGGCGAAGGTATCCAGGCCCCCTTCCCGTTCGATCAGCGCTTGCCACGAGCCAGCACCCAGCGCGTCGAGCACGGCACGATAACCGGCGTTGTCACCCTGGCGCGCCAGCAATGCGGCAGCTACCGCATCGCCCATGGCACCAATGCCGATCTGTAGCGTGCCGCCGTCGCGAACCAGGCTGCTGGCGTGCAGGCCGATGCAGTGGTCCTGGGTGTTGACCGGCATGTTCGGCGTGGAGAACAGGCGGCGTTGCTCGGCTGTATCGATCAGCAGGTCGAACGTATCGATGGGTAGCTCGGCGTCACCCGGCATGTAAGGCAGCTCGGCATGCACTTGGCCGAGCATGAGGATGGTCTCGCCGGCGGCGCGGCGCTTGGCGATCATCGGCAGCAGGTCGAGGGTGATGTCGGGGTTGCAGGCCAGGCTCAGGTGCACCGGCCTCTCGGGGGTGGCGGCCACCAGCTGCGCGATCAGGTTCAGGCCCTTGGCGTTGATGTCGCGTGCGGCGTGGCTGTAGTTGCTGCTGATGTAGCTCTGCTGGGCCGACGCGCTGTGCAGCAGGCTGCCGGGTTGCATGAAGAATTGTTCCACCTGGATGTTCGGCGGCAGGCTGTCGTTGCGAAGGTCGGCGAGGTAGGTAAGGTCTTCATAGTCGGCGAAGACGCGCTCGACGAAGGGCTCGAGAAAGCGCCGCTGCAGGCCATCGCCCAGTGGCGGGCGGCCGAGGGACAGGGCGGTGTAGATAGTAAGGCGCCGTTCGGGCAGCTCGCGGATGCGGGCGTAAAGCGCATTGACGAAGGCGTTGGGCTTGCCCAGGCCCAGCGGCAGGCCCATTTGGATATGGGCTGGCAGGCGCGACAGGACTTGCTCGACGGCCTGGTCGATGGAGCAGAGGTGCATCGGGGCCTCCTGAGACATCCATGGGTTCAGGGGTTGGACATGGGCCTGAAGTATTTGGTTGCCTGTGCCGGCCTCTTCGCGGGCTTGCCCGCTCCCACAGGAACACCGCTGCCGACAGGTCCCGTGACAACCTGTGGGAGCGGGCAAGCCCGCGAAAGGGCCGGTAAAGGCGCCGCAAAAACAAAGCCCGCCATCAACGGCGGGCCTCATGCAATTCAGCTGTTTCTCACAGCCCGGACATCTTCTTGATCGCCCCTTTCAAGTCGTCATCCGAGCAGTCTGCGCAGGTGCCTTTCGGTGGCATGGCGTTGATGCCGGTAATGGCCTTGGCCAGGATGCCGTCCAGGCCGCCCTGGTGGTCGGCGCGTTCCTTCCACGCCGCGGTATCGCCAATCTTCGGTGCGCCGAGCAGGCCGGAGCCATGGCAGGCATTGCAGTGCTTGGCGATGATCTCGTCCGGCGTCTTGGCACCACCGCCACCTGCGGCGGCGGCCACTTCCATGCCTTTGCACTCTTGGCCCTGGACGCACACCTGGCCAACCGGCTCCAGGCGCTTGGCGATGTCATCATTGGTCGCAGCGGTTGCGCTCATTGCCCAGAGGGCGAATACGGCTGCTGGTACGGCCAGCATCTTCTTGATTTGGTTCACGCGAACACCCTCATGGTGGCTAATCACGCTCGCGGCCACGGATCGGCGAGCGTTGAAAAGTATAGCGGGAACCCAGAGGCCGTGAAACGACCCCACACAGGAAAGGGGTATTGCCGAATCAATGCACTGCGCTGGATCAAAAGTTTGAAGGCGTCGCCGCACTGATCAGCCGCGCCGGCCGGTCGAACGGGTTGCGAAAGCGGTGCGGACGGGTGCTTTCGAAGTAGTAGCTGTCGCCCTCTTCAAGGATGAAGATCTCGTTGCCGACCACCAGCTCCAGGCGGCCTTCGAGCAGGATGCCGGTTTCTTCGCCGTCATGGGTAAGCATTTCGGCCCCCGTATCGGCACCCGGTGGATACACCTCGGTGAGAAAGGCGATGGCACGGTTGGGGTGCGACTTGCCGACCAGCTTCATGGTCACCGCCCCGTCGGAGATATCGATCAGCTCATGGGCCTTGTAGACGATCTGCGTGGGGCTTTCAGGTTCCAGTTCGACCGAGAAGAACTCGACCATGGACATGGGAATGCCGCTCAGCACCTTGCGCAGCGAGCTGATCGACGGGCTCACGCTGTTCTTCTCGATCATCGAGATGGTGCTGTTGGTCACGCCGGCACGCTTGGCGAGTTCACGCTGGGACAGGCCCTTGAGCTTGCGGATGGCTTGCAGTCGTTCGCCGACGTCCAAAGCTGGAGCCTCCTGAAACGGTGGAAAGGGGGGTGGATGTGAACGATATCATGGCAATGCCGTTCAGTATTTACAACACACCGCCCTTCAACCTGTCCGCTTCAGCGTGTCATTCGCCGACGTAGTCCCGAGGTACCCGCTTCAGGTTGCAGAAAATCTGGTACGGAATGGTACCCGCGTGCGCAGCCACTTCACTGGCCAGCACATGCTTGCCCCAAAGTTCGACGGGGCTGCCGACGGTGGCTTCCGGCACGTCGGTCAGGTCGATGCTGAGCATGTCCATCGACACCCGGCCGATCAGTTGGGTGCGCTTGCCGGCGACCAGCACCGGGGTACCGTTGGGCGCCTGGCGCGGGTAGCCATCGGCATAGCCCATGGCAACCACACCAACGCGGGTTGGCCGTGGGCTGACGAACTTGGCGCCATAGCCCACCGGCTCGCCGGCAGGCAGTTCGCGCACGCTGATCACCCGCGATTGCAGGGTCATCACCGGTTGCAGGCGCTCGGCCTCGGCCTGGGCCACTTCGAACGGTGTGGCACCGTACAGCATCAGGCCCGGGCGCACCCAGTCGCTGGGGGCCTGCGGCCAGCCCAGCACACCGGGGGAGTTGCGCAGGCTGCACTCGGCGGCCAGGCCCTGGCGGGCGGCCTCGAACACGGCGATCTGCTGGGCGGTAGCGTCGGCATCCAGTTCGTCGGCGCGAGCGAAGTGGCTCATCAGCACGATCCGTGCGACCTTGCCGCTGGCCAGCAGGCGCTGGTAGGCCTCGTGGTAGTCCTTGGGGTGCAGGCCGACGCGGTGCATGCCGCTGTCGAGCTTGAGCCAGACGGTGAGCGGCTTGTGCAGCTGGGTCTTTTCGATCGCTTCCAGTTGCCACAGCGAGTGCACCACGCACCACAGGTCGTGTTCGGCGATCAGTGCCAGTTCGCTGGCTTCGAAGAAGCCTTCCAGCAGCAGCACCGGGCCCTTGATACCGGCGGCGCGCAGCTCCAGCGCTTCTTCGATGCAGGCCACGGCAAAGCCGTCGGCTTCGGCCTCCAGGGCCAGGGCACAGCGCACGGCGCCGTGGCCGTAGGCGTCGGCCTTGATCACGGCGAGGGCTTTGGCACCGGTCAGTTCACGGGCCAGACGGTAGTTGTGGCGCAGGGCCTGGAGGTCGATCAGGGCGCGGGCGGGACGCATGGCGGCTGCCTTATGGTGGTTCACAGGTTGAAAACGGTGTTGGGTTCTTCGCGGGCTCGCCCGCTCCCACAGGTACTGCACAGTTTTCAATATCTGTGGTGTTCCTGTGGGAGCGGGCGAGCCCGCGAAGAGGCCGGTACAGGCGAACTTACTGCTGGTGAGCCGGCGCAGTCTGCCCGTGCTTGGCCACTTCCGGGCTGTTGCCATAACGGGAAATGTCCAGGCCTTCGGCACTGATCTGCGGCTTCTTGCGCGCAATCAGGTCGGCCAGCAGGCGACCGGAGCCGCACGCCATGGTCCAGCCCAAGGTGCCGTGACCGGTGTTCAGGAACAGGTTGCGGAACGCCGTGGCGCCGACGATCGGCGTGCCGTCCGGGGTCGCCGGGCGCAGGCCGGTCCAGAAGCTGGCCTGGCTCAGATCACCGCCGCGAGGATAAAGGTCGTTGACGATCATCTCCAGCGTTTCGCGCCGACGCGGGTTCAGCGACAGGTCAAAACCGGCAATTTCAGCCATGCCGCCGACGCGGATACGGTTGTCGAAACGGGTAATGGCGACCTTGTAGGTCTCGTCGAGAATGGTCGAGGTCGGGGCCATGTCGGCGTTGGTGATCGGCACGGTCAGCGAGTAGCCCTTCAGCGGGTACACCGGGGCCTTGATGCCCAGCGGCTTGAGCATCTGCGGCGAGTAGCTGCCCAGCGCCAGCACGTAACGGTCGGCGGTTTCCAGCTTGCCGTCGATCCACACGCCATTGATGCGGTCACCCGCGAAGTCCAGGCGCTGGATGTCCTGGCCGAAGCGGAACTCCACGCCCAGCTTCACGGCCATTTCGGCAAGCTTGGTGGTGAACAGCTGGCAGTCGCCAGTCTGGTCGTTTGGCAGGCGCAGAGCGCCGGCCAGGATGTCCTTGACGCCAGCCAGGGCCGGTTCGACGCGGGCAATGCCGTCGCGGTCGAGCAGCTCGTAAGGCACGCCGGACTGCTCCAACACGGCAATGTCCTTGGCCGCGGCATCCACCTGGGCCTGGGTACGGAACAGCTGGGTGGTGCCCAAGCTGCGGTTTTCGTATGCGATGCCGGTTTCGGCGCGCAGCTCGTCGAGGCAGTCACGGCTGTACTCGGACAGGCGCACCATGCGCTCCTTGTTCACCGCGTAACGGCTGGCGGTGCAGTTGCGCAGCATCTGTGCCATCCACAGGTACTGGTCGACGTCGCCGGTGAGCTTGATGGCCAGGGGCGCGTGGCGCTCCAGCAGCCATTTGATGGCCTTCAGCGGCACGCCTGGGGCGGCCCAGGGCGAGGCATAGCCGGGCGAGATCTGGCCTGCGTTGGCAAAGCTGGTTTCCATGGCCACCGCTGGCTGGCGATCGACCACCGTTACTTCGAAACCTTGCCGGGCCAGATAGTAGGCACTGGCGGTTCCGATCACACCGCTACCAAGTACCAGAACTCGCATCGTTTTATCCCTCGCACGCGGCGCGCCGCAGACTTTTATTGAAATGGCATGAATGCGCGCAGTATAGGAATTTGAAGGCAGTGCAATTCACTATATAAAAGCCTATTATTGGCGAGAATTCTCGGCAAAATCGCCTTTCACGGAGGGGCATCCCCTATGAGAACCCAGCACCAGAGCAAGCGTGAACTGGACAAGATCGACCGTAACATCCTGCGTATCCTGCAGAATGACGGGCGTATTTCCTTCACCGAACTGGGCGAGAAAGTTGGGCTTTCCACCACCCCTTGCACCGAGCGGGTCCGCCGCCTGGAGCGCGAGGGCATCATCATGGGCTACAACGCCCGCCTGAACCCGCAGCACCTCAAGGGCAGCCTGCTGGTGTTCGTGGAAATCAGCCTGGACTACAAATCGGGCGACACCTTCGAGGAGTTCCGCCGCGCGGTGCTGAAACTGCCCCACGTACTGGAATGCCACCTGGTTTCAGGCGACTTCGACTACCTGGTGAAGGCGCGTATTTCCGAGATGGCCTCGTACCGCAAGCTGCTCGGCGACATCCTGCTAAAGCTGCCGCACGTGCGCGAATCGAAGAGCTACATCGTGATGGAAGAGGTGAAGGAGAGCCTTTGCCTGCCGATCCCGGACTGAAGTCAGACCAGCACCTGGCGGGTGGTGGCAATGAACTGGTGGACCAACTGCTCGGCAGCGGGCTCGATCATCTGTTCAGGGCCACGGCCACGCGGGCAGGCCAGGCGCGGGGTGGTGCCGAACAGGCGGCAGATCATCGGGCGCTCTTCATACACCGTGCAGCCGTTGGGGCCCAGGTGCACACAGTCCAGGCGCTCCAGGGCGGCGTCCTGCTCGGCTTGGGACTTGCGCGGCAGGCGGGCCATTTCTTCCGCCGAAGTGGTGACCGGGCCGCAGCAGTCGTGGCAGCCGGGCTCGCACTCGAAGGAAGGGATGAGTTCGCGCAGGAAGTGGATCTTGTGGCGGTTGCAGGACATGGCAAGGTACAAGTTTGAGAGCTGAGGTTGGATTATAGGGCCAATCGCCGGCAAGCCGGCTCCCACAGGTACACCGCCGGTCTCAAGTGCCACGCGGACCCTGTGGGAGCTGGCTTGCCGGCGATGAGGCCGGTTGCCCCTCCCCAAAGCCCCGGCTTATCCTCCTCCCCCTCAGCCCACCAGCCTCAGGACCTGCCCAATGATCCACAGCGCGCAGCACGCCGCCTCCTACTACGCCGCCAGCAGCGCGCCACACCCCGACCACTCCTTCCTGCAAGGCGAGCACAGCGCCGACGTGTGCATCGTCGGCGGCGGCTACTCGGGCCTGAACACCGCCATCGAACTGGCCGAACGCGGCTTCTCGGTCATCCTGCTGGAAGCGCGCAAGCTCGGTTGGGGCGCCAGCGGGCGCAATGGTGGGCAACTGATCCGTGGCGTCGGCCACGGCCTGGAACAATTCCTCCCGGTCATCGGTGAGGAAGGCGTGCGCAGCCTGAAACTGATGGGCCTGGAAGCGGTGCAGATCGTCCGCGAGCGGATCGAAAGGCATGCCATCGCTTGCGACCTGACCTGGGGTTATTGCGACCTGGCCAACAAACCCGCCGAACTGCTGGGCTTTGCGGAGGATGCTGAAGAACTGCGCAGCCTCGGCTACGCACATGAACTGCGCCTGGTCGGCAAGGACGATATCCACAGCGTGGTCGGCGCTGACTGCTATGTCGGCGGGCTGGTCGACATGGGCTCCGGGCACCTGCACCCGCTAAACCTGGCACTGGGTGAGGCTGCCGTGGCCAGCCGCCTGGGCGTGAAGCTGTTCGAGCAGTCCGAGGTCACACGCATCGACTACGGCCCGGAAGTACAGGTACACACCGCCCAGGGCCGGGTACGCGCCAAGACTCTGGTGCTGTGCTGCAACGCCTACCACAACGACCTCAACCGCGAACTGGGCGGCAAGGTGCTGCCAGCCGGCAGCTACATCATCGCCACCGAGCCGCTGGGCGAGGAACGTGCCCGTTCGCTGCTGCCGCAGAACATGGCGGTGTGTGACCAGCGCGTGGCACTGGACTATTACCGCCTGTCCGCCGACCAGCGCCTGTTGTTCGGCGGTGCCTGCCACTATTCAGGCCGCGACCCGAAGGACATCGCCGCCTACATGCGGCCAAAGATGCTCAAGGTTTTCCCGCAACTGGCCGACGTGCGCATCGACTACCAGTGGGGCGGCATGATCGGCATCGGCGCCAACCGCCTGCCACAGGTTGGCCGCCTGGCCAGCCAGCCGAACGTGTATTACGCCCAGGCCTACTCCGGCCATGGGCTCAACGCCACCCACCTGGCTGCGCGCCTGCTCGGCGAAGCCATCAGCGGCCAGGAAAGCGGGCGGTTCGACCTGTTTGCCAAGGTGCCGCACATCACCTTCCCCGGCGGCCAGCACCTGCGCTCGCCGCTGCTGGCGTTGGGGATGCTGTGGCATCGCCTGAAAGAGCTGATCTGAAAGCTGCGCACTGCCCCTTGTGGGAGCGGCCTTGCGTCGCGAAAGGGCTGCGAAGCAGCCCCGGCAATTCATGCAGTGATGCAAATATCCTGGGGCCGCTGTGCGGCCCTTTCGCGACACAAGGCCGCTCCCACAACGATCGCATCAGTCTTTCCAGAAGGGCTTACGCCCCTCGGTCCGGGCCTGCTCCCAGCTCAGCCCGACATCGCGCAACTCGTCATCGGTCAACTGCAGCAGCGCCCTGCGGGTGTGCCAGCGATGCAGCATCAGCCCCCAACGCCCCAACCCTTCCGGCGCGTTGAACACCTTGGCTTGCTGCCCGGCTTCCAGTTCCTTGGCCAACAGTTGCAAGCGCACATCGCTCATGCCACCCATCACCGCACCCTCTCGTTCAGTTGATACCGTGGAGAAAGCATGCGCGTCGACAGCACCGGCAATACAGACCCAATACAGCCCTATTATTCCCATACAGAATTGGCCGCAGGCCGACTGAATGCTGTATTTTCAGCGCAACTGTACCGGTCGCCACGCTATTGCAGCGAAGGAGTATGCCGTGACCCTTTACCTGAACCTCGCCGAGCTGCTCGGTGCGCGCATTGAACAGGGCCTCTACCGCCCCGGCCAGCGCCTGCCGTCAGTGCGCGCCCTGAGTGTGGAGCACGGGGTCAGCCTGAGCACCGTGCAGCAGGCCTACCGCATGCTGGAAGACAGCGGCATGGTCTCGCCCCGGCCCAAGTCCGGCTACTTCGTCAACGACCACCGCCACCTGCCAGCCCTGCCCGCCGTCAGCCGCCCGGCCCAGCGCCCGGTAGACATCTCGCAATGGGAGCAGGTGCTGGAACTGGTGCGCAGCACCCCACGCCAGGGCGTGATCCAGCTCGGCCGCGGCATGCCCGACATCGACAGCCCCACCCTCAAGCCACTGCTGCGCAGCCTCGCCCAGCTGAGCCGGCGGCAGGATATGCCCGGCCTGTACTACGACAACATCCACGGCAACCTGGCCCTGCGCGAACAGGTGGCCCGGCTGACGCTCGACTCCGGCTGCCGCCTGGGCCCGGGCGACCTGGTGATAACCACCGGCTGCCATGAGGCGCTGTCATGCAGCATTCGCGCAGTGTGCGAGCCGGGCGATATCGTCGCGGTCGACTCCCCCAGCTTCCACGGCGCCATGCAAACCCTCAAGGGCCTGGGCATGAAAGCCCTGGAAATCCCCACCGACCCGGTCACCGGTATCAGTCTGGAAGCGCTGGAACTGGCCCTGGAGCAGTGGCCGATCAAGCTCATCCAGATCACCCCCAGCTGCAACAACCCGCTCGGCTACATCATGCCCGAGGCCCGCAAGAAGGCCCTGCTGAGCCTGGCCCAGCGCTACGATGTGGCGATCCTCGAAGATGATGTGTACGGCGACCTGGCCTACACCTACCCGCGCCCACGCACCCTCAAGTCGTTTGACGACGACGGCCGCGTGCTGCTTTGCAGTTCGTTCTCCAAGACCCTCGCCCCCGGCCTGCGGATAGGCTGGGTGGCGCCCGGTCGTTACCTGGAGCGGGTGCTGCACATGAAGTACATCAGCACCGGCAGCACGGCCAGCCAGCCGCAGTTGGCCATTGCCGACTTCATCGCCGGCGGGCACTACCAACCCCACGTGCGGCGCATGCGCAGCCAGTACCAGCGTGGCCGCGACCTGATGAGCGACTGGGTAACCCGCTACTTCCCGGCGGGCACCCGGGTCAGCCGGCCGCAAGGTGGCTTCATGTTGTGGGTGGAATTACCCGAACATTTCGATACGCTGCGCCTGAACCGGGCTTTACTGGAGCAGGACGTACAGGTTGCCGTGGGCAGCATCTTCTCGGCCTCGGGCAAGTTCCGCCACTGCCTGCGCATGAACTTCGCCGCGCGGCCGACGCCGCAGATCGAAGCCGCCGTGCGCAAGGTTGGTGAAACCGCCCTTCGTCTACTGGATGAAGAAAGCGCCGGCGCGTAACTTTGCGCCGCCCGCCACGGTCCAACCTATCAAGCCTTTGCTGCACAGGACGATCCACCCTTGAGACTCCAGCGAGCCCTGCCTCTGCTGTTGGTGCTACTGCTCGGCCTTGCCGGCTGCGCCAGCGTCGGCACGCCCCGCGAAACCAGCCAGGCGCTACCTGCCAACGACTCGGCCTTCGGCCGCTCGGTACTGCGCCAGGCCGCCCCCTACGGCGGCCGCTCGGGCTTTCGCCTGCTGCCCAACAGCAACGAGGCGTTCCGCGCCCGTGCCGAACTGATCCGCAACGCCCAGGCGAGCATCGACCTGCAGTACTACATCGTCCACGATGGCCTCAGCACCCGCGCCCTGGTGCATGAACTGCTTCGCGCCGCCGACCGTGGCGTGCGCGTGCGCATCCTGCTCGACGACACCACCAGCGACGGCCTGGACGTCATCATGGGTACCCTCGATGCCCATCCGAACATCCAGATCCGCGTGTTCAACCCGCTGCACCTGGGCCGCAGCACCGGCGCGACACGCGCGGTGGGCCGCCTGTTCAACCTGTCGCGCCAGCACCGGCGCATGCACAACAAGCTGTTCCTGGTGGACAACAGCATGGCCATCGTCGGCGGGCGCAACCTGGGCGATGAATATTTCGATGCCGAACCCAACCTCAACTTCACCGACATCGACTTGCTGGGCGTCGGCCCGGTGGCCGAACAGCTCGGCCATAGTTTCGACCAGTACTGGAACAGCGCCCTGAGCCGGCCGATTACCGACTTTCTCTGGCGCGACCCGGATGCCAGCGACCTGCGCGCCAGCCGCCACCGCCTGGAAATTTCACTCGCCGAAGCCAGGACCCAGCGCAAAGCCCTGTATGACCGCTTGATGGCCTACCAGTCGCAGCCACGCCTGGATGTGTGGCGCAACGAGCTTATCTGGGCCCATGCCCAGGCGCTGTGGGATGCGCCGAGCAAGGTGCTGGCCGATGACGAACCGGACCCGCAACTGCTGCTGACCCAGCAACTGGCCCCGGACTTGAGCAAGGTGCAACACGAGCTGATCCTGGTATCGGCGTACTTCGTACCCGGCGAGTCCGGCCTGCTGTACCTGACCCACAGCGCCGATGCGGGTATCTCGATCAAGCTGCTGACCAACTCGCTGGAGGCTACCGACGTGCCGGCGGTGCATGGCGGCTATGCGCCGTATCGGCGGGCGCTGCTGGAGCATGGCGTGCAGCTGTACGAGCTGCGCCGCCAACCCGGCGACCCCAGCGCGCGGCACAGCTTGAGCTTCCATGGCAGTTCGGACTCGAGCCTGCACAGCAAGGCGATCGTGTTCGACCGGCGCAAGACCTTCATCGGCTCGTTCAACTTCGACCCGCGTTCGGTGTTGTGGAATACCGAGGTCGGGGTGCTGGTGGACAGCCCGGAGCTGGCCGAGTACACCCGCGCGCTGGCGGTACAGGGCATGGCCCCGGCCTTGAGCTATCAGCCGACGCTGGTGGGTAACCAGATGGTGTGGGTGACCGAGGAAAATGGCAGGCGGCGCATGCTCACATCCGAACCGGGCGGGATGTGGCGGCGGTTCAATGCCTGGATCAGCAAGGCGGTAGGCTTGGAGAAGATGCTGTAGCTGATGGCCTCATCGCCGGCAAGCCAGCTCCCACAGGGACTGCAGCATTCAAGGCCTATGGAGAACCTGTGGGAGCTGGCTTGCCGGCGATGGGGCGCAAAGCGGCCCAAAAAACCATCAGGCAGAGGCAGGCTCGAAGGCCCCGCGCCGCCGGGTCAACACCACCAACCCCGCGGCCCCCGCCGCCATCAGCAACGGCAACGCATGCCCGCTGATCCACTGGCTGCCTGCCCCGGCCAGCAGCGGCCCGAGCAGGCAGCCAATACCCCACAGCTGCGCCACATGGGCGTTGGCCCGCACCAGCGCATCATCCCGGTAGCGCTCACCAATCAGCACCAGCGACAAGGTGAACAAGCCCCCCGCACTGGCCCCGAACAGCACCCACAGCGGCCAGATCGCCGGTGTATGCAGCAGCAACGGAATCGCCAGGCTGGATACCAGCAGGGTCACCGCACAGCCAGTGAACAGAGCGCGCCGCGACATATGGTCGGCCAGCGCACCGATGGGCAGTTGCAGCACCGCATCGCCCACCACCACGGTACTGACCATGAACAGGGCGATTTCGGTGCTGAAGCCCTGTTGCAGGCAATACACCGGCAACAAGGTCAGGATCATTGCTTCGAACGAGGCAAACAGGGCAATGGCCCAGGCGATCACCGGCAAGCGCCGGCAGAAGGCGAACAGGTCGCCGAAGGTGACGCTGCAGGCCTCTGTGCTGGGTGCCCCGCCACGGCCCAGGAGAATCAGCGGCGCCACCAGCAGCAGGCCGGTAGCGGCCCAGAAGCCGAAGTCGTCATCCGAGCCGAGAAAGCCCAGCACGAGTGGCCCGGCCAGCTGGCTGAGCGCATAGCTGCTGCCATACAGCGCCACCAGGCGGCCACGCCATTGCTCGACCACCAGCTGGTTGATCCAGCTTTCGCCGAGGATGAACACCACGGTCAGTGACATACCGATCAGCAGCCGCAACAGCAGCCACAGCGGGTAGCTGGGCAGCAGTGCGACCAGGCCGATCGACAGCGCCCCGCCCCACAGGCACAGGCGCATGGCCGAGGGCACGCCGACCCAGCCGGCCAGGCGGCTGGCCATGCTGGCACCTACCAGCACGCCCAGCGCCGGCATTGCAGCCATCACGCCGATGGCGAAGCTGCCGTAGCCCCAGGCCTCCAGGCGCAGGGATACCAGCGGCATGCTCACGCCGAGTGCCAGCCCGACACTGAGCACCGATGCCAGTACGGCGAAGTAGGTACCCCAACGCATTACAGCCTCCCAGGCAGAATTCTTGAACAGCAAAAACGACGAAGCCGGGGCAGCGTGAGCCGACCCGGCTATTGTTGGGCTGCTGTGCAGCCCATCGCCGGCAAGCCAGCTCCCACAGGTACAGCACTGGCCTCAAGGGCTGCGAATAACTTGTGGGAGCTGGCTTGCCGGCGATTGGGCCGCAAAGCGGCCCCTTACGATTACAACTTGATCCAGGTCGCCTTCAGCTCGGTGTACTTCTCCAGCGCATGCAGCGACTTGTCACGGCCGTTGCCCGACTGCTTGAAGCCACCGAACGGCGCGGTCATGTCGCCGCCGTCGTACTGGTTGACCCAGACGCTGCCAGCGCGCACGGCACGGGCGGTCTTGTGGGCCTTGGAGATGTCCGAGGTCCAGATGCCAGCGGCCAGGCCATACGGCGTGTCGTTGGCAATGGCGACGGCTTCTTCGGCGGTATCGAAGGCAATCACCGACAGCACCGGGCCGAAGATTTCTTCCTGGGCGATCTTCATGGCGTTGGTCACGCCGTCGAAGATGGTCGGCTCGACATAGGTGCCACCGGTTTCTTCCAGGGTGCGCTTGCCGCCGGCCAGCAGCTTGGCGCCGTCCTTGTGGCCAGCCTCGATGTACGACAGCACGGTGTTCATCTGCTGGGTGTCGACCAGAGCACCGACAGTGGTCTGTGGGTCCAGCGGGTTGCCTGGCTTCCAGCCTTTCAGGGCCTCGACCACCATCGGCAGGAACTTGTCCTTGATCGAACGCTCGACCAGCAGGCGCGAGCCGGCGGTGCACACTTCGCCCTGGTTGAAGGCGATGGCGCTGGCGGCAGCTTCGGCGGCAGCTTGCAGGTCCGGAGCGTCAGCGAAGACAATGTTCGGGCTCTTGCCGCCGGCTTCCAGCCAGATGCGCTTCATGTTCGATTCGCCCGCGTAAACCATCAGCTGCTTGGCGATCTTGGTCGAACCGGTGAATACCAGGGTGTCGACGTCCATGTGCAGGGCCAGGGCCTTGCCCACGGTGTGGCCGTAGCCTGGCAGCACGTTCAGCACGCCAGCCGGGATACCGGCTTCGATGGCCAGCTGGGCGATGCGAATGGCCGTCAACGGCGATTTTTCGGACGGCTTGAGCACTACCGAGTTACCGGTGGCCAGGGCCGGGCCGAGCTTCCAGCAGGCCATCAGCAGCGGGAAGTTCCACGGTACGATGGCACCGACCACACCCACCGCTTCGCGGGTGACCAGGCCGAGCTGGTCATGCGGGGTCGGGGCGACTTCGTCGTAGACCTTGTCGATGGCTTCGGCAGTCCAGTGAATGGCATTGGCCGCGCCAGGTACGTCGATGCTGGAGGAGTCGCCGATCGGCTTGCCCATGTCCAGGGTTTCCAGCAGCGCCAGCTCTTCGACGTTCTTGCGCAGCAGGTCGGCGAAGCGGATCAGCTTGGCCTTGCGCTTGGCCGGGGCCAGCTGCGACCACACGCCGGAGTTGAAGGTGGCACGGGCGTTTTCCACAGCGCGGTTGGCATCGGCCAGGTCGCAGCTGGCAACCTTGGCCAGGAAGCGTCCGTCGACCGGGCTCAGGCACTCGAAGGTTTCACCGGATGCGGCATCGGTGTATTCGCCGTTGATGAAGGCACGGCCTTCGATCTTCAGTTGCTGGGCACGTTGTTCCCAGTCCGCACGAGTCAGGGTGGTCATACGAAACTCCTCCTCTTGTATAGGTGCAACGCCGCACTGAGGACTCACAGGCGTTGTCAGAATTCTGCCCAAGCGTCGAGGGCATTTTAGCTACCGACACCCTAAACCAGCCCGTGTAAACTATCAATATATTTGACACGAATGGCTCAAAAGCCTACTCATGTGCATTTTATTAAACAACAACAGGAGCCGAACCATGAGCATCGACAGCATCATCGACTTCGCGCAGGTCATTACCGAGGCCGAACGCTACCGCCCGGCGGCGGAAAAAATCCTCAAGGGCGAGCCCGACCAGGCTGTCTACAACCATTATTCCAGCCCCTGCGGGCAGTTTGCCGCGGGCGTGTGGGAAGGCGAGGTGGGGCAGTGGACGGTGAACTACACCGAGCATGAGTACTGCGAGATCGTCCAGGGCGTTTCGGTGCTGCGTGACCAGGATGGCGGAGCCAAGACCCTGCGTGCCGGTGATCGGTTTGTCATCCCGGCCGGATTCAAGGGCACCTGGGAGGTGCTGGAGCCTTGCCGCAAGATCTATGTGATGTTCGAGCAGAAATGATTTGAGGCTGTGCCGGCCTCTTCGCGGGTGAACCCGCTCCCACAAGGATTTCACCGCCCTAAAGGCTTGTGATGTACCTGTGGGAGCGGGTTTACCCGCGAAGAGGCCAGCACAGGCATAAAAAAACCCGCCTCCTTTCGGATGCGGGTTTTTTCAGGTCGCCGATCAATTACTTGATCTTGGCTTCCTTGTACACCACGTGCTTGCGAACAACCGGATCGTATTTCTTGATCTCGATTTTGTCCGGAGTGGTGCGCTTGTTCTTGTCGGTGGTGTAGAAGTGGCCAGTGCCAGCACTCGAAACCAGACGGATCAATTCACGCATGACGTTCTCCTTAGAACTTTTCGCCGCGAGCGCGCAGCTCGGCCAGCACTACGTCGATACCACGCTTGTCAATAACGCGCATGCCTTTGGCAGATACGCGCAGACGCACGAAACGCTTCTCGGATTCAACCCAGAAACGGTGGTGCTGCAGGTTCGGCAGGAAACGACGACGGGTTTTGTTGTTTGCGTGGGAAATGTTGTTCCCGGTTACTGGACCCTTACCAGTAACTTGACAGACTCTCGACATGACTCAGCCCTCTAAAACCACATGCCCAACCCGGCATGGGTTGGCCGCTTAATCTCTCAGTCTTTGGCGCCTAGGCGCCGTGATTCTGGAGGTCTTATCGACCGGATCCGCTTATGCGACAGGCCGAGCCCCTAGAAAAGAGCGCTGCTTTATACCAGAAAGACTTGGCCGCAACAACATTAGATGCACATTGTCACGAGCCGGAACGCGCCGGGCCAGCATAGCGGCAGGCCCCGCCAGCCGTCGACCGCCCGTCGCCAATTTTGTAAAAAAGGGTGTGGTCATTTTCCGACGGGCACACTAGGGTAGGCCTTTTCCAGACTGCACTGGCAGATGGGCCACTGACAGCCAAGGAGCCACTATGCGTGCTGCCGCCCTTTCCTTATTGTTCAACTCCTTGTTCGCCGCCGGCGCCCTGTTCGCCGCCGGCGTTGCCCAGGCCGCCCCGCTGAGCGTCTGCAGCGAGGCCAGCCCCGAAGGCTTCGACGTGGTGCAGTACAACTCGCTGACCACCACCAACGCCACGGCCGATGTGCTGATGAACCGCCTGGTGGAGTTCGACGCGGCGCAAGGCAAGGTGGTGCCGAGCCTGGCGACCAGTTGGACGGTATCGGCCGACGGCCTGATCTACGACTTCACCTTGCGCGATGACGTGAAATTCCACACCACCGCCTACTTCAAGCCAAGCCGCGCACTGAACGCCGACGATGTGCTGTTCAGCTTCCAGCGCATGCTCTACCCCGCCCATGCCTGGCACAAGACTGCGCCAGGCGGCTACCCGCATGCCCAGTCGCTGCAACTGGGCAGCCTGATCAAGGCAATCGAGGCGCCGGCACCGAACACCGTGCGCTTCACCCTCAGCCACCCGGACGCCACCTTCCTGGCCACCCTGAGCATGGGCTTCGCCTCGATCTACTCCGCCGAGTACGCCGACAAACTGCTCAAGGCCGGCACGCCGGAGAAGCTCAACAGTCAGCCGGTCGGCACCGGGCCGTTCATCTTCCAGCGCTTCCAGAAGGACGCCGTGGTGCGCTATCGCGCCAACCCCGACTACTTCGCCGGCAAGCCGGCGGTCGACCCGCTGATCTTCGCCATCACCACCGATGCCAACGTGCGCCTGCAGAAGCTCAAGCGCGGCGAGTGCCAGGTCGCGTTGTCGCCCAAGCCGCTGGACATCGCCGAAGCCGGCAAGGACGGCAACCTCAAGGTGGCCACCACCCCGGCGTTCATGACCGCCTTCGTCGCCATCAACAGCCAGCACCCACCGCTGGACAAGCCGGAAGTGCGCCAGGCCATCAACCTGGCCTTCGACAAGCAGGCCTACCTCAAGGCCGTGTTCGAAGACTCCGCGGTGGCCGCCAACGGCCCCTACCCGCCCAACACCTGGAGCTACGCCAAGGACCTGCCCGGCTACCCGCTGGACCTTAAGAAAGCCAAGGCCCTGCTGACCAAGGCCGGCCTGGCCGAGGGCTTCAGCACCACGATCTGGACACGCCCGTCGGGCAGCCTGCTCAACCCCAACCCCAGCCTCGGTGCGCAGATGCTGCAGGCCGACCTGGCCAAGATTGGCATCAAGGCCGAGATCCGCGTGATCGAGTGGGGCGAGCTGATCCGCCGCGCCAAGGCGGGCGAGCATGACCTGCTGTTCATGGGTTGGGCGGGTGACAACGGCGACCCGGACAACTTCCTCAGCCCGCAGTTTTCCTGCGCGGCGGTGCAGTCGGGGACCAACTTCGCACGCTTCTGCGACAGCCGCCTGGACCAGCTGATCAGCGCCGGACGCACCACCAACGACCAGAGCGTGCGCAGCCGGCTTTACCAGCAGGCACAGACGCTGATCCAGCAGCAGGCGCTGTGGGTGCCGCTGGCGCACCCGACAGCGGCGACCTTGCTGCGCCAAGGGGTCGAGGGGTACCAGGTGAGCCCGTTCGGGCGGTTGGATTTCAGCAAGGTGTCTGTGAACAAGTAAGCCTGCACCGGCCTCTTCGCGGGCTTGCCCGCTCCCACAGGGACAGCACAACACTCAAGGTTGGCGCGATACCTGTGGGAGCGGGCGAGCCCGCGAAGAGGCCGGGACAGGCAGCACAATTACCTAAGCCACAATCCACCCATGCTCGACCATCGACAGCGGCTCCCCGTCACCGATGATGATGTGATCCAGCACCCGCACATCGATCAACGCCAGCCCCCGCTTCAACGACAGGGTCAAGTGCACATCGTCCTGGCTGGGCTCACTGTTACCCGAGGGGTGGTTGTGGCACAGGATCAAGGCCGCTGCGTTATGCAGCAATGCCCGCCGCACCACTTCCCGCGGGTAGACGCTGGCCCGATCTATCGTGCCTCGGAAGAGGATCTCAAACGCCAACGGCCTGTGCTTGGTATCGAGAAAGAGGCATCCGAACACCTCGCTGACTTCATGTCGCAGCATCGCTTTCAAATAGCGCCTCACCGTTGCCGGGCTGTCCATCGCGGATTCACGCTCAATCGAAGTTGCAAGGTGCCTGCGCCCGATCTCCAGCAGCGCCTGCAGCTGGCTGAACCTCACCGGGCCCAACCCAAGCTCGCCGACGAAAGCCTCACGGTCGGCCTCCAGCAACTGGCGCAACCCCCCGAACTTCACGAGCAGACCTCGCGCCAGCTCCACGACATTGCGCCCACGCACACCTGAGCCGAGAAATACAGCCAGCAATTCCGCGTCCGTCAGGCTTCCGGCCCCACGCTGCAGCAACTTCTCCCTCGGCCGCTCTTCAGCCGGCCACTCCCTGATATTCATCCCGTCCCTCTGCCCTTGCTGCGGCCCATTTCGGCCCTGTGTTAATCTATTTCGCCTCGTACATGCGACGTTCTGCCGCAGGCATTTTCAAACGTCGCCGCCCGCTCTCACTGGAAAAAGGCAAGCCTATGCAGCGGCTGTATCGCAAGCGCATCGTTCTCGGCGTGGGTGGCGGCATTGCCGCCTACAAAAGCGCCGAACTGATTCGCCGACTCCTGGAGCACGGCGCGCAGGTGCGCGTCGTCATGACCCGTGGTGGTGCAGAGTTCATCACCCCGCTGACCCTGCAGGCGCTGTCGGGCCACCCGGTGCACATGGACCTGCTCGACCCTGCCGCCGAAGCGGCCATGGGCCACATCGAACTGGCCAAATGGGCCGACCTGGTGCTGATCGCCCCGGCCACCGCCGACCTCATGGCGCGCATGGCCCAAGGCATGGCCGACGACCTGCTGACCACCCTGGTGCTGGCTACCGATGCCACCGTTGCCGTGGCCCCGGCCATGAACCAGGCCATGTGGCGCGACCCGGCCACCCAGGCCAACCTCGAACTGCTCAAGAGCCGTGGCATCCAGGTGTTCGGCCCGGCGTCCGGCAGCCAAGCCTGTGGCGATGTCGGCCTGGGCCGCATGCTCGAAGCCACCGACCTGGCCTGGTGTGCCGCGGAAAGCTTCAAGCGCCAGGCACTGACCGGCAAGCACGTGCTGATCACCGCCGGCCCGACCCAGGAAAACATCGACCCGGTGCGCTACATCACCAATCATAGCTCCGGCAAGATGGGCTTCGCCCTGGCTGAAGCGGCCGCCGAAGCCGGGGCTCGGGTGACCCTCGTCACTGGCCCGGTGCACCTGCCAACCCCCGACCGGGTCAGCCGTATCGACGTGGTCAGCGCGCGGGACATGCTCGCGGCCTGTGAAGCGGCCATGCCGTGCGACCTGTTCATCGCCTCTGCGGCGGTTGCGGACTACCGCCCGGAAGTCGTTGCCACGCAAAAATTGAAGAAAGATCCTACGACCGGCGACGGCATGCTGCTGCAGATGGTGCGCAATCCCGATATCCTTGCCACCATCGCTGGCCGCGCCGACCGCCCGTTCAGCGTCGGTTTCGCCGCCGAGACCGAACACTTGCTCGATTACGCCACGCGCAAGCTCAAGGACAAGAACCTCGACCTGATCGTCGCCAATGATGTGGCCAACCCCAGCATCGGCTTCAACAGCGAGGAAAACGCCTTGACCGTGATCGACCGCCAGCAGCACCAGACCCTCTTCGCGCAGACCAGCAAGGGCAAGATTGCCCGGCAACTGGTCGCCTTCATCGCCGAACGGCTCAATCAGGTTCAATAAGTTACATGCACGCTCTTCAAGCCAAGATCCTCGACCCACGCCTGGGCACCGAATTCCCCCTGCCGCAGTACGCCACCCCCGGCTCCGCCGGCCTGGACCTGCGCGCCCTGCTCAAGGAAGACACCGTCCTCGAGCCAGGCCAGACCCTGCTGATCCCCACCGGCCTGTCGATCTACATCGGCGACCCGGGCCTGGCGGCGGTGATCCTGCCGCGCTCGGGCCTGGGCCATAAGCACGGCATCGTGCTGGGCAACCTGGTCGGGCTGATCGACTCGGACTACCAGGGCGAGTTGATGGTGTCGTGCTGGAACCGCGGCAACACCCCGTTCACCATCGCCGTTGGCGAGCGCATTGCCCAGCTGGTGCTGGTACCGGTGGTACAGGCCCATTTCGACATCGTCGAAGCGTTCGATGAAAGCCAGCGCGGTGCTGGCGGCTTCGGCCATTCCGGCAGCCACTGAGCCGAGAAATGACCGTTCAGGCCAAGGATGGCGAACTCTCTGGCGAAACCACCGTCCAAGCGTTCAGTTTGCGCCTGCCCAGAAAGCCTTTGACTAATGGAGCTTCCAGAGATGAACGACATGGCCCACCTGGTACCCGCCGCACTGCCAGACAGCATTTTCCGCGCGTATGACATTCGCGGCGTGGTCGGCAAAACCCTTCACGCCGAAACCGCCTACTGGATCGGCCGCGCCATCGGCGCGCAGAGCCTGGCCCAGGGCGAACCGAAGGTTTCGGTCGGCCGCGATGGCCGCCTGTCCGGCCCGATGCTGGTCGAACAGCTGATCAAGGGCCTGGTCGATGCCGGCTGCCAGGTCAGCGACGTCGGCCTGGTGCCCACCCCGGCGCTGTACTACGCAGCCAACGTGCTGGCCGGCAAGTCCGGTGTGATGCTGACCGGCAGCCACAACCCGTCGGACTACAACGGCTTCAAGATCGTCATCGCCGGCGATACCCTGGCCAACGAACAGATCCAGGCCCTGCTGACGCGCCTGAAAACCAACGACCTGACCCGCGCCGAAGGCCGCGTGGAAAAGGTCGAGATCCTTGACCGCTACTTCCAGCAGATCGTCGAAGACGTGAAGCTGGCCAGGAAGCTCAAGGTGGTAGTGGACTGCGGCAACGGTGCCGCCGGCGTGGTCGCGCCGCAACTGATCGAAGCCCTTGGCTGCGAAGTGATCCCGCTGTTCTGCGAGGTCGACGGCAACTTCCCCAACCACCACCCGGACCCGGGCAAGCCGGAAAACCTCGAAGACCTGATCGCCAAGGTCAAGGAAACCGGCGCCGACATCGGCCTGGCCTTCGACGGTGACGGCGACCGCGTCGGCGTGGTGACCAACACCGGCAGCATCGTCTACCCAGACCGCCTGCTGATGCTGTTTGCCCAGGACGTGCTATCGCGCAACCCGGGCGCCGAGATCATCTTCGACGTCAAATGCACCCGTCGCCTTACCCCGCTGATCGAGCAGCACGGCGGCCGCGCTCTGATGTGGAAGACCGGTCACTCGCTGATCAAGAAGAAGATGAAGCAGACCGGCTCGCTGCTGGCCGGCGAGATGAGCGGTCACATCTTCATCAAGGAACGCTGGTACGGTTTCGACGACGGCATCTACAGCGCTGCACGCCTGCTGGAGATCCTCAGCAAGGCCGGGCAGAGCGCCGAAAACCTGTTCGCCGCGTTCCCGAACGATATTTCCACGCCGGAAATCAATATTGATGTGACCGACGAGGGTAAATTCAGCATCATTGATGCACTGCAACGCGACGCCGACTGGGGCGAAGCCAACCTGACCACCATCGACGGTGTGCGGGTGGATTACGCCCACGGCTGGGGCCTGGTTCGCGCCTCCAACACCACCCCGGTGCTGGTGCTGCGCTTCGAGGCCGACAGCGACGCCGAATTGCAACGTATCAAGGATGTTTTCCGTACTCAGTTGCTGCGGGTTGAGCCTGAGCTGCAACTGCCGTTCTGACCGACTATCTGTTCCTTACAGGAGCCCTGCATGACCCTCGATCGCGATGCCGCTTCCCATGTAGCCGAGGTTTTGTCCGAAGCACTGCCTTACATCCGCCGCTTTGTCGGCAAGACCCTGGTGATCAAGTACGGCGGCAACGCGATGGAGAGCGAGGAGCTCAAGACCGGCTTCGCCCGTGACATCGTGCTGATGAAGGCTGTGGGCATCAACCCGGTGGTGGTCCACGGTGGTGGCCCGCAGATCGGCGACCTGCTCAAGCGCCTGTCGATCGAAAGCCACTTCATCGACGGCATGCGCGTCACCGACTCGGCGACCATGGACGTGGTGGAGATGGTGCTGGGTGGCCAGGTCAACAAGGATATCGTCAACCTGATCAACCGCCACGGCGGCAGCGCCATCGGCCTGACCGGCAAGGACGCGGAGCTGATCCGCGCCCGCAAGCTGACCGTCAGCCGCCAGACGCCCGAGATGACCACCCCGGAAATCATCGACATCGGCCACGTGGGCGAAGTGGTAAGCGTGAACACCGACCTGCTGAACATGCTGGTGAAGGGCGACTTCATCCCGGTGATCGCGCCGATCGGCGTGGGTGCCAACGGTGAGTCGTACAACATCAACGCCGACCTGGTGGCAGGCAAGGTAGCCGAAGCGCTGAAGGCCGAGAAGCTGATGCTGCTGACCAACATCGCCGGCCTGATGGACAAGCAGGGCGAGGTACTGACCGGCCTGACCACCGAGCAGGTCAACGAGCTGATCGCCGACGGCACCATCTACGGCGGCATGCTGCCGAAGATCAAGTGCGCGCTGGATGCGGTGCAGGGCGGCGTCAACAGCTCGCACATCATCGATGGCCGCGTGCCGAATGCGGTGCTGCTGGAGATCTTCACCGACAGCGGCGTGGGTACCCTGATCACCAACCGCAAGCAGCGCTGATTGGTTGGTTAGCCTGCACTGGCCCTATCGCCGGCAAGCCAGCTCCCACAGAGATCCCACAAGATTCGAAACCTGTGGGGTATTTGTGGGAGCTGGCTTGCCGGCGATGAGGCCGGTGCAGACAGAAACAAAAAAGGCGACCTTCACAAGAAGGTCGCCTTTTTCATTCCCAGGCCCGGATCAGATCCCGTACTGCGCCCGGTAAGCCTCGACAGCCGGCAGATGCTGCTTCAGCTGTGGGTCATCGGCCAGGAACTCCAGCACCTGGGTCAGCGAAACGATGCTGACCACAGGGATACCGAAGTCACGCTCCACTTCCTGGATCGCCGACAGCTCGCCATTGCCGCGCTCTTCGCGGTTCAGCGCGATCAGCACGCCAGCGGCCTTGGCCTGCTGGGCATTGATGATCTGCATGACCTCACGAATGGCGGTACCGGCGGTGATCACATCGTCGATGATCAGCACGTCACCGGCCAGCGGTGCACCGACCAGGCTGCCACCTTCACCGTGGTCCTTGGCTTCCTTGCGGTTGAAGCACCATGGCACGTCGAGCTGATGCTGATCGGCAAGGGCCACGGCGGTAGTCGCTGCCAGCGGGATACCTTTGTAGGCCGGGCCGAACAGCACATCGAACGGGATCTTGCTGTCGACGATGGCTGCGGCATAGCAACGGCCCAGTTCGGCCAGGGCGGAACCGGTGTTGAACAGGCCGGCATTGAAGAAATACGGGCTGGTACGCCCCGATTTCAGGGTGAATTCACCGAAACGCAGTACCCCGCGATCGATGGCAAAACGGATGAAGTCGCGCTGATACGGCTGCATGGATAGTCCCGGACACCACGGATTTAGCTAAATGGGTTGAGCTCGGGTATCATACACGCACGAGATTTTTGGGGCCATTTATGCGGATCATCAGTGTGAACGTAAATGGCATTCAGGCTGCGGCCGAGCGTGGTTTGCTCAGCTGGCTGCAAGCCCAGAATGCCGACGTCATCTGCCTTCAGGATACCCGCGCCTCGGCCTTTGAACTCGATGACCCAGCTTTCCAGCTCGATGGCTATTTCCTTTATGCCTGCGACGCGGAGGTGCCTGCCCAAGGTGGTGTGGCCCTGTATTCGCGCATGCAGCCCAAGGCAGTCATCACCGGCCTGGGCTTCGAGACAGCCGACCGCTACGGGCGTTACCTGCAAGCAGATTTCGACAAAGTCAGTATTGCCAGCCTGCTGCTGCCTTCGGGGATGAACGGCGACGAAGACTTGAACCAGAAGTTCAAGTTGATGGACGACTTCGCCAAGTACCTGGACAAACAGCGTCGCAAGCGTCGCGAATACATCTACTGCGGCTCGTTCTACGTGGCGCAGCAGAAGCTCGACATCAAGAACTGGCGTGACAGCCAGCAGTCGCCGGGCTTCCTGGCGCCGGAGCGTGCCTGGATGGACGCGATCACCGGCGAGATGGGTTACGTCGATGCCCTGCGCGAAGTCAGCCGTGAGGGCGACCAGTACAGCTGGTGGCCGGACAACGAGCAGGCCGAGATGCTCAACCTGGGCTACCGGTTCGACTACCAGATCCTCACCCCGGGCCTGCGCCGCTTCGTGCGCAACGCCCGCCTGCCGCGTCAGCCGCGCTTCTCCCAGCATGCGCCGCTGATTGTCGACTATGACTGGACGTTGACCATTTGAATGCGATTGGGGCTGCTTTGCAGCCCTTCGCGGGCACGCCCGCTCCCACAGGTTAATCACTGCCTTGAGGTTTGTGTTGTACTTGTGGGAGCGGGCGCGCCCGCGAAGGGCCGCAGAGCGGCCCCAACTGCTATTTGATCGGCCGCCAGATCATCGGGTAGCGATACGGCTTGCCCTCATTCGCCCGCACAGCCGCAATGATGATCAGGATCATCACCGCGACCATCAGCATGGCGAACAGCACCAGCCCGATGAACACGAACATCAGCAGGAAGCAGATGAACCCGGCAATGGTCACGCTGATCTGAAAATTCAGCGCCTCTTTGCCCTGGGCGTCGATGAAAGGGTCTTGCTCGCGCTTGAGGTGCCACAGCACCAGCGGGCCCAGCAAGTGCCCGAGCGGCACCACCAGGCCCAGCAGCGCGGAGAGGTGGCAGAACATCGCCCACTGCCGGATTTCGGCATTGGGCGGGGTGATCGACAGGTTCGATTCGCTCATGCCCCGCACCTCCCTGGCTGGGTTCAGTCGGCCAGTGCCGCCTGCTGCAGTTCGAAGATCTCGCTCATGCCCTTCTGTGCCAGGGCGAGCATGGCGTTGAAGTCTTCAGGCTGGAACGGCGCGCCTTCGGCAGTACCCTGCACTTCGATGAAACCACCGGCGCTGGTCATGACCACGTTCAGGTCGGTTTCGGCGGCGGAGTCTTCCAGGTAGTCCAGGTCGAGCACCGCTTCGCCCTGGTACATGCCCACCGACACTGCGGCGATCATGTGCTTGAGCGGGTTGCCGGCCTTCAGGCCACCGCGCTTCTTGATCACCGCCAGGGCGTCGCACAGGGCGACCATGGCACCGGTGATGGATGCGGTACGGGTGCCACCATCGGCCTGGATCACGTCGCAGTCGACGTACAAGGTGATGTCACCGAGCTTGCTCATGTCCAGCGCGGCGCGCAGCGAACGGCCGATCAGGCGCTGGATTTCCAGGGTGCGGCCACCCTGCTTGCCACGGCTGGCTTCGCGCTGGTTACGCTCGCCGGTGGAACGCGGCAGCATGCCGTATTCGGCGGTCAGCCAACCTTGGCCCTGGCCTTTGAGGAAGCGCGGCACACCGTTTTCCACGCTGACCGTGCAGATGACCTTGGTGTCACCGAACTCGACCAGTACCGACCCTTCGGCGTGCTTGGTGTAGTTGCGGGTGATGCGGATCGAGCGGAGCTGATCGGCGGCGCGACCACTTGGACGTTTCATCTGGGATACCTGTACTGGGACTTTGAATCTGCCGAGCATTATAGAGCCCACGGCCCGGGGAAGACATGCCTATTGTCGCGCCCGACACAGCCCGTCGCCTTTTCCTGCCGGCCAGGCCACCCGTCGGTAACATGGGTGGATTGGGCGCCAAGGCCCCACTGCGCTACAATCCTGCGCCTTGCAGCCGAGAGGCTCCCACCGTTCATTCATATACGCGAGGTACTCCCCATGGTGCACAGCATGACCGCTTTTGCTCGTGTCGAGCGCGCCGGCAGCCAAGGCACCCTGGTCTGGGAGCTGCGTTCGGTCAACCACCGTTACCTGGAGCCGCACCTGCGCCTGCCCGAGGCCCTGCGCGACCTCGAAGGCGCCGTGCGCGAAGGCCTGCGCCAGGGCCTGTCGCGGGGCAAGGTGGAATGCACCTTGCGCCTCAACGAAGACAGCAACGGCAAACCGCTGAAGGTGGACCGCGAGCGCGCCGCGCAGCTGGTTGCCGCCGCCGAGGAAGTGGCCGGCCTGATCAAGCAGCCGGCACCACTGAACCCGCTGGAGGTGCTGTCGTGGCCAGGCGTGCTGGTGGCCGACGCCAGCGACCCGCAGGCACTGAATACCGAAGCCATGGCGCTGTTCGATGAAGCACTGGCCGAGCTCAAGGCCGGGCGCCAGCGCGAAGGCCAGGAACTGGCCCGGCTGATCAACGAACGCCTGGACAACATGGCCAGCGAAGTCACCACCCTGCGCGCCCTGGTGCCGCAGATGCTGGCAGCTCAGCGGCAGAAGATCCTCGACCGCTTCGGCGACATGCAGGCCGAACTCGACCCGCAGCGCCTGGAGCAGGAGATGGTGCTGCTGGCCCAGAAGAGCGACGTGGCCGAGGAACTCGACCGCCTCAGCACCCACGTCACCGAAGTGCGCCGAGTGCTCAAGGGTGGCGGCGCCGCCGGCCGGCGCCTGGACTTCCTGATGCAGGAACTCAACCGCGAGGCCAACACCCTCGGCTCCAAGGCCTTCGACCCACGCAGCACGCAAGCGGCGGTCAACCTGAAGGTATTGATCGAACAGATGCGTGAACAAGTACAGAACATCGAGTAAGGCCACCCCGACCATGAACCACAGCAGCGGCACCCTCTACATCGTTTCGGCCCCTTCGGGCGCCGGCAAGACCAGCCTGGTCACCGCCCTGATCAAGGCCGACAAGCGCGTAAGCGTCTCGGTCTCGCACACCACCCGCGCCATGCGCCCGGGCGAGCAGCACGGCGTGAACTACCACTTCGTCAGCCATGACGACTTCAAGGGGCTGATCGCCAAGGGTGACTTCCTCGAGCACGCCGAAGTGTTCGGCAATTTCTACGGGACTTCGCGCAGCGCGCTGCAAGAGGTACTCGACCAGGGCAATGACCTGATCCTGGAAATCGACTGGCAAGGCGCCCAGCAGGTACGCAAGCTGATGCCCGAGGCTTTGTCGGTGTTCATCCTGCCGCCGAGCCAGCAGGCCCTGCGCGAGCGCCTGGATGGCCGCGGGCAGGACAGCGAAGAGATCATCGCCGGGCGCATGAAGGAAGCGGTCAGCGAGATGGTGCATTACGACGAGTATGACTACGTGATCATCAACGATGACTTCGACGTGGCGCTGGAAGACTTGAAGGCAGTGTTCCGCTCGAACCGCCTGGTGCTGAAGAAGCAGCAACAGCGCAACAGCGGGCTGCTGAAAGAACTGCTCTCCTGATAGACCCCATGGGGCTGCTTTGCAGCCCTTCGCGGCGGTTCGGCGCCCCGACACGCCCGCTCCCACAGGTTACTCACTGCCTTTGAGGCCTGTGCTGTACCTGTGGGAGCGGGCGTGTCGGGGCGCCGAACCGCCGCGAAGGGCCGCAAAGCGGCCCCAATCATTTATTCCTGCAGTGGCAAGGTAGCCTGCTGACGCAGGGTAGCCCCCAGGAAGTACGCCGGCGCGCGCAGGCGCGACAGCATCATCAGCACTATCCCCAGCACCGAGATGATCGCGGCGATCACGAACACCAGCCCCAGCCCACCCACATGCGAGCCGCTGCCGAAGTCCGGCGAGGCGCTGTCGATGGCGGTACGCACGAAGATAACCGACAAGATCACCCCACCCACCAGCGGGCACAGGCCGCGCATCAGGAAGTGGCGCAGGCTGTCGAACAGGCTGTGGCGGAAGTACCAGACACAGGCGAAGGCCGTCAGCGAATAGTAGAAGCAGATCATCATGCCCAGTGCAGTGATGGTATCTGCCAACACGTTCTCGCTCAGGGTGCGCATGGTCACGTAGAACAGGCCCGCGGCCACGCCGGCGCAGATAGTGGCGTAACGCGGGGTCTGCGAACGAGGGCAGACGCTGGCGAACTTCTGCGGCACCGCACCGTAGTAACCCATGGCCAACAGGGTGCGCGCCGGCGACACGAAGGTCGACTGCAGCGACGCCGCGGTACTGGCCAGCACGGCGATGGACATCAGGATCGCCAGCGGCCCCATGACCGGACCGGCCAGGTGGGCGAAGACGTTTTCCTGGATGCGCGGGTTGTTGAGGCCCAGGCCTTGTTCGCTGATACCGGCAAACTGCAGGGTGGCAATCGCGGTGAACAGGTACAGGCCGAGGATCAGCAGCACGGTCCAGGTGGCCGCCTTGCCCGGCACCTCGTCACTGCCGACCGATTCCTCGCTGACAGTCAGGCACACGTCCCAGCCCCAGAAGATAAAGATCGACAGCGACAGCCCGGCGGCAAAGGCCGAGAACGATTCGACGCCGAACGGGTTGAACCAGGCGAAATCGAATTCCAGCGGTGGCGGCGCAGTGGTTTCGCCGAAAGCGGCAAAGGCAAAGCCGATCAGCACCAGCAACTGCAGGGCCACCAAGCCATATTGCACGGTCATGGTGGTGGTCATTCCGCGGCAGCAGATCCACACCGCAAGGGCGATGAAAACGCAACAGGTGGTTATGTTGATGAGCAGGTTGTCGGCCAAGGCCGCCAATTCATGCTTGCCGGTGATCTGGCCAAGGAACAGGTAGAAGAAGTCGACCGCCACCCCTGCCAGGTTCGACAACACGATGGTGGTGGCGACCACCAGGCCCCAGCCACCGATCCAGCCGATCATCGGGCCGAAGGCACGCGCCGACCAGGTAAACGAAGTACCGCTGTCCGGCTCCGCCGAGTTCAGTTCGCGGTAGCCCAAGGCTACCAGCAGCATCGGCAGGAAGCCGACGATGAACACCGCCGGCAGGTGCGCGCCCACTTCACGCACGGTCGGGCCAAGGGCACCGGTAAGGGTGTAGACCGGGGCGATGGTGGAAATGCCCAGCACCACGCTGGCCAGCAAGCCCAGCCGGCCGGTGGCCAGGCCCTTGCTGCGCTGGGTGTTGCCCGCGTCGGCCGCCACGTCGGGTGGGCGGCCGGCTTCTGTGTAATTGCTCATGAGTATTTGCCGTAAATTTTGGAATTGTTTTCACAGGCCTTGCGTACAAGGCCCGCTTTCACTCATTGAAAGCTTGCTGCCGGGAACAAGTCATCCGAGACCTTCGGGTGACGTCAGAATGCCTCCTGCCGTGCGCCCTCCCGTGTAGCGTAAGCAATGCAGGCCTCGCGAAACGCCTGGAACAGGCGCAGCGAGACCGGGTTTTCGGTAAATCGCCACTCCGGGTGCCACTGCACGCCGAGCACAAAACCCGGCGCCGCAGGCATGGACACTGCTTCGATCAGGCCATCCGGGGCCCGTGCCTCGACGCGCAGGCCCGGGGCCAGTCGGTCAATCCCCTGGCTGTGCAGCGAGTTGACCTCGAACTGCGCCGCCAGGCCCAGGCGCTCGAACAACCCGCCAGGCTCGATGCCGACAAGGTGACGAGGGCCGTATTGCACCTCCAGGGGTGCGTCCTCAGGTTCACGGTGGTCAAGGTAGCCGGGCAGTTCCTGCACGCGCTGGTGCAGGCTGCCGCCCAGGGCCACGTTCAATTCCTGGTAGCCACGGCAGATACAGAACACCGGCACACCGGCGGCAATGGCCGCCTGCAACAACGGCAGGGTCAGGCGATCGCGTGCCAGATCGTGCCGGGTACCCGCCGCGCTGGGGGCGCCATTGTAATGATGCGGTTCGATATTTGAAGGTGAGCCGGTAAAAACAATGCCGTGCAGACGGGCCAGCAGCGCCTGCGTGTCGCTGCCCCCGTCACGGGCCGGCAAGATCAATGGCAAGCCGGCAAAGCCGGCCGCCTCGACATACTTGTCGCCTACCGTATGCGACGAGTTCTTCCCCACCTGCTGGCGGCAGGCGCTGACACCGATCAAGGGGACCGCATTTGCGCTCATGGGCTTACACCGTGTGCAGGTACCAGTTGTACTCGAGGTCGGAAATCGACACTTCGAACTCGGCCAGTTCGCTTTCCTTGCAGGCCACGAAGATATCGATGTAGTCCGGGCTGATGTATTGGTTGAGGACTTCGCTGTCGTCCAGCGCGCGCAGGGCATCGCGCAGGTTGTTCGGCAGGCTCTGCTCCAGCTGTTCGTAGGAGTTGCCTTCGATCGGTGCCTGCGGCTCGACCTGGTTGGTCAGGCCGTGGTGAACACCGGCGAGGATCGCCGCGAGCATCAGGTAGGGGTTGGCGTCGGCACCGGCCACGCGGTGCTCGAGGCGCACGTTGTCGCTGCTGTCGGTTGGCACGCGCACCGCCACGGTACGGTTGTCCAGGCCCCAGCTTGGCGCATTGGGCACGTAGAACTGCGCGCCGAAGCGGCGGTAGGAGTTGATGTTCGGGCAGAGGAAGGCCATCGACGCCGGCATGGTCTCCAGCACACCACCGATGGCATGGCGCAGCGCGTCGCTTTGCAGCGGGTCGTCGCTGGCGAAGATGTTCTTGCCGGTTTTCTTGTCCAGCAACGAAATGTGCACGTGCAGGCCATTGCCTGCCTGGCCCGGGTAGGGCTTGGCCATGAAGGTGGTGTCCATTTCATGGTCGTAGGCAACGTTCTTGATCAGGCGCTTGAGCAGGATCGCGTAGTCGCAGGCCTTCAGCGGGTCGGCAACATGATGCAGGTTGACCTCGAACTGTGCCGGGGCGCTTTCCTTGACGATGGCGTCGGCGGGCAGGCCTTGCTCCTTGGCCGCTTCGAGCATGTCCTGCAGGCAGTCGGCATATTCATCGAGGTCGTCGATCAGGTACACCTGGGTCGACTGCGGGCGCTTGCCGGAAATCGGCGAGCGCGGCGGCTGCGGGCGACCGTTGAGGTTGTCCTGGTCGATCAGGTAGAACTCCAGCTCGAACGCGGCGCAGATATCCAGGCCCAGGTCATCGAACTTGCTCACCACCTGGCGCAGTACTTCGCGCGGGTCGGCGAAGAACGGCTGGCCATCCAGTTCGTGCATGGTCATCAGCAGCTGGGCGGTGGGGCGCTTCTGCCACGGCTCGTCCGACAGCGTGCCGGGGATCGGGAAGCAGATGCGGTCGGCATCGCCGATGTCCAGGCCAAGGCCGGTGCTCTCGACGGTGGACCCGTTGATGTCCAGGGCGAACAGCGATGCCGGCAGGTTGATGCCCTTCTCGTACACCTTGTGCAGGCTGGCCCGCTCGATGCGCTTGCCACGTACCACGCCGTTCATGTCGGAGATCAGCAGGTCGACGTACTGCGTGTCCGGATGGGCCTGGAGGAAGTCATTCATCTCGCTGGAAGAACTGGCGCACGGGGTTACCGACGTCATGGCTGTACATCCTTTGATTTGCTGCGGCGATGTGGGGGATACGGCTGGCGCCTCACGGGCGACGATGGTTGCAGCTGTTGTTCTTTTCACTTTCCCATCGTGGGGATTGGTTACCCGACCGGGCGCATTGATTCCCGGGGGCCGTTTCACTATAAAATGGCCAAAACGCAACAGACATTGGCAATTCGGCAAGCAGAGCGTGCACCAATGCAATATCAGATTACCCATGCCGACCTCTCTCTGGTCCTGGCCCTGGAACGTGGCCGCTCGCTGGCCAAGGCTGCCGAGTTGCTCAAGGTCGATGTTTCGACGGTGTTCCGCTCGATCCGCCGGCTGGAGTCGGCGCTGGGCACAGCCTTGTTCGTCAAGAGCCGCAAAGGCTACCTGCCGACCGACACCGCCCAGGCCCTGGCCGAGCAGGCCGAACGCGCCGAGCAGGCGCTGGAGGCGGCGCGCATCGCCATGACCAGTGGCGAACAGGTGGTCAGCGGAACCGTGCGCCTGACCTGTACCGAGGCGGTGATGCACAGCCTGCTGCTGCCGGCGCTGGCCGAGTTCATGCCCAACTACCCGGCCTTGTCGCTGGAGATGGGTACCTCCAACACCTTCGCCAACCTCAGCCGGCGCGATGCCGACATTGCCCTGCGCCTGACCAACACGCCGCCGGAGCACCTGGTGGGCCGCAACCTGGGGTCCACCTCCTACGTGGTCTGCGGCCAGCCGCAGTGGCGCGAGCGCCTGGCCGAGTCACCTGCCAGCGTGCCGTGGATCGCCCCCGACGACTCGATGCAGGACCACCCCACGGTGGTCTGGCGCAACCAGCAGCACCCGGGTTTGAGCCCGCGCTACCAGTGCAGCGGCATGTCGACCATCGCCCAGCTGGTCACGGCCGGGCTCGGCGTGGCAGCGTTGCCGGACTACATGGTGCACGCGCTGCCCGGGGTGGATGCGCTGAGCGGACCGCTGCCGGGTTGCGACACCCAGCTGTGGCTGCTGACCCGGCCGGACTGCCGGGCGTTGCGCTCGGTGCAGACCCTGTTCGAGGAGCTGACCCCGCGGTTGCGTGACGCGATGCTCTGAGGTTATCGTCAGGTTCAAGTATTGATAGCGTCTGCTCCGGCCTTTTCGCGGCACGCCCGCTCCCACAGGTAAAGCGGCGGCGGTGAGAACTGTGCAGGACTTGTGGGAGCGGGCGTGCCCGCGAAGAACTCCACACCGATCTACCCGACAAAACAGCGCTTCCCTATTGGCTGGTGATTTTTTAAACTATCGAGTCCGCCTGCCCATTATTGGGCTGCACGCCCACCGCAATTGCTACTGAGGAAGACCATGGCCCGCGTAACTGTTGAAGACTGCCTGGAACACGTGGATAACCGCTTTGAGCTGGTCATGCTCTCGACCAAGCGCGCTCGCCAGCTGGCGACCGGCGGCAAAGAGCCACGCGTTGCGTGGGAAAACGACAAGCCGACCGTTGTTGCCCTGCGTGAAATCGCCGAAGGCATCGTCACCAACGAGTTCATCGCCGCTGAAGAGATCGTCACCGAGGATCCGGTGTTCGCCGCGTTCGAGGACGAGAACAACGAGGCTGTCTGATTGATGCCAGGTCGACGTCGCACGGCGCAAGGCCCCCTTCCTCGGCAGGAGGTGAACCCATGCCGGGTATAGAAGCCTTGGCCGAACGGCTGTCGACCTATCTTGGCCCCGAACAGGTCAACCTGGTCCGGCGCGCCTATTTCTACGCCGAACAGGCCCACGATGGGCAGCGCCGCCGCAGCGGCGAGCCCTACGTGACCCACCCGCTGGCCGTGGCCAGCATCCTCGCCGACATGCACATGGACCATCAGAGCCTGATGGCGGCCATGCTGCACGACGTGATCGAAGATACCGGCATCGCCAAGGAAGCCCTCAGCCAGCAGTTTGGCGAGACCGTGGCCGAACTGGTCGATGGGGTCAGCAAGCTGACCCAGATGAACTTCGAGACCAAGGCCGAGGCGCAGGCCGAAAACTTCCAGAAAATGGCCATGGCCATGGCCCGCGACATCCGCGTGATCCTGGTCAAGCTGGCCGACCGCCTGCACAACATGCGCACCCTGGAAGTGCTGTCCGGCGAAAAACGCCGACGCATCGCCAAGGAAACCCTCGAGATCTACGCCCCCATCGCCAACCGCCTGGGCATGCACACCGTGCGCGTGGAGTTCGAGGACCTCGGCTTCAAGGCCATGCACCCGATGCGTTCGTCGCTGATCCACCGTGCGGTGAAAAGCGCTCGCGGCAACCGCAAGGAGATCGTCGCCAAGATCGAGCATTCGCTGGCCAACTGCCTGGCCGCCGACGGCATCGAGGGCGAGGTCAGCGGCCGACAGAAACACCTCTATGGCATCTACAAGAAGATGCGCGGCAAGCGCCGCGCCTTCAACGAGATCATGGACGTGTACGCCTTCCGCATCGTCGTCGACAAGGTCGACACCTGCTACCGCGTACTCGGTGCGGTGCACAACCTGTACAAGCCGCTGCCCGGTCGCTTCAAGGATTACATCGCGATCCCCAAGGCCAACGGCTACCAGTCGTTGCACACCACGCTGTTCGGCATGCACGGCGTGCCCATCGAAATCCAGATCCGCACCCGCGAGATGGAAGAGATGGCCAACAACGGCATCGCCGCGCACTGGCTGTACAAGTCCAACGACGACGAGCAGCCCAAGGGCAGCCACGCCCGCGCCCGCCAGTGGGTCAAGGGCATCCTCGAGCTGCAGCAACGTGCCGGCAACTCGCTGGAATTCATCGAAAGCGTGAAGATCGACCTGTTCCCGGACGAGGTCTACGTGTTCACGCCCAAAGGCCGCATCATGGAGCTGCCCAAAGGCTCCACAGCGGTCGACTTCGCCTACGCGGTGCACACCGACGTCGGCAACAGCTGCATCGCCTGCCGCATCAACCGCCGCCTGGCGCCGCTGTCCGAACCGCTGCAAAGCGGCTCGACGGTGGAAATCGTCAGCGCCCCGGGCGCACGGCCGAACCCGGCCTGGCTCAACTTCGTGGTTACCGGCAAGGCGCGCACGCACATCCGCCACGCGCTCAAGCAACAGCGCCGCTCCGAGTCCATCAGCCTGGGCGAACGCCTGCTGAACAAGGTGCTCACCGGCTTCGACAGCAGCCTGGAAATGATCCCCCAGGAGCGTATCCAGGCGATTCTCGCCGAGTACCGCCTGGAGCTGATCGAAGACCTGCTCGAAGACATCGGCCTGGGCAACCGCATGGCATACGTGGTCGCGCGCCGCCTGCTGTCGGCCGAAGGCGAGCAGTTGCCGGCACCGGAAGGCCCGCTGGCGATCCGCGGTACCGAAGGCCTGGTGCTGAGCTACGCCAAGTGCTGCACGCCGATCCCGGGCGACCCGATCGTCGGCCACCTGTCAGCCGGCAAGGGCATGGTCGTGCACCTGGAAAACTGCCGCAACATCAGTGAAATCCGCCACAACCCGGAGAAGTGCGTACAGCTCTCCTGGGCCAAGGACATCACCGGTGAATTCAATGTCGAGTTACGTGTCGAACTGGAGCACCAGCGCGGCCTGATTGCCCTGCTGGCCAGCAGTGTCAACGCCGCCGACGGCAACATCGAGAAGATCAGCATGGACGAACGCGACGGCCGTATCAGCGTGGTCCAACTGGTGGTCAGCGTGCACGACCGCGTGCACCTGGCGCGTGTGATCAAGAAGCTGCGTACCCTGACCGGTGTGGTCCGCATCACCCGCATGCGTACGTAGTCCGCCAACCGCAAGGAGTCATCATGAGCAAGACCGTCATCAACAGCGACAAGGCCCCTGCCGCCATCGGCACCTACTCGCAGGCGATCAAGGCCGGCAACACCGTGTACATGTCGGGCCAGATCCCGCTGGACCCAAAGACCATGGAACTGGTCGAAGGCTTCGAAGCCCAGACCGTACAGGTGTTCGAGAACCTCAAGGCCGTGGCTGAAGCCGCTGGCGGTTCGTTCAAGGACATCGTCAAGCTGAACATCTTCCTCACCGACCTGAGCCACTTCGCCAAGGTCAACGAGGTGATGGGCCGCTACTTCGAGCAGCCTTACCCGGCCCGCGCCGCCATCGGCGTTGCCGCGCTGCCGAAAGGCGCCCAGGTCGAAATGGACGCCATCCTGGTCATCGAATGATGCCCCCGGTGACGGGCGCCCTGCCCGTCACCTTCCCTTCTCTGCAAGGTTACCCCGTCATGCGTCACGCACTGCCCCTCGCGCTGGCAGCCCTGCTTCTGGGCGGCTGCGCCAGCCACAAACCCGAAGATTTCAACGGTACCTGGATCAACCAGGATGCCATCAATGCGGCCGTCAAGGGCGGCAGCCTGCGTCAGGCGCTCAATGAGCACGGGCCGGTGTTCGAGTGGAAGCTCGACGTCGCCAGCCAACAGGCCAGCTACAGCAATGGTTTCGAAGCGGCCGACGGCCAGCTGAGCTCCACCGACAAGCAATGGCAGGCCAGCTTCCAGGGCGGCCAGACCGAACAGCTGTCGCTCGATGGCGACGAACTGCAGGCGGTCGATCAACGCGGCGGCAAGCAGACCTTCGTGCGCGCCAAAGCACCGGCGGCGACCAATGCGCCACTGGGCAGCAGCTTCGAGAAAGCCCTGTACCAGGCCTATCTGGGCGGCAACTGGAAGATCATCGAAGGCCAGGGCAAAGGTGCCAGCGTGCGCTTCGGCGACACCGGCAACGTCACCGGCCTGCCTGGGCCAGACCGTTTCGCCCTGTGCCTGGCGGGTGATTGCGCGACCATGGGTGGCAGCAATGACAGCCTGTGGCTGGAGCGCAACCAGCGTGGCGCGCCGTTCATCCTCAAGCGCGATGGCGACAAGCTGGAGATCTTCCAGGCGGTGAACCGCGCACAGCCGGATGAAATGCCAGTATTGGCGGCCGGCAAGCGCCAGTGGATGTTGGAACTGGACTGAAGCCTGCTGAAATCGTGGTCGAACTCACCGGCCTCTTCGCGGGTAAACCCGCTCCCACAGGCACACCGCCAGGCTTGAAACCAGCGGCGCACCTGTGGGAGCGGGTTTACCCGCGAAGAGGCCGGTAGACTCAGCGCACGCCTTTCAGGATTGCGGCATAGCCTTCCCTGTAACTCGGATACACCGGCGCCCAGCCCAATGCCCGCGCCCGGGCATTACTGCAGCGCTTGCTGCCGGTACGCCGCACTCGCTGCTCATCCGACCACTCGGTTACCCCCATGTACGCCCGCAGCCAGGCCACCACATCGGCCAGCGGCGCCGGGTCGTCGTCGACGCCGATGTAGCAGTCGTCGAGCACCTTGCCGTCGGCATCGGCCTGCAACAGGAACGCCAACAGGCTGGCGGCATCCTCGGCATGGATGCGGTTGCCATACAGCGGTGGTTCCTCGGCCACGCGGTAGCCCTGGCGCACCTGACTGAGCAGCCACTCGCGGCCGGGGCCATAGATGCCGGTCAGGCGCACCACGCTGGCCGGGATACCGCTGGCCAGCGCCAGCCGCTCAGCCTCCAGCATCAACCGCCCGGAATAACCTTCAGGCTCGGTGGCCGCGCCTTCTTCGATCCACTCGCCGTCCTTCTGTGCATACACGCTGCTGCTGGACACGAACAGCAGGCGCCGTGGGCGTTGGCCGCGCTCGGCCAGCCAACCCAGCACATGGCGTAAACCGTCGACATAGGCTGCCTGGTAACCCGCCTCGTCGTGCTGGCTAGCCGCCACGCAATACACCAGGTAGTCCGGCGCGCGCTGCGGCCAGGCGTCGGGGATCGATGGCTCGGACAAGTCCGCCGCCACCGGCACGACCCCCGCAGGCAACTGCCCGACCGAGCGACGCAGGCCGCTCACCTGCCAGCCGCGCGCAAGCATCTGCCGGGCAAGACGCCCGCCTACATCACCACATCCCACCACCATCACGGAAAGGTCTGACATCTCTAAACTCCCTAGACCAATTGATCAGCCCGACCACGCTACACGATGGATGGCTAGACCATAGGCGAAAAAAGCAACAAGATTACTTTTGTTAACAAGAATTACTTGCAATAATGGCCGCCAAATTGTTCTCGGCCTACCTCGAGGCCTTGGAGAACGTTCACTTTATTCTTCATCAGGTCCGGCCAGCATGACACGTACTCAACCTTCCGCTTCGCCAACCCCGTCGCGCGCCTGGCGCGCCATCGCCGCGCTGACGCTCGGCCTGGTGCTGGCCCCGGTGGCCATGGCCGATGAGCCAACCGCCAATGCTGCCGCGCCTGCTGCCGCTACCGCACCAGCTGCGCCGGCCGCTGCCCCAGCCGCAGCACCGGCTGCCGACGCAGTTGCCGCCACCCCGGTTGATGCCCCGGTCGCTGCAGACCCGAGCGTCGAAGCCCTGGTTGAAGACACCTCGCTGGGCATGGCCCACGACCTGTCCCCATGGGGCATGTACAAGAACGCCGACGTGGTGGTCAAGGCGGTGATGATCGGCCTGGCCATCGCCTCCATCATCACCTGGACCATCTGGATCGCCAAAGGCTTCGAGCTGATGGGCGCCAAGCGTCGCCTGCGTGGTGAAATCGCCCTGCTGAAGAAGTCCGCCAGCCTCAAGGAAGCCAGCGACGTTTCCAACAAGGAAGGCACCCTGGCCCACACCCTGGTCCACGACGCCCTCGAAGAGATGCGCCTGTCGGCCAATGCCCGCGAAAAAGAAGGCATCAAGGAGCGCGTCAGCTTCCGCCTGGAGCGCCTGGTACACGCCAGCGGCCGCAACATGAGCAGCGGCACCGGCGTACTCGCCACCATCGGCTCCACTGCGCCGTTCGTCGGCCTGTTCGGTACCGTATGGGGCATCATGAACAGCTTCATCGGCATCGCCAAGACCCAGACCACCAACCTGGCCGTGGTTGCCCCGGGTATCGCCGAGGCCCTGCTGGCCACCGCCCTGGGCCTGGTCGCCGCAATCCCGGCCGTGGTCATCTACAACGTCTTCGCCCGCTCCATCGCCGGCTACAAGGCCCAGGTGTCCGACGCCTCCGCCCAGGTGCTGCTGCTGGTCAGCCGTGACCTGGACCACCAGGGCAGCGAGCGCGCCGCCCCGCACATGGTGAAAGTGGGGTAAGCCATGGGCCTGCATCTCAACGAAGGTGGCGACGACCTCGCCGAAAACCACGAAATCAACGTTACGCCGTTCATCGACGTGATGCTGGTGCTGCTGATCATCTTCATGGTCGCAGCCCCCTTGGCCACGGTCGACATCAAGGTCGACCTGCCGGCCTCGACCGCCAAGCCGGCGCCGAGGCCCGAGAAACCGGTGTTCGTCAGCGTCAAGGCCGACCAGAAGCTGTACGTCGGCGACGATCAGGTCCCTGCCCCTGACCAGCTTGGCCCGATGCTCGATGCCAAGACCAAGGGTGACAAGGAAACCACCATCTTCTTCCAGGCTGACAAAGGCGTGGATTACGGTGACCTGATGGAAGTGATGAACAACATGCGCGCGGCCGGCTACCTGAAAGTCGGTCTGGTAGGTCTCGAGACGGCAGCCAAGAAATGACAAGAACGCGCTCTAACATGGCGCGCTACGGTGGCAGCCTGGCGATCGTGCTGGGCGTGCACGTGGTCGCCGTGCTGCTGACGCTCAACTGGTCGGTGCCCCAGGCCATCGAACTGCCACCGGCAGCCATGATGGTCGAGCTGGCGCCATTGCCGGAGCCTGCGCCACCACCGCCCCCGAAAGCGGCGCCGCAGCCACCGGCGCCGGTCGAGGAACCGCCGCTGCCGAAGCTGGCCGAGGCACCCAAGCCCAAAATCGCCATTCCCAAGCCGCCCAAGCCGAAGGCCAAGCCACAGCCGCCCAAGCCCGAGAAAAAGCCTGAGCCGCCGAAGGAAGCACCGCCGACCGAACAAACGGTAGACGCACCGCCCAGCAACACGCCGCCGCAGAAGTCCGCGGCACCGGCGCCAAGCATTGCGTCCAACAGCAACGCCCTGCCGACCTGGCAGAGCGACCTGCTGCGTCACCTGGCCAAGTACAAGCGTTACCCGGAAGACGCGCGCCGTCGCGGCCTGCAGGGCATCAACCGCCTGCGCTTCGTGGTCGACGCCGAAGGCAAGGTGGTGTCGTACTCCATGGCCGGTGGCTCGGGTAGTGCCGCCCTGGACCGGGCGACGCTGGAAATGATCCGTCGGGCCGGCACGGTACCCAAGCCGCCACCCGAGTTGCTGAACAATGGCACGATCGAAGTCGTGGCACCGTTCGTCTACTCGCTGGACCGCCGCTGAGACTTTTGTTTCTGTCACAAATCGGCAAGTCTGATAACGTGCGTCTATCGATTGCAGCCGCTATGCTGGGCTCGCAACTTCATGGACGCACGTTATGACCCTCACAGAATTACGCTACATCGTCACACTCGCCCAGGAACAGCACTTCGGCCATGCCGCCGAACGCTGCCACGTGAGCCAGCCGACCCTGTCGGTCGGTGTGAAGAAGCTCGAGGATGAGCTTGGCGTGCTGATCTTCGAGCGCAGCAAGAGCGCGGTCCGCCTGACCCCTGTCGGCGAAAGCATCGTCGCCCAGGCGCAAAAGGTACTGGAGCAGGCCCAGGGCATTCGCGAGCTGGCCCAGGCCGGCAAGAACCAGCTGACCGCCCCGCTCAAGGTCGGTGCCATCTACACCGTCGGCCCGTACCTGTTCCCGCACCTGATCCCTCAGCTGCACCGCGTGGCGCCGCAGATGCCGCTGTACATCGAAGAGAACTTCACCCATGTACTGCGCGAAAAGCTGCGCAACGGCGAACTGGATGCGGTGATCATCGCCCTGCCGTTCAACGAAGCCGACGTGCTGACCCTGCCGCTGTACGATGAACCGTTCTGCGCCCTGATGCCGGCCGACCACCCGTGGACGGCGAAAAAGACCATCGACACCGCCATGCTCAACGACAAGAGCCTGTTGCTGCTCGGTGAAGGCCACTGCTTCCGCGACCAGGTGCTGGAAGCCTGCCCAACGCTGAACAAGGGCGGTGAAGGCTCCAAGCACACCACGGTCGAGTCCAGCTCGCTGGAAACCATCCGCCACATGGTGGCCTCGGGCCTTGGCGTGTCGATCCTGCCGCTGTCGGCGGTGCACAGCCACCACTACGCCCCCGGCGTCATCGAGGTTCGCCCACTGACCGCACCGGCACCATTCCGCACCGTGGCCATCGCCTGGCGCGCCAGCTTCCCACGGCCGAAGGCCATCGAGATCCTCGCCGACTCGATCCGCCTGTGCTCGGTCGCCAAAGCCCCTGCGGAACAACCGGCCTGAGTCATGAGTGAGCTGTCGAAGGTCCCGGTCACGGTACTCAAGGGGGTTGGCGAGGCCATGGCGGAGAAACTCGCCAAGGTCGGCCTGGAGAACCTGCAGGATGTGCTGTTCCACCTGCCCCTGCGCTACCAGGACCGCACCCGCGTGGTGCCGATCGGCCAACTGCGCCCTGGCCAGGACGCGGTGATCGAGGGCGTGGTCAGCGGCGCCGACGTGACCATGGGCAAGCGCCGCAGCCTGGTGGTGCGCCTGGGTGACGGCAGCGGCGTGCTGAGCCTGCGCTTCTACCACTTCAGCAACGCGCAGAAGGAAGGCCTCAAGCGTGGCACCCACCTGCGCTGCTACGGCGAGGCCCGCCCCGGCGCCTCGGGCCTGGAAATCTACCACCCGGAGTACCGCGCACTGAACGGCGACGAGCCGCCGCCACCGGTCGAGCAGACCCTGACGCCGATCTACCCGTCCACCGAAGGCCTTACCCAGCAACGCCTGCGCCTGCTGTGCCAGCAGAGCCTGGGCCTGCTCGGCCCGCGCAGCCTGCCGGACTGGCTGCCCGACGAACTCGCCCGGGACTACCAGTTGGCGCCGCTGGACGATGCCATCCGCTACCTGCACAACCCGCCGGCCGACGCCGACCTCGACGAGCTTGCCGAAGGCCAGCACTGGGCCCAGCACCGCCTGGCCTTCGAAGAACTGCTGACTCACCAGCTGTCGCAGCAACGCCTGCGCGAAAGCCTGCGCAGCCTGCGCGCGCCGGTGCTGCCCAAGGCCCAGCGCCTGCAGGCGCAGTACCTGGCCAACCTGGGCTTCCAGCCGACCGGCGCGCAGCAGCGGGTGGCCAACGAAATTGCCTACGACCTCAGCCAGCACGAGCCGATGATGCGCCTGGTGCAGGGCGATGTGGGTGCCGGCAAGACCGTGGTCGCCGCCCTGGCCGCGCTGCAGGCCCTGGAGGCCGGCTACCAGGTGGCCTTGATGGCGCCCACCGAGATCCTCGCCGAACAGCACTACATCACCTTCAAGCGCTGGCTCGAACCGCTGGGCATCGAAGTGGCCTGGCTGGCCGGCAAGCTCAAGGGCAAGGCTCGGGCAGGCGCCCTGGAGCAGATCGCCAACGGTGCGCCAATGGTGGTCGGCACCCATGCGCTGTTCCAGGAAGAGGTGAAGTTCAAGCACCTGGCCCTGGCGATCATCGATGAACAACACCGTTTTGGCGTGCAGCAACGCCTGGCCCTGCGCAAGAAGGGCGTGGCCGGGGAATTGTGCCCGCACCAGCTGATCATGACCGCCACGCCCATTCCGCGCACCTTGGCCATGAGCGCCTATGCCGATCTGGACACCTCGGTGCTCGACGAACTGCCACCCGGGCGTACCCCGGTGAACACCGTGCTGGTGGCCGACAGCCGCCGCTTCGAAGTGGTCGAGCGGGTGCGCGCCGCCTGCGCCGAAGGGCGCCAGGCCTATTGGGTGTGCACCCTGATCGAAGAATCCGAAGAGCTGACCTGCCAAGCCGCCGAAAGCACCTATGAGGAGCTGGGCAGTGCCCTGGGCGAGCTGCGGGTGGGGCTGATCCACGGGCGCATGAAGCCGGCGGAAAAGGCCGAGATCATGGCCGAGTTCAAGGCCGGCAACCTGCAGTTGCTGGTCGCCACCACGGTCATCGAGGTGGGCGTGGACGTGCCCAATGCCAGCCTGATGATCATCGAGAACCCCGAGCGCCTGGGCCTGGCCCAGTTGCACCAGTTGCGCGGCCGGGTTGGCCGGGGCAGCGCCGTCAGCCATTGCGTGCTGCTGTACCACCCGCCACTGTCGCAGATCGGCCGCGAGCGCCTAGGGATCATGCGAGAAACCAACGACGGCTTCATCATCGCCGAGAAAGACCTGGAACTGCGGGGCCCAGGCGAGATGCTCGGCACGCGCCAGACCGGCCTGTTGCAGTTCAAGGTCGCCGACCTGATGCGCGACGCCGACCTGCTGCCGGCCGTGCGCGACGCTGCCCAGGCCCTGATCGCACGCTGGCCGGAGCACGTCAGCCCACTGCTCGATCGCTGGCTGCGTCATGGCCAGCAATATGGCCAAGTGTGACGCTGGTCCCATAATGGATCCAGTTTTGCCCCCAGGCTGGTTATACTTCGCGTTTAAAAGAATCAGTGGATACGGACCATGACTGAAGTTGCCCTGGACACCGCAACCCCACACGCTCCCTCGGTCATCCGGCTGCTGCTCGACAAACTCGGCGTGGCCTACCGCGAGGTGGTCGAACATCCGCACCTGCTGGCAGCGTCGCGGGTACAGGCCGTGCTGCTCGACGACGAGGTCGGCGCCCTGATGGTGCTGTTCCCGCAGAGCCAGCTGCTGGACCTCAACCGCCTGGCCGAACTGACCGGGCGCAAGCTCACCGCGGTGTCGGTGCCGCGCCTGAAGCAGATGCTGGACAAGCACCAGCTCAAGGCCCTGCCGGGCATCCCGGCGCTGACCAGCTCGCCGTGCCAGTACGAAAAGAGCCTGCTCGACGCCGATAAAGTGTTGATCCAGTCTGGCGAAGCCGGCCTGCTGCTGGAAATCGAACGCGCGCACTTCAAGCGCATGCTGGTCAAGGCCAGCGCCAGCAGTTTCGGCCAGGAAGTCGAGGCCATCAGCCCCAACCTCGACCGCCCCGATGATGACACCCGGGAAATCACCAACGCTGTCCAGGCCTTCACTGCCCGGCGCATCCAGAAGCGCCTGGAAGAAACCATCGAAATCCCGCCGCTGGCCGACACCGCGCAAAAGATCATCAAGCTGCGGGTAGACCCCAACGCCAGCATCGACGATATCACCGGCGTGGTCGAAACCGACCCGGCGCTGGCAGCACAGGTGGTGAGCTGGGCGGCATCGCCCTACTACGCCTCACCTGGCAAGATCCGCTCGGTGGAAGATGCCATCGTGCGTGTGCTGGGCTTCGACCTGGTGATCAACCTGGCCCTGGGCCTGGCGCTGGGCAAGACCCTGAGCCTGCCGAAAGACCACCCTCAACAGGCCACGCCGTACTGGCAGCAGTCGATCTACACCGCCGCGATCATCGAAGGCCTGACCCGCGCCATGCCACGGGCCGAGCGCCCCGAGGCCGGCCTGACCTACCTGGCCGGGCTGCTGCACAACTTTGGCTACCTGCTGTTGGCGCACGTTTTCCCGCCACACTTCTCGCTGATCTGCCGCCACCTGGAGGTCAACCCGCACCTGTGCCACACCTACGTGGAACAACACCTGCTGGGCATCAGCCGCGAGCAGATCGGTGCCTGGTTGATGAAGCTGTGGGACATGCCGGAAGAACTGTCCACCGCGCTGCGCTTCCAGCACGACCCGGCCTATGACGGCGAGTTTTCGGCGTTCCCCAACCTGGTGTGCCTGGCCACCCGCCTGCTGCGCTCGCGGGGGATTGGCTCGGGGCCGCAGCAGGAGATTCCAGACGAGTTGCTGGAGCGGCTGGGGATTACCCGGGACAAGGCCGAGGATGTGGTGAACAAGGTGCTCGAGGCAGAGAGCCTGCTGCGTGAGCTGGCTTCGCAGTTCCACGCACCGCATTAAGCATTAACGCGTAACCTGTGGGAGCGGGCGTGCCCGCGAACACCGGCGAAGCCGGTGCCATGCACCGCGTCGTTTGTTTCGCGGGCATGCCCGCTCCCACAGGTAAAGCGTCGACATCCCCGTTGGGTTTCAGCCCTTCTTCTTCGGCTTCAGGTACTTCATCAACCCCTGGAACCACATCACCAGCGCCGGGTTGCCCTTGATCTGGATGTGCTTGTCCTGAATCCCCTGCATGAACGCCAACTGCTTGTTACCTGCCTGCATGGTGGCGAAGCCATAGGCGGCGTCCTTGAAGGCAATGGCGAACGCCGGCTGCGGGTGCGCGCCGCCCTTGCTGCTGACGCGTTCGTTGTTGACGATGAAGTGCCGGGCGACCTTGCCGTCCAGGGTCTGCATCTGGAACACCAGGTCCTTGCCCTTGAGCTGCTGCTGGAACGCCGGGTTGTTGCGGCTGGCCCTGGCCATCAACAGCCCCATGGCCCAGAGAAGAAAGCGGAACTTCATCAACGCGCCTCGAATTAAAAGTGACTAAGGCGCGCAGTCTATCCTTTTCCGGAACTGTTTATGCAAGTTCGAAACATTTTGCCTGCAGAAAGCACAACGGGCGCCCTGGGGCGCCCGCTTGGCTGACACTGGGGTTGTCAGGGAGCGATCACTTGCCTTTCTTGGCCGGCTTGACGGGGGCGTTGACGCTGTCGCGCAGGTTCTTGCCTGGCTTGAAAGCCACGGTATTGCTGGCCTTGATCTTGACCGGTTCACCGGTTTGCGGGTTCTTGCCGGTACGCGCACCGCGATGACGTTTTTCGAAGGTGCCGAAACCGACCAGGGTCACGGTGTCCTTGTCCAGGGCACCCGTGATGCTGTCGAGAATCGCGTTCAAAACCTGATTGGCCTTTTCCTTGGTCAGATCGGCCTTTTCGGCGATGACGGCGGCGAGTTCTGGTTTGCGCATAGTGAAGCCTCTTTGACGGAATTCTTGTTGTTATGCCGTGCTGCCCTGGGAGCAGCGCTCAAGGCACCGCAGGCTCTAATCTGCGGCAGACGGAAGTGAGGATGGCACGTGCACAGGGGCCGCGCCAGTATCTGGGCGGCCATTGTGCAAGCAACAACAGGATAAATCCGACAGAACGCCAGCTATTTACGCCATCACGGCCGGCAGCTGGCGATTCAGGGCCAGCTTTTCCATCACGGCCGCCCCGGTGAGGGCGTAGCCCAGCAGCTTGCCCTCTGCATCAAGGCAGAGCACCTTGAGGTCACTGCCCTGCCCCTCTACCTGCCAGGTGCCTTCGTGGCCCTGGGGCGGCGGCGAGACCACCAGCGGGCAGGCCGGGGTTTTCACGGTGATCGGCATCGGCCCGTAGGCGACCGTTGTCGGCTTGCCGGCCAGGGTTTGCGCCAGGGCCCGGGCACAGCTCATCAGCGGCATCACATAGAGCAGGTTGATGCCATCGACTTCGGCACAGTCGCCAAGGGCGAATATGTTGGCGTGGGACGTGCGCAACTGGCGGTCCACGCAAACGCCGCGGTTGGTCTGCAGGCCAGCGGCTGCGGCCAGGTCGGTGCGCGGGCGCAGGCCGATGGCCGAAACCACCAGGTCGCAGGCGATCACGCTGCCGTCGGACAGGTGCGCCTCCAGGCCTTGGGCCACCTGCTGCAGGCGGGTCAGTACCGGGCCGAGGTGAAAGCGCACGCCCAGGCCTTCCAGCCCGGCCTGCACGGCAGTGGCAGCGGCCGGGTGCAGCAGGGTCGGCATGACTTGCTCGCACGGCGCTACCACATCGACCTGGAAGCCGCCCAGGCTCATGTCGTTGGCGAATTCGCAGCCGATCAGGCCGGCACCGAGGATCAGCACGCGCTGTTTGCCGACGGCGGCGGCACGGAAGCGCGCGTAGTCTTCCAGGTCGTTGATCGGGAACACCCGATCGCCACCATCACCTTCGATCGGCACCTGCACCGTCTGCGCGCCCCAGGCCAGCACCAGGTCGCGGTATTCCACCGCCTCTTCACCTATCCACAAACGCTTGTGGCCCGGGTCGATGCCGCTGATGCGGGTATGGGTGCGAATCTCGGCATTCAGTTGCTCGGCCATGGCGCCCGGCTCGGCCATGCACAGGCCGTCGGCGTCCTTCTGCTTGGCAAAGCCGGTGGACAGCATGGGCTTGGAGTAGGAACGACCGTCATCGGCGGTGATCAGCAGCAGCGGCGTCTGCGCATCGAGCTTGCGAAATTCACGGGCCAGGTTGTAGCCCGCAAGGCCGGTACCGATGATTACCACAGGGGACGTCATGTCGTGCTTTCCTCGATTAGCCGATGGAGATCATTTCAAAGTCGCTCTTGCCCACGCCGCAGTCGGGGCACAACCAGTCTTCAGGCACGTCTTCCCAGCGGGTGCCGGGGGCGATGCCGTCGTCTGGCCAGCCTTCGGCTTCGTCGTAGATCAGGCCACAGACAATACATTGCCACTTTTTCATGGGGGTGGGTTTCCTCGGTTCAGGCTGGAGCTTTGTGTTGCTGCTGATGACCTCTTCGCGGGCATGCCCGCTCCCACAGGAGTTGTGCATAACCTGATAGGAGCGGGCGCGCCCGCGAAGAGGCCAGCGCGCAATTCGTGGGGCTTTGTAGCGGCCCTGCCAGCAGTATGCAAGCAGTCGGGGCAATCATGCTAAGCTCGCCGCCTCTCTGGTTGTAACAAGCAGACCGACGTGTCGTACGAATCCCCGCAAGCAGCCGCTGTCGCGTGGCTGCCGTATTCACAGCTGGCGACCGACATCGACCAGCCCACCCTTGACTGGCTGTTCGACGAGGGCTCGCTGACCCGCCGCCTGACCCGCCTGTCCAACGATCATTTCTCCGTCACCCCGCTGTTCGAGGGCTGGCAGCCGCTGCGCGATGACGAATGCCAAGCACTGGGCATCGCCGCTGGCGCCGAAGGCTGGGTGCGTGAGGTGTACCTGCGCGGCCATGGCCAACCCTGGGTGTTCGCCCGCAGCGTCGCCAGCCGCAGCGCCCTGGAGCGCGGCGGGCTGGACCTGGAAACCCTGGGCAGCCGTTCGCTGGGCGAGTTGCTGTTCTGTGACCAGGCGTTCATCCGCCACCCCATCGAGGTGTGCAGTTATCCACAGGCCTGGCTGCCGGGCGAAGCCGCCCACGCGGCGCTGTGGGGCCGCCGTTCGCGCTTCGAACGTGGCGGCCTGGACCTGCTGGTGGCAGAGGTGTTTCTGCCAGCATTGTGGCAAGCGGCCAAGGAGGAAAACCGCTGATGTACCTGCAACTGCTCAAGTCGCTCAACCGCCTGCACCCGCGGGCCTGGGACTTCGTCCAGCTCAGCCGCATGGACCGGCCGATTGGTATCTACCTGCTGCTGTGGCCGACCTTGTCGGCGGTGTGGATTGCCGGCAACGGTTCTCCTACCCTGGCCAACGTGTTGATCTTCGGCCTCGGTGTGGTGCTGATGCGCGCTGCAGGTTGCTGCATCAACGACTTTGCCGACCGCAAGGTGGACGGCCACGTCAAACGTACCGCCGACCGCCCCCTGGCCAGCGGCCGGGTCCGCCCGCGCGAAGCACTGGCGCTGTTCGCCATCCTGGTCGGAGTGAGCTTCCTGCTGGTGCTGTGTACCAACAGCCGCACGGTTTGGCTGTCGTTCGGTGCGGTGGCACTGGCGTTCTGCTACCCGTTCATGAAGCGCTACACCTATTACCCGCAGGTGGTGCTGGGGGCGGCGTATTCCTGGGGCATTCCCATGGCCTTCACCGCAGCGGGTGGCGAGTTGCCGGCCAGCGCCTGGCTGCTGTATATCGCCAACCTGCTGTGGACGGTGGGCTACGACACCTACTACGCCATGGTCGACCGTGATGACGACCTGAAGATAGGCGTGAAGTCGACCGCTATCCTGTTCGGCGACGCAGACCGCACCATCATCCTGACCTTGCAGCTGCTGTCGCTGGGCTGCCTGTTGCTGGCCGGCAGCCGCTTCGAGCTGGGTGGCTGGTTCCACCTGGGGCTGCTGGGCGCGGCGGCGTGCTTTGCCTGGGAGTACTGGTCGACGCGCAAGCTGGACCGGGAGTCGTGCTTCAAGGCGTTTCTGCACAATCACTGGGCGGGGATGCTGGTGTTTATCGGGGTAGTATTGGATTACGCACTGCGTTGAAGCTGAGGGCCCTATCGCCGGCAAGCCAGCTCCCACAGGTGCAGCGCTGCCTTTACAGCTTGCGCATAACCTGTGGGAGCTGGCTTGCCGGCGATGGGCCGCAAAGCGGCCCCGGCAATCTCAAGGCTTGGCAACGTGCCAGACGTCCTTCATGCCGTCACCGGTCATATCGCCGGCCTTCTTGTCCTTGACGAAGGTGTACAGCGGCTTGCCGTCATAGGCCCACTGCTTGCTGCCATCATCGCGCATCACCACTGTCCACTTGTCCTTGGCCGGTTCGTCATTGGCCTTGACCATCAGCGGCGGCCAGTTGGTGGCGCACTCGCCATTGCACATCGACTTGCCGCCCGCATCCTTGTCGAAGGTGTACAGGGTCATGCCGGCATGATCGACCAACATCCCGCCCTTCTCCATCGCATGGTCGGCCAAGGCCACCCCCGGGAGCGCCAGCGCAGTGAAAAGGGCCATCCAGCTCAGCGTTTGTCGTGTCATTGGATTCACCATTGTTTCGGGGGGATTGAGTTCTGGTTGCCACAACTACGGCCCTTTCAAGCCTAGTTCAGTCATGGAATGTCGCCAGAACGGCCAACACCCTGTCACACAGCTGCAATAATTCCGTTATCTAATGCGGGCCAAGACACCGTATCCAGGAGAGGTTTTGAGCATGGTTGGCAGGAACATTCTGATCGTCGACGACGAAGCACCAATTCGCGAGATGATCGCCGTTGCCCTGGAAATGGCCGGCTATGACTGCCTGGAAGCGGAAAACTCCCAACAGGCCCACGCGATCATCGTCGACCGCAAACCGGACCTGATCCTGCTCGACTGGATGCTGCCGGGCACCTCCGGCATCGAGCTGGCCCGCCGCCTCAAGCGCGACGAGCTGACCGGCGACATCCCGATCATCATGCTCACCGCCAAGGGTGAAGAGGACAACAAGATTCAGGGCCTGGAAGTGGGCGCCGACGACTACATCACCAAGCCGTTCTCGCCGCGTGAACTGGTCGCCCGCCTGAAAGCCGTGCTGCGCCGCACCGGCCCGAGCGACAGCGAGGCACCGATCGAAGTCGGCGGTCTGCTGCTCGACCCGATCAGCCACCGCGTGACCATCGACGGCAAGCCGGCCGAGATGGGCCCTACCGAATACCGCCTGCTGCAGTTCTTCATGACCCACCAGGAGCGCGCCTACACCCGTGGCCAGCTGCTGGACCAGGTGTGGGGCGGTAACGTCTATGTCGAAGAGCGCACCGTCGACGTACACATCCGCCGCCTGCGCAAGGCGCTGGGTGAAGCCTACGAAAATCTGGTACAAACCGTCCGGGGCACCGGCTACCGCTTCTCGACCAAGAGCTGATCGAGCTGAAAAGCGCCAAGCTGCACGTCGTTGTACAAGGACCGTCAATTGAACCAGAACTGGCACGCGACCCTGATTCGCCACCTGCTGCTGCTGATAACCGTCTGCCTGATCGGCGGGCTGGTCAGCGGCTACTATGGCTGGAGCCTGGCCATCGGCCTGGCGCTCTACCTGGGCTGGACCCTCAAGCAACTGCTGCGCCTGCATGACTGGCTGCGCAACCACCAACCCGACGAAGCACCGCCCGATGGCTACGGCCTGTGGGGCGAAGTGTTCGACAGCATCTATCACCTGCAACGCCGCGACCAGCGCGTGCGCGGCCGCCTGCAGGCGGTGATCGACCGGGTGCAGGAGTCTACCGCCGCGCTGCGTGACGCGGTAATCATGCTGGACAGTGACGGCAACCTGGAATGGTGGAACCGCGCCGCCGAGACCCTGCTGGGCTTCAAGACCCCACAGGACGGCGGCCAGCAGGTGACCAACCTGGTGCGCCACCCGCGCTTCAAGGAATACTTCGAGGCGGAGAACTACCTCGAGCCGCTGGAAATCCCCTCGCCGATCAACGACCGCATGCGCGTGCAGCTGCACATCACCCGCTACGGCAACAACGAGCACCTGATGCTGGTGCGCGATGTTACCCGCATCCACCAGCTGGAGCAGATGCGCAAGGACTTCGTCGCCAACGTGTCCCACGAGCTGCGCACGCCGCTGACGGTGATCACCGGCTACCTGGAAACCCTGCTGGACAACGTCGAAGACGTGAACCCGCGCTGGGGCCGAGCCCTGCAGCAGATGAGCCAGCAAGGCTCGCGCATGCAGACACTGCTCAACGACCTGCTGCTGCTGGCCAAGCTGGAGGCCACCGACTACCCATCGGACAACCAGCCAGTGGCGGTCGATGCCTTGCTCGCCGCGATCAAGAACGACGCCCAGGCCCTGTCCGGGCCCCGCAACCAGCGCATCACCCTGGAAGCCGCGCCCGGCGTGCAGCTGAAAGGCAGCGAGTCGGAGCTGCGCAGTGCCTTTTCCAACCTGGTGTTCAATGCGGTCAAGTACACCCAGGACGAAGGCAGCATCCGTATTCGCTGGTGGGCCGATGCCCAGGGCGCGCACCTGTCGGTGCAGGACTCGGGGGTGGGCATCGATGCCAAGCACCTGCCACGCCTGACCGAGCGCTTCTACCGGGTCGATTCCAGCCGTGCGTCGAATACCGGCGGCACCGGGCTGGGGCTGGCGATCGTCAAGCATGTGCTTATGCGCCACCGCGGCAAGCTGGAGATCAGCAGCGTGCCGGGGCATGGCAGTACCTTTACCTGTCACTTCGCGCCGGCACAATTGGCCAACGGCAAGGCTTGAGATCGGGGCTGCTGCGCAGCCCTTCGCGGGCACGCCCGCTCCCACAGGGACCGCAATAAGTCCGACACCCTTTGCTTTTACGGCCCCAGCCGCTACATTGGACCCCCTGTGCCAGCAAGAGCTGGCACTTTTTTTCTCTCTATCTCGAAGACGGACCCCGTAAAAACTCCATCATGGACCCTTCCCCTGGTATCAGCCTCACCTCGTTATTCGCCGACTTCGGCATGATCATCTTTGCCTTGCTCCTGGTGCTGCTCAACGGCTTCTTCGTTGCCGCCGAGTTCGCCATGGTCAAGCTGCGCGCCACCCGCGTCGAGTCCATCGCCGAGCTGCACGGCTGGCGTGGCAGCATCCTGCGCAAGGTACACAACCAGCTCGACGCCTACCTGTCGGCCTGCCAGCTGGGCATCACCCTCGCCTCGCTGGGACTGGGCTGGGTCGGTGAACCGGCATTCGCCCACCTGCTCGAGCCGCTGCTGGCCTACCTGGGCGTGGACACGCCCGAGCTGATCAAGGCCATCTCGTTCTTCGTCGCCTTCTTCGTCATCTCGTACCTGCACATCGTGGTCGGCGAGCTGGCGCCCAAGTCCTGGGCCATCCGCAAGCCCGAGCTGCTGTCGCTGTGGACCGCCGTGCCGCTGTACCTGTTCTACTGGGTGATGTACCCGGCCATCTACCTGCTCAATGCCAGCGCCAACACCATCCTGCGCATTGCCGGCCAGGGCGAGCCCGGCCCACACCACGAGCACCACTACAGCCGTGAAGAGCTCAAGCTGATCCTGCACTCCAGCCGTGGCCAGGACCCGAGCGACCAAGGCATGCGCGTGCTGGCCTCGGCTGTGGAAATGGGCGAGCTGGAGGTGGTCGACTGGGCCAACTCGCGCGAGGACATGGTCAGCATCGACGCCCATGCGCCGTTGAAGCAGATCCTGGCCCTGGTGCGCCGCCACAAGTTCAGCCGCTACCCGGTGTACGACGCCGAGCGTGAAGAATTCACCGGCCTGCTGCACATCAAGGACCTGCTGCTGGAGCTGGCCGAACTCGAGCACCTGCCCGAAACCATCGACCTCGACGACCTGGCACGGCCACTGGAGCGCGTGTCGCGGCACATGCCGCTGGCGCAGTTGCTGGAGCAGTTCCGCAAGGGCGGCGCGCACTTCGTGCTGGTGGAGGAAGCCGATGGCAAGGTGATTGGCTACCTGACCATGGAAGACGTGCTGGAAGTGCTGGTGGGCGACATCCAGGACGAGCACCGCAAGACCGAGCGCGGCATCCTCGCCTACCAGCCGGGCAAGCTGCTGGTGCGTGGCGACACGCCGCTGTTCAAGGTCGAGCGCCTGCTGGGCGTCGACCTTGACCATATCGAGGCGGAAACCCTCGCCGGGCTGGTCTACGAGACGCTCAAGCGCGTGCCTGAAGAAGAGGAAGTGCTGGAGGTCGAAGGGCTGCGCATCATCATCAAGAAGATGAAAGGGCCGAAGATCGTGCTGGCCAAGGTGCTCAAGCTGGATTGAGGGCCAGGGGGCTGCTTTGCAGCCCATCGCGACGCAAGGCCGCTCCTACAGGGGTTCGCGTATCCCTGTAGGAGCGGCCTTGTGTCGCGATAGGGCCGCAAAGCGGCCCCAAAAATCTCAAGGGTTACCCGCAGTGAAGTCAGGCAACCCTCCGATCGGCCTGTCGAACCGATAAGGTATCGACTCCAGCGCCAACCCCACATTGCGCTGCACCACGAAATGCAGGTGGGGCCCGGTGCTGTTGCCGGTATTGCCCGACTTGGCCAGCATCTGCCCCTGCCGCACCCGTTGCCCCTCTGCCACCACCACCGAACCGCGCATCAGGTGCAGGTACACGCCCATAGTGCCGTCCGGGTGCAGGATCCTGACGAAATTGCCCGACGGGTTGGGGCCGCGCCCGCTCTGGCTGTTCTCCGTCTTCACCACCACCCCTTCCCGCGCCGCGATGATGGTGGTGCCTTCGGGCATGGCGATATCCATGGCATAACGCCCCTTGGGCCCAAAATGACTGACCCGGCCATTGGGGCCCTGGGTCACGCGGAACGGCCCGCCAATCCAGGGGAATGCATAGCGGAAGCCCTGGGGCCGCTTGCCCGGGTCGCCCATGGCCTGCAGCAGGGTCGAGCGGTAGTTCAGCAACATCCCGGGCCGCCCCCTGAGCACGCTGAGCATTTGCGTGGTGCGCGGCGGCAGTACCCGGCGCACGGTACGCGGGGCATTGCCACCTTGTGCGTTCACCAGGTTGTCCAGGCGCAGCTCTACCTCCACCGGCACATGCAGCTGGTTGCGGGCCGAAAAGCTCACGCCGCCGTTGAAGGTTATCGCGTTCAGCAGCACCTGGCCTTCGGGCACTTCGACCATGGGTACGCGCCGCACAAAGGTTTTGGCACCGGGGCCGGGCCGATCGGAATAGGAGGTCACACGGCCATCATCGGTGATCTCGTAGATAGTCATGCCCAGGCTCGACGCCGAGGCCATGAGCAATGCACAGAACAGCAGCAGGCGGGCGGGCATGATAGTGGCTTTTTGACAGTTATGATTTGTCGAAGCCTAGCAGGGGGTTTTGCGGTGGGTATGACAGTTGGTCGGATGGCGTCAACAGGACTGGCCCCATCGCCGGCAAGCCAGTTCCCACAGGAAATGCACAGGGCCAGAGGTTGACGCTGTACCTGTGGGAGCTGGCTTGCCGGCGATGGGGCCAGTAGTCATTACTCAGGCGCCCGGGGTGAAATGCTTCTGCGCCGTCCCGCGGGCAATCAGCCGCGACAGGTAGTCGAGCTTCTGGGCATCCTGGTCGACGAACTTGAAGGTCAGTTGCAACCAGTCACTGTCAGGCTTGGGTTCCAGTGCCGCGACGGCATGCAGGTAGCCGTTAAGGCGCGCGACTTCGGCGTTCTCGCCCTGCTCCAGGTCCAGCACTGCGCCTTCCAGCACTTGAGGCAGCGCTTCACCACGGCGCACCACCAGCAGGGCCTCTTTCAGGCTCAGCGCCTTGATCACGCATGGCTGCATGCCGCCGGCCAGGCGCAACTGGCCCTGGCCACGGCCGGTCGGCGCAGGAGCGGCGGGCCGGGGGGCATTGGCCACTGGCCTGGCGAGTGCAGGTGCCGGCGCTGGCGCCGTGACCTTCACCGCTTCAGGCTTGCCGGCTGTCAGCGCATTCAGCGAGTCATTGGCGAACGCCGAGTTGACCCGTGCCGGGCCGCTGGCCATCAGGCTGTCGAGCTTGCCGATCTTGGTCAGGGCCTTTTTCACCTTGGTCAGCAATTGCTCGTTGGTGAACGGCTTGCCGACAAAATCGGAAACGCCCGCCTGAATCGCCTGGATGACGTTTTCCTTGTCGCCACGGCTGGTCACCATGATGAACTGCAGGTTCTTCAACTCAGGCTGCTGGCGGCACCAGGTGAGCAGTTCCAGACCGGACATTTCCGGCATCTCCCAGTCGCACAGAACCAGGTCGAACGCTTCCTTGCCCAGCATGGCCATGGCCTTGCGACCGTTGACGGCGTCGTCGATGGTCATGCCCGGGAAGGCATTGCGCAGGCATTTGCGGACCAGGTCACGGATAAACGGGGCGTCATCCACGACCAGCACATTCACTTTACTCATCGATACTCCTTCTGAATCCCGACTAGCCTACCGCCGAATAATGGCCACTTGCTACAACCTGGTCACGCCGGGACTTCTTCACATCGTTCGCGGGTGCCTGCCGGCTCCTCGACCGCAAACGAAAACGCCCGGCCAAGGCCGGGCGTCGATGCTCGGGAGCAACCTTACTTATCGTCAGGTTCGGCCGGAACATTAGCGTTTTCGCCGTCGGAAACAGCAGTGCCCTGCACTTCTGCCGTCATGCGCTTGAGGCCCATATGACGCACGTCGGTGCCGCGCACCAGGTAGATCACCAGCTCGGAGATGTTGCGCGCATGGTCGCCGATACGCTCCAGCGAACGCAGGACCCAGATCACGCTCAGTACCCGCGAGATCGAGCGCGGGTCTTCCATCATGTAGGTCACCAGCTCACGCAGGGCGGTCTTGTATTCACGGTCGATGGTCTTGTCGTACTGGGCCACCGACAGTGCCAGGTCGGCGTCGAAGCGGGCAAAGGCGTCCAGCGCGTCGCGGACCATGTTGCGCACCTGGTCACCGATGTGGCGCACTTCGACATAGCCGCGTGGCGACTCGCCTTCCTCGCACAGCTGGATAGCGCGACGGGCGATCTTGGTCGACTCGTCACCGATGCGCTCCAGGTCGATCACCGATTTGGAGATGCTGATGATCAGGCGCAGGTCGGAGGCCGCCGGCTGACGACGGGCGAGGATGCGCAGGCACTCCTCGTCGATGTTGCGCTCCATCTGGTTGATCTGCTCGTCGACTTCGCGCACTTGCTGGGCCAGGCCCGAGTCGGCTTCGATCAGCGCAGTGACTGCGTCGTTGACCTGCTTTTCGACCAGCCCGCCCATGGCCAGCAGGTGGCTACGCACCTCTTCGAGCTCGGCGTTGAACTGCTGGGAAATGTGATGCGTAAGGCTTTCTTTGTTGATCATCGTTCGCTCCGCGAAGAAGCTGCAAGCTTCAATTTGTTCGTCTCGTTCCCTGGTTTGTGGGAGCGGGTTTACCCGCGAACACCGGCGAAGCCGGTGCCAGACACCGCGGCGCCTGCTTCGCGGGTAAACCCGCTCCCACAGGGGCCAGGTACCTATCCGGAGCGGCGATCAGCCGTAGCGACCGGTGATGTAGTCTTCGGTCTGCTTCTTCGCCGGGTTGGTGAACAGGGTGTCGGTATCCCCGAATTCGACCAGTTTGCCCATGTACATGAACGCGGTGTAGTCCGAAACACGGGCCGCCTGCTGCATGTTGTGGGTCACGATGACGATGGTGTACTTGGATTTCAATTCGTAGATCAGTTCCTCGACTTTCAGCGTCGAGATCGGGTCCAGTGCCGAGCACGGTTCGTCGAGCAGCAGCACTTCCGGCTCCACGGCGATGGTTCGGGCGATGACCAGACGCTGCTGCTGGCCACCGGACAGGCCCAGTGCCGAGTCGTGCAGGCGGTCCTTGACCTCGTCCCACAGGGCCGCGCCCTTCAGCGCCCACTCGACCGCTTCGTCGAGCACGCGCTTCTTGTTGATGCCCTGGATGCGCAGGCCGTAGACCACGTTTTCGTAGATGGTCTTGGGGAACGGGTTGGGCTTCTGGAACACCATGCCCACACGGCGGCGCAGCTCGGCCACGTCTTCGCCCTTGCGGTAGATGTTGTTGCCGTACAGGTTGATGGCGCCTTCCACGCGGCAGCCGTCAACCAGGTCGTTCATGCGGTTGAAGGTGCGCAGCAGGGTCGACTTGCCGCAGCCGGACGGGCCGATGAAGGCGGTCACGCGCTGCTTGGGGATGTTCATCTGCACATCGAACAGCGCTTGTTTGTCGCCGTAGAACAGGCTCAAGCCCGGCACTTCGATGGCTACGGTCTCTTCGGCCAGGCGCAGGCTCTGCTTGTCGCGGCCCAGGGCAGACATGTCGATGCCGTGGGTATGGGATTCTTGCTGCATGGTCAACTCCATACGCTAACAATTCGTTTCAAAGGGCCGCCCGGCTCACGGGCGGCACGCTTGCAATCAGGATCAGCTGTCGAGGGCCTTGTACTTCTCGCGCAGGTGGTTACGGATCCACACGGCCGAGAGGTTGAGGGCCGCGATCACCAGCACCAGCAGCAACGCCGTGGCGTATACCAGCGGCCGCGCGGCCTCGACATTGGGGCTCTGGAAGCCGACGTCATAGATGTGGAAGCCCAGGTGCATGATCTTCTGGTCCAGGTGCAGGTACGGGTAGTTCCCGTCCACCGGCAGCGACGGGGCCAGCTTCACCACACCTACCAGCATCAGCGGTGCCACTTCACCGGCGGCGCGGGCCACGGCGAGGATCATGCCGGTCATCATCGCCGGGCTGGCCATCGGCAGGACGATCTTCCACAGGGTTTCGGCCTTGGTCGCGCCCAGCGCCAGCGAGCCCTCACGCACGGTACGCGGAATACGCGCCAGGCCTTCCTCGGTGGCCACGATCACCACCGGCACGGCCAGCAGCGCCAGGGTCAGCGATGCCCACAGCAGGCCCGGGGTACCCAGGGTTGGCGCCGGCAGTGCTTCGGGGAAGAACAGGCGGTCGATCGAGCCACCCAGCACATAGACGAAGAAGCCCAGGCCGAACACGCCGTAGACGATCGCCGGTACACCGGCCAGGTTGTTCACCGCGATGCGGATCAGGCGGGTCACCGGGCCCTGTCTGGCGTATTCGCGCAGGTACACGGCAGCCAGCACACCGAACGGGGTGACGATCACGGCCATGATCAGGGTCATCATCACGGTACCGAAGATGGCCGGGAAGATACCGCCCTCGGTGTTGGCTTCACGCGGGTCGTCACTGAGGAACTCCCAGACCTTGGTGAAGTAGGCACCCAGCTTGGTGAACCCCGACATGGCGTTCGGCTGGATGGCGTGCACCACCTTGCTGAGGTTGATTTCCACTTCACGGCCGTTGCCATCGCGGGCCACCAGGCTGTCGCGAGCGAAGGCCTGGTGCAGGCCGGTCAGGCGGTCTTCGATGGCCTTGTAGCGGCTGTTCAGCTCGGCGCGCTCGGCGTCCATGTCAGCCTGGGCGGCGGCGTCCAGCTTGCCGTCCAGCTCCAGCTTGCGCGCCTGCAGACGCAGGCGCTCGAGGCCATGGTTGATGGCGCCGATGTCTTTCTTCTCGAGGCTTTGCAGTTCGCTGTTGAGCTGGTTGGCGCGCTTGAGGCGGGCCTGCAGCTCGGCCCAGGCGGCAGCACCTTCGGCGACCACGCGGCCTTCTTCCTTGACGCTGACCAGGTAGCCGTAGAAGTTGCCCCACTCGCGACGCTCCAGGGCGATCAGGTCGGCCGGGTGCTTTTCGTCGACCAGCCAGTCGCCGACCACCCAGGTGAAGTCGCTGCCGTTGAGGTCGCGGTTGCCCACCTTGATCAGCTCACGGGTCATGAACTCCGGGCCTTGGTCAGGCACTGGCAGGCCGGCGCCCTTCAGGCGGGCACGGGGTACTTCTTCCTTTTGCACCACTTCGCCAATGACGACATGGTCGGCCTGGCCCGGCACCTTGTAGGTAGCCTGGACAAGATCGGCCGGCCAGAAGTGGCCCAGGCCGCGCACGGCAATCACCGCCAGCAGGCCAACGGTCATGATCACTGCCATGGCCACCGCGCCGCCGCTCATCCAGACGCCTGGGGCGCCGCTCTTGAACCAGCCTTTGAGGGAATCCTTTTTCACGGATCGCTACCTTTCTATCAAAGCGACGAGTATTTCTTGCGCAGACGCTGGCGAATCAGCTCGGCCAAGGTGTTCATGATGAAGGTGAACATCAGCAGCACCAGCGCGGCCAGGAACAGCACGCGATAGTGGCTGCCGCCGACTTCCGACTCCGGCATTTCCACGGCCACGTTGGCGGCCAGGGTGCGCATGCCCTCGAACAGGTTCAGCTCCATCACCGGGGTGTTGCCGGTGGCCATCAGCACGATCATGGTCTCGCCCACCGCACGGCCCATGCCGATCATCAGCGCCGAGAATATACCCGGGCTGGCGGTGAGGATGACCACGCGAGTCAGGGTCTGCCATGGCGTCGCTCCCAGGGCCAGGGAGCCCAGGGTCAGGCTGCGCGGCACGCTGAACACGGCGTCTTCGGCGATGGAGTAGATGTTCGGGATGACCGCGAAGCCCATGGCGATACCCACGACCAGGGCGTTGCGCTGGTCGTAGGTTATCCCCAGGTCGTTGGTGATCCACAGGCGCATGTCACCGCCAAAGAACCAGTTCTCGAGGTGCGGGCTCATGGTCAGGGCGAACCAGCCGGTGAACAGGATGACCGGGATCAGGATCGCCGCTTCCCAGCCATCCGGGATACGCAGGCGGATCGACTCGGGCAGGCGGGTCCAGGCGAAGCCGGCCAGCAGGATACCGAGCGGCATCAGCAGGAACAGGCTGAACACGCCCGGCAGGTGGCCTTCCAGGTACGGGGCGAGGAACAGGCCGGCGAAGAAGCCGAGGATCACCGTCGGCATCGCTTCCATCAGTTCGATCACCGGCTTGACCTTGCGGCGCATGCCAGGGGCCATGAAGTAGGCGGTGTAGATGGCCGCGGCAATCGCCAGCGGGGCCGCCAGGATCATGGCGTAGAACGCGGCCTTCAGGGTACCGAAGGTCAGCGGCGACAGGCTCAGCTTGGGCTCGAAGTCGGTGTTCGATGCGGTCGATTGCCAGACGTATTTCGGCTCGTCGTAGTTCTCGTACCACACCTTGCCCCACAGCGCGCTGAAGGAAATTTCCGGGTGCGGGTTGCGCAGGCTCAGTGGCAGCAGCTTGCCGCCTTCTTCGATGATGATGCGGTTGGCACGTGGCGAAAGGGCCAGGATGCCAGGGCCTTCGGCGGCCGGCTCGACCAGCAGGGTACGGTGCGCGGTGCTGTGGAACACGCCCAGCTCGCCTGCGGCGTCGAGGGCGACGAAGCCCTTGCGGCGCTCTTCGGCGTCGATCTGCACGACCGCGGCCTTGCCCATCTGGAAGGTGCGGATCAGCTTGAAGCGGGATTCGCCATCCGGGTCACGGGCCATGAACCACTGGGCCAGGCCGCCCTTGGAGTCGCCGATGATCAGCGAGATGCCGCCGACCAGCTGGGCGGTGGCGGTAATTTCGGTGTCGGCGCTTTCAGACAGCTTGTAGCGGCCGTTGAGGCTCTTGTCGCGCAGGTTGAACACGTCTGCGGTGGCGCGGCCGTTGATCACGTACAGCCACTGCTGACGCGGGTCGATGAAGATGTTCTTCACCGTTTCGGTCATCTGCGGCAGTTCGATGCGGTTCTGCTCGGTGGTGACCTCTTCGGTCATCATGTTTTCGGTGCGGGTCAGCTCGACCACCTGCAGGTGCGCGCCGGTGGAACCGGCCATCAGCAGGGTGTCGCCATTGACGTTGACGCTGACATGCTCCAGCGCACGGCCCTGCTCGTCGAGCACGAACGGCTGCTCGCCGTACGGGTAGTCGATGCCGGGGGCGATGGTTTTCTTGTTGTCCGGGTAGGTGATCTTGTAGGTGTGGTGGAACACCAGCGCCTGGCCATTGGACAAGCCCAGCACCACCAGCGGGCTGCCCGGCTGGTCGGCACTGATCGAAGTGACCTGGGTGCCTGCCGGCACCGGCAGGTCGACACGCTTGAGCTCGTTACCGGTCTTGGTATCGAAGAACAGTGCCTGGCCCTTGTCCGAAACGCGCATGCCCACCAGGTTCTGCTCTTCAAGCGCGATCATCAGCGGCTTGCCGGCATCCTGTTGCAGCCAGGTCGGCTCCAGGGCTTTCTTGCTGGTCAGCTCGGCGCCCTGGAACAGCGGCAGCACCACATAGGCCAGATAGAAGAAGATCAGGGTGATCGCCGCCAATACGGCAAGCCCGCCCACCAGTACATACCAGCGGGTCAGGCGGTCCTTGAGCGCGCGCATGCGGCGCTTGCGTTGCAACTCCGGCGTATTGAAATCAATCCGCACGGGCTGGGAGTTTTGGGTCATGTTGGAGTTGGCCAGATCATTCATGCGCACACCCTAGCGGTCCCGTGTGACAAAAACATTACAAAGTGGTGACGCACGAAAGCCCGCCGCACAGGAAACCTGGCTTCGGACTGGAACTTCGTGGAAGAGGCCGGGCATCAGCGCCGGCCTCCCCTTCAGTTACTTACTTTTTTGCGACGTTACCTGCGTGGGACAGGCCCAGGTCAGCCAAGGTCTTGTCGACGACTTTGGCGGGCAGCGGGATGTAGCCATCCTTCACCACGACCTGCTGGCCAGCTTGCGACAGCACCAGCTTGACGAACTCGGCTTCCAGCGGGGCCAGAGGCTTGTTCGGGGCCTTGTTGACGTAGACGTACAGGAAGCGCGACAGCGGGTAGGTGCCGTTCAGGGCGTTGGTTTCGTTGTCTTCAACGAACTCGCCGCCTTCCTTCTTGGCCAGGGCCACAGTCTTGACGCTGGCGGTCTTGTAGCCGATGCCCGAGTAGCCGATGCCGTTCAGCGAGGAGCTGATCGACTGCACGACCGAAGCCGAGCCAGGCTGTTCGTTGACGTTAGGCTTGAAGTCGCCTTTGCACAGGGCTTCTTCCTTGAAGTAGCCGTAGGTGCCCGATACCGAGTTACGGCCGAACAGCTGTACTGGCTTGTTGGCCAGGTCGCCGGTCACGCCCAGGTCACCCCAGGTCTTGACGTCGGCTTTGCCACCGCACAGGCGGGTGGAAGAGAAGATGGCGTCGACCTGGGCCATGGTCAGGCCTTTGATCGGGTTGTCCTTGTGCACGAACACAGCCAGGGCGTCTACGGCGACCGGGATGGCGGTCGGTTTGTAGCCGTACTTCTGCTCGAAGGCCTGCAGCTCGACGTCCTTCATCTTGCGGCTCATCGGGCCGAGGTTGGCGGTGCCTTCGGTCAGCGCGGGTGGCGCGGTGGAGGAGCCGGCAGCCTGGATCTGGATGTTTACGTTCGGATATTCCTTCTTGTAGGCCTCGGCCCACAGAGTCATCAGGTTGGCGAGGGTGTCCGAACCGACGCTGGAGAGGTTGCCCGAAACACCGGTGGTCTTGGTGTAGGTCGGGATCGCAGGATCGACAGCGGCTACCGCGTTGGCGGTTGCAACGCCAGCGGCGGCAAAGGTGAGGGCCGCCATCAAACGCTTCAGTTTCATGCCTTGCTCCTAGCAGGAATATTGGGGTGTTGGATGGAACGGGCCCAAGTATCTGCAGGCCGCATGAATACGATATGACTTGAATATGACAATTGGATGAAAGGCCATCATCAAAAGCAGGTCTGGCCTCTTCGCGGGCACGCCCGCTCCCACAGGGACTGTGTGACCCTTGTGGGAGCGGGCGTGCCCGCGAAGAGGCCAGAAGCCCTGGCGTAGATCAGCGCTTGTTGGCGAGCAGGTACAGGCCCACAACCAGACCAACGGCACACAGCCCCGCCACATAGTAGGCCGGCGCCATCGGGCTCACTTTCAGCAGCGCAGTCACCACCATCGGCGTCAGTCCGCCAAAGATCGCGTAGGCCACGTTGTACGAGAACGACAGCCCGCTGAAGCGCACCACTGCCGGGAATGCCTTGACCATCACATAAGGCACCGCACCGATCACACCCACGCACAGGCCGGTCACTGCATACAGCGGGAACAGCAGCTCGGGGCGCGTAGGCAGGCTGTGGTAGAAGGTCCAGGAGGTCGCCAGCAGCAACAGGCTGCCGATCACGAACACCCGGCCCGCGCCAAAGCGATCGGCCAGGCTGCCAGCACCGATGCAGCCGAAGCTGAGCAGCACGATGGCCAGGCTATTGGCCTTGAGCGAGTCGGTGGGGCTGATGTGGTAGATGCTCTGCAGCAGCGCCGGAGTCATCAGGATGAGCACCACGATGGCGGCTGACAGCATCCAGGTCAGCAGCATCGACAAAATGATCGCACCACGATGGTCACGCAGCACCGCGCGCAACGGCAGCTCCTCGGCCAGCGCCTTGCGCTGCTGCATCTCGGCGAACACCGGGGTTTCGTGCAACCAACGGCGCAGGTACACCGAGAACAGGCCGAATACACCGCCGAGCAGGAACGGGATACGCCAGGCGTAATCGGCCACTTCCTGTGCGCTGTACACAGTGTTGATCAGGGTCGCCACCAGCGAACCAAGCAGGATTCCCGCGGTCAGGCCTGCGGTGAGGGTGCCGCAGGCGTAGCCGGTGTTGCGCTCTGGCACGTGCTCGGACACGAATACCCAGGCGCCGGGTACCTCGCCGCCGATGGCCGCGCCCTGGATCACGCGCATCAGCAGCAACAGGATCGGCGCCCACATGCCGATCTGTGCATAGGTGGGCAGCAGGCCCATGATCAGCGTTGGCAGGGCCATCATGAAGATGCTCAGGGTGAACATCTTCTTGCGCCCGAGCAGGTCACCGAAGTGGGCCATGATGATGCCGCCCAGCGGCCGCGCCAGGTAGCCGGCGGCAAAAATGCCGAAGGTTTGCATCAGGCGCAGCCATTCGGGCATGTCGGCGGGGAAGAACAGCTTGCCGACCACCGTGGCGAAGAACACGAAGATGATGAAGTCGTAGAACTCCAGCGCGCCGCCCAGGGCGGACAGTGAGAGAGTCTTGTAGTCACTGCGGGTCAGCGGCCGCGAGGGCTGCTCGATACTGCTCGGCACGGAAGTCATCGCTGATTGTTCTCTTTGTAGGCATGCAGGCCGCTTGGCACGCGGCTTCTGGAGTGGGAGACAGGCGAAGATAGCAAATTGCTGAGCTGCGCCGGAAGCGATACAAAATCCCTACACATATTCATGAATGCACGGTCGTCGCTGGCCGTTATGCTCTATATACTGGCAGTTCGTAGGAAAAGGTTGCTGCTAGCGTGGGATGTTGTGCGAAAACGCCGGTCTTTATGTCAGGCGGTTTCGCAGAGTTTCCCTACGGCCGCTCAGTGAAACGAAATCGGCGTAGTATGTTTCAAGCTGAATCGTTTACCCGGCCTTTGCGCCACACCAACGAAAAGCGTCACGGGTCAGAGGCCCCATCGCATGATTGAGCTCGAACAAGAAGATCCAATCCCGCAAGGCGACCTGGCCTTGCAGATCACCGCACTGCCGCGCGAAACCAACGGGTTTGGCGACATCTTCGGCGGCTGGCTGGTCGCCCAGATGGACCTGGCCGGTACCGCCATGGCCAGCCGTGTCGCCGGCGGCCGCGTGGCCACCGTGGCCATCGACCGCATGGCCTTTCTGGTCCCGGTCGCCGTCGGCGCGCAGTTGTCGTTCTATACCCAGACCCTGGAAATCGGCCGCAGCTCGATCCAGATGATGGTCGAAGTATGGAGCGACGACCCGCTGTCCAGCGAATGGCGCAAGGTCACCGAAGCAGTCTTCGTCTTCGTCGCCATCGACGGCAGTGGCCGCACCCGCTCCGTACCTCGTCGCTGAGCCACGCCGGCGGTAAACTCATTGCATGTGCCCGGGTCCAAGGCCCACTGGCAATCAATGAGATGAATGCAATGGCTACCTTCCAGGTCGTAACCGAGCAACATGGCGAACTCAACTGCTGGCGTATCAGCAGCGACCACGCCGAACTACTGATCGCCCAGCAGGGCGCGCAGATCCTCAGCTACCAGCGCGTTGGCCAGCCACCGCTGCTGTGGCTGAGCGACCAGGCCATCTTCCGTCAGGGCAAGTCGGTACGCGCCGGTGTGCCGGTGTGCTGGCCGTGGTTCGGCAACCTGCAGCGCAACCCCCAGGCCGTGCAGGCCATGTACCACGGCAAACAGGCACCCGCCCACGGCCTGGCGCGCGCGCGCGACTGGCAATTGCTGGGTATCGAGGAAGCGGGCAAAGGCCTGCGCATCGAATTCGAACTGCCGGAAGCGCAGGGTGACCTGCCTGGCTGGCCTCATGACGTCGAGCTGAAGCTGGTAGTGGAGCTGGGCGAGGACCTGCAGCTGAACCTGACCAGCCGCAACATGGGCAATACCCCCGTCACCATCAGCCAGGCCCTGCACAGCTACTTCGCGGTCAGTGATGTGCGCCAGGCGCGGGTCGAAGGGGTGGAGGGGCTGAGCTATATCGAGACCCTGGCTGACTGGGAGCAGCGCCAGCAGAAGGGGCCGCTGGGGTTTGCCGGGGAGACTGACCGGATCTACCTGGTGACCCCGCAAACCCTGAGCATCGTCGACCCGCACTGGGAGCGGCGCATTACCTTGACCAGCAGCGGGTCGCGCTCGGCGGTGATCTGGAACCCTTGGACTGAACGGGCCAGGGAACTGCCGGACATGGCCGATGACGGGTGGCAGCGGATGCTGTGCATCGAGACGGCGAATGTGTGGGATGACTTGGTGGAATTGAAGCCTGGGGGCAGCAGCTCGCTGGGGGTCAGGATTGGCTGTGAAATGATCTGAGTTTTGCAGTGCCTGTTCGGGCCCCTTCGCGGGTTTACCCGCGAAAGGGCCAGTGCAGGCAATCAGAGGTCTGCATCCTCCACCACCCTCACCTTCCCCGCATCCAGCGCATAGGCCGCATCGGCCAGGTCATTGCTGACCTTCTCGACCTTCAACTTGCCGCTGACCCACAGCGGTGTGTAGATATCATCGATCTTCAGGCCTTTCGGATAGCGCACCAGTACCAGCTGGTTCGGTGGCGGTGGCGGCACATGGATGCACGCGCCCGGGTACGGCACCAGGAAGAACAACGTGCTGTTGCCCTTGGCATCGCTCTCCAGCGGCACCGGGTAGCCGCCCAGGCGAATTTCCTTGCCGTTCATGGCCGCCACGGTCTTGGTCGAGTACATCACCGCCGGCAGGCCCTTGCTCTGCTTCAGGCCGCCCTTGTCGGTAAAGGTGCCCATGGCTTCCGGCGAGTTGTGGTCGATATCGGGCATTTGCTCGAGCGCCTGCTGGTCCGACTTGGGCATCAGCTCCAGCCAGTCGGTTTCAGGCAGTTCGGCATGGGCCAGGGCGCTGGCCAACAGCAGTGGGGCGAGAAAAAAGGCACGCATGAAAATGCTCGGCAACTCGAATGAATTGCCGGGCATTCTAACCAGTATTCAGCGTTTCTTGATGAATCCGTAGATCACCAGAAGGATCACCGCACCGATCAGCGCGCCAAGGAAACCGGCAGCCTGCCCGGCCTGGTAGATACCCAGCGCCTGGCCGCCGTAGGTGGCCAGCAGCGAGCCGGCAATCCCCAGCAGAATAGTCATGATCCAGCCCATGCTGTCGTCGCCCGGCTTGATGAAGCGGGCCAGCAGGCCGACGATAAGGCCGATGAAGATGGTTCCAATGATACCCATGGCAATCCCTCTGCAGTGAAGATGGAACAAGCCAAAGCCTAGACAGCGCTTTGGCTTGTTGCCATTTCAGAGGGCAAGCCGCTGGTAGAAGTTCGATCAGTTGCCGATCAGGGCTTCTACTTCGGCAATCTTGCGCTCGAGGGTGGCCATGTCGTGGCAGCGCAGGGTGGCGTGGCCAACCTTGCGACCAACCTTGAAGGCCTTGCCGTAGTGGTGCAGGTGGCAGTCACCGATGGCAACCACCTTGTCCACCGCCGGCACTTCACCGATGAAGTTGAGCATCGCGCTCTCGCCGACCTTGGCAGTCGAGCCCAGCGGCAAGCCGGCGACGGCGCGCAGGTGGTTCTCGAACTGGCTGCACTCGGCGCCTTCGATGGTCCAGTGCCCGGAGTTGTGCACGCGCGGGGCGATTTCGTTGGCCTTCAGGCCGCCGTCGACTTCGAAGAACTCGAAGGCCATCACGCCCACATAGTCCAGTTGCTTGAGCACGCGGCCCACGTAGTCTTCGGCCAGGGCCTGCAGCGGGTGCGCCTGGCTGGCGACCGACAGGCGCAGGATGCCGCTTTCGTGGGTGTTGTGCACCAGCGGGTAGAAGCGGGTTTCGCCATCACGGGCGCGCACGGCCACCAGCGACACCTCGCCGGTGAACGGCACGAAGCCTTCCAGCAGGCAAGGTACGCTGCCCAGCTCGGCAAAGGTACCGACCACGTCCTCAGGCGTGCGCAGCACCTTCTGGCCCTTGCCGTCGTAACCCAGGGTGCGGGTTTTCAGCACGGCCGGCAGGCCGATGCTGGCCACCGCTGCGTCCAGGTCGGCCTGCGAGAGGATGTCGGCGAAGGCCGGGGTAGGGATACCCAGGTCGCGGAACATGCTCTTCTCGAACAGGCGGTCACGGGCGATGCGCAGCGCTTCGGCGCTGGGGTACACCGGCACGAACTGCGAGAGGAAGGCCACGGTCTCGGCCGGGACGCTTTCGAACTCGAAGGTGACCAGGTCGACTTCGTCGGCCAGCTGGCGAAGGTGGTCCTGGTCGCCGTAGTCGGCACGCAGGTGCTCGCCCAGCGGCGCAGCGCAGGCGTCCGGCGCCGGGTCGAGGAAGGCGAAGTTCATGCCCAGCGGGGTACCCGCCAGGGCCAGCATGCGGCCCAGCTGGCCGCCACCGATTACACCGATCTTCATGGGTTGAGCCTCAAGCCTGGCGCGGGTCTGGGTTGTCCAGCACGGTGTCGGTCTGTTCCGTGCGGAACTGCTTGAGCGCCGCGTGGTACTGCGGGTACTTGGCGCCGAGGATGCTGGCCGACAGCAGCGCGGCGTTGACCGCACCGGCACGACCGATGGCCAGGGTGGCAACCGGCACGCCGGCAGGCATCTGCACGATCGACAGCAGCGAATCGACACCCGACAGCATCGACGATTGCACGGGCACGCCCAGCACCGGCAGGTGGGTCTTGGCGGCACACATGCCTGGCAGGTGGGCTGCGCCACCGGCACCGGCGATGATCACCTCGATGCCACGCCCCTCAGCCTCCTCGGCATACTGGAACAGCAGATCCGGGGTACGGTGGGCGGAAACCACCTTCACCTCGTAGGGAATGCCGAGTTTTTCCAGCATATCGGCGGTGTGGCTAAGGGTGGACCAATCGGACTTGGAGCCCATGATCACGCCAACCAGTGCACTCATCGTCGAGCCTCTTCGCTTGTGCGCCCTTGGGCGCGTCAAAAAACAACAAGCCACGCGGGACGACCGGCGTGGCTTGTTTGCTGATCAGGACCGGACGCATCCGGTCGAAAGGCCGCGCAGTATACCGTAAGGTGGTGCGTTTAAGGCACCCCGGCGACCAACTGTCGCCCCTTATTTTTCGGGGCTTTGACTGACTTTTGGGTCAACCATCGCCGCCCCCTCGAGCTTGCGCCACAACAGCCTCACATTGGCCTTGCGCACCAGGGCGCAGCGGTACAGGCGGATTTCCAGCGGCACGTGCCACTGGCTGCCGCCGCAGATCGCCAGTTCGCCCCGTTCCAGTTCGCCACGCATCGACAGGCGCGGCACCCAGGCGATGCCCATGCCTTCCAGCGCCATGCTCTTCAGACTGTCGGCCATGGCGGTTTCATAGACGGTGGTATAGCGCAGGTTGCGCTGACGCAGCAGCAAATTGACCGAGCGACCGAGGAAGGCGCCGGCGGTATAGGCCAGCAGCGGCACGCTGCCCTCGCCTTCCAGGTCGAACAACGGCTTGCCGTCGGCATCCACGGCGCATACCGGCAACATTTCAGTGGTGCCCATGTGCAGCGACGGGAATATCTCGGCATCCATCTGCAGGGCGGCATCCGGGTCATAGAAGGCCAGCATCAGGTCGCAGCCACCTTCGCGTAATGCATGCACGGCATCTCCGACGTTGGTCGCAACCAGGCGGGTGGCGATGTTCAACCCGTCATTGCGCAACTGGGCCACCCAACGCGGGAAAAAGCCCGATGCCAGCGAGTGTGCCGCGGCCACTTGCACCACTTCACCCTGCCCGCCTTCCAGATGATGCAAGTGGCGGAGAATTTCGCTCAACTGGTCGACAACAGTACGCGCCGTGACGAGAAACAGCTGGCCGGCCTCTGTCAGCTCGATCGGCGTGCGGGAACGATTCACCAATTGCAGGCCCAAGGCTGCTTCCAGGCTGCGAATGCGCCGGCTGAAGGCAGGTTGGGTAACGAAACGCCGCTCTGCCGCCTGGGAAAAACTGCGGGTGGCGGCCAGTGCGCTGAAGTCTTCCAGCCATTTGCTTTCAAGGTTCACGAAGCACATCTCCTGGCGTGCACCAAAATGGAACACGCTCGAATGTCAATTGGCGTCACATGAAACACTATGCCGTTTGTGCATAGGTTAGCGTGCAACAGCATTGGCCGCAAAATCACCTTCAGGCCTAGGATTGGCGCCATTCCGGCATGTGCCGGGTCAAAATCGAGATGATATACATCATGTCCTCCGCTGCATCGTTCCGCGTCGAAAAAGATTTGTTGGGTACCCTTGAAGTTCCTGCAGATGCCTACTACGGCATCCAGACCCTGCGCGCTGCCAACAACTTCCACCTCTCCGGTGTTCCGCTGTCGCACTACCCGAAGCTGGTCGTGGCCCTGGCCATGGTCAAGCAGGCTGCTGCCGACGCCAACCGTGAGCTGGGTCACCTGAGCGATGCCAAGCACGCTGCCATCACCGCAGCCTGCGCCCGCCTGATCAAAGGCGATTACCACGACCAGTTCGTGGTGGACATGATCCAGGGCGGTGCTGGTACTTCTACCAACATGAACGCCAACGAAGTCATCGCCAACGTCGCGCTGGAGGCCATGGGCCACCAGAAGGGTGAGTACCAGTACCTGCACCCGAACAACGACGTGAACATGGCGCAGTCGACCAACGACGCCTACCCGACCGCCATCCGTCTGGGCCTGCTGCTGGGCCACGACGCCCTGCTGGCCAGCCTCGACAGCCTGATCCAGGCCTTCGCTGCCAAAGGTAAGGAATTCGACCACGTACTGAAGATGGGCCGTACCCAGCTGCAGGACGCCGTACCGATGACCCTGGGCCAGGAATTCCGCGCCTTCGCCACCACCATGACCGAAGACCTGCAGCGCCTGCGCTCGCTGGCCCCGGAACTGCTGACCGAAATCAACCTGGGCGGTACCGCCATCGGCACCGGCATCAACGCCGACCCTGGCTACCAGGCCCTGGCCGTACAGCGCCTGGCTGCCATCAGCGGCCAGCCACTGGTACCGGCTGCCGACCTGATCGAAGCCACCTCGGACATGGGCGCCTTCGTGCTGTTCTCCGGCATGCTCAAGCGTACCGCCGTCAAGCTGTCGAAGATCTGCAACGACCTGCGCCTGCTGTCCAGCGGCCCGCGCACCGGCATCAACGAGATCAACCTGCCAGCGCGTCAGCCAGGCAGTTCGATCATGCCAGGCAAGGTCAACCCGGTTATCCCGGAAGCCGTCAACCAGGTGGCCTTCGCCATCATGGGCAACGACCTGGCCCTGACCGTCGCCGCCGAAGGTGGCCAGCTGCAGCTGAACGTTATGGAGCCGCTGATCGCCTACAAGATCTTCGACTCGATCCGCCTGCTGCAACGCGCCATGGACATGCTGCGCGAGCACTGCATCGTCGGCATCACCGCCAACGAACAGCGCTGCCGTGAACTGGTCGAGCACTCGATCGGCCTGGTCACCGCCCTGAACCCGTACATCGGCTACGAAAACGCCACCCGTATCGCCCGCGTTGCCCTGGAAACCGGCCGCGGCGTACTGGAACTGGTGCGCGAAGAGAAGCTGCTGGACGACGCGATGCTCGACGACATCCTGCGTCCGGAAAACATGATCGCTCCCCGTCTGGTTCCGCTGAAGGCGTAACCAGGCCGCTGTAAACAGTCTCACCAGGTCGAGGGACTAGACACCTCTCAACCTTTCCAAGGCCCGAGCCTATGCTTCGGGCCTTTTTTTTGCCTGAAGGATCTGTGGGGTTGCTTTGCAGCCCATCGCGACGCAAGGCCGCTCCTATAATAGCCCTGCGTACACCGGCCAATGTGGGAGCGGCCCCCGAACATCGGCACACAACTTGCTCCATAATGCGTCCCAGCCCAACGGGATTACCCAGCATGCTGCACAGCCACCTGACCACCCTCAACGCGGTTTCGCTGATCCTCAACGTCTTCCAGGCAGACGGTTGCGAGGCGTCGGCGCTGCTGGCCGGCAGCGGCATCGGCCCGGCAGACCTGGGCCATGCCGATGCGCGCATCACCACCCAGCAGGAACTGCAGGTGTGCGCCAACGCCGTTGCCCGACGCGAGGATATCGGCCTGGAACTGGGCCGGCGCATGCATGTGTCGTGCTACGGCATGCTCGGTTACGCCCTGCTCTCCAGTGCCACTTTGGGTGACGCCTTGCGCCTGGCGCTGCAGTATCCGGCACTGCTGGGAACAGTCTTCAAGCTGCGTTTGCTCGACGACGGTCAGCGCGTCTGGTTCAGCGCCAGCGACTACCACGACAGCCCGACGCTGACCGCCTTCAACGCCGAGTTCTGCCTGGTGTCGCTCAAGGTCATCTGCGACGACCTGCTCGGCCGCCCCCTGCCCCTGCTGGCAGCCCGTTTCGAACACCCACGGCCCGGTTACCACGCACTCTATGCCGGGGCATTCCAGTGCCCGGTCGGTTTCGAGGCCGAGGACAATGCCTTTGCCTTCGAACGGCGCTGGCTGGACACACCACTGCCGCTGGCCGACCCGATTACCCACAAGGCAATGAGCGAACGCTGCCGGCGCCTGAACCTGGAATTCACCGGCCGCCAGGCCTGGCTGGGGCGGATTCGCCAACTGCTGGCGCAGCAACTGGATGCAGCGCCCGGGCTGGAAGGGCTGGCGCGGCAGATGAACTGCTCATCGCGCACCCTGCGCCGGCATTTGCAGGCGTTGGGTAGCAGTTATCAACAGCTGCTGGATGAACTGAGGTTCGAGCGGGCCAAGCAGATGCTGGCTGATGAGCAGATGCCGATCTATCGGATTGCCGAGTGCCTGGGGTTCAGCGAGACCGCCAGTTTTCGGCATGCCTTCCAGCGTTGGAGTGGCGTCGCGCCCAGCCATTTTCGCGGTTGACCTGTACCGGCCTCTTCGCGGGCTTGCCCGCTCCCACAGGTTCTGCACAACTCCCCAGTGTTGTGGGATACCTGTGGGAGCGGGCGCGCCCGCGAAGAGGCCGGTACAGGAAAAGCGGGCCAAAGAGCTTGGCCACATCGATCCCCTTTTGGCCACTTGCGTCGTTCTCCCCCACTGGCCGGCCCATGAGAATGGGCCCACGCCAGTACCCACCGGAGAACAACAATGCTGACGATCTATTCCGATGACCACCGCCTGCACCACGGCCGCTGCGAGCTGATCGACGGCAAGCTGATGCCCTGTTTCGAAATGCCGTCACGCGCCGACCATGTGCTCGGCCAGGTCAAAAAGCGCAACCTCGGCGACATCCAGGGCCCCACCGACTTCGGGCGCGCACCGTTGCTGCGTATCCACAGTGCCGGCTACCTGGACTTCTTCGAAGGCGCCTGGGCGCGCTGGGCCGCACTGGGCCAGGAAGGCGACCTGCTGCCGTTCACCTGGCCCGCACGCACCCTGCGCCAGGTAAAGCCCACCGGCCTGCACGGTGAGCTGGGCTACTACAGCTTCGATGCCGGCGCACCGATCACCGCCGGCACCTGGCAGGCCGCCTACAGCGCCGCCCAGGTTGCCCTCACCGCGCAGGCGGCGATCCAGCAAGGCGCCCATTCCGCCTTCGCCCTGTGCCGCCCGCCAGGGCACCATGCCGCCGGCGAAGTCATGGGCGGCTATTGCTACCTGAACAACGCCGCCATCGCCGCCCAGGCCTTCCTCGACCAGGGCCGGCGCAAGGTCGCCATCCTCGACGTCGACTACCACCACGGCAACGGCACCCAGGACATCTTCTACAACCGCAACGATGTGTTCTTCGCCTCGATCCATGGCGACCCGCGCGACGAGTTCCCGTTCTTCCTCGGCTATGCCGATGAAACCGGCGAGGGTGCCGGTGAAGGCTGCAACATCAACTACCCTCTGCCAGCCGGCAGCGACTGGGCCGCCTGGAGCGCTGCGCTGGAGGACGCCTGCCAGCGCATCGCCGCCTATGACGCCGATGTGCTGGTGATCTCGCTGGGCGTGGATACCTTCAAGGACGACCCGATCTCGCAGTTCAAGCTGGACAGCCCGGACTACCTGGAAATGGGCAAGCGCATCGCCCAGCTCGGCAAGCCGACCCTGTTCGTGATGGAAGGCGGCTACGCTGTGGAAGAAATCGGTATCAACGCGGTCAATGTGCTGGAAGGCTTCCAGCACGCCCAGCCAGGAGCCCGGTAATGGTCCGACTCAAGCGTCTGCTCGCCCCGTTCATCGCCGCTACCCTGTTCACCGGTGCCCTGCACGCCCAGGCCGAACAGCGCACCCTGCGGGTGTACAACTGGTTCGACTACATCACTCCGCAAACCCTCACCGAATTTCAGAAAGACAGCGGGGTAAAGCTGGTCTACGACATCTTCGACACCAACGAGGCGCTGGAAGCCAAGCTGCTGACCGGCAACTCCGGGTATGACGTGGTAGTGCCGTCCAACGTGTTCCTCGCCAAGCAGATCGAAGCGGGGGTGTTCCAGCCACTGGACCGCAGCAAGCTGCCGAACTGGCAGCACCTGGACCCGGCGCTGATGAAGCTGATCGAGGCCAACGACCCCGGCAACAAATTTGCCGTGCCTTACATGTACGGCACCGTGCTGATCGGCTTCAACCCGGCCAAGGTCAAGGCTGCGCTCGGCGACAACGCCCCGGTGGACAGCTGGGACCTTATCTTCAAGGAAGAGAACATCGCCAAGCTCAAGCAGTGCGGCGTGGCCCTGCTCGACTCGCCGTCGGAGATCATGCCGCTGGCGTTGCAGTACCTGGGCTTGCCACCGAACAGCGACAAACCGGCTGATTACAAGAAAGCTGAAGCGCTGATGCTGAAGATCCGCCCGCACATCACCTACTTCCATTCCTCGAAATACATGGCCGACATCGCCAACGGCGATATCTGCGTGGCAGTGGGCTACAGCGGCAGCTTCTCGCAGGCCGCCAACCGCGCCCGCGAGGCGAAGAATGGCGTGGTGGTGGACATGCGCCTGCCCAAGGAAGGTGCACCGATCTGGTTCGACATGCTGGCGATTCCGAAGAACGCGGCCAACCCGGAAGATGCCCACGCGTTCATCAACTACCTGCTGCGGCCCGAGGTGATTGCGCCGATCAGCGACTTTGTCGGGTACCCGAACCCGAACAAGGACGCGACCGACAAGGTGAGCCCGGCGATTCGCAACAACCCCAACCTGTATCCGACGGCGGAGGCGATGGCCAAGCTGTATACCCTCAAGCCCCTGGCGCGGGATGCCGAGCGGGCTCGGACCAGGGCCTGGACACGGATCAAGTCCGGTACCTGATTTAGAGCCGGGGGCTGCTTTGCAGCCCAATCGCCGGCAAGCCAGCTCCCACAGTTACTGCATCTGCCTCGAAAGCAGTGGAGATCCTGTGGGAGCTGGCTTGCCGGCGATTGGGCCGCCCAGCGGCCCTACTCACTTCCTCCAAGCCTTGCGCAAGCGCATCAAAGCCTCGGCAATCTCCCCCTCCGGCACCGCTGCAAACCCCAGCACCAGTCCCGCGCGCTTATCCACAGGCTGCTCGCTGTCCGCCAGCCAGAAATTGCTCAGCGGCGTCACCTCCACCCCCACCGCTTCAGCCTTGGCCACCAGCTCCTGCTCCCGCGCAAAGTTATCCACATCGACCTTCACATGCAGCCCGGCCGCCACCTCCGGCATGCCGCCCAAACCCGGAATATCCACAGGCCAGCCAGCCTTCAGCACATTGCGCCGGCTCAACGCTGCCTTGCGCATGCGCCGGATATGCCGCTGAAAGTGCCCCCGGGCCATGAACTCGGCCATCACGCACTGGCTACTGACCTCCGAATGCCGCACCGCCAGCGCCCTGCCCTGGCTGAACGCCTGCGCCAGTTGCGGCGGCAGTACCAGGTAGCCCAGGCGCAACGCCGGAAAGGCGATCTTGCCGAAGGTACCGACGTACAGTACCCGCCCGTGCCGGTCGAGCGCCGCTAGCGGGGCCAGGGGCGCACCGCTGTAGCGATACTCGCCGTCGTAGTCGTCTTCGATGATCCAGCCTTCGCTGCGCTCGGCCCAGGCCAGCAGTTCCAGGCGGCGCGCCAGGCTCATGGTCACCCCGGTCGGGTACTGGTGGGCTGGCGTGACATAGGCCAGCCGGCAATCCGTCAGTTGCCCGAGCCGGCGACAGTCCATGCCATCCTCGTCCACCGGCACGCCACACAACCTGCCACCGGCCAGCGCAAAGGCATGCCCGGCTGCGCGGTAACCCGGGTTTTCCACAGCCACACCGTCGCCCGGCTGCAACAGCAACTGTGCACAAAGGCTGATGGCCTGCTGCGCACCACTGGTGATCACAATTTGTTCAGCAGTACAACTCAGCCCACGCGAGCGACGCAGGTAGGCCGCGATCAGTTCGCGCAGCAGCGGCTCGCCTGCCGGGTCGCCATAACCCAACTGCGCCGGAGCCGGGTTGCGCCAGAAACCCGCCTGCAGCTTGGCCCAGACGTCGAACGGGAACAGGTCGAACGCCGGAATACCGACGCGAAAAGCACGCGGTGCACCGCTTCTTGGGGGCGGCAGATGGTTACTTTTCAGGCGCTGCAAAGGCTCGCTGGAACAGCGTTTGCTGGATAAATCCTCAGTATTTTCTGAGGGAAATGTGGATAAGTCTGTTGATAACCCCCGGGATAACCCTGTGGATACTTGTGTGGATAGTTTTGCAGCGGAGAGTTTCGGTAACTGGCTAACATAGGTGCCGTCGCCTACCCGGCTTTCGATGTAGCCCTCGGCATATAGCTGGTCATAGGCCCGCACCACGCTGTTGCGTGACAGCGCCAGCATGGCGGCCAGATCACGAGTGGCCGGTAGCCGCGTGCCACTGCTCAGGCGCCCGTCCAGCACCCGCGCACGTAGCGCCTGGTACAGCTGCTGGCTGAGCCCGCGGCGGCGATCGAGGGCGATTCCGGCAGGGTCGAAAGGCAACACTAGGGGGCGCTCGCTCACGGTATTGGACCTATAAAAACAGCTGTTAATGGCTCTTACTATGAACCAATAGCCTGCCTAGGATGGAGCCATCGCACAAGGAAACCGAGCATGTACAACAGCAAACCCCATCAGGAACACGACCTCGGGCGCCTGCACCAGCACATGCTCGACACCCGCCTGGCCATCCTGGTCAGCAAGGGCGAACAAGGCCTGCTGGCCACGCACCTGCCCGTGCTGGTCGATATCGCCGAAGGCGAATTCGGCACCGTCTATGCCCACCTGGCGAGGGCCAACCCCCAGTGGCACGACCTGAAGCAAGGCGGCGAAGCCCTGCTGGTGTTCCCCGGCGCCGATGCCTATGTCAGCCCCGGTTACTACCCGAGCAAGGCCGACAACCCCAAGGTGGTGCCAACCTGGAACTACCTGGCCGTGCACGCCTATGGCCCGGCCCAAGTGATTCAGGAAGCCGAGCCATTGCTGGCCATTGTCAGCCGCCTGACCGAGCACCACGAACAAGGCCGCAGCGAACCGTGGAACGTCACCGATGCCCCGCGTTACTACCTCGATGGCATGCTCCGCGCCATCGTCGGCATCCGCCTGCCCATCGCCCGCCTGCAGGGCGCGCGCAAGCTCAGCCAGAACCGCTCTGAGCAAGACATTGCCGGCGTGCGTGAAGGCCTGAGCGCCAGCCCCGATTACCTGGATAACCAACTCGCGGCGCACATGCGCCAACTCTGAAGGAATAGCCCATGTCCAGTGTCACCCTGCGTCCTGTCACCACCCAAGACCATGCTGCTTGGCTCGCCCTGTGGCAGGCCTACTTGCACTTCTATGAGTCCGAATTGACCGAAGAGGTCAACCTCAGCACCTGGCAACGCCTGCTCGACTCGAACGAACCAACCCATTCGGCCCTGGCCTGGGTCGATGGCAAGGCAGTGGGCATGGTCAACTTCATCTACCATCGTTCCAACTGGAGCATCGGAAATGCCTGCTACCTGCAGGACCTGTACGTGGACAACGCGCAGCGCGGCCTGGGCATCGGCCGCCAGCTGATCGAGCATGTCTACGCCAAAGCCAAGGCCGACAACTGCGCCAAGGTGCACTGGCTGACCCATGAGACCAACGCCACCGCCATCAGCCTGTACCAACAGGTTGCCGAGCGCTCGGGCTTCATCCAATTCCGCAAAGAGTTCTAAGCCGAACATGACCGACGCATTGAACTGGAAACCCGCCGCAGCCCCCCAGGCCGAGCCCATCGACGGCCGCTTCATCCGCCTGGAAAAGCTCGACCCGGCGCGCCATGGCGACGACCTCTGGGAGGTGCTGCAAGGCCCGGCGGCCGACCCGGTGCTGTGGGACTACCTGCCCTATGGCCCGTTCACCGAACGTGCCGCCTTCGACCGTTGGCTGGAAGGCAACGCCGCTGGCCGCGACCCGCTGTTCTACACCGTCATCGACCGCGCCAGCGGCCAGGCCCAGGGCATCCTCAGCCTGATGTCGATCGTGCCCGACCACGGCCGCATCGAAATCGGCCACATTGCCTTCAGCGCCGCCATGCAGCGTACGCCCAGGGGCACCGAGGCGGTGTACCTGCTGGGTAGGCTGGGCTTCGAGCTGGGCAACCGCCGGCTGGAGTGGAAGTGCAACAACGCCAACGCACGCTCCAAGCGTGCAGCGGAGCGGTTTGGCTTTGTGTTCGAGGGGGTTTTCCGCAAGCACCTGGTGGTGAAGGATCACAACCGGGATACGGCGTGGTATTCGATTACCGATGATGAGTGGCCGGCGTTGGCGACCGCGTTCGAGCGCTGGTTGAGTGAAGAGAACCAGCGGCCGCAAGGCCAGGTGCGGACACTTGAGGACTGCCGTAGGGGGTGAACGGCATAACCGATCACGGGCCGGCAGGCCCGCGATCGGTGCAAGCCCGGTTATCTGATCGGGCTCGCACGCCTGACGACGCCCATCTGCAAACCGAACGGTTTGAATACCGCGTTCAACGATTTGAGCGTGGGGTTACCATCCCCCTGCTCGATCTGAATGAGCGTTCGCACGGAAATCTTGCACATCAGCGCAAACTGGGTCTGCTGCATCTTTGCAACTTCTACGCGCAGGCGGCGAACGGCAGTACCCAGCTCGATTGTACCGTCGGCAATACCTTCGCGCACGCCATCGATCATCAGACCTCGGGCATCGATGGAAACCGTCATGCCAACCCCCACTCCGCCATCCGGCGCTCGAGCTTGCCCAGCGCAATCGCCGGGTGATTCATCACTACCTCCGGGAGCCCAAGGCCGGACAAGATATCGGGCAATGCCAATAGGTGCCGGGCCTCCTGACGCAGACGCTGGTAAGCCTCATCCGGATCGATGAATTCGGCCAGCGCAACACAGGCTGCCTGCCAGTCGATTTCGCCTGCTCTTTCGATCAAAGCGGGCCACTTCGTCGTTCTGGTTACTCCTTCCTGATCCATCACCATCGGTGCCAAGTCGTAAATGGGTGCAAGACGCACCGTGTCGCGGGTACGAATGATCGCTGTATTACGTCCATGGTTATCGGCGTTACCCAGGATCTTGTTGATCAGGTCGCGCCGCAGGTAATCCGCGATCAGATCAGGCACCTCTTTACCCTGCCCGGCCATCTTCCACAAGCCAACGAGCGTCTCGATCACCTCCAAATGCCCCATCCGGCTACCGGGTTCGGTTACACCACACAAGGAATACATCGATTCCACGGCAAACCGCTGTACTCCCTGATCGGTAACCTGACGGTCGAAGCGTTCCATCCACAGGCTGGGCTTGGCTCCCTCTTCCAGCGCCATGTGTTCACTGGCCACCGTCTCGATGCCAAGCTGCTGCAACGCCCTGTAATAGAGGTACTCGGCCCGCAGGATCTCCTGATCATCGGCCAAGGCCTGGTGCCTGGCGAACTTGATGAACCAATGGCGACAGGCCCTCTCATCCGCAAGCACCGCGTCCGGGTACAGCTGGCCGCTTTCATCTTCGGTCATCAGCAGCTTTGGCGCCTCTCCACCGGCGCCTGTCGCGCCACCTATGGCCGCGCCCTGCTCGTAGGCGTACTCCAGAAAACGTTGATCGCGAACGATGACGTCCTGGCGGGTAAAACCGATGGGGTCCGCAAGGTCCAGTAACTCAGCCGACTCCCTGATGCGCATATTGCCAATCGGAGCTGGGGTGGAGCGCCCTAGCAGAAACAAGTCTTCCCCCATGCCTGCCGGTTTTTCACGACCGATATGCGTCAGCAGAAAACGCTTCGCAGCCCCTGCAGGCGCGATGTCGTAAAGGAATGCAGGAGCATGCGGTAGACGATGAGAGCCAAAGTCCACCGGGAGCTTGGCACTGGCCGCCTGGCTGAACAGGCTGTCGTACGCATGCAGATTGGTCTTGACGTAGTTGGATGTGTATCCGAACTCGCAAGGGCTGGAGAGGCTTCTTTCCGGTTCGGCGAAGGCGATGGCAATAGCATCATGCCATTTACCTTGGTCATGTAATTGGAGCGTGAGTCGGTACATTGGCCACCTGCAATTTACTGCATGTTTTCGATCAGCCTCAGCCGTCAGCCTGCAGTATAGTGCAGATGTTTTTCTGAACCACACCCAATTTATGCATTTTAGTGCAGATTATGGAGGCTTTGGCGCCTGTAATCTGCACTAAATTGCATATTGTTCCATAAAAAAAGGGGAGCATTCCGCTCCCCAGAGGTTAACCGCTTGTAGATGAAGGCTTATCTCAGCCTTCGATCTCGATCAGGATCTCGCCCGGTGTCACGCGGTCGCCCTTAGCCACGTGGATGGCCACGACCTTGCCAGCGATACCCGCCTGCACTTCGGTCTCCATCTTCATGGCTTCGGTGATCAGCACGGCCTGGCCGGTCTTGACCATGTCGCCTTCCTTGACCAGCACATCGACGATGTTGCCTGGCATGGTGGTGCTGACGTGGCCCGGGGCACTGGCCTGCTTGCGCTTGCTGCTGCCGCCGCCGACGAATTCGTTGAGCGGCTCGAACACCACTTCTTCCGGCATGCCGTCGATCGACAGGTAGAAGTGGCGCTTGCCTTCGGCCTTCACGCCCACACCGGTGATGTCGACGCGGTAGGTTTCGCCGTGCACGTCGATGACGAACTCGGTCGGTACGCCTTCACCGCTGTGGGACGCCACTGCGCCCGCTTCAGGAATCGGCAGCAGGACTTCAGGGGTCAGGGTGCCGGCTTCGCGTTCTTCGAGGAACTTGCGGCCAATGTCCGGGAACATGGCAAAAGTCAGCACGTCTTCTTCGCAACGGGCCAGGGCGCCGATATCGGCACGCAGCTTGGCCATTTCCGGCTTCAGCAGGTCGGCCGGGCGCACGTCAATCACTTCTTCACTGCCGATCGCCTGACGGCGCAGCTGCTCGTTGACCACGCCCGGAGCCTTGCCGTAACCGCCTTGCAGGTACAGCTTCACCTCGTTGGTGATGGTCTTGTAGCGCTCGCCGGCCAGCACGTTGAAGAACGCCTGGGTACCGACGATCTGCGAGGTCGGGGTTACCAGCGGTGGGAAGCCGAGGTCTTCACGCACGCGCGGGATCTCAGCCAGCACTTCGTTCATGCGGTTGAGGGCGCCCTGCTCCTTGAGCTGGTTGGCCAGGTTGGAAATCATGCCGCCCGGTACCTGGTTGACCTGCACGCGAGTGTCCACGGCAGTGAACTCGCTTTCGAACTGGTGGTACTTCTTGCGCACGGCATAGAAGTACAGGCCGATTTCCTGCAGCAGCTCCAGGTCCAGGCCGGTATCGAATTCGCTGCCCTTGAGCGCGGCAACCATCGACTCGGTACCCGGGTGGCTGGTGCCCCAGGCGAAGCTGGAGATGGCGGTGTCGATGTGATCGGCGCCGTTTTCCACAGCCTTCAGCTGGCACATTGCGGCCAGGCCGGCAGTGTCATGGGAGTGGATGAACACCGGCAGCGACTGCTCGGCCTTCAACGCCTTGACCAGTTCGCCGGTGGCGAACGGGGTCAGCAGGCCGGCCATGTCCTTGATCGCCACCGAGTCGCAACCCATGGCTTCCATCTGCTTGGCCTGCTTCACGAAGGCTTCGATGGTGTGTACCGGGCTGGTGGTGTAGGCGATGGTGCCCTGGGCCTGCTTGCCGGCAGCCTTGACCGCTTCAATGGCCACGCGCAGGTTACGCACGTCGTTCATGGCATCGAAGATGCGGAACACGTCGATACCGTTGACCGCTGCCTTGGCGACGAACGCCTTGACCACATCGTCGCTGTAGTGGCGGTAGCCCAGCAGGTTCTGGCCGCGCAGCAGCATTTGCAGGCGGGTGTTGGGCAGTGCCGCGCGCAGCTTGCGCAGGCGCTCCCACGGGTCTTCCTTGAGGAAGCGTACGCAGGCGTCGAAGGTGGCGCCACCCCAGACTTCCAGCGACCAGTAGCCGACCTTGTCGAGCTTGTCGCAGATCGGCAGCATGTCTTCGGTACGCATGCGGGTGGCCAGCAGGGACTGGTGGGCGTCGCGCAGGATCGTGTCGGTTACGTGAATTTTCTTGGACATTATGGGGTTCCTCACAGGCCTGCGTGGGCGGCGATGGCAGCGGCGATGGCCAGGGCCAGCTCTTCGGGTTTGCGCTTGATCGAGTAGTTGGTCAGTTCCGGGTGGCTTTCGACGAAGCTGGTGTTGAACTGGCCGCTACGGAATTCGGGATTGCGCAGGATTTCCTGGTAGTACGCGGCGGTGGTCTTCACCCCTTGCACGCGCATGTCGTCCAGGGCCCGCAGGCCGCGGTCCATGGCTTCTTCCCAGGTCAACGCCCACACCACCAGTTTCAGGCACATGGAGTCGTAGAACGGCGGAATGGTGTAGCCGGTGTAGATCGCCGTGTCGGTACGCACGCCCGGGCCGCCGGGGGCGTAGTAACGGGTGATCTTGCCGAAGCTGGGCAGGAAGTTGTTCTTCGGGTCTTCGGCGTTGATGCGGAACTGCAGCGCGTAACCGCGATGCTGGATGTCTTCCTGCTTGACCGACAGCGGCAAGCCCGAGGCAATGCGGATCTGCTCACGGACGATGTCGATACCGGTGATTTCCTCGGTGATGGTGTGTTCCACCTGCACTCGGGTGTTCATTTCCATGAAGTACACCTCGCCATCGGCGAGCAGGAACTCCACGGTACCGGCGTTCTCGTAGTTCACTGCCTTGGCCGCACGCACCGCCAGGTCGCCGATGTAGGCGCGCTGTTCGGGGGTGAGCTGTGGGCTCGGGGCGATTTCGATGAGCTTCTGGTTGCGGCGCTGGATCGAGCAGTCGCGCTCGAACAGGTGCACGACGTTGCCAAAGCTGTCACCGAGGATCTGCGCCTCGATGTGCTTGGGGTTGACGATGCACTTTTCCAGGAACACTTCCGCAGAACCAAAGGCCTTGGTAGCCTCGGAGATGACGCGGGGGAAGTTCTGTTCCAGTTCTTCACGGCTGTTGCAACGGCGAATACCACGGCCACCACCACCAGAAGTGGCCTTGAGCATGACCGGGTAACCGATGCGGTCACCTTCACTCAGGGCTTCGTGAATATCGGCAACGTTGCCTTCGGTACCCGGGGTTACCGGTACACCGGCGGCGATCATGGTGCGGCGTGCTTCGGTCTTGTCGCCCATCCGGCGAATGACCTCGGCGGCCGGGCCGATGAACTTGATCCCGCGCTCGGCGCAGATCTCTGCCAGTTCAGCGTTTTCCGACAGGAAACCATAGCCCGGGTGCAGGGCATCACAGCCGGTTTCCACAGCCAGGTTCACCAGCTTGCGCGGGTTCAGGTAACCGGCCAGCGGCTCGGCACCAATGCTGTGGGCTTCGTCGGCGCGCTTGACGTGCAACGCGTGGCGGTCGGCGTCGGAATAGATCGCCACCGAGCGAATGCCCATCTCGGCGCAGGCACGCACGATCCGAACTGCAATTTCACCTCGGTTGGCGATCAGGATTTTTTTTATCACTGGAGTCTTCCCAAAGCCGTAGGAACAGTCGAGCCGGTTCTCCCGGTCGGCGCGTGACCAGACGTTGCTGGCCAGTCGCACATTCACCCTAGCGCTGTAGGTTGATAAACAAAAATCAATATTTGTTAGGGGCTGTATTAGCAAAAGCTTATAGTGCGGTAACAAGGTGTTGCCGAAGGGCGGATAAAAATGCGTAAGTCCTTGATGCGTATGACTTTGCGTCAATTGCAGATCTTCAACGAGGTATGCGATTTGCGTTCGTACAGCCGTGCGGCGGAAGAGATGGCGCTGACGCAACCCGCCGTTAGTCTACAGATCCGCCAGCTCGAAGAGCTGATCGGCCAGCCGCTGTTCGAGTACGTGGGCAAGAAGCTCTACCTGACCGAAGCTGCCGAGGCCTTGCAACGCGCCAGCCGCGATATCTTCGGGCGCCTGGAGAGCCTGGACATGCAGCTTTCGGACATGCAGGGTTCATTGCAGGGGCAGTTGAAACTGGCGATCGAATCCAGTGCCAAGTACTTCGTGCCACACCTGTTCGCGGCCTTCAAGCAGCGTCACCCGGAGGTGAACCTGACCCTGACGGTGGTCAATCGCGCCCAGGCCATCCGCCGCCTGTCGGACAACCGCGACGACCTGATCATCATGTCCATGGTGCCGCAGGACATGGGCCTGGAGTTTCTGCCGTTCCTCAACAACCCGATCGTCGCGGTGGCACCGCCCGAGCACCCGCTGTGCAAGCTGGAGCAACTGCGCCTGCAGGACCTGGAGCCTCATACCCTGCTGGTCCGCGAACAGGGTTCGGGCACGCGCAAGGCTTGCGAGGAATACTTCAAGGACAAGCGCGTGCATTTCACCCAGACCCTGGAGGTGGCCTCGGCCGACGCCCAGCGCGAGTGCGTGATTGCCGGCCTGGGCATTGCCATGCTTACCCGCCATGCGGTCAACCTGGAGCTGGCCACCGGTGTGCTGAGGGAACTGCCCGTGGAGGAACTGCCGCTGTACCGCAGCTGGTGCGTGGTGCAGTCCAAGGCCAAACGGCAGTCGCCGGTGGCCTTGGCTTTCCTGGCGTTCATCCGCAGCGAACGTGCGCTGATCAGCGCGCTGGTTGAGCGTTTTTCGGGGAAGCTGCTGCCGACGCCTGCCAGACCGTGAGCTCTTGCAGCTCGGGGTAGTCCACTAGTTCGCGGAGCAGTTGACGTTGGTCGCAATAGCTTTCGATCGCGCGGCGGTATTCCATGCGGCGCTGATCCTTTTCCTGCTGCTTGCGAGCCTTGGCGCTGGGTTGGTACGTACCGTCGAAGTCACGAGCCATTGCCTGTCTCCCAGATAGGATGCGGGAGTTTCAGACTGGCTTGAGTGGTTTACGGTTTGGCTGTGGAATGGTGACAGAATCGTGAATTTTCACTGCCTGTACCGGCCCATTCGCGGGCTCGCCCGCGAAGAGGCCGGTGCAGGAAGAATTCAGTCGTCGGTAGCCTTGATCGACTTGGGTGACAAGCGCAGGCTGCGCAAGCTGCGCTTCACGCTCTTCAGGTGGTTGACCAGGCTCGGCCCGCGCGCCATGGCCACGCCCATGGCCAGCACGTCGATCACCACCAGGTGGGCGATACGCGAGGTCAGCGGGGTGTAGATTTCGGTGTCTTCATGCACGTCGATCGCCAGGTTTACCGTCGACAGCTCCGCCAGTGGTGTCTGGCTGGGGCACAGGGTAATCAGGTTGGCGCCGCTCTCACGGACCAGGTTGGCGGTGATCAGCAGGTCCTTGGAACGGCCCGACTGGGAAATGCATACCGCCACATCACCCGGCTTCAGGGTCACCGCCGACATCGCCTGCATGTGCGGGTCGGAATAGGCTGCCGCGCTGAGCAGCAGGCGGAAGAACTTGTGCTGGGCATCGGCCGCTACCGCACCGGAGGCGCCAAAGCCATAGAACTCCACACGCTGCGCCTGGGCCATGGCGGTCACCGCCTGCTGCAGCGCCTGCGGGTCGAGATGCTCGCGCACTTCCATCAGGGTGTGCAGCGTGGTGTCGAAGATCTTCAGGCTGTAGTCGGCGACCGAGTCGTCTTCATGGATGGCGAACTGGCCGAAACTGGCCCCCGCAGCCAGGCTCTGCGCCAGCTTCAGCTTCAGGTCCTGGAAGCCCGAGCAACCGATCGCGCGGCAGAAACGCACGATGGTCGGTTCACTGATACCCACGCTGTGCGCCAGGTCGGCCATGGAGCTGTGCATGACGGCAGCCGGGTCGAGTAGCACGTGGTCGGCTACTTTGAGTTCCGATTTGCGCAGCAGGTGGCGCGATTGGGCGATATGTTGCAACAGATTCACAGGCTGGACTCGGTTATGATCGGCTGGCCGGGTTGTAGCTATCTTGTAGTTATACTACATGGACGCCAACCCGCCCAGTTAAACGAACGTGGAGAGTGGTGGTTTGACTATTCCTTGCGACATTCTGGTCTTCGGCGGCACCGGCGATCTGGCCCTGCACAAACTGCTTCCGGCGCTCTACCACCTGTTTCGCGAGGCCCGTCTTAACAACGCCGTGCGCATCATCGCGCTGGCACGACGCAACTTGCCACGTAACGATTATCTCAAGCTCGCCGAGCGCCATTGCCGGGCACAAATTGCCCGCAACGACTTCGACGAAGAGGTCTGGCAGCGGTTTTCCGCGCGGGTCGACTATTTCGCCATGGATGCTTCGCAAAGCGCCGACTTCGGCCGCCTGGCGCGCTACCTGGGCGAACCCGGCGGCTTGACGCGCATCTTCTACCTGGCCACCGCCCCCAACCTGTTCGTGCCAATTGCCAAGCACCTGCATAACGCCGGCCTGGCCGACGCCGAAGCGCGCATCGTGCTGGAAAAGCCGATCGGCCACTCGCTGGAATCGGCTACCGCCATCAACGAAGCGATTGGCGCAGTGCTGGAGGAAAACCAGGTATTTCGCATCGACCACTACCTGGGCAAGGAAACCGTGCAGAACCTGATGGCCCTGCGTTTTGCCAACGCCCTGCTGGAGCCGGTGTGGCGCAACAACCAGGTCGACCACGTGCAGATCAGCGTTTGCGAGACCCTGGGTGTAGAGAATCGCGGCGCCTACTACGACCGCGCCGGGGCGACCCGCGACATGTTGCAGAACCACCTGCTACAGCTGCTATGCCTGGTGGCCATGGAGCCCCCCGCGCAGTTCGAGGCCGAAGCGGTGCGTGACGAGAAGGTGAAGATCTTGCGGGCCCTCAAGCCCATCACTGGCCAGGACGTGCAGGACAAGACCGTACGCGGCCAGTACGGCGCCGGGCGCATCGGCGGCCAGGAAGTGCCGGCCTATTACTTCGAAAAGGACGTCGACAACGACAGCGACACCGAAACCTTCATCGCCATCGAGGCGCACATCGACAATTGGCGCTGGGCGGGCGTGCCCTTCTACCTGCGGACCGGCAAGCGCATGGCACGGCGCTCATCGCAGATCGTCATCCAGTTCAAGCCGGTGCCCCACGAGCTTTTCAATGGCGGCCAGGTCAACCAGCTGCTGATCCAGCTGCAACCGGACGAACGCATCAGCCTGCGCATGATGACCAAGAGCCCGGGCAAGGGCATGCGCCTGGAACCTGTGGACCTGGACCTGAACCTGGCCCAGGTGTTCAGCCAGACCCGCCGCTGGGACGCCTACGAGCGCCTGCTGCTGGATGTGCTGGAGGGCGACTCGACGCTGTTCATGCGCCGCGATGAAGTGGAAGCGGCCTGGGCCTGGATCGACCCGATCATCAAGGGCTGTGAAGAGCACTTCCAGGCACCGCGACCGTACCCGGCAGGCAGTAACGGGCCGGAGCAAGCCAACAGCCTGCTGGCCAGGCACGGCAGGCACTGGCATAGCTGAAGCACTGCCCTGCTCCCGTGGCAGGCAAAAGGGCAGAAAGTAGCCCCAGCGCGCTGGCGCTACTTTCAACCCGAGACAGGAGCAGACAATGGCTACTATCACCAACCTCGTTGCAATCAACGACATCGCCCACGGCAAGCAGGTTTTCAGGGTTCATGGCACCGTTACGGTCGCCTCTCCGGCCATCGAACCGGTGCTGGTCGAACCCAAGCTGCGCCACCGGGGTGGCTGGGAAGTGCTGGAGCTTCAACTGCTGGATAGCGGCGCAATCACCCCGCAGGTGCTGACCGAAAAAACCGTGGTTTTCGAACGTGCAGGCGGCACTGGCTGGAAAACCGTGGAGATCATCCATGCCGACGGTTCGCAGCGCTGCGAAATTCGCACCATCGAGGCGATTGACTGAACCGCTGCCTGCCAGGCCGCCCGAGCGGTGGCCTGGCACCTGCCATCGGCTCGATGAACGGGCATGCGGCAGGTGAATATTTATACAGTGGAGGTTTGCCCCATTTCCTGCCGCGCCCTAGAATGGCCCGATGCGCACAGACGACCTCTCCCTCCTGCTGAATTCCCTCAACGATGCCCAACGCCAGGCCGTAGCGGCCACGCTCGGGCGTCAACTGGTGCTTGCTGGCGCCGGTTCCGGTAAAACCCGCGTGCTGGTGCACCGCATTGCCTGGCTGATCCAGGTGGAGCAGGCATCGCCGCACTCGATCCTGTCGGTGACCTTCACCAACAAGGCCGCGGCAGAAATGCGCCAGCGGATCGAGCAACTGCTGGGCATCAACCCGGCGGGCATGTGGGTCGGCACCTTCCACGGCCTGGCCCACCGCTTGCTGCGGGCCCACTGGCAGGAAGCACGGCTGGTGCAGAACTTCCAGATCCTCGACAGCGACGACCAGCAGCGCCTGATCAAGCGGGTGATGCGCGAGCTTGGCCTGGACGAGCAGAAATGGCCGGCACGCCAGGCCCAGTGGTTCATCAACGGGCAGAAGGACGAAGGCCTGCGACCACAGCATATCCAGGCCGGGGGCGACCTGTTCCTGTCGACCATGCGCGACGTCTATACCGCCTATGAGCAGGCCTGCGAGCGCGCCGGGGTCATCGACTTCTCCGAGCTGCTGCTGCGCGCCCTGGACCTGTGGCGCGACCACCCGGGCCTGCTGGAGCACTACCAGCGGCGCTTCCGCCACGTGCTGGTGGACGAGTTCCAGGATACCAACGCCGTGCAGTACGCCTGGCTGCGCCTGCTGGCGCGCGGCGGTGACAGCCTGATGGCGGTGGGCGATGACGACCAGTCGATCTACGGCTGGCGCGGTGCCAAGATCGAGAACATTCACCAGTACACTGCCGACTTCCCCGACGCCGAGATGATCCGCCTGGAGCAGAACTACCGCTCCACTGGCGGCATCCTCAAGGCAGCGAACGCGCTGATCGCCAACAACAGCGGGCGCCTGGGCAAGGAACTGTGGACCGACATGGGCGAAGGCGAACCGCTGACCCTGTACGCGGCCTACAACGAGCACGACGAAGCGCGCTACGTGGTGGAAACCATCCAGAGCCTGGTCAAGCAGGGCAATGCGCGCAACGAGATCGCCATTCTGTACCGCTCCAACGCCCAGTCGCGGGTGCTGGAAGAAGCCCTGCTGCGCGAACGCATCCCCTACCGCATCTACGGTGGCCAGCGCTTCTTCGAGCGCGCCGAAATCAAGAACGCCATGGCTTACCTGCGGCTGATCGAAGGCCGTGGCAACGATGCAGCCCTGGAGCGGGTGATCAACGTGCCGCCACGTGGCATTGGCGAAAAAACCGTCGAAGCCATCCGCGAGCACGCCCGCCACAGTCAGCTGTCGATGTGGGAGGCCATGTGCCAGCTGCTCGCCGCCAAAGCCCTGAAAGGCCGCGCCGCCAGTGCCCTGGGTGCGTTCATCGAGCTGATCGAGGGCTTGGCGGCCAAGGTCGTGGACATGCCACTGCATACCATGACCCAGACCACCATCGAGCAGTCCGGGCTGATCATCTATCACCAGGAAGAAAAGGGTGAGAAGGGCCAGGCACGGGTGGAAAACCTTGAGGAACTGGTCAGCGCAGCGCGCAACTTCGAGTCCACCGAAGAAGACGCCGACCTCTCGCCACTCTCGGCATTCCTCGGCCACGCCTCGCTCGAGGCAGGCGATGCCCAGGCCGACGAGCATGAAGACAGCGTCCAGCTGATGACCTTGCACAGCGCCAAGGGCCTGGAGTTCCCGTATGTGTTCCTGGTGGGCATGGAAGAAGGCCTGTTCCCGCACAAGATGAGCCTGGAAGAGCCCGGCCGCCTGGAAGAGGAACGCCGCCTGGCTTATGTGGGCATCACCCGCGCCATGCGCCAGCTGGTCATGACCTACGCCGAAACGCGTCGCCTGTATGGCAGCGAGACCTACAACAAGGTGTCACGTTTCGTACGCGAAATTCCGGCAGGCCTGGTTCAGGAAGTGCGCCTGTCCAACAGCGTCAGCCGCCCGTTCGGCGGGGCCAAGACGGCCACGAACAGCAACCTGTTCGCCAATGCCAGCATTCCGCAGACCGCGTTCAACCTGGGCCAGCGTGTGCAACATGCGGTGTTTGGCGAGGGTGTGATCCTCAACTTCGAAGGCTCCGGCGCCCAGGCGCGGGTGCAGGTGAATTTTGCCGAAGGCAGCAAGTGGCTGATGCTGGGGTATGCCAAGCTCGAGGCCATCTAAAAGCCTGCACCGGCGCTGGTGGAGGCTTGCTCAAAGTTTTCAAAGCCTGCGCAATACCTGTGGGAGCGGGCATGCCCGCGAAGCCGGCAACTCAGTGTATGGCACCGGCTTCGCCGGTGTTCGCGGGCATGCCCGCTCCTACAGGTATTGCGCCAGCATTCCGAGGGCAGGTCGTGCCGGGTTTGTAACATTCAGGCAAAAGCTCGAAACATTATGTCGCTGGTCATGTGCCCGGGAACCTGTGCACCATGACGCGCGTGCAATCCACAACAGGGGATATCCCACTTATGCAACGTTTTCTTAGCATCGCTCTGGCGCTCTGCGTCGGCCTGACGCTGAGCCTGGACGCCAACGCCAAGCGTTTTGGCGGCGGCAAGAGCTCGGGCTCCGCGCCTATTCACCAGACCCGCCAGGCCACGCCAACCACGCCTGCCGCCGCGCCGACCGCACCTGGCCGTGCCGCTCCGGCCGCCAGCGGTGCTTCGCGCTGGTTGGGCCCTCTGGCCGGCCTCGCCGCCGGTGGCCTGCTGGCTTCCATGTTCATGGGCGACGGTTTCGAAGGCTTCCAGATCATGGACTTCCTGATCGTGGCGCTCATCGCCTTCCTGGTGTTCCGCTTCATCGCCGCGCGCCGCCGCCAGCAGCAGCCGCAAATGGCCATGCCGGGCCATGCGCCGATGCAGCGTGAAGCTCACGCGCAGCCTGCCCAGCCGTCGATCTTCGGTGGTTCGGCCGCACCTGCTGCCGCAGCCGCCCCGGTGATCAACGCCCCGGCCTGGTTCAACGAGCAGAACTTCCTGGCTGCTGCCCGTAACCACTTCCAGGCGCTGCAGCAGCACTGGGACGCCAACGAGATGGACAAGATCGCCGAGTTCGTCACCCCGCAGATGCTCGAGTTCCTCAAGCGCGAGCGCGCCGAACTGGGTGATGGCTTCCAGTCCACCTACATCGACAACCTCGAGGTACAGCTGGACGGTGTCGACGACCGCGCCGACCGTACCGACGCCACCCTGACCTTCCGTGGCGTGTCGAAGAACTCGCGCTTCGACCAGGGTGAAGTGTTCAGCGAAAGCTGGCACATGGTCCGCGCCCAGGGCGAAAACCAGCCTTGGCTGGTGGCCGGTATCCGTCAAAACGGCTAACCGCTGCGTGCTGCACAAAAAACCCCGGGCCTGTCCCGGGGTTTTTGCTTTTGCCAGAGTGGCCTACTAGGGTATAACGCGCAGCGTTGTCATCTAGGTCAGAGGAAGTGAACCGTGGAAGAAGTGATCGAACAACTCCGTGAAGCCAATCAGCCGGTACCGGTGCCTCTTGAGCTTCCCGACGAGGACCAGTTGGTCGAAATCGAGGAAGAGCTGTTCATCAACATTCCTTTCGTGTTCAAAGAGTTCCTGCTGACCGTCAGTGACGTGGTGTATGGCTCACTGGAGCCAGTGACCGTTACCGACCCACAGTCGCATACCTACCTGCCAGAAGTCGCCGCCAACGCCTGGGATGCCGGCGTACCACGTGACCTGATTCCACTGTGCCAGGACGGCGACAACTACTACTGCGTCGAAGAGGATGGCACCGTGGTGCTGTGGGATGCCGAAGAGGAAATCGTCGGTGAAGACAGCTGGGAATCGGTGTGGCACTGGGCGCGGGATGTCTGGCTGGAGAGCTGATCTCTATTCCATTGCCCAGGCCGTTCTCATAGAACTGCACATGACTGATTGATTTAGCAGGGTCTCTGTGGGAGCGGGCGCGCCCGCGAACACCGGCGCAGCCGGTGCCAACCCCGCGCTGAATTCTTCGCGGGCACGCCCGCTCCCACAGGGGCCGCGTCGCGCTTACGAATTGAGCTCTGGGGTCTGAGACAGGAAAGATATGGCCCAGTGCCATCAATGTAGTTAAAATCGCCAGGCTTTCTGCGCCTGGCGACATCGCTACCGCTCCATCCCCTCGGACGACGGTGAAATCTTGCGCAGGGAGCATTGCCCCCTTCAGTGCGTATTCTCGCGGCTGTTCTCCAGCGTCTCCAGCAAGGCAATCTGCATGCGCGTATGCACGCGGATAAACCAGCGCCACAGCAAGGCCACCACCACCGCAGCCACCACGGCAATCACCAGCAGCAGCTCGCTGGTGGGCAGAATGCTCGCCGACAGCGCCGACAGCAGCAGAAAAATCACCAGCAGCGACAACAGCGGGATCACCTCGGCAATCACACGGCGTACGCGCTGGGTATGCCGCCCGGCCATTTCCGGTTTCACCCCCATCTCCGCCAGCAGCATCGACAGTGCCTTGAGCTTGCGATAGGCAGCAATCAGGAACGGCAGCGACAGCAACAACGCTGCCCCCCAGATCAGCGCTTTCTGTTGGCTGGCATCGCTGACCCACTCGCTGAGCCAGTTGCCGATCCGCCCGGCGAAATAGCCACCACTGAAGAAGATGGCGATCACCAGCGCCAGGTTCACCCCAACCTGCAACAGGATGCGCCGGATCATCGCCGCGAGCATGGCGCCCTCGCCCTGCGGCTGGATACTGCGCAACCATTCGCCATACAACGACAGCACCCGCGCCAGGCGGCTGGGCACCACCTTGCCCAGCTTGAGCGACAGCGGGTCGGCGGCACGGATCAGGTAGGGTGTCAGCAGCGTGGTGATTGCCGATACCGCCACAGCCACCGGGTAGAGGAAGTCGCTGGTCACCTGCAGGGTCATGCCCAGCGCGGCGATGATGAAGGAAAACTCGCCAATCTGCGAAAGCCCCATGCCCACCCGCAGCGATGTGCGCCCGTCATTTCCGGCAATGAACGCGCCCATGCCACACGACAACATCTTGCCCAACACCACCGCAAGGGTAATGACCACGATCGGCCAGGCGTAGTCGATCAGCACCTGGGGGTCGATCATCAGGCCGATGGCGACGAAGAAGATGGCGCTGAACAGGTCGCGTACCGGTTCGATCAGGCTCTCGATTTTCAGCAACTGGCGCGATTCGGCCATGATCGCGCCAATCAGGAAGGCGCCAAGCACCATGCTGTACTCGAGCTTCACCACCAGCAGGCAGAAGCCGAAGCACAGGCCCAATACGGTTATCAGCAGCATCTCGTTGCTTTCGAACCTGGCCACGTAGGCCAGCAGGCGCGGCACCAGCAGGATGCCGATGACCAGCGCAACGATCATGAACAGCGACAGCTTGCCGACAGTGGAGAACACCTCGCCCGAGCTGACCGTGCCGCTGACGGCGATGCCCGACAGCAGGGCGATGATGCCGATACCGAGGATGTCCTCGACGATCAGCACGCCGAATATCAGCTGGGCGAAACGCTCGTTCTTCATCTTCAGGTCGTTGAGCGCCTTGACGATGATGGTGGTCGAGGAAATCGCCAGGATGGCGCCGAGGAACAGCGAATCCATGGTGTTCCAGCCGAACCAGCGGCCGATCTCGAAGCCGATCCAGATCATCAGCACGATTTCCAGGAACGCCGCGATGAACGCCGTGGCGCCTACCTTGAACAGCTTGCGCAGGCTGAATTCGAGCCCCAGGCAGAACATCAGGAAGATCACCCCCAGCTCGGCGAGGGTCTTGATGGTGTCTTCGTCGTGGATCAGGCCGAACGGTGGGGTGTGCGGGCCGATGATGAAGCCGGCGACGATGTAGCCCAGCACCACAGGCTGCTTGAGGCGGTGAAAGAGAATGGTGACCACGCCAGCCACCAGCATGATGACTGCCAGGTCCTGGATGAAGCTGATGGCATGCATGGCGTGATACTCCTTTTCTCGTCCGTTGCTGGATGCCTGGGCAAACCGCTCCTCTGCCAAGGCAACCCCGAGCGAGCAGCAAGTACATACTGTTTTGAATGCAGGAAAAGCCCATGTTGCATGGGGTGTAGTCAGGTTAACATCGCACCCCGCCGCAAAAAGGCGGTGCAATATGCAGAAACAGATCGGCTGGAAAAGCGCCGCTGATGGCATGATCGGCGTGACGATGGAGCGTCAGCCAACGTCCCGTACCAGGAAGGCAAATTCAAAAGAGGGGAACAGAAGTGTCTGCAGATAATGCCCCCCATTCGCCCGATTCAGCGCAACCTCACCGTGAGCACACTATGGAACCTGGAAACGCCCAGCTGAGCATGACCGTCCTGATGACCCCGGACATGGCCAACTTTTCTGGCAACGTACATGGCGGCACCCTGCTCAAGTACCTCGACGAAGTGGCCTATGCGTGCGCCAGCCGCTATGCCGGCAGCTATGTAGTCACCCTGTCGGTCGACCAGGTGATCTTCCGTGAGCCGGTGCACGTGGGTGAACTTGTGACCTTCCTGGCGTCGGTCAACTACACCGGCAACACCTCGATGGAGGTGGGCATCAAGGTGGTGACCGAGAACATCCGCGAGCGCTCGGTGCGCCATTCCAACAGCTGCTTCTTCACCATGGTCGCGGTCGACGACAACCGTCGCCCGGTGCAGGTACCGCCGCGCCAGCCGCAAAGCAGTGAAGAAAAGCGCCGCTTCCTGCAGGGCCAGCAGCGCCGACAGATCCGCCAGGAGCTGGAAAAGCGCTACCAGGACCTGAAAACCGACGCGATTTAAAGCGCCAGCAGCTGTGCCTCGAAGCGCACCCTCGGGTGCGCAATGCGGTCCTGGGCCCGCACCAGCTGCAGTTCATAGCTGGAGCAGGCCTGGGTTTCGAGCAGCACTTCGTGTACGGCCGCAGCGGTGAATTCGAACGCCTGCACCCAGCTGTCGCCGAGCAGAACGCGGGCCAGGAACAGGCCTGAAGTCAGGTCCCCCACCCCTACCGGCTGCCGCGGGAACGCCAGCAGCGGGCGGCGCAGGTGCCAGCTTTGCTCGGCGGTCACCAGCAGCATCTCGAACTGGTCCTCGGCGCGCCCGGGGTAGGCCAGGTGCTTGACCAGCACCACCTGCGGCCCGCGCTGCAACAGGCTGCGCGCCATGTTCACGCAGTCCTCCAGCGACTGCGCTCGGCGGCCACAGAAGCTGTCCAGTTCCAGCTGGTTGGGGCACAGGATGTCAGCCCTGGCAGCCGCCTCGTCGAGCAGGAACTCGCTGACTTCCGCTGGCACGATGCAGCCCTTCTCAGGGTGCCCCATGACCGGGTCGCAAAGGTACAAAGCCTTTGGGTTGACTGCCTTGATCCGCTCGACGCCGGCCAGAATCGCCCGACCTTGTTCGGCGCTGCCCAGGTAACCGGACAGCACCGCGTCGCAATGGCCCAACTCGCCGATGTTGGAAATGCCTTCCACCAACGCAGGAATTTGCGCGGGGGCAAGCACTTCACCCGCCCACTGGCCATACTGTGTGTGATTGGAGAACTGCACGGTATTGAGCGGCCACACATTGACCCCGATACGCTGCATGGGAAACACCGCAGCGCTGTTGCCGGCGTGGCCGAACACCACGTGGGACTGGATGGCGAGCAGGTGCGGGGTACGTTTCATGCGGGAGGTTTCCAAAGCTGTTTCAGGGATTGTGCGCAACGCAGTATGAACTCGATTGCCACCTGTACGACAGGCCAGGGACGCAGTTAAGCTGGATCGACCTGTTTGGAGCATACGCAAATGTTGACCCTGGAAAACCTCTTCGTCCTGATGCTGGTCGCCACGGCAGGCGCCTGGTTGTGGCATAACCACGGGTTGCGCGAGAAAGCCCTGGAACGGGTCAAACAGCATTGCGCCAAGCTCGACCTCGAACTGCTCGACGACGCGGTCGCTCTCAAGCGTATCGCCTTTGTCCGTGACGCCAACGGCCGCAAGCGCCTGGCGCGCGTCTACGCATTCGAGTTCACCGTCACGGGCGAACAGCGCCACCCCGGTACCGTGACCCAGTTCGGCGCCCACAGCGTGCAGATTGAACTGGCGCCCTACCCGTTCGAGATCAAGACCCCACCGCGCACCGACAATGTCATCGAGATGCAGCAGTGGCGCCAGGAGCACAACCGCTGGCGCAACTGATCAGCTGACACGACATTCGCTCAACCCGGCCTGCAGCGCGGATTGCGATTGCGGCTGGTCGAAAATCAGCTCGATACGCGTATCCCTGCGCCAGTCGCTGGGCTGCCAGGCGGGCATGTCCCCATTCAGGCCATTGAATGATTGCCAGCCCTCCACGCTGTGGATAACCCCCTTCGCGCGCCGCCACGGCCAAGCCCGCAAGAACGCCTGCAGCCGCTGTGGATAAAACTGCTGGCCAGGGTGCCAGCGCCAGCCGATGCTCCAACCTCCCTTCCCCTGCTGGGCAAGACAGATAGGCTGCCCGGGATCTGCCCATAGCGCTGCCGGTGGATTTACAAGATTGTCGACAATCCTGTTATCCACAACCGAGCTGTCGACAATGCCATTGGTTACAGCTGGAAGGTCCGACAAGGGCAGCCTACCTTGGACGGTCCAGAAGATTTTCTTTCCATAAAATTTATTAATTATCAACAACTTAGTTCTTTCATCCACAGCCTCTGATTTGTTCAAGACAACGCTCTCAGCAGCATCGAACGCCTGCTGTTGAGCCTCCGGAAGCTGCTCGTTCCGGACCATCGACTGCGCGTCCACGACTATCAGCAATGGCTGTATTGTCAGCACTTCAGCCCAAGGGGCTTTTTGCAACTGAGCGAGCAACTGCAAGGGATGACCCAGCCCGGACGGCTCGATGAACAGCCGGTCAGGGCGGGATTTGCGCAGCAGTCGGCCCAGGCCCACCTGGAACGGCATGCCATTGACGCAGCACAGGCAGCCACCTGCGACCTCGCCGATGGCGATGCCGTCTTCGTCACGGCTGAGCAAGGCCGCATCCAGGCCTACCAGGCCGAATTCGTTGATCAATACCGCCCAGCGCTCGTTGGCTGGGCGCTGGGCCAGCAGGTGACGGATCAGGGTGGTCTTGCCGGCACCCAGCGGGCCGGCAATCACGTGGGCGGGAATGTTCTGCAGCATGGGGCGGCTTCGGGCGATGGTGATGCCTCACTATGCGCTGTCAGGCCAGCCAGTCAAGGCTGAGCAGCAGGCGCCCCAGCTGCCCCGAGGGCGAGCGGTGCACCAGACCCGCGCCTTCGTTGCCCTGCCACTTCTCACCTTTGAGCACAGCCACATCGCCAGCTTGCAGGTGCTGAACGTTATCCACAGGCAGTATTGCTGTGTGTAAGTTGCCACGAGGGCTCGCGTCCTCTTTCAACCACTCGCTACCTGGGCCTGCGTAGGTAGTGAGCAGACGCAGCGGAACGTTATCCACATGGAAGCGCGGGCACATGGGGCCTGTCAGTACCCGCAGGCGCAAACCTACCCGCTGCGCACCCACCAGGCAGGTATAGGCCGCCATCAGCCAGGCCACATCCGCCACGAATGCCTCATAGCCGTGCAAGTCGGCCGCTTCGCGCAAGAGTTCGGTGAATACCGGCAGGTGCTGCTCGTCCACATCGATGACGCGCTGGTCTGCCAAGGGCTGGCCGAGGCTGACCACCAGCGCGGCAAAGTCCTCCAGTTGTGGCGGCAAGCGTCGGCGCCATACCGCCAGGTTCACGCCATCCTGCAGCACATCGGTCAGCACCTGCGGTGTCTCGCCAAATACCTGGAAAATATCCACAGGCTTGCGTGCAGGGTTCATGCTGCGGTCTCCTCATGCCATGGACCGAACGGATCGGGCAGGCGCAACCAGCCCATGTGCCCCAATTCCATTTCCTGATCGGTCAAAAGGCATGCATCGAGTGCTGTGGATAATTTTTCGAAGTCAATATTCTGCCCGATGAACACCAGTTCCTGGCGGCAGTCACCGCTCTCGGCAACCCAGTTCTTCAAGATCGCGGCGGTGTTATCCACATCCTGTGGCCACTGCTCGCGCGGCACGAAACGCCACCAGCGGCCCGCCAGGCCATGGCGAATCATGCCGCCTGCCTGCGACCAACTGCCGGCCTCCTGGTATTTGCTGGCCAACCAGAAAAAGCCTTTCGAACGCAGCAGTCGGCCATTGCTCCAGGGCGTGTGGATAAAGTCGAAAAAGCGCTGTGGATGAAGGGGGCGCCGGGCCTGCCAGGTGGTGGCGGCAATGCCGTACTCTTCGGTTTCCGGCACATGCTCCCCGCGCAACTCTTGCAGCCAGCCCGGTGCCTGGGCAGCCTGGTCGAAGTCGAACAGGCCGGTGTCGAGGATACGTTCCAGCGGTACCTGGCCCATGACGATGGGCACGATCTGCGCCCGGGCATTGAGGCTGCGCAGAATGGCTATAAGCTCTTCGCGTTCGTGCTGGCTGATCAGGTCGATCTTGCTCAGCAACAGTACATCGGCGAACTCGACCTGCTCGATCAGCAAGTCACTGATCGAGCGCTCGTCCTCCTCACCCACGGTTTCGCCACGGCTGGCCAGGCTGTCTGCTGCCTGGTAATCACGCAGGAAGTTCAGGCCATCGACCACAGTGACCATGGTGTCCAGGCGCGCCATGTCGGACAGGCTACGGCCCTGTTCGTCGCGGAAGGTGAAGGTCTCGGCCACCGGCAGTGGCTCCGAGATCCCCGTGGACTCGATCAGCAAATAATCGAAACGCCCTTCTTCGGCCAGCCGCGCCACCTCCTCGAGCAGGTCTTCACGCAGCGTGCAGCAGATGCAGCCATTGCTCATCTCCACCAGCTTCTCCTCGGCACGGTTGAGGCTTACGTTGCGCTGCACCTCGCTGGCATCGATGTTGATTTCGCTCATGTCATTGACGATGACCGCAACCCGCAGGTTGTCGCGGTTACGCAGCACATGGTTGAGCAAGGTGCTCTTGCCGGCGCCAAGGAAGCCGGACAGCACGGTGACAGGGAGACGGTTGGACATGGCGAAACCTCTTCAGGCGAGCGCATTCGAAACGATGCATTGCACAATGTTATAAAGTAACAATACAATTTCGCCAAGCCGTTCGTGACGAACGAGTGCCCCCGGGAGGATAAATGAACCCGCCAAGTGCCAGGTGCCCTTCCCGGCATTGCAGCTTGATCGGTGGTGGCCGCTGATCTTCCTTTTGTTTGGAATACCAGATGACTCAGCTCAAGCTCCCCGACATTGCCGCACAAACCCATGAATACGCCTTGCCTTTGAACTGGGTGGGTATGTGCGGGATCGCCCAACCTGTGCAGTTCGAGGGGCGCACAGCAGCAGCCACTGTCGATGCCGGCGTTAGCCTGGTAGACGGCAGCGCACGCGGTATCCATATGTCACGGCTTTATCTCGCCCTGGAATCGTTGGAGCACCAGCCCCTGACGCCGCTCACCATCCACCAGCTGCTGGCTGACTTCCTCAGCAGCCACGAAGGCCTTTCCTCCGCAGCCTATCTGCGTTTGCGCTTCGAGCATCTGCTAAAAAGGCCTGCATTAATCAGCCCGCTGGAGGGTTGGAAAAGCTATGCCGTCACAGTCGATGCAAGGATCGAAAATGAAATGTTCCACGTGGAACTATCCGTTTCCGTCCCTTACTCCTCGACCTGCCCATGCTCGGCTGCACTTGCACGGCAGCTGATTCAGCAGCAGTTCCAGGCGCATTTCAGCGCCGAGCAGGTCGACAAATCTGCAGTCTTACAGTGGCTTGGCAGCGCCGAAGGCATCGTAGCGACGCCCCATAGCCAACGTAGTAGCGCGCAAATCCAGGTAAGACTGCGCAGCAATCAGCAGGTTCTGCCAATCACCGAGTTGATCGACCGCATAGAAGCAAGCCTGGGGACAGCGGTGCAGACCGCAGTGAAGCGCGCAGACGAACAAGCCTTTGCCTTGGCCAACGGCCAGAACCTGATGTTCTGCGAAGACGCCGCACGACGCCTGCACAAGGCGCTACGGCAAATGGAATGGAGCACGGCCTTCAAGCTGCGCGTGGAACATGCAGAAAGCCTGCATGCCCACGATGCTGTCGCGACCAGCCAGTGGCAATGGGATGTCAGCTGCGCGGCTTGACCGAGCCGCAGTCATTGCCCAACCACACGGCACGGGTGTTCATGCTGCCTTGCTGCTGTACACCCGAGGCGTTGAACGTACCGTTGACCTGGGTGGTGAATTCCCGGTCACTGAGGAAAGTCGCCTGGCCGCTGCCCTGCGCTTTGGGGCAGCTGAACTGAAATTTCCACACATTGCCGGTGCGGTCGGTGATCTTCTGGGTACACCCTGACTTCGGGTCCTGCAGTGGGATATCGTTGGTTGCCACCTGTTCTGGCGTCAGGCAAGAGCGCACCCCCTTACCCCCAACAGTCACTCCCTGCTTGGCCAGCACCCCTTCCATCATCGCGCGCTGCTCTGGCGGCAGGTTCTTCAACTGGCCGAGCATGAACTCCATGTCGGGTAACGGCTTGCCATCGACCTGCATGTTGCTGGTGGTCAGCTCCCACAAACCTGGCTGTAGCATCTGAGCATGCACCAGCGGGCTGCTCACACCTAGGGCCAACGCCAACAGTGGCAGACGAATCTTCATGGACGAACGCTCCTGGAAAAAGCCGGCCAAGCGGGCCGGGCTGAGCCTTAGACGCCAAATCCACCTGCAGGTTGCAAGGCGGACCGGGAACGTGTTCTGTTACTCAAGTGTACTCGGCAAGCAGGATGCATATGGACTACCACAGCCCCTACTTCTTCGGTTACCTACTCGGCCTGGTTCACCTGCTGGGTATCGTCGCCGCACTGCACGCACTATTCACCGTGCGCACTGCCCAGGGCGCAATCGCCTGGGCCATGCCGTTGTTCTTCATCCCCTACCTCACCCTGATCCCTTACCTGATCTTCGGTGCGCGCTCGTTCTATGCCTACATCAAGGCCCGGCGCCAGGCCAACCAGGAAATGCATGTGGCCATGGCCAACCTCAACTGGCGGCCTTGGGTAGAAGAAGCCCTTACCGCCCGTGAGTCGGAAAGCTATGCGGCGTTGCGCGCCATGCCCAAGCTCGGGCGCATGCCCTGCCTTGCCAATAACGAGGTGAAGCTGCTGATCGATGGCAAGGCAACATTCGATGCAATATTCGCCGCCATCGAAAAAGCCCGCGACGTGGTGTTGGTGCAGTTCTTCATCATCCATGACGACAACCTTGGCAAAGCGCTGCAGCAACTGCTGCTGCGCAAGGCCGCCGAGGGGGTGCGGGTGTTCGTGCTGTATGACCGTGTCGGCAGCCATGCCTTGCCGGCAAGCTACAGCCAGTTGCTGCGCGACGGTGGTGTACAGATTCATGCCTTCGCAACCCGTCGTGGCTGGTTCAACCGCTTCCAGGTGAACTTCCGTAACCACCGCAAGATCGTGGTGGTGGATGGCTTGCTCGGTTTCATCGGCGGGCACAACGTGGGCGATGAGTACCTCGGTGGCCACCCGCAGCTCTCACCCTGGCGCGACACCCATGTGCAGATCAGCGGGCCAGTGCTGGCCTGCCTGCAGGAATCGTTCGCCGAGGACTGGTACTGGGCCACGCGCCAGCTACCGCCGTTGATTCTGCCGGATACCTACCCGGACAACGGCGTGCTGTGCCAAGCCTTGGCCAGCGGCCCGGCCGACCCACAGGAAACCTGCTCGCTGTTCTTCCTTGAGGCGATCCATTCAGCCACCCGGCGGGTGTGGATCACCAGCCCGTACTTCATCCCCGACGAGGCGGTGTTCGCCGCGTTGCGTTTGGCGGTACTGCGTGGGGTCGATGTGCGAGTGCTGATTCCGTCACGCCCAGACCATCGCATCGTCTATGCAGCCTCCAGCCTTTTTGCCTTCGAAGCGGTACGTGCGGGTGTGCGCATGTTCCGCTACCAACCGGGCTTCCTGCATCAGAAGGTGGTGCTGGTGGATGACGATGTCAGCGCGATCGGCAGTGCCAACCTGGACAACCGCTCGTTCCGCCTGAACTTCGAAATCACCCTGCTGACGGTCGACCGCGGCTTCGCTGACCAGGTCGAGAACATGCTGAACAATGACTTTGAACAGGCACGGGAAATTACTGCGGAGGACAGCCGGGATACTCATCGGCTGCAGCAACTGGGGATGCGGATTGCGCGGCTGATTTCGCCGATTCTCTGATGCGCCTGCGCCCGTTGCAGGGTATCGCGGACCTTGTGGGAGCGGGTTTACCCGCGAAGACGTCAGTGGCTGTACCGACGCATTCGCGGGTAAACCCGCTCCCACAGGGCATGGTGTCGCGCTTGCGTGCTTTGGAGCAATTCAGCGATACAGGTCTTCACGCGTCCAAGGCAGGTCATGGTGCCCATCGGCGTACGGCTTCACGGCCAGAATCTGATGCAGGTTGATCCAGCCCTTCTCGAAGGCATAGGCACACCCGGCCAGGTACAGACGCCAGATGCGCAAGGTCTTCTCGGGCACCAGCGCCGCCGCCTTGTGCAGCTGGTTCTCCAGGTTCTCGCTCCAGTGGTGCAAGGTCTTGGCGTAGTGCAAACGCAGGCTTTCCACGTCTACCACCTCCAGGCCCGCTTCACAGATGCTGGCACTGATCATCGACAGGTGCGGCAGCTCGCCATGGGGGAAGACGTAGCGATCGATGAACTCGCCAGCGCCACGCCCGACCGGGCGGCCATCGACATGCTTGGCGGTGATACCGTGATTCATCACCAGCCCCCCTTCCCTCACGGCACCGAACAGCTTCTGGCTATACAGCGCCAGGTTGGCATGCCCCACATGCTCGAACATGCCAACGCTGACAACCTTGTCGAAGCGGCCATCCTGAGGCAGGTCGCGGTAGTCGAGAATCTGCAGGTCGACCTTGTCGGCCAACCCCTCTGCCTTCACCCGCTCGCGACCGAGCTTGAGTTGCTCCTTGCTCAAGGTGATACCAAACACCTTGGCGCCATATTCACGAGCAGCGAAACGCGCCAGCCCGCCCCATCCGCAGCCGACGTCGAGCAGGTACTCTCCTGCATCCAGGCGCAGCTTGCGGCACAGATGATCGAATTTGTCCTGCTGTGCCTGATCCAGGGTGTTGTCCGGCTCGCGGAAGTAGGCGCACGAGTAGGCCATGTCCTGATCCAGCCATAGCTGGTAGAACGCGTTGGAAACATCGTAATGGTAGGAAATGGCTTCGGCGTCGGTGCTCTTGTCATGGGCCCGACGCTCCGGTGGAGCGTCGTCCTCATCGGTCAGTAGCGCTTCGCTCAGCTCATCGCATACGCGGATGGCTTCACCAATATCGCCCTCCAGCTCCAGCTTGCCTTCGACGAAAGCTGTGCCCAGCTGGTCCATGCTCGGGTGGCTCAACTGGCTGATCAGCTGTGGCTCCTTGACCAGGATAGTGACCTGCGGGCTAGGCCCCAGATCGAACTGGTTACCGTCCCACAGTTTCAGCCGCAGCGGCAGATGCAGGCTCTGCAGTGCCGGTGGAAGTTGCGCAAGCATGAACGACCCTCCTGTCCGTATTTGGCCACGACGCCTGATATTTCGAACGTCGCCGGATCAGAGTAGTTCATTCGTGGGATGTTTCCTCTAAACGAGACCATGGTCTAGAACCAACTGATCTTATCCACGCAGCAGATTGTATACAATTTTTGCATCTCAGCTTAACCTTGTGCCCCTCTTGCGCTTCTTCATCCTGGAGTTGAACCCATGAAATCCTATGACGTGGTGATCATCGGCGGTGGCCCTGGCGGCTACAACGCAGCCATCCGCGCCGGCCAGCTGGGCCTGAGCGTAGCCTGCGTGGAAGGCCGCTCGACCTTGGGCGGCACCTGCCTGAACGTGGGCTGCATGCCCTCCAAGGCGTTGCTGCATGCTTCCGAGCTGTACGAAGCCGCCAGTGGTGACGAGTTCGCCCACCTCGGTATCGAAGTCAAACCTACCCTCAACCTCGCTCAGATGATGAAACAGAAGGACGAGAGCGTGACCGGCCTGACCAAGGGCATCGAGTACCTGTTCCGCAAGAACAAGGTCGACTGGATCAAGGGCTGGGGCCGCCTGGATGGCGTCGGCAAGGTCGTGGTCAAGGCTGAGGACGGTAGCGAAACCGCACTGCAGGCCAAGGACATTGTCATTGCCACCGGCTCCGAACCTACGCCCCTGCCGGGCGTGACCATCGACAACCAGCGCATCATCGACTCGACTGGCGCGCTGTCGCTGCCACAGGTGCCCAAGCACCTGGTCGTCATCGGCGCCGGCGTGATCGGCCTTGAGCTGGGTTCGGTATGGCGCCGCCTGGGCAGCCAGGTCACGGTCATCGAATACCTCGACCGCATCTGCCCGGGCACCGACGAAGAAACCGCCAAGACCCTGCAGAAGGCCCTGGCCAAGCAAGGCATGGCGTTCAAGCTGGGCAGCAAGGTGACCCAGGCCAGCGCCAGCGCCGAAGGCGTGAACCTGACCCTGGAGCCGGCCGCCGGTGGCACCGCAGAAACGCTGCAAGCTGACTATGTACTGGTCGCCATCGGCCGACGCCCCTATACCAAAGGGCTCAACCTGGAAAGCGTGGGCTTGGAAACCGACAAGCGCGGCATGCTCGGCAACGACCACCACCGCACTTCCGTGCCGGGTATCTGGGTGATTGGCGACGTCACCTCCGGCCCGATGCTGGCGCACAAAGCCGAAGACGAAGCGGTGGCCTGCATCGAACGCATCGCCGGCAAGCCCCACGAGGTCAACTACAACCTTATCCCTGGCGTGATCTACACCCGCCCGGAGCTGGCCACCGTGGGCAAGACCGAAGAGCAGCTCAAGGCCGAAGGGCGTGCCTATAAAGTCGGCAAGTTCCCGTTCACGGCCAACAGCCGGGCCAAGATCAACCACGAGACCGAAGGCTTCGCCAAGGTCATCGCCGATGCCGAGACCGACGAAGTGCTGGGTGTACACCTGGTAGGCCCAAGTGTCAGCGAGATGATCGGTGAGTTCTGCGTGGCCATGGAGTTCTCGGCCTCGGCGGAAGACATCGCCCTGACCTGCCACCCCCACCCGACCCGCTCCGAGGCCTTGCGCCAGGCAGCGATGAATGTGGACGGGATGGCGATGCAGATTTGATGTGAGATAGCCGGGGAGCTGCTTTGCAGCCCATCGCGACACAAGGCCGCTCCTACAGGAAATTGCGTTCTCCTGTAGGAGCGGCCTTGTGTCGCGATGGGGCGCAAAGCGCCCCTGGCTTCTGGCTTACTCGACCGTAACCGACTTGGCCAGGTTACGCGGCTGGTCCACGTCGGTGCCCTTGAGCACGGCCACGTAGTAAGACAGCAGCTGCAGCGGGATGGTGTACAGGATCGGCGCCAGGGCGTCGGCGATGTGCGGCACCTTGATCACGTGGGTACCTTCACCATTGGTCATGCCGGCCTGCTCGTCGGCAAACACTACCAGCTCGCCACCACGGGCGCGTACTTCCTGCAGGTTGGACTTCAGCTTCTCCAGCAGTTCGTTGTTCGGCGCAACGGTTACCACCGGCATGTCGCTATCCACCAGCGCCAGCGGGCCGTGCTTCAGCTCGCCTGCCGGGTAGGCTTCGGCGTGGATGTAGGAGATTTCCTTGAGCTTGAGCGCACCTTCCATCGCCACCGGGTACTGCGCACCACGGCCGAGGAACAGGGTGTGGTGCTTGTCGGCGAACAGCTCGGCGATTTTCTCGACGGTGGCGTCCATGGCCAGGGCTTCGCCCAGGCGGGCCGGCAGGCGGCGCAGCTCTTCAACCAGCTCGGCTTCGACGCCGGCTTCCAAGGTACCGCGCACCTGGCCCAGAGCCAGAGTCAGCAGCATCAGCGAAACCAGCTGGGTGGTGAAAGCCTTGGTCGAAGCCACGCCGATTTCCGGGCCGGCCAGGGTCAACAGGGTCAGGTCCGACTCACGCACCAGCGAGCTGATACCGACGTTGCAGATCGCCAGGCTGCCGAGGAAGCCCAGCTCCTTGGCGTTGCGCAGTGCGGCAAGGGTGTCGGCGGTTTCGCCAGACTGCGAGATGGAGACGAACAGGGTGTCCGGCTGCACTACCACCTTGCGGTAACGGAACTCGCTGGCCACTTCGACCTGGCACGGGATCCCGGCCAGGCTTTCCAGCCAGTAACGGGCGACCATGCCGGCGTGGTAGCTGGTACCGCAGGCAACGATCTGCACGTTGCGCACCTTGGCGAACAGTTCGGCAGCCTGCGGGCCGAAGGCCTGGACCATCACGTTGTCCTTGCCCAGGCGACCTTCCAGGGTGCGCTGCACCACGCTTGGCTGCTCGTGGATTTCCTTGAGCATGAAGTGGCGGTAGGTGCCTTTGTCGGCAGCTTCGGCACCTTCGTGGTACTGCACGGTTTCGCGCTGGACCTTGTGGCCATCCTGGTCCCAGATGGAGACCTGGTCACGGCGGATTTCAGCAATGTCGCCTTCTTCCAGGTACATGAAGCGGTCGGTGACCTGGCGCAGGGCCAGCTGGTCGGACGCCAGGAAGTTCTCGCCCAGGCCCAGGCCGATGACCAGCGGGCTGCCACTGCGTGCGGCTACCAGGCGGTCAGGCTGCTTGGCACTGATCAGCGCCAGGCCGTAAGCACCATGCAGGCGCTTCACCGCAGCCTTCAGGGCATCGGTCAAGTCCGGAACGCTCTTCAGGGTGTGGTGGATCAGGTGGACGATGACTTCGGTATCGGTCTGCGAAGTGAAGACATAGCCAAGGCCCTTCAGCTCTTCGCGCAGTTCTTCGTGGTTCTCGATGATGCCGTTGTGCACCACGGCCACTTCATTGCCCGAGAAGTGCGGGTGGGCGTTGCCCTCGGTCGGCGCACCGTGGGTGGCCCAGCGAGTGTGGGCGATGCCCAGCTGGCCGGCCAGTGGCTCGGCGGCAACAGCGGCTTCCAGTTCACTGACCTTGCCGATACGGCGACGGCGCTGCAGTTCACCGTTCTGGGTGAGGACGGCCAGGCCGGCGCTGTCGTACCCGCGGTACTCAAGACGCTTGAGGCCTTCGATCAGGATGGCTGTGATGTTGCGCTCGGCGACGGCACCAACGATTCCACACATGGTTTATTGCTCCTGGCTGATCGCGGCGCAGATCAGGTTGATGCCGCGGGCTTGAATTTGTTCGCGTGCCGCTGCGGGCAGGCGTTCGTCGGTAATAAGGGTGTGCACGCTGCCCCAGGGCAGCTCGAGGTTGGGGATCTTGCGCCCTACCTTGTCCGATTCGACCATCACGATCACTTCACGGGCGACTTCGGCCATGACCCGGCTCAGCCCGAGAAGTTCGTTGAAGGTGGTGGTACCACGACCGAGGTCGATGCCGTCGGCGCCAATGAACAGCTGGTCGAAATCGTAGGAGCGCAACACCTGCTCGGCCACCTGGCCCTGGAACGACTCCGAATGCGGGTCCCAGGTGCCACCGGTCATCAGCAGCACCGGCTCGTGTTCGAGGTCGCAGATGGCGCGGGCCACGTTCATCGAATTGGTCATCACCACCAGGCCAGGATGGCGCCCCAGTTCGGGGATCATGGCTGCCGTGGTGCTGCCGCTGTCGATGATGATGCGCGCATGTTCGCGGATACGTGCCACGGCGGCGCGGGCGATGGCCTTTTTATAGGAAGACACCGGCTGGGCAGGTTCACCAAGCAGCTCTTGTGGCACCGGGACCGCGCCACCGTAGCGCCGTAGCAACAGGCCGTTGGTTTCGAGGGCAGCGAGGTCCTTGCGGATGGTGACTTCCGAGGTAGCGAAACGCTTGGCCAACGCGTCCACACTCACCTCGCCCTGCTCGCTGAGCAAAGCCAGGATGTTGTGCCGCCGCTGCGGGGTGTTTCGTTTCGACATGAGCGCTTAAGTTTCGATTCGAAAGATAATGGTGGCAATCAAAACCTAAGATGAGCGATTCGTCAAGGTGTCACTGCCTGTGGATAGTTTCTTCCGGCAATCGCCATGCCCTTGTGGGAGCGGCCTTGTGTCGCGAAAGGGCCGCAAAGCGGCCCCAATGATTTCACAGGTAACGCGAATATTGCCGGGGCTGCTTCGCAGCCCTTTCGCGACACAAGGCCGCTCCCACAAGTAACACCAAACGACCAAGAAAAAAGCCGACTTATTCACATAAGTCGGCTTTCGATCGAAACAGCTGTGTATAACTCAGCTCTTCTTGATCTTCTCCGGCCGCTTCCAACCCGAGATGTTGCGCTGACGGGCACGAGCCACCGCCAGGTCGCCTGCCTCCACGGTCTGGGTGATGGTCGATCCGGCAGCAGTGGTCGCACCAGCCTTGATTTCCACAGGCGCTACCAACGAGTTGTTCGAGCCGATGAACACGTCCTCGCCCATCACGGTCTTGAACTTGTTGGCGCCATCGTAGTTGCAGGTGATGGTGCCGGCGCCGATGTTGGTGCGTGCACCGATTTCGGCATCGCCCAGGTAAGTCAGGTGACCGGCCTTGGCGCCTTCCCCGAGGTGGGCGTTTTTCAGTTCGACGAAGTTACCCACATGGGCCTTGGCATCCAGCACACTGCCCGGGCGCAGGCGGGCGAACGGGCCGGCATCGCTGCCCTCGCCCATCACGGCGCCTTCGAGGTGGCTGTTGGCCTTGACCACTGCGCCTTTGCGCAGGGTGGTGTTCTTGATCACGCAGTTAGGGCCGATCTGCACATCGTCCTCGATGACCACCTTGCCTTCGAGAATCACGTTGATGTCGATCAGCACATCACGGCCAACGGTCACTTCACCGCGGACATCGAAGCGCGCCGGGTCGCGCAGGGTCACACCCTGGGCCATCAGGCGACGGCCTTCGCGCAACTGGTAGTGGCGCTCCAGCTCGGACAGCTGGCGACGGTCGTTGGCGCCCTGCACTTCCATCGGGTCGTGCGGCTGTTCGGTAGCCACCACCAGGCCATCGGCCACAGCCATGGCGATGACGTCGGTCAGGTAATACTCGCCCTGAGCGTTGTTGTTCGACAGACGGCCCATCCAGTCGGCCAGGCGCGCGGCTGGCAGGGCCAGAATACCGGTGTTGCCTTCCTTGATCGCTTTCTGCGCATCGTTGGCGTCCTTGTGCTCAACGATGGCGGTCACCTTGCCCTGCTCGTCACGCACGATGCGGCCATAGCCGGTCGGGTCGTCCAGCGTCACCGTGAGCAGGCCCAGCTGCTGCTCGTTGGCCTTGGCCAGCAGACGCTGCAGGGTTTCCACTTCGATCAACGGCACATCACCGTACAGCACCAGCACGGTTTCGGCGGTCAAGGCCGGTAGTGCCTGGGCAACCGCATGGCCGGTACCCAGCTGCTTGTCCTGCATGACAAAGTTCAGGTCGTCGGCGGCCAGGCGCTCGCGAACCAACTCGGCACCATGGCCAATGACCACATGAATACCTTGCGGCTGCAGCTGGCGCGCGCTGTGGATAACATGGCCAAGCATGGAGTTGCCGGCTACCGGGTGCAGCACCTTGGGCAGCGCCGAGCGCATGCGGGTGCCTTGGCCGGCGGCGAGAATAACGATATCGAGTGACATTACTGGCTACCAATCCTGGGTGGTCAGTGAAATGACCGGGGGGAGAAATCAGAAAAAGAAAAAGGGTAGCCGAGGCTACCCTTTTACTCAATCGCAACAGAAGTTATCAGCCGAGGGCCGATTACTTGCCTCTGCGCATTTGCTGGACGGTACGCAGCTGAGCTGCTGCCTCGGCCAGACGTGCGGCGGCGGCGCCGTAGTCGAAGTCCGCGCCTTTCAGATTCAGGGCGTTCTCGGCAGCCTTGAGGGCTTCCTGAGCCTGAGCTTCATCCAGGTCTGCAGCACGTTGCACGGTATCGGCAAGCACCTTGACCATGTTCGGCTGAACCTCGAGGAAACCACCAGAGATGTAGAACACCTCTTGGGCGCCACCCTGCTTGGTCAGCGTGATCGGACCAGGCTTGAGATTGGTGATCAGCGGCGCGTGGCCCGGAGCGATACCAAGATCACCTAGGTTACCGTGCGCAACTACCATCTCGACCAGGCCGGAGAAGATCTCTCCTTCCGCGCTGACGATATCGCAATGGACTGTCATAGCCATCTGCTTGCCTCAACCTGATAGCGCCCCTTGCGGGGCGCAGGAATTACAGTTTCTTGGCTTTCTCGATCGCTTCGTCGATGCTGCCGACCATGTAGAACGCTTGTTCTGGCAGGTGGTCGTAGTCACCTTTGAGGATGCCGCTGAAGCCAGCGATGGTGTCTTTCAGGGAAACGTACTTGCCTGGCGAACCGGTGAAGACTTCGGCCACGAAGAACGGCTGCGACAGGAAGCGCTGGATCTTACGAGCGCGGGCTACCAGTTGCTTGTCGGCTTCGGACAGTTCGTCCATACCCAGGATCGCGATGATGTCCTTCAGCTCTTTGTAGCGCTGCAGAACATACTGAACGCCACGAGCGGTCTCGTAGTGCTCGTTGCCGATCACGTTCGGGTCCAGCTGGCGCGAAGTCGAGTCCAGTGGGTCGACCGCTGGGTAGATACCCAGGGAGGCGATGTCACGGGACAGAACGACGGTGGCGTCCAAGTGGGCGAAGGTGGTCGCTGGCGACGGGTCGGTCAAGTCGTCCGCAGGTACGTATACGGCCTGAACGGAGGTGATCGAACCTTCCTTGGTGGAGGTGATACGCTCTTGCAGAACGCCCATCTCTTCAGCCAGGGTCGGCTGGTAACCTACTGCCGAAGGCATACGGCCCAGCAGTGCGGATACTTCGGTACCGGCCAGGGTGTAACGATAGATGTTGTCGACGAACAGCAGAACGTCGTTACCTTCGTCACGGAACTTCTCGGCCATGGTCAGGCCGGTCAGCGCTACGCGCAGACGGTTTCCTGGTGGCTCGTTCATCTGACCGTAGACCAGCGCTACCTTGTCGAGAACGTTGGAGTCCTTCATCTCGTGGTAGAAGTCGTTACCCTCACGAGTACGCTCACCCACACCAGCGAACACGGAGTAACCGCTGTGTTCCATGGCGATGTTACGGATCAGTTCCATCATGTTTACGGTCTTGCCGACACCGGCACCACCGAACAGACCAACCTTACCACCCTTGGCGAACGGGCAAACCAGGTCGATAACCTTGATGCCGGTTTCCAGCAGGTCGTTGCCGCCTGCCTGGTCAGCGAACGAAGGCGCTGGCTGGTGGATACCGCGACGCTCTTCTTCGCCGATCGGGCCGGCCTCGTCGATCGGGTTGCCCAGTACGTCCATGATACGGCCCAGGGTGGCCTTACCAACAGGAACGGAAATGGCAGCGCCGGAGTCAACGACTTCCAGACCGCGCTTCAGGCCTTCGGTCGAGCCCATCGCAATGGTACGAACCACGCCGTCGCCCAGCTGCTGCTGAACTTCCAGGGTGGTTTCCGCGCCTTGTACTTTCAGCGCGTTGTAAACACTCGGCACGACGTCACGTGGGAATTCCACGTCGATGACGGCGCCGATGATTTGAACGATACGTCCGCTACTCATAGCTGGATCCTCTGAATATTTGAACCGTTAAACCGCGGCAGCGCCGCCGACGATTTCCGAGATCTCCTGGGTGATCGCAGCCTGACGCGCCTTGTTGTAGATCAACTGAAGCTCTTTGATCAAATCACCGGCGTTGTCTGTGGCGTTCTTCATGGCGATCATCCGGGCCGCTTGTTCAGCAGCGTTGTTCTCGACCACCGCCTGGTACACCTGCGACTCCACGTAACGCACCATCAAGCCGTCCAGCAGCTCTTTTGCGTCGGGTTCGTACAGGTAGTCCCAGTGATGCTTGAGATCCTGATCCGGGGTTGCCACCAACGGTACCAATTGCTCGACCGTTGGCTTCTGGGTCATGGTGTTGATGAACTTGTTCGAAACCACCGAGAGGCGATCGATACGGCCGTCCAGGTAGGCGTCCAGCATCACTTTGACGGAGCCGATCAGATCGTTGATCGATGGCTCTTCGCCCAAGTGGCTGATCGCGGCTACGACGTTACCGCCAAAGATGCGGAAGAAAGTCGCACCCTTGCTGCCGATCACGCACAGGTCGATTTCCACGCCCTGTTCGCGGTTTTCGTTCATGTCCTTGACCAGGGCCTTGAACAGGTTGGTGTTCAAGCCACCGCACAGACCACGGTCACTGCTCACCACGATATAACCGGCGCGCTTTACAGGGCGCTCGATCATGAACGGGTGGCGGTATTCCGGGTTGGCGTTGGCCAGATGACCGATCACCTGGCGGATACGCTCCGCGTAAGGACGGCTAGCAGCCATGCGCATTTGTGCCTTGCGCATCTTGCTGACCGCCACTTTCTCCATGGCGCTGGTAATTTTTTGCGTGCTTTTGATGCTCGCAATCTTACTGCGAATCTCTTTTGCGCCTGCCATGTATCACCTATCAGGTTAGCAAGCGGGGGCCTGAGCCCCCGCTGCGGCTTACCAGGTCTGGGTGGCCTTGAACTTCTCGATACCGGCTTTCAGGCCTGCGTCGATTTCGTCGTTGAAGTCACCCTTCACGTTGATCTTCGCCATCAGTTCAGCGTGATCACGGTTGAAGAAGGCGATCAGTGCTTGCTCGAAGCTACCGATCTTGGAGACTTCTACGTCAGTCAGGAAGCCACGCTCAGCGGCGTACAGCGACAGGGCCATGTCCGCGATGGACATCGGCGCGTACTGCTTCTGCTTCATCAGCTCGGTAACGCGCTGACCATGCTCCAGCTGCTTGCGGGTCGCTTCGTCCAGATCGGAAGCGAACTGGGCGAATGCAGCCAGTTCACGGTACTGAGCCAGAGCGGTACGGATACCACCAGACAGCTTCTTGATGATCTTGGTCTGAGCGGCACCACCTACGCGGGATACCGAAACACCGGCGTTCACTGCAGGGCGGATGCCCGAGTTGAACATGGCCGATTCCAGGAAGATCTGACCGTCGGTGATGGAAATCACGTTGGTCGGAACGAACGCGGAAACGTCGCCAGCTTGGGTTTCGATGATCGGCAGGGCGGTCAGGGAACCGGTTTTGCCAGTCACAGCACCGTTGGTGAACTTCTCGACGTACTCTTCCGAAACGCGCGATGCACGCTCCAGCAGACGGGAGTGGAGATAGAACACGTCACCTGGGTACGCTTCACGTCCTGGTGGACGGCGCAGCAGCAGGGAGATCTGACGGTAGGCAACGGCCTGCTTGGACAGGTCATCGTAAACGATCAGGGCGTCTTCACCGCGGTCACGGAAGAACTCGCCCATGGTGCAGCCGGCGTATGGCGCCAGGAACTGCAGTGCGGCGGATTCCGAAGCACTGGCAACGACCACGATGGTGTTGGCCAGGGCACCGGCTTCTTCCAGCTTGCGAACGATGTTGGCAACGGTGGAACGCTTCTGGCCGACAGCAACATAAACACAGAAAATACCGGAGTCTTTCTGGTTGATGATGGCGTCGATGGCCATGGCGGTCTTGCCGATCTGACGGTCACCGATGATCAGCTCGCGCTGGCCACGGCCGACAGGGATCATGGCGTCGACGGACTTGTAGCCAGTCTGTACAGGCTGGTCTACCGACTTACGCCAGATCACGCCTGGAGCGACCTTTTCGACCGCGTCGGTTTCGGTGGTGGTCAGAGGACCTTTGCCATCGATCGGGTTACCCAGAGCGTCGACGACGCGGCCCAGCAGGCCTTTGCCGACCGGAACTTCCAGGATGCGACCGGTGCACTTGGCGCTCATGCCTTCGGCGAGGGTGTCATAGGCACCCAGGATCACTGCACCTACGGAGTCTTGCTCCAGGTTCAGGGCCATGCCGAATACGCTGCCAGGGAACTCGATCATTTCGCCGTACATGACGTCGGCCAGACCGTGGATCCGCACGATACCGTCGGATACCGAAACAACGGTACCTTCGTTACGGGCTTGGGAGCTCACATCGAGGTTGTCGATGCGGCCCTTGATGATTTCACTAATTTCGGAAGGATTGAGTTGCTGCATTGCTCTGCTGCCCCTTCAAACTCAAGATTTCAATGCTTCGGCCAGTTTCGCGATTTTGCCGCGAACAGAGCCATCGATTACCAGGTCACCAGCGCGGATGACGACGCCGCCAATCAGGCTGGCATCCTCCGACGCGTGCAGGCGCACTTCCTGGCCTAACCGTGCACTGAGAACCTTGGCGAGTTTGTCTTGCTGTTCTTGGTTCAACGCGAAGGCACTGGTGACTTCCACGTCCACGGATTTCTCTTGCTCGGCCTTGTACAGGTCGAACAGGGCGGCAATCTCCGGCAGAAGCAGGAGACGGTCGTTTTCCGCGGCAACATGAATGAAATTCTGTGCCTGTGCATTGAACTTGTCACCGCACACGTCAATGAACGTGGCGGCCTTTTCTGCGCTCGTCAGTCGCGGGGCCTTGAGCAGGCGCTGCATGGTGTCGTCTTGCGACACCGCAGCAGCCAGGCCGAGCATGGCTGACCAATTGGCCAGTTGCTGATGGGCCTGGGCATGCTCAAAGGCAGCCTTAGCGTAAGGTCGGGCCAACGTGGTCAGTTCTGCCATGATCGCCCTCGCTTAAATTTCAGCGGCCAGTTTGTTAACCAGCTCCGCATGCGCGTTTTGATCGATTGTGGCGCCAAGGATCTTTTCAGCACCACCAACGGCCAGGGCACCCACTTGGGCGCGCAGGGCGTCTTTAGCGCTGTTCAGTTCCTGTTCGATCTCGGCCAGAGCCTGAGCCTTCACACGGTCAGCTTCGACGCGGGCCTGATCACGGGCTTCCTCGACAAGCTGAGCAGCGCGTTTCTTGCTTTGCTCGATGATTTCGGCTGCCTGTGCTTTAGCTTCACGCAGTTGCTGACCCGCTTTCTCTTGGGCCAGCTCCAGGTCGCGAGCTGCGCGGTTGGCAGCGTCCAAGCCGTCGGCAATCTTCTTTTGGCGCTCTTGCAGGGCAGTGATGACCGGAGGCCATACATACTTCATGCAGAAGAGTACAAAAATCAGAAAAGCAACGGATTGGCCAATCAGGGTTGCATTAATGTTCACGCCAACACCTCGCTCGGTCTTAATTCATACAGCCATCAACTCGTGGTGACGAGTGATTAGCCGGCGATCTGACCAACGAACGGATTCGCGAAGGTGAAGAACAGAGCGATACCAACACCGATCATGGTTACGGCGTCGAGCAGACCGGCAACGATGAACATTTTAACCTGCAGCATCGGAACCATTTCTGGTTGACGAGCAGCGCCTTCCAGGAACTTGCCGCCCAGCAGGCCGAAACCAATGGCGGTACCCAGAGCACCCAGGCCGATCAGCAGAGCAACAGCGATAGCGGTCAGACCAACTACAGTTTCCATCTTTCCTCCCGACTTTTACGTCGTATTGGTTAGGTTTTTAGTTTGAAGCGGTAAAACAAATCGTTTGGTACAGCATGCCCTTGCGGACTTTTTAAGCCCTCCCCCCGAACAGGCGGGGAAGGCTATCAGACACGCCAGGCGGTCTTAATGGTTATCTTCGTGAGCCATCGACAGGTAGACGATGGTCAGCATCATGAAGATGAAAGCTTGCAGCGTGATGATCAGGATGTGGAACACAGCCCACGCCCATTGCAGCACCACACCCAGGCCGCTGAGCCACAGCAGGCCGGAGCCGAACATTACAGCGATCAGGATGAACACCAGTTCGCCGGCATACATGTTGCCGAACAGACGCAGTGCCAGCGAGATCGGCTTGGCGATCAGGGTGACGAATTCCAGCAGGAAGTTGACCGGAATCAGCAGGATCTGAACGAAGATGTTCTTGCTGCCGAACGGGTGCAGGGTCAGCTCACCGATGAAGCCGCCCAGGCCCTTGACCTTGATGCTGTAGAAGATGATCAGGGCGAACACGCAGAAGGCCATGGCCAGGGTCGCGTTCGGGTCGGTGGTCGACACGGCGCGGAACGGAATGTGCGGGTCACCGGAGATCAGGATGGCCAGCTGAGGAATCCAGTCGACCGGTACCAGGTCGACGGCGTTCATCAGGAATACCCAGACGAAAATGGTCAGCGCCAGCGGAGCGATTACCGGGCTACGGCCGTGGAAGGAGTCCTTCACGCTGCCGTTGACGAAGTCCACCATCACTTCTACGAAGTTCTGCAGGCCGCCAGGTTGGCCGGAAGTCGCCTTCTTGGCCGCCATGCGGAAGATGAACAGGAAGATCAGACCCAGCGCGACGGACCAACCCAGGGTGTCCAGGTGGAACGCCCAGAAGCCCATTGCCTTGGCTTCTGCAGCCGAATGGGCGAAGCCCCAGCTGCCGTCTGGTAGTTGACCGTAGGTCAGGTTCTGCAAGTGGTGCTGGATATAGCCCGAAGCGGTTTCTGCTGCCATGGTTGCCTCAAACGCCCTAAGGTCTCGAAAGTCTTTTATTCATCAGCAGGGGCGCGAACCAGCTGACCAAAAGGGTCAACACGAAGACGCCGAATACTGCTAACGGCGCCAGTGGCTTCACTCCTGCGAAGGTCAGTGCAAAAAGCACTGCCGTCAAAATCATCTTGCCTGCCTCGCCAGCGTAGAACGACTTGACGATGGCTTGTGCCGCCCGGGCCCCGCTGAAGCGAAAAGCCTTCCAGGCGAAATACACATTGGGTAGCCAGGCAATCAAACCTCCGCAAAGGCCTGAATATCCACTGACCGCCCCTTTCCACTGCCACAACACCAACGTTGCCAGCAGCAGTACGACGAATTGAGCCAGCAGTACCGGGAAAACCGCCCAGCGATGGAAAGGCAGGCGGTTTGGCGTGCGGATTTCCATCACAACTGCTCCTCGGAAGTCGACCAGCAAGTCAGTTATGACTTGGCATAATTTGTGCCGACAAAATGCGCGCAGAGTATAGGGGTGGATTAACCCCTATTCAACTATTCGGTAGTGATTTCCGACTGCGCGCTACAACGGGAATTGTTTCAGCGGATGTGAGCAAGCACGCCTTGCAACTCGTCAAGCGAGTTGTAGCGAATAACCAATTGGCCTTTGCCCTTGTTGCCATGGCGGATCTGCACGGCCGAGCCCAGGCGCTCTGCGAGCCGCTGTTCAAGGCGTGCGATATCCGGATCAGGTTTGCTCGGTTCGACCGGATCAGGTTTGTCGCTGAGCCACTGACGAACCAGTGCCTCGGTTTGGCGCACGGTGAGGCCACGTGCGACAACATGACGCGCCCCCTCTTCCTGGCGGTGTTCTTCCAGGCCGAGCAATGCACGGGCGTGGCCCATCTCCAGGTCGCCATGGGCGAGCATGGTCTTGATCGCGTCAGGCAGGGTGATCAGGCGCAGCAGGTTGGCCACGGTCACCCGCGACTTGCCCACGGCATCGGCCACCTGTTGCTGGGTGAGCTCGAACTCCTGCTGCAGGCGCTGCAGGGCCAGGGCCTCTTCCAGCGGGTTGAGGTCTTCGCGCTGGATGTTCTCGATCAGCGCCATGGCGATGGCGGCTTCGTCGGGCACTTCGCGGACCATCGCCGGGATCTTGTCCAGGCCAGCCTGCTGGGTGGCGCGCCAGCGGCGCTCACCGGCGATGATCTCGAAGCGGTTGCCATCGATCGGGCGCACCACGATCGGTTGCATCACGCCATGGTTGCGAATCGAGTGCGCGAGCTCTTCCAGCGCCTCCGGGTCCATGTCCCGGCGCGGCTGGTACTTGCCACGCTGGATCAGCTCGACCGGCAGGTGTTGCAGTTCTTTCTGGTCGATCTTCACAGCCTGCTCTTCGAGCGCGCTGACGGAAGGACCACTGAGCAGTGCATCCAACCCACGTCCGAGACCCCGTTTCTTGACGGCCATACGGATTCCTTAAGTTGTTTGTGCAGTGCGTGATTGACGGCGTTGACGGCGTACGAGTTCCCCGGCCAGGGCCAGATAAGCCAGCGCGCCTCGCGATTGCTTGTCGTAGGCCAGGGCCGGCATGCCGAAGCTCGGGGCCTCGGCCAGGCGAATGTTGCGCGGAATGACCGTGTCGTACAGCTGCGGGCCAAAGTGCTCCTTCAGCTGCGCCGAGACATCGTTGTTCAGGCTCAGGCGCGGATCGTACATGGTCCGCAGCAGGCCCTCGATCTTCAGCTCCGGGTTCAACCGGGCGGCGATGCGCTTGATGTTATCCACAAGGTCGCTGAGACCTTCCAGTGCGTAGTACTCGCACTGCATCGGGATGATCACGCCATCGGAGGCGACCAGGGCGTTGAGCGTGAGCATCGACAGCGACGGAGGGCAGTCGATGAGGATGTAGTCGTAGTTCTCGCGGATCGGCGCCAGGGCGTTGCGCAGGCGGCTCTCCTTGACCTGCATTTCCAGCAGCACCACTTCGGCGGCGGTCAGGTCACGGTTGGCCGGCAGCAACTGGAAACCACCGTGCTCGGAGTAATGCATGGCCTGGGCCAGGTCGCATTCCCCGATCAACAGGTCGTAGACCGAGTGCTCGAGCTCGTGCTTGTCCACACCGCTGCCCATGGTGGCGTTGCCCTGCGGATCGAGGTCGATCAGCAGCACACGACGCTTGGTCGCGGCCAGCGAGGCGGCGAGATTGATACAGGTGGTTGTCTTGCCCACACCACCTTTCTGGTTCGCGATTGCGAATACCTTAGCCATTGTTGCGTGTGTTCCCAGTCATGCCTTGCGGCGCAGTATCAGCAGATGGCGCTGGCCCTGGCAACCTGGAACGGTCAGGGCCTGCTCGCTTTCCACTGTGAAGTCTGCGGGCAATGCTACCAGTTCATCGGCAGGATGCAGCCCCTTCATTGCAAGCCATTGCGTCCCGGTGTCGCCCAGGTGGCGGGTCCAGCTGGTGAAGTTCTCCATGCTGCTGAAGGCGCGGGAGATGATTCCGCTGAACGATTGTGTCGGCTGGAAGGCTTCGACCCGACTGTGGATAACCGTGAGGTTGTCCAGCTTGAGCTCCATTTTCACCTGGGTCAGGAAGCGGGTCTTCTTGCCATTGGCGTCCAGCACCGTCACGCGCTTGTGCGGATGCAGGATAGCCAATGGGATACCGGGCATGCCACCGCCACTGCCGACATCCAGCCAGTTGTCACGCTCGCTGTGGATAAACGGCATGACACTGAGGCTGTCGAGCAGGTGACGCGACACCATCTCGTCGGGGTCGCGCACGGCGGTGAGGTTGTAGGCTTTGTTCCATTTGATCAACAGGGCCAGGTAGCCGAGCAGCTTTTCGTGATGCTCGGCGCTCAGCTCGACACCGAGCTGGCGCGCACCTGTGGACAACTCTTCAGCGTGTTGCGGGGTGACCAGGGAACTCAAGCGCTTTGCTCCAATTCGCGGCCAGCGCCGCGTTTTTTCAAGTGAATCAGCAACAGGGAAATCGCCGCAGGGGTCACGCCCGGGATACGCGAAGCCTGACCCAGGGTTTCCGGTCGGGTCTGGCCCAGCTTGCCCTGGATTTCCTTGGACAGGCCGGAAATCGTCGAGTAATCGATATCCACAGGCAGGCGGGTGTCTTCGCTGGCGCGCAGACGTGCGATTTCATCCTGCTGGCGGTCGATGTAGCCGGCGTACTTGGTGCGGATTTCGACCTGCTCGGCGACCTGTGGATCGATCGCTTCGCCGCCGGTTGCCTCGATCAGCCCGGCGTAGTCGATTTCCGGGCGCGCCAGCAGGTTGAGCAGGCTGTACTCGTGGCTGAGCGGGGTACCGAACTTATCCACAATCGCCTGGCCTTGCTCGGTGTTCGGGCGTACCCAGGTCGACTTCAGGCGCTGCTCCTCGCGTTCGATGCCGTCGCGCTTGGCGCAGAAGGCGGCCCAACGCTGGTCGTCGATCAGGCCGAGTTCTCGGCCCTTTTCGGTCAGGCGCAGGTCGGCGTTGTCTTCGCGCAGGATCAGGCGGTACTCGGCACGCGAAGTGAACATGCGGTACGGCTCCTGGGTTCCCAGGGTAATCAGGTCGTCGACCAGTACGCCGATGTACGCCTCGTCGCGGCGCGGGCACCAGCTGTCTCGGCCCTGCGCCCGCAGGGCGGCGTTGGTCCCGGCCAGCAAACCCTGGGCGCCGGCTTCTTCGTAACCGGTGGTGCCGTTGATCTGGCCGGCGAAGAACAGGCCGCCGATGACTTTGGTCTCGAGGCTGTACTTGAGGTCGCGAGGGTCGAAGTAGTCGTATTCGATGGCATAGCCCGGGCGAACGATGTGGGCGTTCTCCATGCCGCGGATCGACCGCACCAGCTCCAGCTGCACGTCGAACGGCAGCGAAGTGGAAATACCGTTGGGGTACAGCTCATGGGTGGTCAGGCCTTCCGGCTCGATGAACACCTGGTGGCTTTCCTTGTCGGCGAAGCGGTGGATCTTGTCTTCGATCGACGGGCAGTAGCGCGGGCCGACACCTTCGATGACACCCGAGTACATCGGCGAACGGTCGAGGTTCGAGGCGATGATCTCGTGGGTGCGCGCATTGGTGTGGGTGATCCAGCAGCTCACCTGGCGCGGGTGCATCTGGGCATTGCCCATGAACGACATCACCGGAATCGGCGTATCGCCTGGCTGCTCGGTCATCACCGAGAAGTCCACCGAACGGCCGTCGATACGCGGTGGGGTACCGGTTTTCAGGCGGCCGACGCGCAGCGGCAGTTCACGCATGCGGTGGGCCAGGGCAATCGAAGGTGGATCGCCGGCGCGACCACCGGAATGGTTTTGCAAACCAATGTGGATAAGACCGCCGAGGAAGGTACCGGTGGTCAGTACCACCGATTCGGCGAAGAAACGCAGGCCCATCTGGGTCACCACGCCTTTGACCTGGTCCTGCTCGACGATCAGGTCGTCGCAGGACTGCTGGAATATCCACAGGTTCGGCTGGTTTTCCAGGATTTCGCGCACCACTGCCTTGTAGATGGCGCGGTCGGCCTGTGCACGGGTGGCGCGTACGGCCGGGCCCTTGCGGTTGTTCAGAACGCGGAACTGGATGCCGCTCTTGTCGGTGGCCAGCGCCATGGCGCCGCCGAGGGCATCGATCTCTTTGACCAGATGGCTTTTGCCAATACCGCCAATGGCGGGGTTGCAGCTCATGTGACCGAGGGTTTCCACGTTATGGGTCAGCAGCAGGGTTTTCACACCCATGCGTGCAGACGCAAGCGCAGCCTCGGTACCGGCATGGCCGCCGCCGATGACGATCACTTCAAAACGGGAAGGGAAATCCACCACGCACCTCGTGCCTGTTTTTGCGAATAGAGAAGGTAAGCGGACAAGTATAGGGACTTCACCCCCTTTAAAGAAACCGTCTGAGCAAATTTTGACCAGTCTGTGGATGAGTGGCAGCCAACAGAAATCAAAGAGGAAGAATTTAAAAAAGCTTTGTTTTTATGTTTATTCTTATGCACAAGCTTCTCTGTGGATAAGGTTATGCAGGCCTTTATTCATGCCGTGTAGAGAAAAATTAAACCCTGTGGCTGGAGTACCATGAGGGCTATGGATAACACGATTTAGCCTGTGGATTAAATGGCTGTTTACCCACAAGCGGGTTTGTCCTCAGAAAAAAAGCCTGCTTATCAACGGAGCTGAAGGCGAGTTTTCCACAGGGCTCCTGAGAGCAGATTGGGGTAGGTGAATGAAAAAAATGTGAACCTGCACCGGCCTCTTCGCGGGTGAACCCGCTCCCACAGGGTTCTGCACAGCCTTCAGGTGCGGCGCGATTTCCGTGGAAGCTGCGAAATTTGAGGCAAAAAAAAAGCCGCTCCCGAAGGAGCGGCTCTTGGTTTTGCCTGGCTGTGAATTACTTGCCGATGCAGAAGCTGGAGAAAATCCGCCCCAGCAGGTCATCAGAGCTGAATGCCCCGGTAATCTCCCCCAGGGCCTGCTGCGCCTGCCGCAGGTCTTCCGCCAACAGCTCACCCGCACCAGCCAGGGTAAGTTGTGCACGGCCATGTTCCAGGTGCTCACTGGCCTGGCGCAGGGCATCCAGATGGCGCCGGCGAGCGCTGAAACCACTCTCGGCCGTCTGTTCATAACCCATGCAGGCCTTCAGGTGGTCACGCAGCAACTGCAGCCCTGCATCGTCCCCTTTGGCACTGAGGGTGATCGTTACATGGCCGTCATCGCACTGTTCCAGCGCTACCCGCTCACCACTAAGATCGGCCTTGTTCCGAATCAGCGTCACCTTGGCCGGGTCTGGCCGCTGGTCGAGAAATTCTGGCCACAGGGCGAACGGGTCGCTGGCCTCGGGCGCAGTGGAGTCCACCACCAACAACACCCGGTCTGCCTCGCCAATGGCCTTCAGCGCACGTTCCACGCCAATCTTTTCCACATGGTCATCGGTGTCGCGCAAACCGGCAGTATCGACCACGTGTAGCGGCATGCCGTCGATGTGGATATGTTCGCGCAGGATGTCCCGCGTGGTGCCGGCAATATCAGTCACGATGGCCGCTTCCCGCCCGGCCAGCTGGTTCAGCAGGCTCGACTTGCCGGCATTCGGCCTACCGGCGATGACCACAGTCATGCCGTCACGCAGCAAGGCCCCCTGCCCGGCTTCACGCTGTACTTTGGACAACTCTCCCCGCACCGTATCGAGCATCGTCAGCACATGGCCGTCGGCGAGGAAGTCGATTTCCTCTTCAGGGAAGTCGATCGCCGCCTCGACGTAGATGCGCAGCGCAATCAACGCCTCGGTCAGGAAGTGCACGCGCTTGGAGAACTCGCCCTGCAGCGAACGCAGTGCGTTGCGCGCAGCCTGGCTGGAACTGGCTTCAATCAGGTCGGCAATGGCTTCGGCCTGGGCCAGGTCAAGCTTGTCGTTGAGGAATGCACGCTCGCTGAACTCACCCGGGCGAGCCAGCCGGCAACCAACCTGTACACAGCGCTGCAGCAGCATATCCAGCACCACCGGGCCACCGTGGCCCTGCAGTTCCAGTACGTCCTCGCCGGTGAACGAATTCGGCCCAGGGAAGAACAGCGCGATCCCTTCGTCCAGCACCAGGCCTTCCTCGTCGCGGAACGGGCCGTAATGGGCGTGGCGCGGGGTAAGCGTACGGCCGGTGATCAACTGGCCGGCCTTGGCAGCCAGAGGGCCGGACAACCTGACAATCCCCACACCGCCGCGGCCCTGGGCGGTGGCGATGGCGGCGATGGTTTCACGCACAGTGTTCATGCTCGAAAGCCTCTACGACAAAAACGACAGATAGCAAAAACGCCCCACTAGGGGGCGTTTTTTATTCACAGGCTAGCGCAGTAGCCTGTCAAGCAGCAGCTTTTTTGCTGGCTGCTTCGATGCTGCGGGTGATGTACCACTGCTGTGCGATCGACAGGCAGTTGTTCACAACCCAGTACAGCACCAGACCAGCCGGGAACCACAGGAAGAAGAAGGTGAAGATGATCGGCATCATTTTCATCACCTTGGCCTGCATCGGATCCGGCGGCGTCGGGTTCAGGCGCTGCTGGATGAACATGGTGGCGCCCATGATGATCGGCAGGATGAAGAACGGATCCTTGATCGACAGGTCGGTAATCCACAGCATCCATGGAGCCTGGCGCATTTCCACGCTTTCCAGCAGTACCCAGTACAGGGCCAGGAACACTGGCATCTGCACCAGGATCGGCAGGCAGCCGCCCAGTGGGTTGATCTTCTCTTTCTTGTACAGCTCCATCATCGCCTGGGACATCTTCTGGCGATCGTCACCGAAGCGTTCCTTCAGTGCAGCGAGCTTCGGCGCAACGGCACGCATGCGCGCCATCGAACGGTAGCTGGCTGCCGACAGCGGGAAGAACAGGCCTTTGATCAGCATGGTCAGCACGATGATCGACCAGCCCCAGTTACCCAGCAGGCTGTGGATATGTTGCAGCAGCCAGAAGATCGGCTGGGCGATGAACCACAGGAAGCCGTAGTCCACGGTCAGTTCCAGGCCTGGGGACAACTCTTTCAGCTTGGACTGGATTTTCGGGCCGGCGTACAGCATGGCGCTGGTTTCGACCTTGCCGCCAGCAGGCACGCTGATGGCCGGGCCGGTGTAGCCGATGATGTAGTTGCCCTGGCTGTCCTTGCGGGTCTGGACAACGTTGTTGTCCGACTTGGCCGGAATCCAGGCGGTCACGAAGTAGTGCTGCAGCCAGGCAACCCAGCCGCCGGACACATTTTCTTTCAAACTACCTTTGTCGATGTCCTTCATCGAGACCTTTTTGTAAGGCTCGGAAGCAGTCCACAGGGCAGCGCCCAGGTAGGTGGCGGTGCCGGTGGCAGTGCTCGACGACGGATCGGAGCTGGCGTCACGCTTGAGCTGGGCAAACATGTTGCCGCTCCAGGCCTGACCGCTTTGGTTGTCGATCAGGTAGCTGACGGTCAGGTCGTACTCGCCGCGCTTGAAGCTGAAGCGCTTGATGTAGTTGACGCCGTTGTCGCTGAACTTCAGGTCGACCACCAGTTGTTCCTGGCCATCGGCCAGCTGGTAACCCTTCTTGTCGGTAGCGTACAGAGGGCGACCGGCAGGACGGGCATCCGGACCGTTGACGCCGGTCAGGCCGCTTTGTGCCAGGTAGACACGCTCGCCACCGTTGTCGAACAGCTGGAACGGAATGTCCGGGTGGTCCTGGCGACGTGGGTACTGCGGCAGGTTCAGCTGGACGATGTCACCACCGACCGGATCGATAGCCAGCTCCAGAACATCGGTCTTGACCCGGATCAGGTCCTTGCTGACCGCAACCGGTGCCAGTTCGGCTGCGCTGGTTTCGGCGTTGGCGCTTGGCACATCGGCGCTGGCGCCGGCGTTACCGGCCGGTACGCCATCCGGCAAACCCGGGGCAACGGTGCTGGCAGCAGTATTCTGAGTCGGCAGGGCAGCCTGGCCGTAGTCCTGGTTCCACTTGAGGACCATGACGTAGGACACGATTGCCAGGGCGACGATCAGGATCGTGCGTTTAATATCCATGATTACTCGGCTATCGAAGAAGTTCGGGAGGAAGGAGCGGGAGGAACGGGATCGAAACCGCCGTCGTTCCACGGATGACAACGCCCCAGGCGACGAACGGCTAGCCACCCACCACGCCAGAGGCCGTGGTTTTCGATGGCTTCATAAGCGTAACAGGAGCAACTGGGGAAGAAACGACAGTGGTTGGCCATCAGAGGACTAATGGCGTAACGGTAAAACTGGATCGGAACGAGCGCCAGTTTACGCATCTTGGCTGTCTACCCCTGCGGAATTGGCGGTCACTGCTGGAGTGGGCCGGCTGCGCGCCAGGCGTTTCCAGAGTTTGCCAAAGTGTTGGTGCAATTCCGGGTTTTCTATCTCACCCAATCCCTTGCGCGCGACGATCACAATGTCCAACCCGGCAAGCAATTGCTGGTTCAGGCGAAAGGAATCGCGCATCAAGCGCTTGAGGCGGTTGCGTTGAACGGCGAGCTTGACGCTCTTCTTGCCGATCACCAGGCCAAGGCGTGGGTGATCGAGGCCGTTCTCGCGAGCAAGGATCAGCAGGTTTTTCCCTGGAACCTTGCCGGTTGGGGAGTCGAAGACCGCTTTGAAATGTCGGGGTGTAAGCAGTCGCTTTTCCCGACTGAAGTCCTGACTCACCACCTGTGCCGAAAAATCAAATGGCCAGACGCTTACGGCCTTTGGCACGACGACGCGACAGAACAGCGCGGCCGTTCTTGGTAGCCATACGGGCACGGAAGCCGTGGGTGCGCGCGCGCTTGATGGTGCTTGGTTGGAAAGTACGTTTCATGGCGTGTTACCTGGTTTGTCGACGACGGGCCGGGATGGCCCCCTTTTTAAGAGACCGGCGATTCTAGAGAAAGCAAGCCCGTAGGTCAATTTCCAACCAGTCTTTCCATATAGAGCACGTGATGGACGGTGCGTGCTTGTCCATCCCCCAAGGGTGCTTGATCGGACACACGAATTGGGGACAACATGAAAAAAAAGAAGAGACATATAAAAAGCTTTTCTGAAGAATCTATAAATCTTAAGTGGATAACCTTCTGTGGATAACCTGCTTGAGGCCATAAAATCCGGGCTGTACAGAGTTTTACAACTGTGTTCTCAACCGGTGCTGCGCTTGTTTTCTTCGTGGTCAAAAGCTGTGGATTAAATAGCCGCTTATCCACAGTAGAGTTATCAACAGGCTTGACCTCAGGGTTGTGCATAGCGCTCATGGCTGCTTATCCACAGGGCTTATTCACAGTGCGAAGAAGCCGTTTTGGTCGATAAATGGCTGTTTTGTCATGGTTCCTAGCGTGTCCACATGTGGATAACTGAACGCTCGACCGGTACAATGGCGGTTTGTTTTTGCCTCATCCGGCTTTCAAACTCAGGGGATATCCGTGTCAGTGGAACTTTGGCAGCAGTGCGTGGAGCTTCTGCGCGATGAACTGCCTGCCCAGCAATTCAACACCTGGATCCGTCCGCTACAGGTCGAAGCCGAAGGCGACGAGTTGCGCGTCTATGCGCCTAACCGTTTCGTTCTCGATTGGGTCAATGAAAAGTACCTGGGTCGTTTGCTCGAGCTGTTGGGCGAAAACGGCAGCGGCATTGCGCCTGCCCTTTCCTTGTTGATCGGCAGCCGTCGCAGCTCTGCGCCACGTGCCGCACCCAACGCGCCAGTAAGTGCTGCGGTGGCCGCCTCGCTGGCCCAGACCCAGGCTCAGAGCCAGACACAGAAGGCAGTGCCGGCAGCGGTCGAACCCGTCGCCGTGGCGGCGGCCGAGCCTGTGCTGGTCGATGAGCTGGCCGAGCCATCCTCGCGTGATAGCTTCGATGCCATGGCCGAGCCGGCTTCTGCGTCGGCTGGCAGTGCCCGGACCGAACAGCGCACCGTGCAGGTTGAAGGTGCGCTCAAACACACCAGTTACCTGAACCGCACCTTCACGTTCGACACCTTCGTCGAAGGTAAGTCGAACCAGTTGGCGCGCGCGGCTGCCTGGCAGGTGGCAGACAACCCCAAGCATGGTTACAACCCGCTCTTCCTTTATGGTGGTGTGGGCCTGGGTAAAACCCACCTCATGCATGCTGTGGGTAACCACCTGCTGAAGAAGAACCCGAACGCCAAGGTCGTGTACCTGCATTCGGAGCGCTTCGTCGCGGACATGGTCAAGGCGCTGCAGCTCAACGCCATCAACGAATTCAAGCGTTTCTACCGCTCGGTGGATGCGTTGCTGATCGACGATATCCAGTTCTTTGCCCGTAAAGAACGCTCGCAGGAAGAGTTTTTCCACACCTTCAACGCCCTGCTCGAGGGTGGTCAGCAGGTAATCCTTACTTCTGACCGCTACCCCAAGGAGATCGAAGGCCTGGAGGAGCGTCTGAAGTCGCGCTTTGGTTGGGGCCTGACGGTTGCCGTCGAGCCACCAGAGCTGGAAACCCGCGTGGCGATCCTGATGAAGAAGGCCGACCAGGCCAAGGTCGAACTACCGCATGACGCGGCCTTCTTCATTGCCCAGCGCATCCGTTCCAACGTCCGTGAACTGGAAGGCGCATTGAAGCGGGTGATCGCTCACTCGCACTTCATGGGCCGCGACATCACCATCGAACTGATTCGTGAGTCGCTCAAGGACCTGCTGGCGCTCCAGGACAAGCTGGTCAGTGTGGATAACATTCAGCGTACCGTCGCCGAGTACTACAAGATCAAGATCTCCGATCTGTTGTCCAAGCGTCGTTCGCGTTCCGTGGCGCGTCCACGCCAGGTGGCCATGGCCCTGTCCAAGGAACTGACCAACCACAGTCTGCCGGAAATCGGCGACATGTTCGGTGGTCGCGACCATACGACCGTGCTGCACGCCTGCCGCAAGATCAACGAACTGAAGGAATCCGACGCGGACATCCGCGAGGACTACAAGAACCTGCTGCGGACGCTGACGACCTGATGGCCGTCTGCGCAGCTAATTGAAGGCAAGGGACTAGACCATGCATTTCACCATTCAACGCGAAGCCCTGTTGAAACCCCTGCAACTGGTCGCCGGTGTCGTCGAGCGCCGCCAGACCTTGCCGGTCCTGTCCAACGTATTGCTGGTCGTGCAAGGCCAGCAACTGTCGTTGACTGGTACCGACCTGGAAGTCGAACTGGTAGGCCGCGTGCAACTGGAAGAGCCGGCCGAGCCTGGCGAAATCACTGTCCCGGCACGCAAGCTGATGGACATTTGCAAAAGCCTGCCGAACGACGCCCTGATCGATATCAAGGTCGACGAGCAGAAACTGTTGGTCAAGGCCGGTCGCAGCCGCTTTACCCTGTCGACCCTGCCAGCCAATGACTTCCCGACCGTGGAAGAAGGCCCGGGCTCGCTGACCTGCAACCTGGAACAGAGCAAGCTGCGCCGCCTGATCGAGCGCACCAGTTTCGCCATGGCCCAGCAGGATGTGCGCTACTACCTCAACGGTATGCTGCTGGAGGTTTCCCGCAACACCCTGCGAGCTGTGTCCACTGACGGTCACCGCCTGGCGCTGTGCTCCATGAGCGCACCGATCGAGCAGGATGACCGCCACCAGGTCATCGTGCCACGCAAAGGTATCCTCGAACTGGCACGCCTGCTGACCGACCCGGAAGGCATGGTCAGCATCGTCCTGGGCCAGCACCATATTCGCGCCACCACTGGTGAATTCACCTTCACTTCCAAGCTGGTGGACGGCAAGTTCCCGGACTACGAGCGCGTACTGCCCAAGGGCGGTGACAAGCTGGTGGTCGGCGACCGTCAGGCGCTGCGTGAAGCCTTTAGCCGTACTGCGATTCTTTCCAACGAAAAGTACCGCGGTATCCGCCTGCAACTGGCTGCTGGCCAACTGAAGATCCAGGCCAACAACCCCGAGCAGGAAGAAGCTGAAGAAGAAATCAGCGTGGACTACGAAGGTAGCTCGCTGGAAATCGGCTTCAACGTCAGCTACCTGCTGGACGTGCTGGGCGTAATGACTACCGAGCAAGTTCGTCTGATCCTGTCCGATTCCAACAGCAGTGCCCTGCTGCAGGAAGCTGGCAATGACGATTCTTCCTACGTTGTCATGCCGATGCGTCTGTAACGTAGCAGGCGAAATGTCTCTTCGACGTATCATGGTCACCGCGGTGCGCAACTTGCACCCGGTGACACTCTCACCGTCCCCCCGCATCAACATCCTTTACGGCGCCAACGGCAGCGGCAAAACCAGCGTGCTGGAGGCCGTGCACCTGCTCGGGCTGGCGCGCTCGTTCCGCAGCACCCGCCTGAACCCGGTTATCCAGTACGAACAACCGGCCTGTACCGTGTTCGGCGAAGTGCAATTGGCCGAGGGTGGCAGCAGTAACCTGGGTGTATCCCGGGAGCGGCAGGGGGAGTTCACTATTCGCATCGATGGGCAGAATGCGCGGAGTGCGGCGCAACTGGCTGAATTGCTACCGCTTCAGCTCATCAATCCGGACAGTTTCCGCTTGTTGGAAGGCGCTCCGAAAATACGCCGCCAGTTCCTGGATTGGGGGGTGTTCCACGTGGAACCTCGTTTTCTGCCAGCCTGGCAACGGCTGCAGAAGGCACTGCGGCAGCGGAACTCATGGTTGCGGCATGGTACACTTGACCCAGCTTCGCAAGCCGCCTGGGACCGGGAATTGTGCCTGGCCAGTGCGGAAATAGATGAATACCGTCGCAACTACATCAAGGCCTTGAAGCCCGTCTTCGAGCGAACCCTGAGCGAACTGGTCGAGCTGGACGGGTTGACCCTTAGCTACTACCGAGGCTGGGACAAGGACCGGGAACTGCAAGAAGTACTCGCTTCCTCTCTCCTTCGCGATCAGCAGATGGGCCACACCCAGGCCGGTCCGCAGCGTGCTGATCTGCGTCTTCGTCTGGCTGCCAACAATGCAGCCGACATCCTGTCGCGTGGTCAGCAAAAGCTGGTGGTGTGCGCATTGCGCATTGCCCAAGGCCACCTCGTTAGTCAGGCTCGCCGCGGTCACTGTATTTATCTCGTGGATGACTTGCCGTCCGAACTGGACGACCAGCATCGCCGCGCGCTGTGTCGCTTGCTTGAAGAATTACGCTGCCAGGTGTTCATCACCTGTGTAGATCACGAATTACTGAGGGAAGGCTGGCAGACGGAAACGCCAGTTGCTTTGTTCCACGTGGAACAAGGCCGTATCACCCAGACCCACGACCATCGGGAGTGAATGCATGAGCGAAAATCAAACGTACGACTCCTCCAGCATCAAGGTGCTGAAAGGTTTGGATGCCGTGCGCAAGCGCCCCGGCATGTACATTGGCGACACCGATGATGGTAGCGGCCTGCACCACATGGTCTTCGAGGTGGTCGACAACTCGATCGACGAAGCCCTCGCCGGTCACTGCGATGACATCACCGTCATCATCCACCCGGACGAATCCATCAGTGTGCGCGACAACGGTCGCGGCATTCCGGTCGACGTGCATAAAGAAGAAGGCGTTTCCGCAGCCGAGGTCATCATGACCGTGCTGCACGCTGGCGGTAAGTTCGACGACAACTCCTACAAGGTATCCGGCGGTCTGCACGGCGTAGGTGTTTCTGTAGTGAACGCCCTGTCCGAGAAACTGGTACTGACCGTTCGCCGTAGCGGAAAAATCTGGGAACAGACCTACGTTCACGGTGTTCCACAGGCGCCGATGGCGGTTGTCGGTGACAGCGAAACCACCGGTACCCACATCCACTTCAAGCCTTCGGCTGAAACCTTCAAGAACATTCACTTCAGCTGGGACATCCTGGCCAAGCGTATCCGCGAGCTGTCGTTCCTCAACTCGGGCGTTGGCATCCTGCTGAAGGATGAACGTAGCGGTAAGGAAGAGTTCTTCAAGTACGAAGGCGGCCTGCGTGCGTTCGTTGAATACCTGAACACCAACAAGACCCCGGTCAACTCCCAGGTATTCCACTTCAACGTCCAGCGTGACGATGGCGTGGGTGTTGAAGTCGCCCTGCAGTGGAACGACAGCTTCAACGAAAACCTGTTGTGCTTCACCAACAACATTCCGCAGCGTGATGGCGGTACTCACCTGGTGGGCTTCCGTTCCTCGCTGACCCGTAGCCTGAACAGCTACATCGAACAGGAAGGCCTGGCCAAGAAGAACAAGGTGGCGACCACTGGCGACGACGCCCGTGAAGGCCTGACCGCGATCATCTCGGTGAAGGTGCCGGACCCTAAGTTCAGCTCGCAGACCAAGGACAAGCTGGTCTCCTCGGAGGTGAAAACCGCCGTGGAACAGGAGATGAACAAGTACTTCGCCGACTTCCTGTTGGAAAACCCCAACGAGGCCAAGGCCGTCGTTGGCAAGATGATCGATGCTGCCCGTGCCCGTGAAGCGGCACGTAAAGCCCGTGAAATGACTCGCCGTAAAGGCGCGCTGGATATTGCCGGCCTGCCAGGCAAACTGGCGGACTGCCAGGAAAAGGACCCTGCCCTTTCCGAACTGTACCTGGTGGAGGGTGACTCCGCGGGTGGCTCGGCGAAGCAAGGCCGCAACCGTCGTACCCAGGCGATCCTGCCGTTGAAGGGTAAAATCCTCAACGTCGAGAAAGCGCGCTTCGACAAGATGATCTCGTCCCAGGAAGTGGGCACGCTGATCACTGCACTGGGCTGCGGTATTGGCCGCGAAGAGTACAACATCGACAAGCTGCGTTATCACAACATCATCATCATGACCGATGCTGACGTTGACGGCTCGCACATCCGTACCCTGCTGCTGACCTTCTTCTTCCGTCAGCTGCCGGAGCTGGTCGAGCGCGGCTACATCTACATTGCCCAGCCACCGCTGTACAAGGTGAAGAAAGGCAAGCAGGAGCAGTACATCAAGGACGACGAGGCCATGGAAGAGTACATGACCCAGTCGGCCCTGGAAGATGCCAGCCTGCATCTGGACGAGTCGGCACCAGCGGTTTCCGGTGTGCAGTTGGAAGCACTGGTGAATGAATTCCGTAGTGTCATGAAGACACTCAAGCGTCTGTCTCGCTTGTACCCGGAAGAGCTGACCGAGCACTTCATCTACCTGCCGGAGGTCAGCCTGGAACAGCTGGGTGACCACGCTGTGATGCAAGCCTGGCTGGCCCAGTTCCAGGAACGTCTGAACAACAGCCAGAAGTCCGGCCTGGTTTACAAAGCCAGCCTGCGCGAAGACAAAGAGCGCAACGTATGGTTGCCAGAAGTGGAAGTTACCTCCCACGGCCTGGCCAGCTACGTCACCTTCAACCGTGACTTCTTTGGCAGTAATGACTACCGTACCGTAGTCAACATTGGTGCCAAGCTGTCCAGCTTGTTGGGTGAAGGTGCTTACGTGCAGCGCGGTGAGCGCCGCAAGGCAATTGTCGAGTTCAAGGAAGGCCTGGATTGGCTGATGAACGAAACCACCAAGCGCCACACCATCCAGCGATACAAAGGGCTGGGCGAGATGAACCCTGAGCAGCTGTGGGAAACCACCATGGACCCAACCGTCCGCCGTATGCTCAAGGTCACCATCGAGGATGCGATCGCAGCCGACCAGATCTTCAACACCCTGATGGGTGATGCGGTCGAGCCGCGTCGTGACTTCATCGAAAGCAACGCGCTGTCGGTATCGAACCTGGACTTCTGATCCGGTGTAGATCGCCAGGCACTAAAAAGCCCGCGGAAGCGGGCTTTTTAGTGCCTGTAGAAATCAGTAACCGCTGAGGACGTTCACGATCACACCACTGGCAATAGCCACCAGCACATAGTCCCCGTTCACATACAACCAACGGTGATCACGCGGTGGCGCATACAGGTGGCGTGCTTTCCAGTCGGTCACCCAGTAACGGTCGCCACGGTAATGCGGGTCAACCACATGGCCACGCTGCCACTGCTGATGCGGAACCGGCATGCCCTGTTGTGGGCGGAAGTTCGGGTCGCGGTAGGCGGGACCGCGGCCATTGTCATGTCGGCCTTGGTACTGTGGCTGACCATGCGGTGGGTTGCCCTGGTGCGATGGGCCGCCATCATGCCGGTCAGGTGGGCCTGGCTGCGCGAAACTGGCCAAGGGGGCGCTGAGCATGAGCGCGGCGCAGATCACGGTCAGGGTTTTCTTCATTTTGCGGTCCTCTGCATGTTGACGCCTGGCGGGAGCTGACTGGCTGCCAGGTTCGGTTAACTGATCAGACCACAATCATTCCCGCTTAATGTCAGGACAGAGGTAAAGGTCCGGTAAAGGTCCGTGAAGCGCCATCACTATGGGAGCGGGTATTGCGCCGTATTCGGGGCCTGTACAGTACCTGTGGGAGCTGGCTTGCCGGCGATACGGCCAGCACAGCCAACGCGTCAATTCAGGCCAAGCTCCTTCAACCGGCGATACAGCGTGCGCTCGCTCAGGCCAAGGTGACGGGCCAGTTCACTGCGCGAGCCCTTGAACTGTTCCAGTGCCTGCGCCAGCTCACCCAGGTGATTGCGCCGGCCACCTGTCTTGATCGCCCCCGCTGGGCCGATATCCTCCGGCAAATGCTCGGGCCGGATCAGCCCGTCATCGGCAAACAAGCGCGCCCTTTCCAGAATGTTGCGCAGTTCGCGAATGTTGCCCGGGAATGGATGCAGCCCAAGCTGCTGCAAAGCTTCGTCGCTCAGCCTGGGCGTCGGTTTGCCAGCCATGCGCTGCAGCAGGCTCTGGGCGAGCAAGGGCAGGTCTTCTACCCGTTCGCGCAACGCCGGCAGACGGATCGGGAAGCCGCTGATGCGGTAGTACAGGTCTTCGCGGAAGCTGCCGTCCGCGACCATTTGCCTGAGCGGCTTATGGGTTGCCGACACCAGGCGAAAATCCGAATGCACCGTGCGCAGGCTACCCACCGGGCGGAAACTGCCGGACTCGATCAGGCGCAGCAGCTTCACCTGCATCGCCAGCGGTACTTCGCCAATTTCATCGAGGAACAGGGTGCCGCCATGCGCCGCTTCAGCCAGGCCGATCTTGCGCTGGTTGGCGCCAGTGAACGCGCCCTTCTCGTAGCCGAACAACTCGCTCTCGAACAACGACTCGGTCAGGCCGGTACAGTCGACCACCACCAATGGGCCGTTGGCCCTGGGGCTGCCCATGTGCACCGCACGGGCGAACAGTTCCTTGCCGGTACCCGACTCACCCTGCAGCAATACCGGGATCTGCGCCGGCGCCGCACGTTGCAGGCTGGCCAGGGCCGCCTTGAACGCTGGCGCCCGGCCGACCAGGCCTTGTTCCTGAGGCTGCGCCGACGCGAGGGTGATGCTGGTCAGGCGTTCGACAAAGGCCACCACCCTGCCCTGTTCATCCAGGATCGGCCGCAGCTCGACATCCACATGCTCGGGGCCGCGTGGCGTGTGATGAATGTGCAACACCCGCTCCGGAACCTTGCTTTGCCACGCCTTGCGCATCGGGCAATGCTCGCCGGCCTGGTCGCAAGGCACGGCGTAGTGGTGCGAGACCTTGTGGCATTTCTCGCCCAGCGGCGCCTGCTCATGGCGACCGAACTGGCGGCGATAGGCAGCGTTGGCCGCCAGGATGTTGTAGTCGGTATCCAGCACGATGGTTGGCAGGGCATCGTGCTCAAGATAGGAAACCAAAGCTAGGATGAGGGGATGGGCTTCAGGCATGACGGCACCGATTGGATGACCGGCGCAGGGTAACAAGGACTGCCAAACACTGCCATTGGCTGACAGTCGACTGCCATCTGCGCTGCCACTGTCGTCGGCGATTGTCAGCAACGGGCCGGTTTCATTGGCCCAAGCGCAGGAAAATGCCTGGCATGCATCTTGATAAACCTCCTGGCACTGCCTACGCCTGTACAAGGCTGGGCGGATAAATTGGAGAACGCGATGATCATCGGCAACAACCTGCACGTGGACGCCTTTTTCGACAAGGCGACCTCGACCATCAGCTACCTGGTCATGGACGGCGAAACGCGCAAGTGTGCGTTGATCGACAGTGTCCTGGACTATGACCCCAAGTCGGGGTGTACCTGCACTGCTTCTGCGGACCAGTTGATTGACCGGGTGAAGGAGTTGGGAGCTGACGTGCAGTGGGTGCTGGAAACCCATGTGCATGCCGACCACCTTTCGGCGGCGGCCTATTTGAAGGAAAAGCTTGGCGGCCATACCGCCATCGGCGCACACATCACCCAGGTACAGAAAGTCTTCGGTGCCCTGTTCAACGCCGAGCCTGGCTTCGCCCGCGATGGCAGCCAGTTCGATGTGTTGTTCGAGGACGAGGAAGGTTTCCGCATTGGCAACCTGCATGCCCGCGCGTTGCACACCCCGGGGCACACGCCTGCGTGCATGAGCTTCATGATCGAGGACGCCGGCGAGACTGCGGTGTTCGTCGGCGACACCTTGTTCATGCCCGACTACGGTACCGCCCGTTGCGACTTCCCTGGGGCCGATGCCCGCACCCTGTACCGCTCGATCCGTCGCCTGCTGGCCTTCCCCGACCAGACCCGGCTGTTCATGTGCCACGACTACCTGCCAGGTGGCCGTGACATGCAGTACGTCACCACCGTGGCCGAGCAGCGCGCCAACAATATTCATATCCACCAGGGCATCGATGAGGACAGCTTCGTCGCCATGCGTGAAGCCCGCGACAAGACCCTCGACATGCCCGTGCTGATCCTGCCTTCGGTGCAGGTGAACATGCGCAGCGGCCAGTTCCCCGCGCCGGAAGATAACGGTGTGAGCTACCTGAAGATTCCGCTGAACAAGCTGTGACTGCCCTGCCCCATAACCAGATTTACAGGATTTACCGCCATGCCTGCCTTGTTGTCCCCTGCCAATACCGACCACCACAAAGTGGTCATCGTCGGTGCCGGCGCTGCCGGAATCGCCACCGCTTCCAGCCTGATCAGCCGTGACCCGTCGCTGGATGTGACCTTGATCGACCCCGCCGAAGTGCATTACTACCAGCCCGGCTGGACCATGGTCGGTGCCGGTGTGTTCAAGGCGCCAAGCACTGCCCGCACCATGGCCTCGACCATTCCGCGCGGCGTGCGCTGGATAAAGGCACGCGTGCAGGGGTTCGACCCGCTGGGCCAACTGGTCCTCCTCGAAGGCGGCCGCGCCATCAGTTATGAACAGTTGGTGGTCTGCCCCGGCCTCAAGCTGGATTGGGCGGCCATTGATGGCCTCAGCGAGACCTTGGGCCGCAACGGCGTCACCTCCAACTACCGCTACGACCTGGCGCCCTACACCTGGGAACTGGTGCAGAAGCTCAAGCAAGGCCGAGCCCTGTTTTGCCAGCCGCCCATGCCGATCAAGTGCGCAGGCGCGCCGCAGAAGGCGCTGTACCTGTCTTGCGACCACTGGCTGCGGCACGGTCACCTGGGGGCTGTGAAAGCCAGCTTCTTCAATGCCGGCGCAGTGTTGTTCGGAGTGGCGGACTATGTGCCTGCACTTATGAAGTACATCGACAAGTACGCCGTGGACCTCAATTTTTCCCACCGCCTGGTCGCCGTGGACGGCCCGAACAAGCGCGCCACCTTCGTGCGCACCTTGGCCGATGGCAGCAGCGAAACCCGTATCGAGGCCTTCGACATGCTGCACGTGGTACCGCCACAGGTGGCACCGGACTTCATTCGTGAAAGCCCGTTGGCCGACAGCGCCGGCTGGGTGGATGTCGACCCGCACACCCTGCGCCATCGCCACTTCACCAATGTCCATGCCCTTGGTGACGTGACCAACACCAGCAATGCCAAGACCGCCGCCGCTGCGCGCAAGCAGGCTCCGGTCGTGGCCAACAACGTGCTGGTGGCCCTGGGCAGGTTGCCTACCCTGGCCCAGTACGATGGTTATGGCTCGTGCCCGCTCACCGTCGAGCGCGGCAAGATCGTCCTGGCCGAGTTCACCTATGGCGGCAAGCTGGCTCCAAGCTTCCCCAACTGGTTGCTGGATGGCCGCAAGCCGACACGTCTGGCCTGGTTGCTCAAGGCGCAGGTGCTGCCACCCTTGTACTGGAAAGGCATGCTCAAGGGCCGCGAGTGGCTGGCACGGCCACAGCCGTTGGTAGCCGAGGGCCGGCGGTGATCGAACATCAAATACTGGGAGCGGGCTTGGGCGCGATCATCGGTGCCGTGCTGGCGTTGACCGGTGCCGGCGGTGGCATTCTCGCAGTGCCTTTGCTGGTGTTCGGCCTGGGGCTGTCGATGGTCGAGGCGGCACCGGTCGGCCTGCTGGCCGTAGGCATGGCGGCAGCGGTGGGTGCTGTGCTGGGCTTGCGGCAGGGCCTGGTGCGCTATCGGGCGGCGTTGTTCATCGCATTGATCGGTGTGGCAGCGGCGCCGTTTGGGCTGATGCTGGCGCACCGCCTGCCGAACACGCCACTGCAGTTGGTGTTCGCCGGGGTGTTGGTGTATGCCTGCCTGCGCATCTGGCGCAAGGCGGCCAAGGAGCTGCGCGGCGAAGCCAATGATGCCCATCGCTACATCGAACCCTGCGTGCTGAACCCGCTGCAGGGCCGTTTGCGCTGGACCCTGCCCTGCGCGCGCGCCTTGGCCTTCACCGGCGTATTGTCCGGGCTGCTGTCCGGCCTGCTGGGCGTGGGCGGTGGCTTTGTCATCATCCCGGCCCTCAACCGCTACACCAACCTGCGCATGGCCAGCATCGTCTCCACCTCGCTGGCGGTGATCGCGCTGGTGTCCACCGCCAGTGTGGTCAGCGCCAGCCTGGCAGGGGTCATGCACTGGCAGGTTGGCGCCCCGTTCGCCGTCGGTGCGGTGCTCGGCCTGCTGCTGGCGCGGCCATTGGCGGCCAGGCTGGCCGGGCCGCGCTTGCAGCAGATGTTTGCCGTGGCCGGTTGGGCTGCGGCCCTACTGCTGGCCGGCAAGGCGCTACTGGGCTAGCAGCTCGCTCTGTTCTGCCGCGCACAGCGCCAGCAGGTAGTCCCAAACTACCCGCAGGCGCACCGACTTGTGCAGTTCGCGGCGGGTACAGATCCAGTAGCTGCGCTGGATGGTTTCGCCAGGCAGCACGCGCACTAGTGTCGGGTCGTGGCGGGCCATGTAGTTGGGCAGTACGGCGATGCCCAACCCGGCGCGGGCGGCGGTTTGCTGGGCGATCACGCTGGTGCTGCGAAACACCACGTTGGGGGCCCGGCAGAAGCTGTTGAGAAACAGCAGTTCCTGGCTGAACAGCAAGTCGTCGACGTAGCCGATCCAGCTGTGCCGGGCCAGGTCCTCGCGGTTGCGCAGCGGGGGCGCGCGATCCAGGTAGTCCTGGCTGGCGTACAGGGCCAGGCGATAGTCGGTGAGCTTGCGGGTGATCAGCAGGTCGGCGTTGGGCCGTTCCAGGTGGATGCTGATCTCCGCCTCGCGGTTGAGGATGCTGACGAAGCGCGGCACCGCCACCAGCTCCACTTCCAGGCCGGGGTAGCGGTCGAACAGCGCATTCATGCGCGGGGTGAAGAACATGATGCCGATGCCTTCGGTCACCCCCAGGCGAATCTTGCCCAGCGGCGTGATGGCCTGGGTGATTTCTTCCTGCGCCAGCAGGGCGACGTTTTCCATGGCTTCGGCGTGCTTGAGCAGGGCCTGGCCCGAGGGGGTCAGTTCATAGCCCTGGGCATGCTGCACGAACAGCGCAGTACCCAGGCTTTGCTCGATGCTCTCGATGTGCCGGGCCACGGTGCTGTGGGTGGTGTTGAGGCGCTTGGCGGCGGTAAGCAGGCGGCCGCTGCGCTGCAACTCGAGGAAAAACCGCAGATCGTTCCAGTCGAACATGCTGATCCTTTTTGGCAGTTCGTTCCGGCCTCTTCGCGGGCACGCCCGCTCCCACAGGGATCGCGTTACCTTGTGGGAGCGGGCGTGCCCGCGAAGAGGCCAGTACAGACTTACCACTGTGCTAAAACGCACAGCGGCTGCGCGAAATCTCGTGTTTCCTCCACGAAATTACTCACTAAGATGGATCGGGACAAGAATAATAATCAGGCCCGAGGTTGCACATGCCATCAGCCGATTCTGTCTTCGACTACGTGGTCGTAGGGGCCGGTCCCGCCGGTTGCCTGTTGGCCAATCGTTTGTCCGCCGACCCTTCCTGCCGAGTGCTGCTGCTGGAAGCGGGTGGGCGCGACAACTATCCCTGGATCCATATCCCCGTCGGTTACCTCTATTGCATCGGCAACCCGCGCACCGACTGGTGCTTCAAGACCGAGGCGCAGCCCGGCCTGGGCGGTCGTGCGCTGGGCTATCCACGCGGCAAGGTGCTGGGTGGCTGCTCCTCGATCAATGGCATGATCTACATGCGCGGCCAGGCCGCCGACTACGACCGTTGGGCCGAGCAAGGCAACGACGGCTGGGCCTGGAAGGACGTACTGCCGCTGTTCAAGGCCAGTGAAAGCCATTTTGCCGGCGCCAGCGAGCACCACGGTGGTGATGGCGAATGGCGGGTCGAGCGCCAGCGCTACAGCTGGCCGATCCTCGATGCCTTCCGTGATGCCGCCGAGCAAAGCGGCATCGGCAAGGTCGATGACTTCAATACCGGCGACAACCAGGGCTGTGGATATTTCCAGGTCAACCAGCGCAGCGGTGTGCGCTGGAACGCTTCCAAAGCTTTCCTGCGGCCGATCAAGGACCGCCCCAACCTCACCGTGCTGACCGGCGTTCAGGTTGACCAGGTGCTGCTCAACAACACCCGTGCACGGGCGGTAAAGGCGTTCTGGCAGGGTGCCTGGCACGAGTTTGCGGCACGTCGCGAGATCATCCTCTGTGCGGGTGCTGTGGGCTCTCCCGGTATCCTGCAGCGCTCCGGCATCGGCCCGCGGCAGTTACTGGAAAGCCTGGGCATTGGCGTGCGTCACGACATGCCCGGTGTTGGCGGCAACCTGCAGGATCACCTGCAACTGCGCCTGATCTACCAGATCCGCAATACCCGTACCCTGAACCAGATGGCCAACAGCCTGTGGGGCAAGATGGGCATGGGCCTGCGCTACCTCTATGACCGCAGTGGCCCGCTGGCCATGGCGCCGAGCCAACTGGGTGCGTTCGTGCGTTCGAGCCCGGAGCAGGCCACCGCCAACCTGCAGTACCACGTGCAGCCGCTGTCACTTGAGCGCTTTGGCGAGCCACTGCACAGGTTCCCGGCCTTTACCGCCTCGGTGTGCAACCTGCGCCCGGCCAGCCGCGGGCGTATCGATATCCGCAGCAGCGACATGAACAGCACACAGCTGATCGACCCCAACTACCTCAGCGACCCCCAGGACCTGCGCGTCGCCGCCGATTCCATTCGCCTTACCCGGCGTATCGTCCAGGCCCCTGCCCTCGCTGCGTTCGACCCAAAGGAATACCTGCCGGGCCCAGCCCTGCAAACCGAAGAAGAGCTGTTCGAAGCCGCCGGCAAGATCGGCACCACCATCTTCCACCCGGTAGGCACCTGCCGCATGGGCAATGGCGAACTGGACGTTGTGGATAACCAGTTGCGCGTACACGGCATCCCTGGCCTGCGCGTGGCGGACGCCTCGATCATGCCGCAGATCACCTCCGGCAATACTTGTTCACCCACCCTGATGATCGCCGAGAAGGCGGCGCAACTGATCCTCAGAGGAGCTGCCACCCAGACCTATCTGAACGAAGACGCGATACCGACGCCCTGACCCCGGGTGCGTGCAGTATCGGCAGCTGGCGGTCAGAAGCTGCCGACAGTGGAACAACAAGAATAATCACTGTGGCCTGCGGGCCGAGGACAGCAACGATGTCGGATTACATCCAAGAGCAGGGTGCGGCGGCCAGCAGCTCCAGCCGTCGTGAAGAACGCAAGATCATTTTCGCGTCATCCCTCGGGACTGTTTTCGAGTGGTATGACTTTTTTCTCTATGGTGCGCTGGCAGCGGTCATCAGCAAGCAGTTCTTCGCTGGCGTGAACGACACCACCGCCTTCATCTTCGCCCTCATGGCCTTTGCCGCCGGCTTCCTGGTGCGGCCATTCGGCGCGCTGGTGTTCGGCCGCCTGGGCGACATGATCGGGCGCAAGTACACCTTCCTGGTCACCATCGTGCTGATGGGCCTGTCCACCTTCGCGGTGGGGTTGTTGCCCACCTACGCCAGCATCGGCATCGCGGCACCGATCATCCTGGTGGTCTTGCGCATGCTGCAGGGGCTGGCGCTGGGTGGTGAATACGGCGGCGCGGCCACCTATGTGGCCGAGCATGCACCGCCCGGCAAGCGCGGTTTCCACACGGGTTTCATCCAGTCCACCGCCACCCTTGGCCTGTTGTTGTCGCTGGTGGTGGTGCTGGGCAGCCGCTATATCAGTGGCGACCAGTTCGAAACCTGGGGCTGGCGCCTGCCGTTCCTGCTGTCGATCGTGCTGCTGGCGATTTCCACCTGGATCCGCATGAGCATGCACGAGTCGCCGGCCTTCGTGAAAATGAAGGCCCAGGGCAAGGTCAGCAAGTCGCCGATCCGTGAGTCGTTCACCTCCTGGCCGAACCTTAAAGTGGTGCTCACCGCCCTTTTCAGCATCAACGCCGGGCAGGCTGTGACCTTCTACACGGCGCAGTTCTACGTGCTGTTCTTCATGACCCAGATGCTGAAGATGGACCCGGCCCAGGCCAACACCCTGCTGATCATCAGCGTGGTCATTGGTGCGCCGTTCTTCGTGTTCTTCGGCTGGTTGTCCGACCGTATTGGCCGCAAGCCGATCCTGATGCTCGGCCTGCTCCTGGCCACGGTGCTGTACTTCCCGCTGTTCAAGGCGCTGAGCCATTACGCCAACCCACAGATCGACGCGGCCAGCCGCCAGGCGCCGATCGTTGTCACTGCCGACCCGCAAGGCTGCACCTTCCAGTTCGACCCGGTGGGCAAGGCGCGATTCGACAGCCCGTGCGACAAGGTCAAGACCTTCCTGGTCAAGCAAGGCCTACCGTACAGCTCTGTGGATGTGGCCGGCAGCGATGTGGTGGTCAACATCGGTGACAAGACTATCAACGGCTTTGACGAAGCAGCCATGCGTGCTGCGGTGGAACAGGCCGGCTACCCGGCCAAGGCCGACCCTGGGCAGGTCAACCAGGTGATGGTGGTGGTACTGATCGTGGCGATGATCCTGATCGCGACCATGACCTATGGCCCGCTGGCGGCGGTGATGGTCGAGCTGTTCCCGACCCGCATCCGCTACACCTCCATGTCGCTGCCCTACCACATTGGCAACGGCTGGTTCGGTGGCTTCCTGCCAACGGTGTCGTTCGCACTGGTGGTGTATACCGGGGATATCTTCTACGGGCTGTGGTACCCGGTGCTGGTGACCGGGGTCAGCCTGGTGGTGGGGATCTTCTGCCTGAAAGAAACCAAGGATGTGGATATCGACAAGATCTGACGCAGCTCAAGGCCTGCACCAAATGCTCAGGCGTTGAAGCGCTTGTTGTGGGAGCGGCCTTGTGTCGCGATTGGGCTGCGCAGCGGCCCCAGGATTTCAGCTGTGATGCATGAATTGCTGGGGCCGCCTTGCGGCCCTTTCGCGACGCAAGGCCGCTCCCACAGTCTTCTCCCACAGATGGTGCAACCCTGCTACCGAGCCCATAAAAAAACCGGCTGTAAAAGCCGGTTTTCTTATGCCCCGAAAAAACTTATGCACGATTTTCAGAAAAATGTCATACACGGAAATAAACAGCTAATTCAAACACTTAGCTATCACTTCAGGCTTTTAATCCAAAAACAGTTCACAAGTTATCCACAGATGGTCAGGCCATCTGTTCCTGGGGTTTTTCCTCTGCTGGCGGCAGCGAACCCATGGCCCGCTGGGTCGCTTCGTTCCACGCCGCGGCGCGGTCGTTGAGCTCGGCGATGGCCCGTGGCCCGGTGCCGTTGGCGTACATCGGTTCGCCAATCACCACCTCGATGGTGCCAGCGCGCTTGCCCCAACCGGTCTTCGGCCAGAACTTGCCGGCGTTATGGGCAATCGGCAGCACCGGCAGCCCGGCATTCACTGCCAGCGCGGTACCGCCACGGGAGAACTTGCCCATGGTGCCGAATGGCACGCGGGTGCCTTCCGGGAAGATCAGCACCCAGGTCTTCTGCTTGAGCAGCTCGTCACCCTTGCTGGCTACCTGGCGCAGGGCTTCCTTGGGGTTATCGCGGTTGATCGCGATCGGCCGCAGCATGGCCATGGCCCAACCGAAGAACGGCACGTACAGCAACTCGCGCTTGAGCACCTGGCTCAGCGGCGAGAAATACTGGGAAAGGAAGAAGGTTTCCCAGGTGCTCTGGTGGTTGGACAGGATCACGCAAGGCTCATCAGGCACGTTCTCGGCGCCAGTGATCTTGTAGTCGATACCCAGGATGGTGCGCACCAGGAACAACGCGCAACGGCACCAGTACACGTTGATGAACTTGTAGCGCTTGGGGAACGACAGGAACGGCGCGACGAAGAAGCTCAGCGAGCACCACAGCAGCGAACTGGTGCCCAGCAGCAGGTAAAAAAGAAAGATTCTGATCGCCTGCAGGATCGACATAGTGGCTTGTACCATTGCGGGGCATGCCCGCCTGAGAAAAATGCGCCCGAAGGCGCACTATTTAAATTAGTTCTCTGGCGATAGCTGCCAGATCGTCGAAAATCAGTGTAGTTTCCGGGACGCCTTTTTCCAGGGTCCGCTCGCCCTTGCCGGTTTTCACCAGCACGGGTTGTGCACCGACGGCCAGGGCGGCCTCCAGGTCACCTTTGCTGTCGCCAACGAACCAGACGCCTTCCAGGCCGACCTGGTAATGCTCGGCGATCGCCCGCAGCATGCCAGGCTTGGGCTTGCGGCAATCGCAGCCTTCGTCCGGCCCGTGCGGGCAATACACGATGTGACCCACCTCGCCACCCTGCTCGGCCACAAGCGCGCGCAGGCGCGCGTGCATGGCCTCGAGGGTTGCCAGCGCATAGTAGCCACGGGCAATGCCGGACTGGTTGGTGGCCACGGCCACCGTCCAGCCCGCCTTGCTCAACTGCGCGATCGCTTCGACCGAGCCAGGGATCGGCACCCACTCGTCCAGCGTCTTGATGTAGGCGTCGGAGTCGTAGTTGATGACTCCGTCACGGTCGAGAATCAGCAGTTTCAAGGCTTACCCCAGCAGCGAAATGTCGGCCACGCCCAGGAACAGGCCGCGCAGGCGGCTGAGCAGGGCATAACGGTTGGCGCGTACCTTGGCATCCTCGGCGTTGACCATCACCGCCTCGAAGAAGGCGTCGACCGGGTCACGCAGGGCCGCCAGGCGGGCCAGCGATTCGCTGTACTGGCGTGCAGCAGCCATCGGTTGCACGGCCTGGTCGGCCTGCTGGATGGCCGAGTACAGGGAGAACTCGTTGGCGTTGTCGAAGTACTTCGGCTCGACGTGATCGGCGATGGCGCCTTCGGCCTTGCTCAGTAGGTTCGACACGCGCTTGTTCACCGCGGCCAGGGCCTCGGCTTCCGGCAGTTTGCGGAAGGCTTGTACGGCTTGCACGCGCTGGTCGAAGTCCAGGGCAGAACCTGGCTGCAGGGCACGTACCGACAGGTAGGTGGCCACGTCGATGCCTTCGTCTTCGTAACGCGCACGCAGGCGGTCGAAGATGAACTCCAGCACCTGTTCGGCCAGGCCGGCGGCCTTGACCTTGGTGCCGAACTGCTTGACCGCGAACTCGACCGCACCGGTCAGGTCCAGGTCCAGCTGTTTCTCGATCAGGATACGCAGCACGCCCAGGGCGGCACGGCGCAGGGCGTACGGGTCCTTGCTGCCGGTAGGCAGCATGCCGATGCCGAAGATGCCGACCAAGGTGTCGAGCTTGTCGGCGATGGCCACGGCAGCACCGGTGAGGGTCTGCGGCAGCTCGGCGCCAGCACCGCGCGGCATGTACTGCTCGTTCAGGGCCAGGGCCACATCTTCCGGCTCACCGTCGTTGAGCGCGTAGTAGTAACCGGCCACACCCTGCATTTCAGGGAACTCGCCGACCATCTCGGTGGCCAGGTCGCACTTCGACAGCAGGCCGGCACGGCCGGCGCGCTGGGCGTCGCCGCCGATCAGCGGGGCGATGAAGGCGGCCAGCCTGGAAACGCGCTCGGCCTTGTCGTACACGGTACCCAGCTGAGCCTGGAACACCACGTTCTTCAGGCGCTCGTTGAAGGTTTCCAGCGGCTGCTTCTTGTCCTGCTTGAAGAAGAACTCGGCATCGGTCAGGCGTGGGCGCACGACCTTCTCGTTGCCTTGCACGATCTGCTTCGGGTCGCGGCTCTCGACGTTGGCCACGGTGATGAAGCGCGGCAGCAGCTTGCCTTCGCTGTCCAGCAGGCAGAAGTACTTCTGGTTGTCCTGCATGGTGGTGATCAGGGCTTCCTGTGGCACTTCGAGGAAACGCTCCTCGAACGAGCACACCAGCGGCACTGGCCACTCGACCAGGGCGGTCACTTCGTCCAGCAGTGCCGGCGGCACGATGGCGCTGCCTTCCTGCTGCATGGCCAGTTCGGCGGTACGCTTGCTGATCAGCTCGCGGCGCTCGGCGAAGTCGGCCAGCACGTAGGCTTTGCGCAGGTCTTCGACGTAGTTGGCCGGGGTGGTGATGACCACGTTTTCCGGGTGGTGGAAGCGGTGGCCACGGGATTCACGGCCGGCCTTCTGCGACAGGATGGTGCAGTCGACCACCTGGTCGCCCAGCAGCATCACCAGCCATTGGGTCGGGCGCACGAACTCTTCACGGCTGGCCGCCCAGCGCATGCGCTTGGGGATCGGCAGGTCGTTGAGCGAATCTTCGACGATGGTCGGCAGCAGGCCAGCGGTGGCCTTGCCCGGGATGTGCTGGGAGAAACGCAGCTTGGCGCCGGTCTGGTCGATTTCCGACAGATCCACACCGCATTTCTTGGCAAAGCCCAAGGCAGCCTGGGTCGGCTCGCCGTCTTTGAAAGCAGCCTGCAGGGGCGGGCCATCGATATTGATGCTGCGGTCAGGCTGCTGCACGTCCAGCTGGCGGATCAGCACGGCCAGGCGACGCGGCGCGGCGTAAACCTGCTTGCCGGTGTAGTTCAGGCCAGCGGCCTGCAGGCCTTTCTCGATACCAGCCAGGAAGGCTTCGCCGAGGCTGGCGAGGGCCTTCGGTGGCAGCTCTTCGGTGCCCAGTTCTACCAGGAAATCTTGAGCACTCATTGTGCAGCCTCCAGCTTAGCCAACACTTCGTCACGCAGTTCAGGGGTGGCCATCGGGAAGCCCAGGCGTGCGCGGGCTTGCAGATAGCTTTGCGCCACGTCCCGGGCCAGGGTACGTACACGCAGGATGTAGCGCTGGCGCTCGGTTACCGAGATGGCACGGCGGGCGTCCAGCAGGTTGAAGGTGTGCGAGGCCTTCAGCACCATTTCATAGGTCGGCAGCGGCAGGTCCAGCTTGATCAGGCGGTTGGCTTCGCTTTCGTAGAAGTCGAACAGCTCGAACAGCTTCTCGACGTTGGCGTGCTCGAAGTTGTAGGTCGACTGCTCCACCTCGTTCTGGTGGAACACGTCGCCGTAGGTGACCTTGCCGAACGGGCCGTCGGCCCACACCAGGTCGTACACCGAGTCGACGCCCTGGATGTACATGGCCAGGCGCTCCAGGCCGTAGGTGATTTCACCGGTGACCGGGTAGCACTCGATACCGCCTACCTGCTGGAAGTAGGTGAACTGGGTGACTTCCATGCCGTTGAGCCAGATTTCCCAGCCCAGGCCCCAGGCGCCGAGGGTCGGCGATTCCCAGTTGTCTTCGACGAAGCGAATGTCGTGGACCAGCGGGTCCAGGCCGATGGCTTTCAGCGAGCCGAGGTACAGCTCCTGGAAGTTGGCCGGGTTGGGCTTCAGTACCACCTGGAACTGGTAGTAGTGCTGCAGGCGGTTGGGGTTTTCGCCATACCGCCCGTCGGCAGGGCGACGGCTAGGCTGCACATAGGCGGCGTTCCAGGTTTCTGGACCCACGGCGCGCAGGAATGTAGCGGTGTGGAAAGTGCCGGCGCCTACTTCCATATCGTAGGGCTGAAGCACCACACAACCTTGCTCGGCCCAGTAGTTCTGCAGGGCGAGGATCAGGTCTTGGAAGGTACGCACGGCTGGCGTAGGCTGGCTCACGAAATTCACCTGTATCTGGGGATGCGGATGTAAAGAGCGGGAGTATAACCTGATTCGCCTCGCCCTCTACTCATTGGAGCCTTATGCCACGCTGCTTTTGGTGTACCGACGATCCGTTGTACCAGGCCTACCATGACCAGGAATGGGGAACGCCCCAGCGTGACCCGGCGTTGCTGTTCGAGATGCTTTTGCTCGAAGGGTTCCAGGCAGGGCTTTCGTGGATCACCGTTTTGCGTAAGCGCGAGCGTTATCGCGAGGTGATGCACGGCTTCGATCCGGTGAAACTCGCCGTCATGAGCGACGAACGCATCGAGGAGCTGATGCAGGATGCCGGCATCATCCGCAACCGCCTCAAGCTCAAGGCTGCCAGGCGCAATGCCCAGGCCTGGCTGGCTGTGGACAACCCCGCCGACTGGCTCTGGTCATTCGTTGGTGGTGCGCCGAAGATCAATCACTTCACGGGCCGCAGCGAGGTGCCAGCGGTTACCGATGAAGCCAAGGCGATGAGCAAAGCCCTGCAGAAAGCCGGCTTCACGTTCGTTGGCCCGACCATCTGCTATGCCTTCATGCAGGCCACCGGCATGGTCATGGACCACACCACCGATTGCGATCGCTACGCCGCCTTGTTGCGCTGAGGGGTTACAATGCGCGCCTTGCTGAAATAAGGAATTCGCCTGTGGAAAAGTTCAAGGGCGCCCTGATGGTCGGGGTGCTGCGTCTGTTTGCCAAGCTGCCCTGGGGCGCTGTGCAGCGCGTCGGCGCCGGTATCGGCTGGCTGATGTGGAAGATCCCCAACGGCTCGCGCAATGTCGTGCGCATCAACCTGGCCAAGTGCTTCCCGGAGATGGACCCGGCCGAGCGCGAGCAGCTTGTTGGCCGCGCGTTGAAGGATATCGGTAAATCCTTCGTCGAAAGTGCCTGTGCCTGGATCTGGCCGCCGCAGCGCTCGCTGGAGCTGGTCAAGGAAGTGCACGGCCTGGAAGTGCTGGAGCAGGCCCTGGCCTCAGGCAAGGGCGTGGTCGGCATCACCAGCCACCTGGGCAACTGGGAAGTGCTGAACCACTTCTACTGCAACCAGTGCAAACCGATCATCTTCTACCGCCCGCCGAAGCTGAAGGCGGTGGATGACCTGCTGCGCGAGCAGCGGGTGCAGATGGGCAACCGCGTGGCGCCTTCGACCAAGGAAGGCATCCTCAGCGTGATCAAGGAGGTGCGCCGTGGTGGCCAGGTGGGTATTCCTGCCGACCCGGAGCCGGCAGAGTCGGCGGGGGTGTTCGTGCCGTTCCTGGGTACCCAGGCGCTGACCAGCAAGTTCGTGCCGAACATGCTGGCCGGGGGCAAGGCGGTGGGGGTGTTCCTGCATGCCCTGCGGCTGCCGGATGGCTCGGGCTTCAAGGTGTTCCTGGAGGCGGCGCCGGAAGAGATGTACAGCACCGACGTGACCGTGTCGGCAGCGGCGATGAGCAAGGTGGTCGAGCGCTATGTGCGCGAGTACCCGAGCCAGTACATGTGGAGCATGAAGCGCTTCAAGAAGCGCCCGGCTGGCGAGGCGCGCTGGTATTGAGATTTCAACTGTCCCTGTAGCAGGCTGAATACAACTCTGCCTGTTTTAGCAGGGACCCTGTGGGAGCGGGCGTGCCCGCGAACACCGGCGCAGCCGGTGCCAGTCACCGCGTTGAATTCTTCGCGGGCACGCCCGCTCCCACAGGGACCGCGTTAACCTGATGTCTTGTTGAGCTTCTTCAGGAACACGGTCATCTCTTTCTCGGCCTGCTTGTCCCCATGGGCCTGCGCCGCCACGATCCCCTCCTCCCAGGCCTTGCGCGCCGCCGCCAGGTCACCCTGCTGCTGATGCGCCTTGCCCAGCAGCTTCCACGCCGCCGAGTACTTCGGGTCCTGTTCCACGCACCGTGCCAGATGCACCGCCGCTTCAGCACCATTGCCTTCGTCCAGCCAGGCCTTGCCCAGGCCGAACCTCAACAACGGGTTATCCACACCCTTGGCCAGCATCTTCTCCAGCGATTCGCGCATGCCCTGTGCTCCTAGAAGAAACTCAAGCCGACGTGGAACAGCTTCTCCACATCCCGAATATGCTTTTTATCCACAACGAACAGGATCACATGGTCGCCCGATTCGATCATGGTGTCGTCGTGGGCAATCATCACCTCTTCGTCACGAATGATCGCGCCGATGGTAGTGCCCGGCGGCAGGGCGATGTCTTCGATCGCCTTGCCGACCACCTTGCTCGACTTCGAATCCCCGTGCGCCACCGCCTCGATCGCCTCGGCCGCGCCACGGCGCAGCGAGTGCACGCTGACGATGTCGCCCCGGCGCACATGCGCCAGCAAGGTGCCGATGGTGGCCAGCTGCGGGCTGATGGCGATGTCGATGTCGCCACCCTGCACCAGGTCGACATAGGCCGGGTTGTTGATGATGGTCATCACCTTGCGCGCACCCAGGCGCTTGGCCAGCAGCGACGACATGATGTTGGCCTCGTCGTCGTTGGTCAGGGCCAGGAAGATGTCGGCGTCGGCGATGTTCTCCTCCAGCATCAGGTCCTTGTCCGAGGCGCTGCCCTGCAGCACTACGGTGCTTTCCAGGGTGTCGGAAAGGTGTCGGCAACGGGCCGGGCTCATCTCGATGATCTTCACCTGGTAGCGGCTTTCGATAGCCTCGGCCAGGCGTTCGCCGATCTGCCCGCCACCGGCGATGACCACACGCTTGTTGGTTTCGTCGATACGGCGCAGCTCACCCATCACCGCGCGGATGTCCTTCTTCGCGGCGATGAAGAACACTTCGTCGTCTGCTTCGATCACCGTGTCGCCCCGCGGGGTGATCGGGCGGTCGCGGCGGAAGATGGCCGCCACGCGGGTGTCGACGTTGGGCATGTGCGCGCGGATCTGGCGCAATTGCTGGCCTACCAGCGGGCCACCGTAGTACGCCTTCACTGCCACCAGCTGGGCCTTGCCTTCGGCGAAGTCGATTACCTGCAGCGAGCCCGGGTGCTCGATCAGGCGCTTGATGTAGTTGGTCACTACCTGCTCGGGGCTGATCAGCACGTCGACCGGGATATGGTCGTTGTCGAACAGCTCTTCGCGGGTCAGGTAGGCCGACTCGCGCACCCGGGCGATCTTGGTCGGCGTGTGGAACAGCGAATAGGCCACCTGGCAGGCGACCATGTTAGTCTCGTCACTGTTGGTTACCGCCACCAGCATGTCGGCGTCGTCGGCACCGGCCTGGCGCAGCACCGTAGGCAGCGAGCCGCGGCCTTGCACGGTGCGGATGTCCAGGCGGTCGCCCAGGTCGCGCAGGCGGTCGCCGTCAGTGTCGACCACGGTGATGTCGTTGGCTTCGCTGGCCAGGTGCTCCGCCAGCGTACCGCCTACCTGCCCTGCGCCGAGGATGATGATCTTCATCCGCTACTCCCTACCTTTTGTTCTTATCCGCGCGAGGCGGCGATCTTGATCAGCTTGGCATAGTAGAAACCGTCGTGGCCGCCTTCCTGGGCCAGCAACTGGCGGCCGTGAGGCTGGCGCAGGCCGGCTTCGGTGGCCAGGTCCAGCTCACGGGCGCCCGGGGTGCGGGCGAGGAAGGCATCGATCACTTCGGTGTTCTCGGTCGGCAGGCTGGAGCAGGTGGCGTACAGCAGCATGCCGCCCACTTCCAGGGTCGGCCACAGGGCATCGAGCAGCTCGCCTTGCAGCGTGGCCAGGGCCGGGATGTCGTCGGCCTGACGGGTCAGCTTGATGTCCGGGTGACGGCGGATCACGCCGGTGGCCGAGCACGGTGCGTCGAGCAGGATGCGCTGGAACGGCTTGCCGTCCCACCAGCTGGCGGTGTCGCGGGCATCGCAGGCGATCAGCTCGGCGTCCAGTTGCAGGCGGTCGAGGTTCTCGCGCACGCGGGTCAGACGCTTGGCTTCGAGGTCGATGGCCACCACGTGGGCCAGGCCGGCTTCGGCTTCCAGCAGGTGGCAGGTTTTGCCGCCTGGTGCACAGCAGGCGTCGAGCACGCGCTGGCCGGGGGCCAGTTCCAGCAGGTCGGCGGACAGTTGCGCGGCTTCGTCCTGAACGCTCACCCAGCCTTCGGCAAAGCCTGGCAGGCCGCGCACATCGCAGGCTTCGGCCAACACGATACCGTCACGGCTGTACTGGCAGGCGCTGGCGCCAACACCTGCCTCGGCCAGCAGTGCCAGGTAGGCATCGCGGCTGTGGTGGCGGCGGTTGACCCGCAGGATCATCGGCGGGTGGGCGTTGTTGGCGGCGCAGATGGCCTCCCACTGCTCCGGCCAGAAGGCCTTGAGCGACTTCTGCAGCCAGCGCGGGTGGGCGGTGCGTACCACCGGGTCGCGCTCCATGCCGGCCAGCAACTCTTCGCCTTCGCGTTGGGCACGGCGCAGCACGGCATTGAGCAGGCCCTTGGCCCACGGCTTCTTCAGCTTGTCGGCACATCCGACAGTCTCGCCAATGGCCGCGTGGGCCGGGATACGGCTGTAGAACAGCTGGTACAGGCCGACCAGCAGCAGCGCCTGCACATCGGCATCGGCGGCCTTGAACGGCTTCTGCAGCAGTTGCGCGGCCAGCAGGTCGAGGCGTGGCTGCCAGCGCGCGGTGCCGAACGCCAGGTCCTGGGTCAGGCCGCGGTCGCGTTCATCGACCTTGTCCAGTTGCGCCGGCAGCGAGCTGTTCAGCGAGGCCTTGCCACTGAGCACAGCGGCAAGGGCACGGGCGGCGGCGAGGCGTGGGTTCATTGGCCCAGCACCTTGCCGCTGGCGAATTTCTCGCGACGGCTGTTGAACAGGTCGCTGAAGTTCAGCGGCTTGCCGCCGGGCAGTTGCAGACGGGTCAGGCTCAGCGCCTGGTCACCGCAAGCGACCACCAGGCCGTCCTTGCTGGCGGAGAGGATCTCGCCGGGGGTGCCTGTCGCTGTGGACAAGTTGGCGGCCAGCACTTTCACGCTTTCGCCATCGAGGGTGCTGTGGCAAACCGGCCACGGGTTGAAGGCACGGATCAGGCGTTCCAGCTCGACGGCCGGGCGGCTCCAGTCGATGCGTGCTTCGTCCTTGTTCAGCTTGTGCGCGTAGGTGGCCAGGGCATCGTCCTGCACTTCGCCTTGCAGCGAACCGTCGGCCAGGCCGGCAATGGCCTGGACGACTGCGGGCGGGCCCATCTCGGCCAAGCGGTCGTGCAGGCTGCCGCCGGTGTCTTCGGCGCTGATCGGGGTGACCACCTTGAGCAGCATCGGGCCGGTGTCCAGGCCCGCTTCCATACGCATCACGGTCACACCGCTCTCGGCGTCGCCGGCTTCCACGGCGCGCTGGATCGGTGCGGCACCGCGCCAGCGTGGCAGCAGGGAGGCATGGCTATTGATGCAGCCCAGGCGCGGGATATCCAGCACCACCTGCGGCAGGATCAGGCCATAGGCGACCACCACCATCAGGTCCGGCTTCAGCGCGGCCAGTTCGGCCTGGGCTTCGGCGTTGCGCAGGGTCGGCGGCTGGAACACCGGGATGTCATGGGCCACAGCCAGTTGCTTGACCGCGCTCGGCATCAGCTTCTGGCCGCGGCCGGCCGGGCGGTCGGGCTGGGTGTAGACGGCCACGATCTCGTAGGGGCTGTCGAGCAAGGCCTTGAGGTGTTCGGCGGCAAACTCTGGAGTGCCTGCAAAGACGATGCGCATGGAGTTCTCGCTTCAAAAAAGAAAAAGGCTTGCCGGAGCAAGCCTTCTGGAAGGTGGGGATCAGGCTTGCTGGCGGTGCTGCTTTTCCAGCTTTTTCTTGATCCGGTCGCGCTTGAGCTGCGACAGGTAGTCGACGAACAGCTTGCCGTTGAGGTGATCGAATTCGTGCTGCACGCACACCGCCAGCAGGCCTTCGCACTCCAGTTCGTACGGCTTGCCGTCGCGGTCCTGGGCCTTGACCCGCACACGCAGCGGGCGGTCGACGTTCTCGTAGAAGCCAGGTACCGACAGGCAGCCTTCCTGGTACTGGCCCATGTCATGGGTCAGCTCTTCGACCGTGGGGTTGATGAAGACGCGCGGCTCGCTGCGGTCTTCACTGAGGTCCATGACCACGACCTGCTGGTGCACGTTGACCTGGGTGGCCGCCAGGCCGATGCCAGGGGCTTCGTACATGGTTTCAAACATGTCGTCGATCAGCTGACGCAGGGCGTCGTCGAACACCGTCACCGGCTTGGCGATGGTGCGCAGGCGCGGGTCCGGGAATTCGAGAATGTTCAAGATGGCCATAAGGTCAGGCAGTCACTGTGCGTTCGGTTGAAAACTGAGCACACATAATAAAGGGAAACGGGGATTTCAGCACCTGGCAAAGCTCGGCTAGGGTTTTCAAGGGCCGCTTATAGCCCATTCGATGGACAGGTTGTCAAAGCGTTATCAACAAAGTTATCCACAGTTTGTGCCACGTCGATGGCCCCATTTCGATCAAGGATGATCCCCATGCAGACCTACCATTCGTCGCCTCTTCCGCCTGCCGAACTGGAGGCGCGATTACGCCTGCACCGGCTGCCGGAAACGGGATTGCGTCGTTTTAACACCTTGCTGGAGGCCTTTGGCAGTGCCTCTTCGGCACTGTGCGCACCGGCCGGCGCGTGGCGCGCATTGGGCATACCACAGGCCACCATCGATGCCCGGCGCAGTGCCGAAGTACGTGAGGGCGCACTGGCCGCAATGGCCTGGTTAGAGCGCCCGGGCCAGCATTTACTGATGTGGGACGGCCCTGGCTACCCGCCACTATTGGCGGAAATCGACGATGCCCCTCCGCTGCTTTTCGTCGCTGGCAACCCGGCCTTGCTCGAGCGCCCACAGCTGGCAATTGTGGGCAGCAGGCGTGCTTCACCCCCGGCGCTCGATACTGCTGCGGCATTTTCCCGCTACCTGGCGCAGGCCGGTTTCACCATTACCAGCGGCTTGGCCGTGGGCATCGACGGTGCCGCTCATCGGGCCGCATTGCAGGCTGGTGGGGGCACGGTTGGCGTGCTCGGTACGGGGTTGCAAAAACTTTATCCACAGCGCCACAAGTCGCTTGCGCAAGCGATGATCGACAACGGTAGCGCGCTGGTTTCCGAGTACCCGCTGGATGCCGGGCCGCTGCCCGGCAACTTCCCGCGGCGCAATCGCATCATCAGTGGCCTGTCGCTGGGCGTGCTGGTGGTCGAGGCCAGCCTGGCCAGTGGCTCGCTAATCACCGCACGCCTGGCTGCCGAGCAAGGCCGCGAGGTGTATGCCATACCGGGCTCCATTCACCACCCCGGTGCCAAGGGCTGCCACCAGTTGATCCGTGACGGCGCGCTGCTGGTGGAGAGCGTGGAGCAGATATTGGAAAGCCTGCAGGGCTGGCAGAACCTGCCGCCTGCGGTTGTGGATAAATTCGACCATCCCCTGCTCGCCCTGCTGCATGCTGCGCCACAAACCAGCGAAAGCCTGGCCCACTGCAGCGAGCTGCCGCTGGCCGACGTGCTGGCGCAGCTGACCGAACTGGAGCTGGAAGGCCGGGTCAGCAATGAAGCCGGGCGTTGGTTTGCCCGCGCGGGCTAAGTACACTGCTCACAAGCAAGGTATATAGGCGGAGTAACAGAAATGGTGAGCAGTTTTCGTGTGCAACAAGCCGCACGTGAGATCCGGGCGGGTGCAGTGATCGCCTACCCGACGGAAGCGGTCTGGGGCCTGGGCTGCGACCCGTGGAACGAGGACGCGGTGTATCGCCTGCTGGCGCTGAAGTCGCGGCCTGTGGATAAAGGCCTGATTCTGGTAGCCGACAACATCCGCCAGTTCGACTTCTTGTTTGAGGATTTCCCCGAAGACTGGATAGACCGCATGGGCAGCACCTGGCCGGGGCCGAACACCTGGCTGGTGCCGCACCAGGACCTGTTGCCCGAATGGGTTACCGGGCAACATGACACCGTGGCACTGCGGGTCAGTGACCACCCGTTGGTGCGCGAGCTGTGTGCGTTGGTGGGGCCGTTGATTTCCACTTCGTGCAACCCGGGCGGGCGCCCGGCGGCGAAGACCCGGTTGCGGGTGGAGCAGTACTTCCATGGCCAGCTGGATCTGGTGCTGGGTGGGGCGTTGGGTGGAAGGAAGAACCCGAGTGTGATTCGTGACCTGGTGACTGGCGAAGTCGTTCGCCCGGGCTGATACCGCTGGCGAGGGCTTCGCCCTCGATCGCCGGCAAGCCAGCTCCCACAGGTACTGCACATGACTTGAAATCGGTGCGGTCGGTGTGGGAGCTGGCTTGCCGGCGATTGGGCTGCAAAGCGGCCCCAGAACCCCGCAGATTTTTCTGATTTTGTCTCGAATGGCTGTCCAGCTTGCGGCTTGGGAAATATCCTACGAGCCGCGTCCTCTGCCATCACCTTCTCACTGGGAACCTCTGCCCTTAGGCTTCAGCCGTCGCCGAATAACTCGGCGATCGGGTGTGGTAACCCGGGTTCTGGGTGATCTTGGCAGTCCATGGCGGCTGTTCGCAGGAGGCTTCGTGCCTGCTGGGTTTTAGATCTCCCACCCGGTTTACCACCCTGCGTACAGCTGCCACCTATTCGTGTGGTAACGACTGGGTGGTGCCATGAAGCGAGATCTAGTGATGAAGAAGATTGTCCCCGATCCACCCCTACCCTGCACATCCACCCGCCCCTTCGGCCGCTGCGACGCCGGCCACGAACCGCTGTTCACCGTAAACCCGAACATTTCCGCCGAGGACGCCTTGGTTCATGTAGCTCTGTATCTGCGAGGCGCCTACGAAACGGGTTCGAAAGCCCTCGAGTACCTGCGCGAAGAAGGCCGTGGCATGTATTGGTCGAGCCTGCATTCCATTGAATTGGCGGAGGGATTGGTGGAGGCGATTCTCGATGGTATCGAGTCGATGCCAACCACCCGTCCTCCACAGGCATAGCGCCATATTCAAGGCCGACGCAGTACCTGTGGGAGCGGGCGCGCCCGCGAACACCGGCGCAGCCGGTGCCATGCACCGCGGTGCTTGCTTCGCGGGCATGCCCGCTCCCACAGGGATAGCGCTGTATTCAACGCCGACGCAGTACCTGTGGGAGTGAACTCAAGGAAGCAGAATTGTGGAACCCACAGTCCGCCGAGCCGACAGCTCCGCCTGTGCTTTGGCCGCCTCGCTGAGCGGATACCGCTGTTGGATATCCACAACCAGCTTGCCGCTGCCAATCATCGCAAACAGGTCATCGGCCATGGCCTGGGTATTCTCGGCATTGTTGGCATAGGTCGCCAAAGTCGGCCGGGTCACATACAGCGACCCTTTCTGCGCCAGAATCCCCAGATTCACCCCGCTCACTGCCCCCGAGGCATTGCCAAAGCTCACCATCAATCCGCGCGGCTGCAGGCAGTCCAGCGAGGTCAGCCAGGTGTCGGCACCCACACCGTCATACACCACCGGGCATTTCTTGCCGTCGGTCAGCTCCAGCACCCGCTGGGCCACGTCTTCACGGCTGTAATCGATGGTCGCCCACGCCCCCAGCGCCTTGGCCCGCTCGGCCTTTTCGGCAGAACTCACTGTCCCGATCAGCTTGGCGCCCAAGGCCTTGGCCCACTGGCACGCCAACGAACCCACGCCGCCAGCTGCTGCGTGGAACAGGATCACGTCACCCGCCTTCACCTCATAGGTCTGCTTCAGCAGGTACTGCACGGTCAAACCCTTGAGCATCACCGCCGCCGCCTGCTCGAAGCTGATGTTGTCGGGCAGCTTCACCAGGTTGGCTTCCGGCAGCGTATGCACCTCGCTGTACGCGCCCAGCGGGCCGCCGGCATGGGCCACGCGGTCACCCACTTTCAGCCGGGTCACGCCCTCGCCCACGGCCTCGACCACGCCAGCCGCTTCAGTGCCCAGCCCCGAAGGCAGGGATGGCGGTGCATACAGCCCGCTGCGGAAGTAGGTATCGATGAAGTTCAGGCCGATCGCATGGTTACGCACACGCACCTGCTGTGGCCCTGGCGGGGCTGGTTCGAATTCCACAAACTGCAGCACTTCCGGGCCGCCATGCTGGCTGAACTGGATACGCTTGGCCATCTCGCACTCCTGTCGTATGGGTCGGGAAAGGCCTTCTATCGGACGCCTTTGCTTGATCGCCGTCAACTGCGGCGCGCGGGCTGGGGGTGGTATGCTACGCGGCGAATTCTTCCCTGCCCGTTCCTGGTGACCCGATGACTAGCCGCACCGAGGCCGTGAAAGCCTACCTGCTCGACCTGCAAGACCGCATCTGCTCTGCCCTCGAAGCTGAAGACGGCGGCGCCCGCTTCGTCGAGGACGCCTGGGTGCGCGAAGCCGGTGGCGGGGGCCGCACGCGGGTGATCGGCGATGGCAAGGTGATCGAGAAAGGCGGGGTCAACTTTTCCCACGTGTTCGGCGCTGGTCTGCCGCCGTCGGCCAGTGCCCACCGCCCCGAGCTGGCGGGCCGTGGCTTCGAGGCCCTGGGCGTGTCGCTGGTGATCCACCCGCACAACCCGCATGTGCCCACTTCCCACGCCAACGTGCGCTTCTTCATCGCCGAAAAGGAAGGTGAAGAGGCGGTCTGGTGGTTCGGCGGCGGCTTCGACCTGACCCCGTACTATGGCAATGAGGAAGACTGCATCCACTGGCACCGTGTGGCCGAGCAGGCCTGTGCGCCGTTCGGCGCCGACGTGTACCCGCGCTACAAGGCCTGGTGCGACCGCTACTTCCACCTCAAGCACCGTGGCGAGCCACGCGGCATCGGTGGCCTGTTCTTCGATGACCTGAACGAGTGGGACTTCGACACCTGCTTCGCCTTCATCCGCGCCATCGGCGACGCCTACGTCAACGCCTACCTGCCGATCATCCAGCGCCGCAAGGACACCCCTTACACCCCGCAGCAGCGTGAGTTCCAGGAATACCGCCGTGGCCGCTACGTGGAGTTCAACCTGGTCTACGACCGTGGCACCCTGTTCGGCCTGCAGTCCGGTGGCCGCACCGAGTCCATCCTCATGTCGCTGCCGCCGCAGGTGCGCTGGGGCTACGACTGGAAGGCCGCGCCCGGCAGTGAAGAAGCGCGCCTGACCGAGTACTTCCTGCAGGACCGCGACTGGCTCGGCCAGTAAGCCTGTGGATAATCAAGGAGCCGTCATGGACCAGTACGTCGTTTTTGGTAACCCCATCGGCCACAGCAAGTCGCCGCTGATCCATCGCCTGTTCGCCGAACAGACCGGCCAGGACCTGGAATACGCCACCCTGCTGGCGCCGCTGGACGAGTTCAGCGACTGCGCGCGCGGCTTCTTCAAGCAAGGCCGCGGTGGCAACGTCACCGTGCCGTTCAAGGAAGAGGCCTTCCGCCTGTGCGACAGCCTGACCCCGCGTGCCCAGCGCGCTGGCGCGGTGAACACGCTGAGCAAGCTGGCCGATGGCAGCCTGCAGGGCGACAACACCGATGGCGCTGGCCTGGTGCGCGACCTGACGGTGAATGCGGGGGTCGAGCTGGCGGGCAAACGCATTCTGATCCTGGGTGCTGGTGGTGCGGTGCGTGGCGTGCTGGAGCCGATCCTGGCGCACAAGCCGCAGTCGCTGGTGATTGCCAACCGGACTGTGGAGAAGGCCGAGCAGCTGGCGCGTGAGTTCGATGAGCTGGGGCCGGTGGTAGCCAGCGGGTTTGCCTGGTTGCAGGAACCGGTGGATGTGATCATCAATGCCACCTCGGCGAGCCTGGCCGGTGAGTTGCCGCCGATTGCCGACAGCCTGGTCGAGGCGGGGCGCACGGTTTGCTACGACATGATGTATGGCAAGGAGCCTACGCCGTTTTGCCAGTGGGCAGAGAAGCTGGGGGCGGCCAAGGTGCTGGATGGGCTGGGGATGCTGGCTGAGCAGGCGGCTGAGGCTTTCTTTATCTGGCGTGGGGTGCGGCCGGATACGGCGCCAGTGTTGGCTGAGTTGCGCCGGCAGCTGGCTCGGGGCTGAGATTGTTGGGGGCCGCTTTGCGGCCCATCGCAGGCAAGCCAGCTCCCACAGGGATATCACAAGGCCTGAGGCCGGCGCTGTCCCTGTAGGAGCTGGCTTGCCTGCGATGGGCTGCAAAGCAGCCCCAATATCTCAGCCTCACTCCTCAAACCGGATCGGGCACAGCTCCACCCCTTCCAGCTTCTGCAACTCCTCGATCACCTGCGGCCTGGCCCGGTGCAGGGTCAGACTCCCCCCCGCCCGCCGCAACCGCCGCGCCTCGCGGTGCAACATATCCACACCCGAGTAATCGATGAAGTTCACCTGCCGCGCATCGATCACCACATGCGGCCCCTGGCAGCGCTGCAAGCGCACCTGCAGGTAATGCGCCGCACCAAAGAAGATCGACCCGCCCACCCGCAGCACGTCCGCCTCCCCTTCGCGGCTCTGCTGTACCCGTGGCCGTGAAGTGCGCTTCAGATAGAAGAACAGCGACGCCAGCACTCCGGCATAAATCGCCGTCTGCAGCTCCAGCAACAAGGTCGCTGCCGCCGTCAGCGCCATTACCAGAAACTCCGAGCGGCTGACCCGGAACAGCGCACGAATCCCCCGGTGGTCCACCAACCCCCAGCAGATCAGCAGGATGCTGCCGGCCATGGCCGGAATCGGCAGGTGCGCGATCAGACCGGCCCCGGCAACGGCGAACACCGCCACCCACAGCGCCGAGAATACCCCGGCCATGGGCGAGCGGGCGCCGGCGTCGTAGCTCAGCCCGGAGCGGGTGAAGGAGCCGGAAGACAGGTAGCCAGAGAAAAACGCACCGACGATGTTCGACAGGCCCTGTGCGCGTATTTCCTGGTCTGCGTCGATCAACTGCTCTGAACGTGCCGACAACGAGCGGGCAATCGACAGACTGGTGACCAACCCGAGCATGCCCACTGCCACGGCGCTGGGCAGCAGGCGCAGGATCAGTTCCACATCCAGCAAGGGCAGTGGGCTGAAGGGTGGCAGCTGGCCGGTGAATGCCGGCACACGCGGCACATGGCCAAAGAACCCAGGCAGCAGCCAGGCCAGAAGGCTTACCAAAATCAGGCTTATCAACAGGCTGGGCCAGCGTGGGCGCCAGAGCTTGAAGGCCACGCCGATCGCCACTGTGGCCAGGCCCAGAATCAAGGAAGGCAGGTCGACCTCGCCGGCATGGCTGGCCAGGTCCTGCACGGTCTTCAGCGCCGTGGCCTGGCTTGGCAGGTCCATGCCCAGCAGGTTGGGCAGCTGGCCCAGGGCAATGACGACAGCGGCGCCCAGGGTGAAGCCGAGCACCACGGAATGGGAGACGAAATTGACCAGTGCGCCGAAGCGCAAAAGCCCCAGCAGCAACTGGAAGATGCCGCCGACGAAGGTCAGCAGCAGCACCAAGGTGACGTAGTCGGCGCTGCCTGTCACGGCCAGCGGGCTGATGCTGGCGTAGAGGACGATGGAGATGGCAGCCGTCGGGCCACAGATCAGGTGCCAGGACGAGCCCCACAGGCAGGCGATCAGCACTGGCACGATGGCGGCGTACAGTCCGTACTCGGCCGGCAGGCCGGCGATCAGGGCATAGGCGATGGATTGCGGCAGGGCGAGGATTGCACCGCTCAGGCCCACCAGCAGGTCCTGGCGCAGGCTGCGGCCCGATTGGCGGGGGAGCCAGGAGAGGAAGGGCAGCAGGTGAGTGAGGCGATGCATGGGTTATCCACATTCCTTACTGTTTCGCCAATTCCTGTGGGAGCGGGCGCGCCCGCGAAGAAGCCGCCGCGGTGGATGGCACCGGCTTCGCCGGTGTTCGCGGGCATGCCCGCTCCCACAGGGATAGAGGTTTGCTTGTGAGGTTACAGTTTGGCTTTGACGGCCTCCAGCGCATTGCCATCGGCCTTGGTCGTCACCCCGGCCAACCACCCTTCCAGCAACTCGGGGTGCGCCTTCAGCCAAGCCTTGGCCGCATCATCGAAGCTGATCTTCTTGTCCACAACTTCGGCCATGATGGTGTTTTCCATGTCCAGCGTGAACTTCAGGTTGCCCAGCAGCTTGGCCGCATTCGGGCAGGCTTGTGGATAACCCTTGCGGGTCAGGGTATACACCTCGCCCTTGCTGCCAAACCACTTCTCCCCGCCGCTCAGGTAATGCATCTTCAGCTTCACGTTCATCGGGTGCGGGGTCCAGCCGAGGAAGGTGATGAACTGCTGTTTCTTCACCGCCCGGTCGACCTGCGCCAGCATCGCCTGCTCGCTGGACTCCACCAGCTTCCACTGGCCGAGGTTGAATTCATTCTTGTCGATGATTTCCTTCAACGACAGGTTGGCCGGTGCCCCGGAACCGATCCCGTACAGCTTCTTGTCGAACTGGTCGGCGTGTTTCTGCAAGTCGGCAAAATCCTTCACCCCGGCATTCCACACATAGTCGGGCACTGCCAGGGTGAACTCGGTTCCTTCCAGGTTGCGTGAAAGCTGCTGCACATCGCCGTTGGCGATGAACTTGTCATGAAAGCCCTGCTGTGCCGGCATCCAGTTGCCGAGGAAGGCATCGACGCGGCCATCCTTGAGGCCGCCGTAGATGATCGGCACGGCCAGGCTGTCGATTTTCACCTGGTAACCCAGGCTTTCCAGAAGCAGGCGGGCCAAGGCGTTGGTCGTGGCGATGTCGCTCCAGCCGGGGTCGGCCATCTTCACGGTGGTGCATTGCGCGTCGCTGTCGGCGGCGTGGGCCGTGGCGGTACCCAGGCTCAGGGCCAGGGCGAACACGGCGGCGGAGAACTTGTGCATGGCGGCCTCTCTTCTCAATCCAGGGGGGCGGGCTGTGGATAACGTGCCTTGCGCTCGAGGTCGTCGAGATCGATGTGGTTGCGCATGTACTGTTGGCTGGCGTCCACCAGCGGTTGGTGGTCCCAGCTTTTCAGCTTGCCGATGGCCAGCGCCTCGGCCACCAGGCGGCGGCGCCGCTGGCTGGCAAGAACCTGCTGGCGCAGGCTGGGGATATCCCAACGTTGCTGTGCTTCATCGACAAATGCCTGCAGCAGCGCCTGGTGTTCCGGGCTGCCGGTGAGGTTCTCCCGCTCGTGCGGGTCGCGGCTCAGGTCATAGAGTAGGCATGGGTCGTCTTCGCTGTACACGAACTTGTGCGGCCCGCGGCGGATCATCATCAGCGGGCCGACGGTGCCTTCGGCCATGTATTCGCCGATCACTTCGTCATGGCCGCCCTGCCCTTGCAGGTGGCCGACCAGCGAGCGGCCATCCAGGTGCAGGTGGTTATCCACAGCACCTCCGGCCAGCTCGACCAGGGTCGGCAGCAGGTCGCAGGTGGACACCGAGGCGCTGACCCTGGCTGGCGCGAAGTGCTTCGGCGCGTGCACCAGCAGCGGCACCCGCGCCGACATCTCGAACCAGTGCATCTTGTACCAGAGGCCACGCTCGCCAAGCATGTCGCCGTGGTCGCCGGAGAACACGATCAGGGTGTCGTCGGCCAGGTTGCATTCCTCCAGGGTCTGCAGCAGCAGGCCGATATTGTCATCGATGTAGCTGCAGGCGCCGAAGTAGGCACGGCGGGCGTCACGGATCTTGTCCACAGGCAGCGGCTTGTTCCACAGGTCGTAGACCTTCAGCAGGCGCTGTGAGTGCGGGTCGAGTTCTGCCTGGTCGAATTCGGCGCGGGGCATGGGGATATCCACACCCTCGTAGCGATCCCAATAGCGCCGGGGGATGGTGTAGGGGTCGTGCGGGTGGGTCATCGACACGGTCAGGCAGAACGGTCGACCATCGTTTTCGCGCACATGGTCGTACAGGTACTGGCGCGCCTTGAACACCACCTCCTCGTCGAAATCCAGCTGGTTGGTGCGCACGCACGGGCCGGCCTGCAGTACCGAGGACATGTTGTGATACCAGCTCGGGCGCACGTCCGGCTCATCCCAGTTCACCGCCCAGCCGTAGTCGGCGGGGTAGATGTCGCTGGTCAGGCGTTCTTCGTAGCCATGCAGTTGGTCCGGGCCGCAGAAGTGCATCTTGCCCGACAGCGCGGTGCGGTAGCCAAGGCGGCGCAGATAGTGGGCGTAGGTCGGCACATCGGCGGGGAAGTCGGCGGCGTTGTCGTAGGCGCCGATGCGACTGGGCAACTGGCCGCTGACCAGGGTAAAGCGCGACGGCGCGCACAACGGGCTGTTGCAGTAAGCCGAGTCGAACACCACCGCCTGTTCGGCAAGGCGGCTCAGGTGCGGCATCTGGATCGGCGAAGAGGCGTAGATCGGCAGCAAGGGCGCGGCCATCTGGTCGGCCATGATGAACAGGATATTCGGGCGCGTCATGGTGGCTTCCATCGTTGAGGGTTATGCGAACCGCTTGCCTATCAAGATGCGACTTTGGATAACATGGGTAAAGCCCACGGTGGGCAATGACTGGGATTAGCCACGCTTATGTTTGACCACCTTGCCGAGCTGTCGCTGGATACCTTGCGCGTGTTCGAGGCCGCCGCACGGTTGCGCGGCTTTACCGCCGCGGCGCTGGAGCTGGGTACCACGCAGCCAGCGGTGAGCCAGCAAGTAAAACGGCTGGAGGCACAGTTGGGCACGCGCCTGTTCGACCGCATTTACCGGGGTATCGAGCTGACCGAGGCTGGCCAGGTGCTGTTCGAACAGGTGCATCAGGGCCTGCAGGCCATGGAGGACGGCATCGCCCAGGCCAGTGGGCGCGGCCAGCGCGAAGTGCTGCAGGTGGCTACCGACTTCGCCTTTGCGGCGTTCTGGCTGATGCCACGGCTGCAGCGTTTTCACGAGGCTTATCCACAGGTGGACGTGAGCCTGGTGACCGGTGAGCGCAGTCAGGGCATGTTGCGACCGGACATCGATGTGGCGGTGCTGTTTGGCGACGGGCGTTTTCACCAGGGCGAGAGCCGCTGGCTCTTCGATGAGGAGGTTTTCCCTGTGTGCAGCCCCCGGCTGATTCATGGCAAACCCTTGTCAGCCGTGGCTTTGCAACGATTGCCCTTGCTGCACTTGAAGGGCGAGCAGGCTAGCCGTTGGTTTGACTGGGCGGGGGTGTTTCGCGGGTTTGGTGTGGCCAGCCCGCCGCCGGCCGGGCAGTTGCGGTTTGATAACTATACGTTGTTGATCCAGGCGGCGATTGCCGGGCAAGGGGTGGCGATTGGCTGGGGGCACCTGGTGGATGGGCTGGTGGAGCAGGGGTTGCTGTGCCGGCCGTTGGAGGGGAGTTTGCGCTCGGCGCGTGGGTATTACGCGGTGCTGCCACCACGCAAGCGGCGTGGGGCGTTGATCGAGCGGTTTGTGGATTGGCTGGAGCGCGAGCGCAGCCTGTGACATCCCCGGGGCCGCTTTGCGGCCCATCGCCGGCAAGCCAGCTCCCACAGGTGCTGTACAAGCCTGGGGCATGGCGCCGTCCCTGTGGGAGCTGGCTTGCCGGCGATGGGCTGCACAGCAGCCCCGGCAATCTAGACCACGAAGTTCAGATGCTCGCCCCGGTGCAAATCCAGCTCCAGCATATCCACCATCCCTGCCGCGACCCTGGCCAGGTGCCGCAACGGCTCGGCCAACCCCGGCTCCAGCGTACCTTCGGTGCTGCGAAAATGCTCCATCCCCAACCCGGCCAGTTCCTGCGGGGCATTGATCAGCGTCCAGTGCAACGCACTGCGCTGTAACCCGTCCACCACCTGGTCCACACACTCCCGCTCCGCCTCGCTGTACTTGCCCGGCTCATCCAGCACATCGAAATCGCCCACCAGCAGCAGCCGGCGTATAGTCGTACGCTTCAGCCCCGCCACCAGCGCCTCGCTCATGCGGGCTTGCCCGGGCAGATCGCCCGGCGCCAGCGTAGACAACAGGGCAATTACTGCCGACCCGCCTGCCGCGCCCTGCTCCGCCTGGTCGGCATCGCCCAGCCCGCCTATCTTGAAATGCAGGCCGGGGCGCGGCGCGTGGCGGTTGAGGTCGTCGACCACGGCGGTGACTTCGTGCTGGCGCGACAGCAGCTCTACCATCAGGGCGTTGCCCAGGCTGCTTTCAGGCCCGAACAGGACCAGTTTGAACACTGGGGTTTCGGCGTTTTTCACTGCATCACTCCCTTTGCAGGTGGTGATGGTTGGACCGCAATCAGGAGTTATCGTGCAGAGGATCAAGGGTTACCACGCCCACGTTTACTACGACGCAGCGACCATGGACCAGGCCCGTGAACTGTGCGAGGAGGCGGCGCGGCTGTTTCCCGTGACCATGGGGCGCATGCACCAGAAACCGGTGGGGCCGCACCCGGACTGGAGCTGCCAGCTGGCCTTCGAGCCGGAGTTTGTGGGGGTGGTGCTGCCGTGGTTGGCGCTGTATCGGAAGGGGTTGGTGGTGTTCATGCACCCGCTGACCGGTGATGAACTGGCGGACCACCGTGACCATGCGATCTGGATGGGGGCGGTGCGGCCGCTGGATCTGTCGATTTTCGGGGGTTAGATCTTCATGGTCTGTACTGGCCTCATCGCCGGCAAGCCAGCTCCCACAGGGATATCACAGGGCCTGAGGGCGGCGCTGTACCTGTGGGAGCTGGCTTGCCGGCGATGAAGGCGACGCGGTTCAGCGCCGGGCGCCGCGCACCCCTTCAGCCAGTGCCGAGCACAGGCTCAATACATCGTTGACTGCCTGCTCGGCACTCTTGGCCTGGGCAATCTTGTCGACCAGTGCCGAGCCCACCACCACGCCGTCCGACAGGCGGGCAATGGCCGCAGCCTGCTCCGGCGTACGAATGCCGAAACCAACGCTGATCGGCAGATCGGTATGCCGACGCAGGCGGGCAATGGCTTCGGTCACGTGCTCGGTGGTCGCCGAGCCGGCGCCGGTCACACCGGCCACCGACACGTAGTAGACGAACCCGGAGCTGCGCTCCAGCACGCGCGGCAGGCGCGCGTCGTCTGTGGTCGGGGTGGTCAGGCGGATGAAGTCGATACCCGCAGCCTGGGCCGGGGTCGCCAGTTCGGCGTCGTGCTCTGGCGGCAGGTCGACGATGATCAGGCCATCGACACCCGCTTGCTTGGCTTCGGCCACGAACTTCTCCACGCCAAAGCGGTGGATCGGGTTGTAGTAACCCATCAGTACGATCGGTGTGGCCTGGTTATCCACACGGAATTCGCGAACCATCTGCAGGGTCTTGGCCAGGGTCTGGCCGGCTTCCAGGGCACGCAGGGTGGCCAGCTGGATGGCCACGCCGTCGGCCATCGGGTCGGTGAACGGCATGCCCAGCTCGATCACGTCGGCACCGGCTGCCGGCAGGCCCTTGAGGATCTGCAGCGAGGCGTCATAGCCCGGGTCGCCCGCGGTGACGAAGGTGACCAGTGCCGAGCGGCCTTCGGCCTTCAGCTCGGCGAAGCGTTGTTCAAGACGGCTCATGCCTGTTTCTCCTGGGCGGCCATGTGGTTCATGACGGTTTGCATGTCTTTGTCGCCGCGGCCCGACAGGCACACGACCATCAGGTGGTCCTTGGGCAGCTTCGGTGCGCGCTTGATCGCTTCGGCCAGGGCGTGGGAGCTTTCCAGGGCCGGGATGATGCCTTCCAGGCGGCAGGTGGCGTGGAACGCATCCAGCGCTTCGTCGTCGGTGATGCTGACGTACTCGACACGCTTCACTTCGTGAAGGTAAGCGTGCTCCGGGCCGATGCCCGGGTAGTCCAGGCCGGCGGAAATCGAGTGGGCGTCGGTGATCTGGCCGTCTTCGTCCTGCAGCAGGTAGGTGCGGTTGCCGTGCAGCACGCCCGGTACCCCGCCGTTCAGGCTGGCGGCGTGTTTGTCGGTGTGCACGCCATGGCCACCGGCTTCGACGCCGATGATCTGCACGCTTGGCTCTTCGAGGAACTCATGGAACAGGCCCATGGCGTTGGAGCCGCCACCGACGCAGGCAACCAGGCTGTCTGGCAGGCGGCCTTCCTTCTCTTGCAGCTGGGCGCGGGTTTCCTTGCCGATGATCGACTGGAAGTCGCGGACCATGGCCGGGTACGGGTGCGGGCCGGCCACGGTGCCGATCAGGTAGAAGGTGTCTTCGACGTTGGTGACCCAGTCGCGCAGAGCCTCGTTCATGGCGTCCTTCAGGGTGCCGGTGCCGGCGGTGACCGGGACGATCTCGGCGCCCAGCAGCTTCATGCGGAACACGTTGGCCTGCTGGCGCTCGATGTCGGTGGCGCCCATGTAGATCACGCAAGGCAGGCCGAAGCGGGCAGCGACGGTGGCGGTGGCCACGCCGTGCATGCCGGCGCCGGTTTCGGCGATCAGGCGCTTCTTGCCCATGCGCTTGGCCAGCAGCACCTGGCCAATGCAGTTGTTCACCTTGTGCGCGCCGGTGTGGTTGAGTTCTTCACGCTTGAAGAAGATCTTCGCGCCGCCGCAGTGCTCGGTCAGGCGCTCGGCGAAGTACAGCGGGTTGGGGCGGCCGATGTAGTCGCGCTGGAAGTAGGCCAGCTCTTCGAGGAACTTGGGGTCTGCCTTGGCCGCTTCGTATTCGCGGGCCAGGTCCAGCACCAGTGGCATCAGGGTTTCGGCCACGTAGCGGCCGCCGAACGAGCCGAACAGGCCGTTGGCGTCGGGGCCGGGGCGGTATTGGGACTGGGTCATGGGGCGCTCCAGGGCGTAATGAATGAGTGATGGGCTTTACTCTAACCACGGCAAGCCCGGCTGAAAACCGATAAGATTGCGCAAACTTGTCAGAAAAACTCACAGGTATGGCCCACGACCTCCCTCCCCTAAACGCCCTGCGGGCCTTCGAGGCTACCGCACGGCTCAACAGCGTCAGCCAGGCGGCCGAAGCGCTGCACGTCACCCATGGCGCCGTCAGCCGGCAGATCAAGGTACTTGAAGAGCACCTGGGCGTAGCGCTGTTCATGAAGGACGGGCGTGGCATCAAACTCACAGATGCCGGCGTACGTCTGCGCGATGCCAGTAGCGAAGCCTTCGACCGCCTGCGCAGCGTGTGCGCCGAGCTCAGCCACGATGTCAGCGAGGCGCCGTTTGTGCTGGGCTGCTCGGGCAGCCTGCTGGCGCGCTGGTTCATCCCGCGGTTGGGGCGGTTGCAGGCGGATTTGCCTGAGCTGCGCCTGCACCTGTCGGCCGGTGAAGGCGATCTGGACCCGCGGCGGCCAGGGCTGGATGCGCTGCTGGTGTATGCCGAGCCGCCATGGCCGGCGGACATGCAGGTGCATGTGCTGGCCGAGGAGCGCATCGGGCCGGTGCTCAGCCCGCATTTCGCCGGTTTCGAGCGCTTGCAGGGCGCGCCGGCCAAGGCCTTGCTGGGCGAAGCCTTGCTGCACACCACCTCGCGCCCGCAGGCTTGGCCGACCTGGGCGCTGGAACAGGGGTTGGAGCCGGCGACCCTGCACTATGGCCAGGCTTTCGAGCACCTGTATTACCTGCTGGAAGCTGCGGTGGCCGGGTTGGGTGTGGCGATTGCGCCGCAGCCGCTGGTCGCTGATGACCTGCGGGCGGGCCGTTTGAGTGCGCCGTGGGGCTTTTCACCTACCCCTGCGGCATTGGCGCTGTGGGTGCCCAGGCGCGCCGCGGACGGGCGCGCCGAGCAGTTGGCGCAGTGGCTAAGGGCAGAACTGGCGCGACAGGGCGCTTAGTTGCGTTTGCACATCAGGTACGCCGCCAGCAGGCCTAGCGCGCCAATGGCGACGCCGGCGGTGGTGTACGGGTGTTCCTGGGCATAGTCGCGGGTGGCGATGCCGGTCTGGCGGGTGCGGTGCTTCACTTCCTCGTAGGCATCGCTCAACAGGTGGCGCGAATGGCGCAGGGCACTCTCGGCGTTGCTGCGGATTGCCTTCACCGATTTCTGGGACTCCTCCGACGCATCATGCTTGAGGTTTTCCAGGCTTTTCAGAAGGCTCTCGATCTCCGCTTCCATGCTTTCCAGGGACGTTCTACGCAGCGAATTGCGGTGCATGTTGACTCTCCTTTGCAGTATGGACTGTAAGGATTGCGACCCTGGGCCCGCAGGAAAGTGCGATCGAACTTTCGCCAATGGTGACCGCTCGCAGGTAAACCAGGCCTGCGCTGCTAGGCTCAATCTCACCATCATCCGAGGAGAGCGCTCATGACCGATCATCACACCTACAAGAAGATCGAACTGGTGGGGTCTTCGACCACCAGCATCGAAGAGGCGATCAACAATGCCCTGGCCGAAGCCGGCAAGAGCATCAAGCACCTGGAGTGGTTCGAAGTGATAGATACCCGTGGCCATATCCGTGACAACAAGGCGGCGCACTTCCAGGTCACGCTGAAGGTCGGCTTCCGTATCGCCAATAGCTGAAACACTGCCGGGCTGGATGAGCCCGGCATGATGGGGTATTTAGGGAGGGGGCGCCTTGGCGGGCGCCCTTTCTGATTTCATCTGCACAAGGAAAGCGAGTGATGAACAAACTGATTCTGGCGCTGGGCCTGATGACCCTGGCCGGTGGTGCGCTGGCGGCGGGCAAGCCGTGCGAGGAGCTCAAGGCAGAGATTGCGGCCAAGCTGGATGCCAAGGGTGTTACCGGCTACAAGCTGGAGATCGTCGACAAGGGCGACCCGGCCGGCAAGGTGATTGGCAGCTGCGAGGCTGGTACCAAGGAGATTGTGTACCGGCGCGGCTAATGTGCTGGCTTCTTCGCGGGCTCGCCCGCTCCCACAGGGATATCACAGGGCCTGAGAGCGACGCTGTACCTGTGGGAGCGGGTTTACCCGCGAAGAAGATCACGCGGTCTTGAGAGCCTGCGCCATCAGTTCATAGGACCGAATACGGTCCGCATGCTCATACAAATCACAGGTGAAGATCAGCTCATCCGCCCCGGTCTGCTCCAGCAGCACTTCCACCTTGGCCCGCACCTTCTGCGGGCTGCCGATCATCGCCAGGCCGAGGAAGCTGCCCACCGCATCCCGTTCATGGGGTAGCCACAACCCGTCCATGCTTTCCACCGGCGGCTTCTGCATCAGGCTCTGCCCACGAATCAGCGCGAGGATGCGCTGGTACACCGACGTGGCCAGGTACTCGGCCTTTTCGTCGGTTTCCGCCACCACCATGGGGATGCCCAGCATCACATACGGCTTGTCCAATGTGGTCGAGGGCTTGAAGTGGTTGCGGTACACGCGGATCGCCTCGTGCATGTAGCGCGGCGCAAAGTGCGAGGCGAAGGCGTAGGGCATGCCGCGCATGCCGGCCAGTTGAGCGCTGAACAGGCTGGAGCCGAGCAGCCACATCGGTACGTCGGTGTCGTGCCCTGGTACGGCGATCACTTTTTGATCATCGGTACGCGGGCCGAGGTAGCGTGACAGTTCCTCGACATCGTCCGGGAAGTCATCCGGGCCGCCGGCGCGGTCGCGGCGCAGGGCGTAGGCGGTCATCTGGTCGGAACCCGGCGCGCGGCCCAACCCCAGGTCGATGCGCCCCGGGTACAGGCTGGCCAGGGTGCCGAACTGCTCGGCGATCACCAGCGGCGCATGGTTGGGCAGCATGACCCCGCCAGAGCCCACGCGAATGCTCGAGGTACCCCCCGCCAGGTAGCCGATCAGCACCGAAGTCGCCGAACTGGCGATGCCGTCCATGTTGTGGTGCTCGGCCACCCAGAAGCGGTTGTAGCCAAAGCGCTCGACGTGCTGCGCCAGGTCCAGCGAGTTGCGCAGCGACTGCGCCGGGCCGGCGTCGGCGCGTACTGGCACCAGGTCGAGGGTGGAAATCTTCAGGTCACGCAGCTGCGTCATGGAGCCTCCGCAAAGGTATTTGGCCACAGGCCTTTTCAACTCTGTATGGGCACATTCGACGGATTCAATGCTTGCCGTGCGATTGCTCTGAACTTGCCGTAGGCGGCTGACCTCTGAAGCCATAAGCATGTAACCCGAGACCAGGAGGCATCATGAAAAAGACAGCATCGGCGATCTGGCAAGGTGGCCTGAAGGACGGCAAAGGCCTGCTTTCTACCGAAAGCGGCGCGCTAAAGCAGAACCCCTACGGCTTCAATACCCGTTTCGAGGGCTCGCCCGGGACCAACCCGGAGGAGCTGATCGGCGCGGCGCACGCCGGCTGCTTCTCGATGGCACTGTCGATGATGCTGGGCGAAGCGGGGTTCACCCCGGACAGGATCGACACCGCTGCCGAAGTGACACTCGACAAGCAAGCTGATGGCTTTGCCATTACGGCGGTGCATCTGGTGCTCAGGGCCAAGGTGCCTGGGGCGAGTGAAGCGCAGTTCTTGCAGATCGCCGACAAGGCCAAGGCCGGGTGCCCGGTGTCCAAGGTGCTGAACGCGAAGATCAGCCTGGATGCGGCGCTGGTGGGTTGAAGCAGTGCAATGAGGGCGGTTTGTTGTAGTCTAAACAGCGTCGGCAGCACGCTGCCCTTTCAGGAGCCGTTTCATGATTCGCGTAGCAATCACCGTGTTGGCTTCCCTGGTCGCCACATCTGCGTTGGCGGCGGTCAAGCCGTGCGAGGAGCTCAAAGCCGAGATCGAGGCCAAGATCCAGGCCCAGGGTGTTTCGTCCTATACCCTGGAGATCGTGCCCAACAGCGAGGTCAAGGACCAGAACATGGTCGTCGGGACTTGCGATGGTGGGACCAAGAAGATCATTTATCAGAAGAATGATCGGTAGGTTCAGGATTTTGGGGGCCGCTTTGCGGCCCTATCGCGACACAAGGCCGCTCCTACAGGGATCGCGTATCTCCGTAGGAGCAATGCAGCCCCAGGTCAAGGAATGCAGAACACCTCGCTAGGCTCGTTCACCACCACCTTGCGGCTGCCGTCATACAGCAGCACCTGCGGTTCCATCACCGGCGCCCGTGCCTCCAGGCGATAGCGTTCACCGGCCTTGAAGTTGTCAAAGCGCACGGTCAGGTAGCAGGTACGGTCCCTGGGCTGGGTCATGAGGCCGCCCCCATATATCTCGTAATCGAAGCGCACTACCAGTTCGTGCTTGCCTGGCGTCACCTGGAAGTAGCGGCCATCCTCCAGGCGCTTGCCGTCGAGGCGGTCGGCCATGATCACCCTGCCGGGAGTCATGGTGTACAGGTCGACCCAGGCCTGCTTGGGGTCGACGGGCGGCAAGGGGCTGGCGCAAGCCCCCAGTGCACTGAGGGCGATCAGCATCATGGGCTGGCGCATGGCAAGACTCCCACTTGCGATTCATAGGCTACAAGCATAGCGCCGTTTGTGCGTTTCAGGTGCGCTGGCAGCCTGCAGGCAAGCCCTGGCCAACCAGTTTTTGCTGATGGTCGTAGAGTTTGATCCAGGGGCGGAAACCGATGCTGCCAGCCTGCAGCTGGTAGCGCTGGCCGGCACTGAAATCCTTGAAGGTCAGCTTGACCTGGCAATCCCGCCACAACGGCTCCTCGACCGGGCCGATATTGCTGGGGGTAACCGGAAACTGGTAGCGCACGGTCAGCTCGTGGCTGCCGGGCTGTACTTCGAAGTAACGGCTGTCGGCCCAGTCGCGCTCATCTACCTGCACGGCGTGCAGCGAGGTGTTGTCGTAGGGCGTGAGGTCGATCCAGGCCTGGTTCGGGTCCGGGTCTGGCAAGGTCGAACAGGCGGATATCAGCAACAGTGAGCCGGTGACCAACAGTGCACGCATGGCGAAACTCCCCCTTGGCGAGATAGTCTTGGAGTGAATCGGCCTTGAGCGAGTCAGACAGTCCCGGATGCTTCGACTTATTCTTATGCAGCGCTCAGGCCCTGGGCCACTCGACCTTGTTTTCACCCGTTTGGTTCCCCTGCTGGCGGTGCTCCTGCTGAACGGTTGCAGCAGCGCCGCCTACTATGGGCAGTTGGCCGAGGGCCAGTGGCAGCTGCTACGCGCACGGCAGCCGGTGGATCAGGTAGTGGCCAACCCGGCCACTTCAGCGCAATTGCGCGCGCGCCTGGAACACGCCAAGCAGGCACGGGCATTTGCCAGCCAGCAGCTGAAGCTGCCGGACAACCGCAGCTACCGGGTGTACGCCGACCTTGGCCGGCCTTACGTGGTATGGAATGTGTTCGCCACCCCCGAGCTGTCGTTGCAGCCAGTGACGCACTGCTTCCCGATCGCAGGGTGTGTGGCCTATCGCGGCTATTACCAGCAAGGCGCGGCGCGTGGGGCGGCGGCGTTGATGCGCCAGGACGGCATGGATGTATACGTGGGCGGCGTGGAGGCCTATTCGACCCTGGGCTGGTTCGACGACCCGATCCTGTCGTCGATGGTGGGTTGGAGCGACGAGCGCCTGGCCACGCTGATCTTCCATGAGCTGGCCCACCAGCGCTTCTATGTGCAGGACGACACCGAGTTCAACGAGTCGTTTGCTTCCTTCGTCGAGCAGGAAGGCACGCGGCAATGGCGCGTGGCGCGGGGCATGGCTGCCTCTGGCGGGGAGCAGGGGCAGCAGCGTGAGCAGTTCATCCGGTTGGTGCTGGCCAGCCGCGAGCGGTTGCAGGCGATTTATGCCGGGCCTCTGGATGATGTGCAGAAGCGGGCGGCCAAGCAGGCGGAGTTCGAGCGGCTTAGGCGGGAATACCGGCAGGTGCGTGATGCCCAGTGGGGTGGTGACAAGCGCTATGACGCCTGGATGTATGGGCCGATGAGCAATGCCAAGTTGCTGCCGTTCGGGCTGTATGACCAGTGGGTACCGGCGTTTGCGGCGGTGTTCCGTGAGGTGGGTGGCGACTGGGCGCGGTTTTATCAGCGGGTCGAGCAACTGGGGCGGTTGCCGATTGAAGAGAGGAAAGTGGCGTTGCAGCGGTTGATGGTGAACCTGTGAGAATTTGGGGCCGCTTTGCGGCCCATCGCGACGCAAGGCCGCTCCTACAGAAGATACGCGATCGCCTGTAGGAGCGGCCTTGTGTCGCGATGGGCTGCAAAGTAGCCCCCAGGGCCATCAAGCCTTGAGGAAAGCCTGATGCATCTCGGCCAAGGTAGCAAAGTGGTAGGCCGGCTCTTCCGCCACCAGTTCTTCCTGGCTACCAAACCCGTACCCTACCGCCACCGCCTGCAAGCCATTGCTGCGTGCACCGATCAAGTCATGCTTGCGGTCGCCGATCATCAGCGTCTGCGCCGGGTCCAGCCCTTCTTCATCAAGCAGGTGGCGAATCAGCTCGACCTTGTTGGTGCGCGTGCCATCCAGCTCACTGCCGTAGATCACCTTGAAGTGGTGGTCGAAGGCGAAGTGCCGGGCGATTTCACGGGCGAACTTCCACGGCTTGGAGGTGGCGATGTACAGCGTGCGGCCCTGGCCGTTCAGGGCCTCGAGCAGCTCCGGCACACCTTCGAACACCAGGTTTTCGTACAGGCCGGTGACGCTGAAGCGTTCCCGATAGAAGTTCACCGCATCCCAGGCCTTGGCTTCGTCGAAGCTGTAGAACTGCATGAAGGCCTGCAGCAGGGGTGGGCCGATGAAGTGCTCGAGGCGGGTGAGGTCCGGCTCGTCGATGCCCAGTTTGGCCAGGGCATACTGGATCGAGCGGGTGATGCCCTGGCGCGGGTCGGTCAGGGTGCCGTCGAGGTCGAAGAGGATGTTTTGCTGGTGCATTTGCGGGTTCCACTTGAGTGCTGCGTGGCCTTCTTCGCGGGCTTGCCCGCTCCCACAGGTACGGCACTGGCCTTGAAGGCTTCGCTAGACCTGTGGGAGCGGGCGCGCCCGCGAAGGGGTTATTCCGGTTGATCGTAGCCTTCGGCCAGGTGCTGGTCCTTGAGCTTCACGTAGTTACTGGCGCTGTAGGCAAAAAATGCGTGTTCCTGGTCGTTCAGCAGTCTGGCCTGTTTCACCGGGCTGCCCATGTACAGGTAGCCACTGACCAGGCGCTTGCCCGGTGGTACCAGGCTGCCGGCGCCGATGATCACTTCGTCCTCGACGATGGCGCCGTCCATGATGGTGCTGCCCATGCCGACCAGGATGCGGTTGCCCAGGGTGCAGCCATGCAGCATGACCTTGTGGCCGATGGTCACTTCGTCACCGATGATCAGCGGGAAGCCGTCCGGGTTGAACGGGCCGGCATGGGTGATGTGCAGCACGCTGCCGTCCTGCACGCTGGTACGCGCGCCAATGCGGATGCGGTGCATGTCGCCGCGTATCACGGTCAACGGCCAGACGGAGCTGTCTTCACCGATTTCCACATCGCCCAGCACTACCGCCGATCGGTCGACGAAGGCCCTGGGCCCAACTTTCGGAGTGTGTTGCTGGAAGCTTCGGATAGCCATGATAGCGTCTCTCATCTGTGCCGATAGGCAGGCTGCCTGCTGCGGTCGGCGTCGATTGTAATTAAGATGGGGCAGTGTTTCTTCTGCCAAGGTATCCAAACCGTGAGTGCGAACAACCCGCTTCTGCAGTCCTACGATCTGCCGCCCTTCTCGCAAATCCGTGCCGAACACGTATTGCCGGCAATCGAAGCGATCCTGGCCGACAACCGTAAAGCCATTGCCGAGATCCTCGAAAAGCAGGGCAAGAACCCTACCTGGGCTGGCCTGGTGCTGGCCATGGACGAGCTGAACGACCGCCTGGGCGCCGCCTGGAGCCCGGTCAGCCACCTCAATGCGGTGTGCAACAGCGCGCAGCTGCGCGAAGCCTACGAGTCGTGCCTGCCAGCGCTGAGCGCCTACTCTACCGAACTGGGCCAGAACCGTGCGCTGTTCGAAGCCTACCAGGCGCTGATCGACAGCCCCGAGGCCGCCGGTTTCGACGTGGCGCAAAAGACTATCCTCCAGCACGCCCTGCGTGACTTCCGCCTGTCGGGTATCGACCTGCCGGCGGATAAACAGCAACGCTACGCCGAAGTGCAGAGCAAGCTCAGCGAGCTGGGCAGCCGTTTCTCCAACCAGCTGCTCGACGCCACCCAGGCCTGGACCAAGCACGTTACCGACGAAGCCGCGCTGGCCGGCCTGACCGACTCGGCCAAGGCGCAGATGGCCGCCGCCGCCCAGGCCAAGGGCCTCGACGGCTGGCTGATCACCCTGGAATTCCCCAGCTACTACGCGGTGATGACCTACGCCAGCGACCGCGCCCTGCGCGAAGAGCTGTACGCCGCCTACTGCACCCGCGCCTCGGACCAGGGCCCGAATGCCGGCCAGTTCGACAACGGCCCGGTGATGCAGGAAATCCTCGGCCTGCGCCAGGAGCTGGCCGAACTGCTGGGCTACAAGAACTACGCCGAGCTGAGCCTGGCCACCAAGATGGCCGAGTCCAGCGACCAGGTGCTGAGCTTCCTGCGTGACCTGGCCAAGCGTTCCAAGCCGTTCGCCGCCCAGGACCTGGAGCAGCTCAAGGCCTACGCCGCCGAGCAGGGCTGCCCTGAGCTGGCCAGCTGGGACGCCGGCTATTTCGGCGAGAAGCTGCGCGAACAACGTTACAGCGTGTCGCAGGAGGCCCTGCGCGCCTACTTCCCGATCGACAAGGTGCTGGGTGGCCTGTTCAGCATCGTGCAGCGCCTGTACGGCATCGAGATCGCCGAACTCAAGGGCTTCGACAGCTGGCACCCGGATGTGCGCCTGTTCGAGATCAAGGAAAACGGCCAGCACGTCGGCCGCTTCTTCTTCGACCTCTACGCCCGCGCCAACAAGCGTGGCGGCGCCTGGATGGATGGCGCGCGTGACCGTCGCCGCACAGCCGCTGGCCAGTTGCAGAGCCCGGTGGCCAACCTGGTGTGCAACTTCACCCCGGCCGCGCCCGGCAAGCCGGCGCTGTTGACCCACGATGAAGTCACCACCTTGTTCCACGAGTTCGGCCACGGCCTGCACCACATGCTGACCCGCATCGAGCATGCCGGTGTATCCGGCATCAACGGCGTGGCCTGGGACGCGGTCGAACTGCCGAGCCAGTTCATGGAAAACTGGTGCTGGGAGCCGGAAGGCCTGGCACTGATCTCCGCCCACTACGAAACCGGTGCCCCACTGCCCCAGGACCTGCTGGACAAGATGCTGGCGGCGAAAAACTTCCAGTCGGGCATGATGATGGTGCGCCAGCTGGAGTTCTCGCTGTTCGACTTTGAGCTGCATGCCACCCATGGCGACGGCCGCAGCGTGCTGCAGGTGCTCGAAGGCGTGCGCGACGAGGTGTCGGTCATGCGCCCACCGGCGTACAACCGCTTCCCCAACAGCTTTGCGCACATCTTCGCTGGTGGTTATGCGGCAGGCTACTACAGCTACAAGTGGGCCGAGGTGCTGTCGGCCGACGCCTTCTCGCGCTTCGAGGAAGAAGGCGTGCTGAATGCCGAAACCGGCCGTGCCTTCCGCGAGGCTATCCTGGCACGCGGTGGCTCGCGCGAGCCGATGGAGCTGTTCGTCGACTTCCGTGGCCGTGAGCCTTCCATCGATGCCTTGCTGCGCCATAGTGGTCTGAGCGAGGACGCTGCAGCATGAGCGAGGTAGCCGTGAACAAGACCAAGAAACGCTTCATTGCCGGGGCGGTATGCCCGGCGTGCAGCGAGACCGACAAGCTGATGATGTGGAACGAAGACGGCGTACCGCACCGCGAGTGCGTGGCCTGCGGCTTTACCGACACCCTCAACGAGCAGGGCTTGTCGGTGCCGAAGGAGCTCGGCACCCGGGTCAACCATCTGGAGCCGAAAGCCGCGCCGGCCAAGGTACAGACGGTGCAGTTCTTCCCCAACCCGAAGCTGAAGAAACCGGCTGAATAAAGCCGTCCTGCCGCCCGGGCGCCGTGCCCGGGCCGGCATGCCCGGGTGGTAGATAGTCAGGCCACCTGCTGCACGCTGGCCATGCAAGCTCGCCTGCTCTTCTCTACGAGCAAGGTGTTGCACCATGGACAACCCCCTTCTGCAAAATAGCCGTATCCCCGTCGATTATCCGTCGATCACGCTTCAAAACATGCAAGTTGCCTTCGACCATGTGCTGTTGGCGCACGAGCAAGGCATCGAACGCATCATCCGCGACCAGCAGGCACTGCCCACCTGGGATGACATGGTGCTGGCGGTGGACGGGCTGGATAGTCAGCTTCTGACGGTGTTGTATGCTGCCTCGCCATTGGTTGGTCGGGACGAAGCCTGGGCCGGTGCCATTTTCGACTTCTTCGCCAAGGCCACGGAGCGGTTCGAACAGAAGTTCACCAATTCCGCACTGCAGGCCCTGTATGAGCGCTTGGCCAACAGCGACATCGGCAAGCAGCTGGATGCCCAGAAACGCGCCACGTTGCGCTGGCATCTGCGCAAGTTCGCCTCCAGTGGTGCATCGCTCGACCCTGCAGGCAAGCTGCGCCTGGCCGAACTGCTGAAACAGATTGGCGCTGCGCGGGAGGCGTTTCGCAGCAACATCAACCGACCAGGGCTGAGCATCACGGACGAATCCGAACTGAGCGGTGTACCTCAACGCATCCGTGACGAGCTGGCTACAAGGGCACAGGAGGCGGGTGAGCCGGGTTGGTTGATTGCGTGTGAAAGCGTGACCACCGACGCCGTGCTCAAACATGCTGACAACAGGCAGCTGCGCGAGCGCGTGTACCGGGCTTATAACACCCGAGGCGTCGGCCTCGGCCAACGGCAGGATAATCGCTCGCACCTGGAGCAACTGGCGAGGCTGCTGGAAGAAAAGGCCCACCTGCTCGGCTTTGCCAGCCATCTGGAGCAGAGCCTGCAGATGAAGAGCGCAGGTTCGGTTGCCCAGGTGCGCGGCTTTCTTCATGACCTGGCCGACCATGTGCGGCCGGCCGTGCTGCAGTGGCGTGCAGATATGCAGCGCCAGGCCGCAGCCAAAGGGCTGGGGAATGTCCAACCCTGGGACATTGCCTACCTGCAAGCCTCGTCGCGCGAGGTGCTTTCCACCGAAGCCTTGCGCGAACACTTCCCGCTGAATGCCGTGGTCAGCGCATTGCAGCAGTTGGCGGAAAAACTGTTTGGCGTAACGCTGCTGGCCAAGCCGCTGGCAACCTGGGATGACAGCGTGCAACCGTTCGAGGTGTGGCAGGACAACGCCTTGATCGGTTTCCTGTACCTGGACGCCGTACAGCATGCCGGCAAGCAACCTGACTCGGTGTTCACCACCTACATTCGCAACCGCCGGGTCGATGCCGAGGGCATCTTCCAGGCGGCCTCGGTGGTGGTCTACAGCGACGTGCCTGCAGCGCTGCCGGGTAGCCAGCCGTTGCTGGACCATCTGTCACTGCGCAAGCTGTTCCATGAGTTTGGCCATGCCTTGCACCATTTGCTGGTGCGCACGACCAACCACGTGATGTCCAACGTCACCGAACTCGGTACCGATGGCGTGGAGCTGTTCGGCAAGCTGTTCGAACGTTGGGTCTGGGACGCGGATTACCTGGTGGAGATCTCTTCGCCCCTCCAGGATGGCAGCAAGCTTTCCCGGACCCGGGTCGATGAGTGCCTGCGCCGCTTGCGGCAGCAAGGTGTGGAAGAAACCGCGCGCGACCTGAGCATGGCGCTGTTCGACCTGGACCTGCATGGCATGCCGAACGATGGCCGGTCCCTCGAGCAGCGCCTGGGCGATGCCCGTGAGCATTGTGGCTACTGGCCCCTGGCCGATTTCGAGCACCCGGCGCATGCCTTCGACCATCTGGTAAACGGCTACGATGCCGGTTATTACGCCTATCTGTGGTCAGACGTGCACGCCTTCGACCTGTTCACCCGCTTCGAGGCCCAAGGCCTGCTGGACCGGGCCACAGGCCGGGCGCTGCAGGAGACATTGCTTGCCCCAGGGGCATCGCGACCGTTGCGTGAAGGTATCGAGGTGTTCCTCGGCCGGCAGTCGAGCCAGCTGCCCTTTCTACGTTGGCATGGCCTGAAGTGAACGTGCGCTGACCGGAGGTGCTGGAAAGAATCAGGCAGGCAATATACTGTATATGAATACAGTATCCGGGGTAGGCCATGATTCCTCCAGCACCGCAAAAGGGCCGTGGCACGGCGCACAATCCGCACAACCGCTTTGCCCCCAGCCATTCGGTGGCGGAGGATGACGGCTGGTACCAGGAGGTGCCGCAAACCCAGAGCACCGAGGTGCGGGTAGAGACGGCCAAGTCGGTGATCAGCCGCAACACCTCGCCCGACCTGCCCTTCGACCGCTCCATCAACCCTTACCGTGGCTGCGAGCACGGTTGCATTTACTGCTATGCCCGCCCTTCCCACGCCTACTGGGACCTTTCCCCCGGCCTGGATTTCGAGACCAAGCTGATTGCCAAGACCAACGCCGCCGAGGTGCTCGCGCAACAACTGAGCAAACCGGGTTACGTGTGCGCGCCGATCAACCTGGGTTCCAATACCGACCCGTACCAGCCGATCGAACGTGAACAACTGCTGACCCGACGCCTGCTCGAAGTGCTGCTGCGTTTTCACCACCCGGTGACTATCGTCACCAAGGGGTCGCTGGTGTTGCGCGACCTCGACCTGCTGGTCGAGATGGCTCGCCAGCGCCTGGTGCGGGTGATGATCAGCCTGACCACGCTGGACGATGACTTGAAACGGGTGCTGGAACCGCGTGCGGCGTCACCCAAGGCGCGCTTGCGGGCGATCCGCGTGTTGCGCGAGGCGGGAGTGCCGGTGGGCGTGTTGTGTTCGCCGATGATTCCGATGATCAACGACAGTGAACTGGAGCGGCTGCTGGAGGCGGCGAGGGAGGCAGGTGCACAGAGCGCAGCCTACATGATGTTGCGCCTGCCGCTGGAAGTGGCACCGTTGTTCGAACAATGGCTGCAGGACCATTACCCGCAGCGGGCGGCGCATGTATTGAGCCTGATCCGCCAGAGCCGCGGCGGCGAACTGTATGACAGCCGGTTTGGTGCACGCATGCGCGGTGAAGGCGTGTTTGCCGAGTTGCTGGCGCAGCGCTTTGCCAAGGCCATGAAACGGCTGGAGTTCGAGGGGCGAGAAGCGCAGGCGCTGGATTGTTCGGCGTTTTGCCCGCCGGGTGGGCAGATGGCGCTGTTCTGATGTTGGACCCATTGCACGGCCCTTGTGGGAGCGGGCGCGCCCGCGAACACCGGCGCAGCCGGTGCCAGTACCGAGTTGCCTCCTTCGCGGGCACGCCCGCTCCCACAGGTTCCGGGTTCCCGCATGGGGCGCATTGCCAGCCCTCAATGCAACTAATCCAAGTTGATAATTGCAGTAATGGCTCTTGGCAGTTGATGTTTTTTTGCTATTATCCAATACCCGCCTTTTCTATCTGGAACACCCGTTCTAGAGCCTTCGAATTAAGTTTCAGTTAAGTTTTCCCCGCTAGCGTAGGAAATCAGTCTTCACCGACTGTGATCTATGGCCCGTGCGTGTCATCTAAATCCCTGCATAGCCAGAATCTTTCACCGGTAAAATGGATTTACCTACACACCGTCAAGAGGATGAATCATGCCCGTCAAGGACCCATCCAAGGTCGTACCGCAGGTCCCCGCGGAGAGCGCCGATGCCGCCCTGAAGCACATCGTCGACGGCTTCCTGCGTTTTCACCATGACGTTTTCCCCGAGCAGCAAGAGCTGTTCAAGAAGCTCGCCACCGCGCAAACCCCGCGTGCCATGTTCATCACCTGCGCCGACTCGCGCATCGTTCCCGAGCTGATCACCCAGAGTTCGCCTGGCGACCTGTTCGTGACCCGTAACGTCGGTAACGTGGTACCGCCTTATGGCCAGATGAACGGCGGCGTTTCCAGCGCCATCGAGTACGCCGTGCTGGCGTTGAAAGTGCATCACATCATCGTCTGCGGCCACTCCGACTGTGGCGCCATGCGCGCGGTACTCAACCCGCAATCGCTGACCAAGATGCCGACCGTGTCCGCCTGGTTGCGTCACGCCGAAGTGGCCCGCACCGTGGTCGAGAACAACTGCTCGTGCGGCAGCGAACACGAAACCATGCAAGTGCTGACCAAGGAAAACGTCATCGCCCAGCTGCATCACCTGCGCACCCACCCTTCGGTGGCTTCGCGCCTGGCAGCCGGTGAGTTGTACATCCATGGCTGGGTCTACGACATCGAGACCAGCAAGATCGAAGCCTACGACGCCGCCAGCGATACCTTCCTGCCCCTGGCTGCTGGCGAGCCGGTCCCCTGCGCTACTCCGAGAGGCCGCTACTAAGCGACCCATCCACCCGCTTGAACCTTGATAGCCGGCTGCACCCTGCAGGGGTGTGGCGCGGCCTTCGGCTGCCTTGAATTCCCTGACTGCCTGCCGGCACGCCCGCTGGCGGCCCGCGCCTGCGCGCTCGTCAGGGGCAAACGTGCCCACGGCCAGGGGAATGGCTGTGTGACAGAGAAAGGAGAAACACGGTGAACATTACACAGTTGAAAGCGGCCCTGCCGCGTGAGTTGCTGGCGTCGGTGGTGGTCTTCCTGGTGGCCTTGCCGTTGTGCATGGGCATTGCGATCGCCTCGGGCATGCCGCCGGCCAAAGGCCTGATTACCGGCATTATCGGCGGCATTGTCGTAGGTTTCCTTGCCGGTTCGCCGCTGCAGGTCAGTGGCCCGGCCGCCGGCCTGGCGGTACTGGTGTTCGAGCTGGTACGCCAGCATGGCATGGCCATGCTCGGGCCGATCCTGCTGCTGGCCGGCTTGCTGCAGTTGCTGGCCGGGCGCCTGCGCCTGGGCTGCTGGTTCCGGGTTACCGCGCCGGCGGTGGTGTACGGCATGCTGGCGGGGATTGGCGTGCTGATCGTGCTGTCGCAGGTGCATGTGATGTTCGACACCGCGCCGCAACCATCCGGCATGCAGAACCTGCTGGAGTTCCCGGCGACCGTGGCCGCGGCCCTGCCGCAGGAAAGCGCCGGCTCCGGTTGGATGGCCGGTGCGCTGGGCCTGGGCACCATCGCCATCATGTGGTGCTGGGAGCGCCTGCGGCCGCAGCGGCTGCGCTTCGTCCCGGGTGCCCTGCTGGGCGTGTCGGCCATGACGGCCATCAGCATGTGGCTGGCCTTGCCGGTGAACCGCGTACAGGTGCCGGCCGACCTGTCCGAAGCCATCGACTGGATCCGCCCTGGTGACCTGATGCAACTGGCCGACCCTACCCTGTTGGTCGCCGCTTTTGCCCTGGCCTTCATCGCCAGTGCCGAAACCTTGTTGTCGGCTGCTGCGGTTGACCGCATGCACAGCGGCCAGCGTTCGGACTTCGACCGTGAGCTGTCGGCCCAGGGCATCGGCAACATGCTGTGCGGGGTGCTCGGCGCGTTGCCGATGACTGGGGTGATCGTGCGTAGCTCGGCCAATGTGCAGGCGGGTGCGCAGACCCGGGCTTCGGCGATCTTCCATGGCCTGTGGCTGCTGGCGTTCGTGGTGGCGCTGAGCAGTGTGCTGCAGCAGATCCCGGTGGCGAGCCTGGCGGGTGTGCTGGTGTTTACCGGGATCAAGCTGGTGGATTTCAAGGCGTTTCGTGGGTTGGGCCGCTATGGCCGCATGCCGATGTTCACCTACGCGGCGACGGCGCTGGCGATCATCTTTACCGACCTGCTGACTGGCGTATTGCTGGGCTTTGCCCTGACCTTGCTGAAGCTGGCACTGAAGGCGGCGCGGTTGAAGATCAACCTGGTCAGCCTGGAGAAGGCTGGGCACATGGAATTGCGGCTTAGTGGCGCGGCCACCTTTCTCAAGGTGCCGGCGCTGACCCAGGTGCTGGATAGCGTGCCGGCGGGGACCACGCTGCATGTGCCGTTGGGTAACCTTAGCTATATCGACCACTCGTGCCTTGAGCTGCTTGAAGATTGGGGTCGCAGTAATTCGGCCAATGGGTCGCGGTTGCTGATCGAGCAGCGGCGCTTGAAGCGGCGGATCGAGGGGCGGATGCGGACTACCGCCGGGGTTGGGGCCTAGAGCCGGAATCTTTGCTGCATGAGCCGGCCCTTTCGCGGGCACGCCCGCTCCCACAGGTAATCCACAGTCATCAAGGCATGTGCTTTCCCTGTGGGAGCGGGCGTGCCCGCGAAGAGGCCGGGCCAGGAACCTCAGGCCGGCTGGCCCAGCTCCACCCCCAGCTGCCGTGACAGGCACGGCCAGCGCTTCCACGCCGCGCCTGTTTCCGGGCTGCTCAATTTCTCGCGGTAGGCCTCCACCGATTCCACCGCGAAGCTTTCATCATTCAACATTTCATCCACCGAGTGGTGCACCACTTCATCCAGCTGGTTGGCAAACGTCTCGCCAATCAACTGGTGGGCAATCAGGTTGGCGACGGTGGTGTCGACCGGGATCAACGGTTGCTGGAAGTGACGGATGTACAGGTCGTTCACCTCTTCCACCAGGCGGTGCGCCAGGTAGGCCTCATCCAGCAGGCAGTCCAGGCCCACATGCCCTTGCATCACGCTGGGCGGCTGCAGGAAGTAGGCTTCGGCGATTTTCAGTACAGGTTTGATCTGCGATTCGATCCCGGCCTCGCGGGCGACCTCATGGGCGGCCTCCAGCAGTTCCGGAACCTGGTCGATGTAGGCGCTGACGAAGCGCGCCAAAGTACCCTGGGCGTCCTGCTCAGGCAGTTGGATCGAGGGGTGCAGGTGGGGCAGTTGCAGCTCGAGACGCTTTTTCAGTTGGCCGGTCTGGCCTTCGTGTTGATGGGCTTGGCTTACCTGCTCGCGTACAGCAGCGATGTTCATGACAACTCCAGGGACATTACGTTTCAAACGGAAGACACTAAATTAGCTCGGTATACAGAATACCTAAGACGTATTTGTTATAAGTCGCACAAACGTGTGCATGCTCAGGCATATCGAAATGCCATTATTGCGCCATACCCTATCAAGCACGCGGTTTTCGGGGCGTTCGGCCCTTTCATGAAGTTCATTTCACGGCCTTCGTTGCGTGCCGTTGGTCGCTGTCTATACTCCCGGTGAACGTGATTCGTTGATGAGGCCCAACTGCTTTTAGCAGGGGCTCGGTCGTCGAAGCCAGGTAGTCTTGACCACCGTTCCCTCTTGCCGCAGGCCACGCCTCCGGGACTACAAGAACGAGAAGGGGAACCCGCAATGATGCGACATCCACATGTCTGGATGGGCCTCCTGTTGTGGTCGGTTTTTGGTCAGGCGAACGCCGCCTGGACCGTGAACATGCACCCAGGGGCGACGGAAGTCTCCAACGCCGTCTTCGACCTGCACATGACCATCTTCTGGATCTGCGTGATCATCGGCATCGTTGTCTTTGGCGCGATGTTCTGGTCCATGGTCATCCACCGCCGTTCCACCGGCCAGCAGGCTGCGCATTTCCACGAGCACACCTGGGTGGAAATCCTCTGGACCGTGGTCCCCTTCCTGATCCTGGTGGCCATGGCCATCCCGGCCACCAAGACTCTGATCGACATCTACGATGCCAGCGAGTCGGACATCGATATCCAGGTTACCGGCTACCAGTGGAAGTGGCACTACAAATACCTGGGCCAGGACGTGGAGTTCTTCAGCAACCTGGCCACCCCCACCGAGCAGATCCACAACAAGGCACCCAAGGACGAGCACTACCTGCTCGAAGTCGACCAGCCGCTGGTGCTGCCGGTGGGCGCCAAGGTGCGTTTCCTGGTGACTGCTGCCGACGTCATCCACTCCTGGTGGGTGCCGGCTTTCGCGGTCAAGCGTGATGCCATCCCCGGCTTCGTCAACGAAGCCTGGACCCGTATCGAGAAGCCCGGCATCTACCGCGGCCAGTGCACCGAGCTGTGCGGCAAGGACCACGGCTTCATGCCGGTGGTGGTCGAGGTCAAGTCCAAGGCCGACTACGACAGCTGGCTGGGCGAGCGCAAGGCCGAAGCTGCCAAGCTCAAGGAGCTGACCAGCAAGGAATGGACCCTGGAGGAGCTGGTGGAACGTGGTGACAAGGTCTACCACACCACCTGCGTGGCCTGTCACCAGGCCGAAGGCCAGGGCCTGCCGCCGATGTTCCCGGCGCTCAAGGGCTCGAAGATCGCCACCGGGCCGAAGGAAGCCCACCTGGGCATCGTCTTCCACGGCAAGCCCGGCACTGCCATGGCCGCGTTCGGCAAGCAGCTCTCGGAAGTCGACATCGCCGCCGTGGTCACCTACGAGCGCAACGCCTGGGGCAACAACAAGGGTGACATGGTCACGCCGAAGGACGTGCTGGCGCTGAAGCAGGCAGAAGCGCAATGAACCGGGTTACTCGCGGCAATCAATGGATTGCAGGAGACAGGACATGAGTGCAGTGATCGACGACCACGCCCACGGCCATGACCATGCGCACGGCCCGGCCAAGGGCCTGATGCGCTGGGTGCTGACCACCAACCACAAGGACATCGGTACGATGTACCTGTGGTTCAGCTTCATCATGTTCCTGCTCGGCGGCTCGTTCGCCATGGTGATCCGCGCCGAGCTGTTCCAGCCCGGCCTGCAGATCGTCCAGCCGGAGTTCTTCAACCAGATGACCACCATGCACGGCCTGATCATGGTGTTCGGTGCGGTGATGCCGGCCTTCGTCGGCCTGGCCAACTGGATGATCCCGCTGATGATCGGCGCGCCCGACATGGCCCTGCCGCGGATGAACAACTTCAGCTTCTGGCTGCTGCCGGCGGCTTTCCTGCTGCTGGTCTCGACCCTGTTCAGCCCGGGCGGCGGGCCCAACTTCGGCTGGACCTTCTACGCCCCGCTGTCCACCACCTACGCGCCGGCCAGCGTCACCTTCTTCATCTTTGCCATCCACCTGATGGGCATCAGCTCGATCATGGGCGCGATCAACGTGATCGCCACCATCCTCAACCTGCGCGCCCCGGGCATGACCCTGATGAAGATGCCACTGTTCGTCTGGACCTGGCTGATTACCGCATTCCTGCTGATTGCGGTGATGCCGGTGCTGGCCGGCGTCGTGACCATGATGCTGATGGACATCCACTTCGGTACCAGCTTCTTCAGTGCCGCCGGCGGTGGTGACCCGGTGCTGTTCCAGCACGTGTTCTGGTTCTTCGGCCACCCCGAGGTGTACATCATGATCCTGCCGGCCTTCGGCGCGGTCAGCTCGATCATCCCGGCGTTCTCGCGCAAGCCGCTGTTCGGCTACACCTCGATGGTGTACGCCACCGGCGCCATCGCCTTCCTGTCGTTCATCGTCTGGGCCCACCACATGTTCGTGGTCGGTATTCCCGTGGTCGGCGAGCTGTTCTTCATGTACGCCACCATGCTGATCGCCGTGCCTACCGGGGTGAAGGTGTTCAACTGGGTCAGCACCATGTGGGAAGGCTCGCTGACCTTCGAAACGCCGATGCTGTTCGCCATCGCCTTTGTCATCCTGTTCACCATCGGCGGTTTCAGCGGGCTGATGCTCGCCATCGCCCCGGCGGACTTCCAGTACCACGACACCTACTTCGTGGTGGCGCACTTCCACTATGTGCTGGTGCCTGGGGCTATCTTCGGCATCTTCGCCTCGGCCTACTACTGGCTGCCGAAATGGACCGGCCACATGTATGACGAAACCCTCGGCAAGCTGCACTTCTGGCTATCGTTCATCGGCATGAACATGGCCTTCTTCCCCATGCACTTCGTGGGGCTGGCCGGCATGCCACGGCGGATCCCCGACTACAACCTGCAGTTCGCCGACTTCAATATGGTGTCGTCGATCGGCGCGTTCATGTTCGGCACCACGCAGATCTTCTTCCTGTTCATCGTCATCAAGTGCATCCGCGGCGGCGCGCCGGCACCGGCCAAGCCATGGGATGGCGCCGAGGGCCTGGAGTGGTCGATCCCTTCGCCTGCGCCCTACCACACCTTCCAGACGCCACCGGAAGTGAAATAGGAACCGTGCCATGAACGGCCTTTCGCTGAAACGCCTGGTATTGCGCCTGTTGATGTTGACGGTGGTGATGTTCGCCTTCGGCTTCGCCCTGGTGCCTATCTATGACGTGATGTGCAAGGCCTTCGGCATCAACGGCAAGACCGGAGGGCAGTACGAAGGCAGCCAGGTCAGCGACCCGACGCGTTCGGTGCGGGTGCAGTTCATGTCGACCAATGCCAGCGACATGGTCTGGGACTTCTATTCCACCGCCGACCAGTTGGAGGTCAACCCGGGTGCGGTGAACCAGATGATCTTCATCGCCCACAACCCGACCGATCGGCCGATGAGTGCGCAAGCCATCCCCAGCATCACCCCGGCCGAAGCCGCGGCGTACTTCCACAAGACCGAGTGCTTCTGCTTCACCCAGCAGGTGCTGCAGCCCGGCGAACGCATCGAGATGCCGGTGCGCTTCATCGTCGACCGCGACCTGCCGGCCAGCGTGAAGCACCTGACACTGGCCTACACCTTGTTCGACATCACCGCTCGCCACCCGCCGGTCGCGCATGTCGCGGCCCAGGACGTCCAGGGCGCCCGTTAAGGGAAGGAGAACAGCAATGGCAAGTCATGAGCACTACTACGTTCCGGCGCAGAGCAAGTGGCCGATCATCGCCACCATCGGCATGTTCATCACGGTGTTCGGCCTGGGTACCTGGTTCAACGACATGAAGGCCGGCCACCCCGAGTCGCACGGGCCGCTGATCTTCTTCATCGGCGCGTTGTTCCTGGCCTACATGCTGTTCGGCTGGTTCGGTTCGGTGGTGCGGGAGAGCCGCGCGGGGCTGTACAGCCCGCAACTGGACCGCTCGTTCCGCTGGGGCATGAGCTGGTTCATTTTCTCCGAGGTGATGTTCTTCCTGGCCTTCTTCGGTGCGCTGTTCTACGTGCGCGTGCTGGCCGGGCCGTGGCTGGGCGGTGAAGGGGCCAAGGGTGTTGCGCACATGTTGTGGCCGACCTTCGAATTCACCTGGCCGCTGCTGCACACGCCCGACCCGAAACTGTTCCCGCCGCCCAAGGAAGTGATCGACCCGTGGCACCTGCCGCTGATCAACACCATCTTGCTGGTCAGCTCCAGCGTGACCATCACCATCGCCCACCATGCCCTGCGTCGCGGCCACCGTGGCCCGCTGAAATTCTGGATGGCGCTGACCATCGTCCTGGGCGCCAGCTTCATCGCGTTGCAGGCCTACGAGTACCACGAGGCCTATACCAAGCTGGGGCTGACGCTGGGGTCGGGTATCTACGGCGCGACGTTCTTCATGCTCACCGGCTTCCACGGCGCGCACGTGACCTTGGGCACGATCATCCTGATCGTGATGTTCGTGCGCATCTTGCGCGGGCATTTCAACCCGGAGAAACACTTTGGTTTCGAGGCGGCCAGTTGGTACTGGCACTTCGTCGATGTGGTGTGGGTGGGGTTGTTCATCTTTGTCTATGTGCTGTGAATAGAGAACCCTGTGGGAGCGGGCGCGCCCGCGAATGCGTCGGTACATTCAACATCGCATTCGCGGGCATGCCCGCTCCCACAGGGTCAGGTGAAAACTTCAGAAAGGGGCATGAGATACGAGCTGACCGCTGATGAAGCCCCAGGCGACAAGGCCGATGGTCAGCGCCGCCAGGGTCACTCGCACGGTCAGCGCTTTCAATAAACGGGTCGAGTTTTCATCGTCCTTGACCAGAAACACCAGGCCGCTGAACAGGCTGGCAATCGTGGCCAACAGCATCAGGACAATCGCGGCCTTGAGCATGGCGATACTCCGGGGGGATGCGGTGATGTGGATAAGTATAGCGATCGGCCCGACGAGGCTCCGATGAGGCCGTTTCGTCCGGGCTGGGTACCAACCCTTGTGGTGCTTGCGCTGCTGCCGGGGCTGATCGCGCTTGGCTGCTGGCAACTCGGCCGTGCCGAGGAAAAGCGCGTGCTGCTGGCCGCCTATGCCGAGCGGCGGGTCGAAGCGCCCGTGGCCACGGCCCAGCTGACAGCGAACCAGGACAATGCCTTCCGCCGCGTGCATCTCTATGGCCGCTTCGACGCCGAGCACAGCCTGCTGCTGGACAACCGCATGCGTGATGGCCAGGCCGGTGTCGAGCTGCTGCAACCCTTCCATGATCAGGCCAGCGGCGTGTGGCTGCTGGTCAACCGCGGCTGGCTGCCCTGGCCGGACCGCCGCGTGCCGGTGCATTTCGATACCCCTGCCCAGGCGTTGGCGCTGGACGCTTCGGTGTATGTCGCGCCTGGCAGCACGTTCCAGCTGCACCCCGACCCTGCAGGCGGCCAATGGCCGCACCTGCTGACTGCCGTGGATGCCGCGCAGCTATGGCAACAGCTCGATCGCGAAGGCTTCGCCCATGAGCTGCGCCTGGAGCCCGGCCCGGCGACCTATCGCCTGGACTGGCCGGTCGTTGCCATGGGCCCGGAAAAACACCTGGGTTACGCCGTGCAGTGGTTTGCCCTGGCAACCACTTTGGTACTGCTCTACCTCTACTTCGGCTGGCACCACAACAAGGAGAAACGCCATGGCCACCGCCACTCCACTGGAAGTGCCTGAACGTAGCAAACCCAGAGCCCGCGGGCGTTTGCAGCTGCTGTTGATTCTGCTGGTGGTGCTCGGGCCGATGGTTCTGGCCACCAGCATGTACAAGCTCAAGTTCTGGGTGCCGGACGGCCGCAGCTACCACGGCGTGATGATCGGCAACGGTGAGAGCCTTTCCGATATCGGCGTGGCGGGCCAGGACGAGCGCTGGCAGCTGCTGGTGAGCACACCCACAGCCTGTGCCGAGGATTGCCAGCGGCTGGTGTACCTGGCCCGGCAGATCCAGGTCGGCCTGGGCCGTGATGCCAGCCGTGCCAGCCATGCCCTGGCGGCCGCCCAGCCGGCAAGTGCCGACTACCAGGCGTTGCTCGGCCGCGAATACCCACAGTTGCAGCGTTACCCGCTGGATGCGCAACGCTACCTGCAAAAGGTCGGCGAGGCCGGCCCGCAGCTGTGGATCGTCGACCCACACGGCAACCTGGTGCTGCGCTACGACGCCAAGGTCAACGGCAAGCATGTGCTGGACGACCTGCGCCACCTGCTCAAGCTGTCCAACATCGGCTAGGAGCCTGCCATGGCCAGACCCGGATTCCGCCTTGCTGTGTTCGCCACCTTGCTGGCACTGCTGGTCGTCCTGCTCGGTGCCTATACCCGCCTGACCCACGCCGGCCTCGGCTGCCCGGACTGGCCGGGTTGCTACGGCTTCATCAGCGTGCCCAAGAGCGAAGCGCAGCTGGCTCATGCCGAGCTGCATTTCCCCGAACACCCGGTGGAAGCCGCCAAGGGCTGGGCCGAGATGGTCCACCGCTATTTCGCCGGCACCCTGGCGATGGTGATCGCCCTGCTCGCCTTGCAGGCGCTGCGCCGGCATGCCCGCGATGGCCAGCCTTACCGCCTGCCCTTGCTGCTGCTGGGCGTGGTGCTCGCCCAGGCAGCCTTCGGCATGTGGACGGTCACCCTCAAGCTGTGGCCGCAGGTGGTCACCGCGCATCTACTCGGCGGCTTCACTACCCTGAGTTTGTTGTTCCTGTTGTCCCTGCGTCTGTCCCGGGCCTTTGCGCCCTTGCCAAAGCTGCCATTGAGCCTGCGTCGGATCGCTGCGCTGGCCTTGCTGGTGGTGATCGGCCAGATCGCCCTGGGCGGCTGGGTCAGTGCCAACTACGCGGCCGTCGCCTGCATCGACCTGCCCACCTGCCACGGCCAGTGGTGGCCGGCGGCGGACTTCAGCAACGGGTTCCATCTGACCCAGCACGTCGGGCCCAATTACCTGGGCGGGCAACTGGACAGTGATGCGCGCACGGCCATCCACATCAGCCACCGCTTGGGCGCATTGCTGGTGACCTGCGTGCTGCTGATGCTCAGCTGGAAGCTGCACCGCTGCGGCCTCCCTGGCCTGGCGCGGCTGGTGCTGCTGGCGCTGGTGGTGCAAGTCGGCCTGGGCATCAGCAATGTGCTGCTGCACCTGCCGCTGGCCGTAGCCGTGGCGCACAACGCTGGTGGGGCGCTGTTGCTGCTGAGCATGGTGCTGGTGAACTACCGCATCCGTGTGGTCGACAAAGTTCGCGTGGGTGTCGGCCATGGCTGGCGCCTGCGGCCCGTGGCTGGCGTGGGCATTTCCCACCACATGAGGAATGATTCGTGGCGACGCTTCTGAGCACACAGAGGGCCAGTTGGCGTGATTACCTGGAGCTGACCAAGCCCAAGGTGGTGGTGCTGATGCTGATCACCTCGCTGGCGGGTATGTTCCTTGCCACCCGTGCGGGTGTCAGCTGGAGCGTGCTGCTGTTCGGCAACCTGGGCATCGGCTTTTGTGCAGGCGGCGCGGCGGTGGTCAACCATGTGGTGGACCGACGCATCGACGCGCTGATGGCGCGTACCCACAAGCGGCCGCTGGCCCAGGGCCGGGTCGAGCCGCTGCCGGCGCTGCTGTTCGCCCTGGCGCTGGCGCTACTGGGCATGGCCCTGCTGCTGGTGTTCACCAACGCCCTCACCGCCTGGCTGACACTGGCTTCCCTGCTCGGCTATGCGGTGCTCTACACCGGTTTTCTCAAGCGCGCCACGCCGCAGAACATCGTCATCGGCGGCTTGGCTGGCGCCGCCCCGCCGTTGCTGGGCTGGGTGGCGGTCAGCGGCCATGTCAGCGCCGAGCCCCTGTTGCTGGTGCTGATCATCTTCGCCTGGACCCCACCACACTTCTGGGCCTTGGCCATCCACCGCAAGGAGGAATACGCCAAGGCCGATATCCCGATGCTGCCGGTGACCCACGGCGAGCGCTACACCAAGCTGCATATCCTGCTGTACACCCTGGTATTACTGGCGGTGAGCCTGCTGCCGTACGCCATCCACATGAGCGGCCCGCTGTACCTGGCCTGCGCCCTGGTGCTGGGCCTGCGCTTCCTGCAATGGGCCTGGGTGTTGTACCGTGGCAGCCGGCCGCACGCAGCGATCGGCACCTTCAAGTACTCTATCGGCTACCTGTTCGCGCTGTTCATCGCGTTGCTCCTCGACCACTACCTGTTGCTGAACCTATGACCCGAACCCAGAAAACCGTCTTCATCCTCGTTGCCCTGGTCGCGTTGATCCTGGGCCTGACCGTCAACAAGGTGCTCAATGGCCGCGACCAGCCCAACCCCACCGAGCTGATCGATGCCGGCATCATCCTGCTGCCGCAGAGCCGTACCGTGGCCGATGTGACCATGACCAACCAGGACGGCCAGCCGGTGCAACTGGATGACCTGAAGGGCAAATGGTCGCTGCTGTTCTTCGGCTACACCTACTGCCCGGACATCTGCCCGACCACCCTGGCCCAGCTGCGCCAGGTGAAGAGCGAGCTGCCCAAGGAGGCCGTCGACCGGCTGCAGGTGGTGCTGGTGAGCGTTGACCCGAACCGCGACACGCCGAACCAGCTGAAGCAGTACCTGGGTTATTTCGACAAGGATTTCGTCGGGGTGGCGGGGTCGATCGAGGATACCCAGAAGCTGGCCAATGCCTTGAGCATTCCGTTCATTCCGGCCGATACCAGCAAGCCGGGGTATACCGTGGATCACAGCGGCAACCTGGCGGTTGTGGGGCCGGATGGGCGTCAGCGCGGGTTCATTCGGGCGCCGTTCAACAACCAGAAGCTGGTGGCGCAGTTGCCCGGGCTTGTGAAGCGGGATTGAGATTTTTGGGCCTGCTGCGCAGGCCTATCGCGACACAAGGCCGCTCCCACAAAGTCCGGCGTACGTCTCGGTCCTCATGGTTTGGCTGCCAGGGCAAATCGCCGGCAAGCCGGCTCCCACAGGGACCTCACAGGGCCTGAGGCTGGCGCTGTACCTGTGGGAGCTGGCTTGCCGGCGAATGGGCCGCAAAGCGGCCCCGGGGATTTCGGATCAGAACGCCGGAACCACAGCGCCTTTGTACTTCTCGTTGATGAACTGCTTCACCTCAGGCGAGTGCAGCGCAGCAGCCAGCTTTTTCATGGCGTCCGAGTCCTTGTTGTCCGGGCGGGCAACCAGGATGTTCACGTAAGGCGAGTCGCTGCCCTCGATGACCAGGGCGTCTTTCTCCGGGTTCAGCTTGGCTTCCAGCGCGTAGTTGGTGTTGATCAGGGCAGCATCGACCTGGGTCAGCACGCGCGGGATGGTGGCTGCTTCCAGCTCACGGAACTTCAGGCTTTTCGGGTTCTCGGCAACATCCTTCACGGTGGACAGGATGTTCTTGTTGTCCTTCAGCTTGATCACACCGGCCTTGTCCAGCAGCAGCAGCGCGCGGCCGCCGTTGGTGGCGTCGTTGGGGATGACCACGGTGGCGCCGGAGGACAGCTCGTCCAGCTTCTTGATCTTGGTCGAGTACACGCCCAGCGGTTCGATGTGCACGCCGGCAACGCTCACCAGGTTGGTGCCCTTGGCCTTGTTGAACTCATCCAGGTACGGCTGGTGCTGGAAGAAGTTGGCGTCCAGGCGCTTTTCGGCCACCTGCACGTTCGGCTGGATGTAGTCGGTGAATTCCTTGACCTTCAGCTCCACGCCCTCTTTCGCCAGTGCAGGTTTGACGAAGTTGAGGATCTCGGCGTGCGGTACCGGGGTAGCGGCAACGGTCAGGGACTCGGCGTGGGCCGAGAAGGCCGCGACAGCGGCGACAACAGCAAGCAGCTTCTTCATTGATCACTCCTTGTGAGGGCCGCGACGGCCCCCGAACGGGTCGGCCGGGCCGACCCCATTGGGGTTACTTACGGGAAAAATGCACGACCAGTTTGTCGCCCACGCTCTGCAGGACTTGAACCAGTACCAGCAACAGCACCACGGTGACGACCATCACGTCGGTCTGGAAACGCTGGTAGCCGAAGCGGATGGCCAGGTCGCCCAGGCCGCCGGCACCGACCACACCGGCCATGGCGGTGTACGACACCAGGGTGATGGCGGTGACGGTAATGGCCGCGAAGATGCCCGGGCGGGCCTCCGGCAGCAGTGCGCTGGTGATGATCTGGCGGGTGGTGGCGCCCATCGACTGGGTGGCTTCGATGATGCCGCGGTCCACTTCACGCAGGGCGGTTTCCACCAGGCGCGCGAAGAACGGCGTGGCACCTACCACCAGCGGCGGAATGGCGCCGGCAACGCCCAGCGAAGTGCCGGTGATCAGCACGGTGATCGGGATCATCACGATCAGCAGGATGATGAACGGCAGCGAGCGCAGGATGTTGACGATCAGCGACAGCAGCGCATACACACCCTTCTGCTCGAACATCTGTTTCGGCCCGCACAGGAACAGCAGCACGCCCAGCGGCAGGCCGAGCAGCACGGTGAAGAACAGCGAGCCGAACAGCATGATCATGGTGTCGACGCTGGCCAGCCAGATTTCGGCCCAGTCGACGTTGGCAAAGAAATTCAGGGCGTCCATCAACGCAGTACCTCCATATGTACGTCAGCTGCCTTGAAGCGGGCAAACGCCGCGTCCATGTCACCGCCGATCAGGGCGAGGGTGAGCTGGCCATAGGGGACATCCTTGATGCGGTCGATACGCCCGGCGAGGATGCTGTAGTCCACGCCGGTTTCGCGGGCCACGGTGCCCAGCAGCGGCGCATAGGTGGCGTCACCCTGGAAGGTCAGGCGCACGATACGGCCCGGCACATGGGCGAAGTCGTCCCGCTGCTCGCCTTCGTCGACCTGCTCGTCTTCCTGGACGAAGCGCTTGGTGGTGGGGTGCTGCGGGTGCAGGAACACCTCGGCCACCGAGCCCTGCTCGACGATCTGGCCGGCGTCCATCACTGCCACGCGGTCGCAGACCCGGCGGATCACGTCCATTTCGTGAGTGATCAGCACGATGGTCAGCTTCAGCTCACGGTTGATTTCGGCCAGCAATTGCAGGACCGAGGCGGTGGTTTGCGGGTCGAGGGCGCTGGTGGCCTCGTCGCACAGCAGGATCTTCGGGTTGGTGGACAGGGCGCGGGCGATGCCCACGCGCTGCTTCTGGCCACCGGACAGCTGCGCCGGGTACTTTCTGGCGTGGTCGGAAAGGCCGACGCGGGCCAGCAGCTCGGTCACGCGCTTGTCGATTTCGCTGCGCGACAGCTCGCCGGCCAGGGTCAGTGGCAGGGCAACGTTGTCGGCGACGGTCTTGGAGGCCAGCAGGTTGAAGTGCTGGAAAATCATCCCGACCTGCTGGCGGAAACCGCGCAGCTGGCTGGCGTTGAACGCGGTAACGTCTTCGCCGTCGACGATGATCTTGCCGCCGGAAGGCTCTTCCAGGCGGTTGATCAGGCGCAGCATGGTGCTCTTGCCGGCGCCGGAATGGCCGATCAGGCCGAACACCTGGCCATCTTCGATGGTCAGGCTGGTCGGATTCAGTGCGGGGATTTCCCTACCGGCGACGCGGTAGGTCTTGTGTACCTGTTGGAACTCGATCACGTAGCGAACCTTGTGGGGCGCATGGAATTTGGGTCAGCGGTTGGCTGGGGTCGCGCATTTTAGCCTTTTCCCATAGCTGTTCTTAGCATTTATTTCGTAATGCACCAATCCTTCGGGCATATCGCGACAACCGGTAATCCTGATTGAACGCTCGGCAAAGCCTCCCGGTCACTACTTGCACAAGCCCGAAACGGGTACGCCTGAAGACTGACGAGGAGAGCCGACCATGCCCAGCAAGAACACGGACGCGCCGAAGCACAGCGAAGCCGCTGGCACCCAGACCCCGGACCGGGCCAACACCAACCCCAAGTTACAGAGCCTGGAGGCTGACCGTAGCGATGCGACGGGTCATGCGCTGCGCACCAACCAGGGGGTGCGCATCGCTGACAACCAGAACACGCTGAAGGCCGGAGATCGAGGCCCCTCGCTTCTCGAAGATTTCATCATGCGCGAGAAGATCACGCACTTTGACCACGAACGCATCCCTGAGCGCATCGTGCATGCGCGAGGGACGGGGGCGCATGGCTATTTCCAGAGCTATGGCAACCACGCAGAGCTGACCAAGGCGGGCTTCCTGCAGGACCCGGAGAAAATCACGCCCGTGTTCGTGCGATTTTCCACGGTACAGGGCCCGCGTGGCTCAGCCGACACCGTGCGTGACGTGAGGGGCTTTGCGGTCAAGTTCTACACCGATGAAGGCAACTTCGACCTGGTGGGCAACAACATGCCGGTGTTTTTCATCCAGGATGCGATCAAATTCCCGGATTTCGTCCACGCCGTAAAGCCAGAGCCGCACAACGAGATCCCGACCGGCGCTTCGGCCCATGACACCTTTTGGGATTTCGTCTCGCTGGTACCGGAGTCGGCCCATATGGTCATGTGGGCGATGTCGGACCGAGCTATCCCGCGCAGCTTGCGGATGATGGAAGGTTTCGGGGTGCATACCTTCCGCCTGATCAACGCCCAGGGCGTAGCCAGTTTCGTCAAATTCCACTGGAAGCCGCGCCAGGGTGTGCACTCCTTGCTATGGGACGAAGCGCAGAAGCTGGCAGGCAAGGACGCTGATTTCCAGCGTCGCGACTTGTGGGAGGCTATCGAGACGGGCGATTACCCTGAATGGGAATTGGGTGTGCAGATTGTGCCGGAAGCTGACGAGCACAAATTTGATTTCGACCTGCTGGACCCGACCAAGATAATCCCGGAAGAACTGGTGCCGGTCACACCTTTGGGCAAGATGATCCTGAATCGCAACCCGGACAACTTCTTTGCTGAAGTGGAACAGGTGGCGTTCTGCCCAGGTCATATCGTGCCTGGTATCGACTTTACCAACGACCCCTTGCTGCAGGGGCGGCTGTTCTCCTACACCGACACGCAGCTTAGCCGCCTGGGCGGGCCCAACTTCCACCAGATCCCCGTCAACCGCCCCGTCGCTCCTAACCACAACAACCAGCGTGACGCCTTGCATCAGCATGTGGTTCACAAAGGTCGCGCATCCTACGAGCCCAATTCCATCGACGGTGGCTGGCCGAAGGAAACGCCACCAGCCGCGCAGGATGGCGGCTTCGAGAGCTACCAGGAGCGTATCGATGCACACAAGATCCGCCAGCGCAGCGATTCGTTCGGCGACCATTTCTCGCAGGCGCGGTTGTTCTTCCAGAGCATGAGCCCGACCGAGCAGCAGCACATCATCAAGGCTTACAGCTTTGAACTGGGCAAGGTGGAGCGGGAGACGATCCGTGCTCGGGAAGTGAATGAGATTCTCGCCAACATCGACCTGAAGCTGGCGGCTGCGGTTGCTGCCAACCTCGGTTTGCCTGCTCCGAGCGCGGGCACTGTTCAAGTGAAGGGAAGCCAGCTTGCGCAGTCGCCTGCCCTGAGCCAGATGAACCACCCGGGTTCGGTTGGCATCAAGGGGCGCAAGATTGCCGTGCTGGTAGCAGATGGCGTAGACGCTGCCAGCGTGGACAAGTTGGTCAAGGCCCTCGAAGCACACAGTGCCCGGCCATTGCTCCTGGGGCCGACCTCAGCACCGGTGAAGGCTGCGGACGGCAAGCAACTGCCGGTGGATGCTTCCATGGAGGGGATGCCATCGATCATGTTCGACGGAATTGTCGTGCCGGATGGCAAGGCTTCGACCGATGCGCTGGCGACCAGCGGGTTGGCCAAGCATTTCCTGCTGGAGGGCTACAAGCACCTGAAGGCGATGGTGTTGACCAAAGAGCTTTTGGGCAGCTTGGGGCTGAAAGAAGACAAGGGGTTGCTGCTGGGGGATGAGCAGAAGACCGTGGATGCCTTCGTCAAAGCGGTAGAAGGGCATCGGGTGTGGGAGCGGGAGGCGGCTGCGGAGGCTGTGCCTGCCTAAGGGGCTGCTTTGCAGCCCATCGCCGGCAAGCCAGCTCCCACAGGTACTGCACCAGGCTTGAAATTGGTGCGGTCGAGGTGGGAGCTGGCTTGCCGGCGATAGGGCCCGGGAGGCTTATTGCTGATGCGGAACCAGAACTACCTGCGCCGGCAGCGACCGCTGAATCTCGTGCTTCTGCTTCAGCTCGAACCCGCTGTCGATCTTGCGCACGCGCTTCTCCAGCAAGGTCTTCAGCCAAGGCGCATCCTCGGTGCGCGGCACCTGGAACACCACATCGCACTGGTAGCTCACCACATCGGCGGCAATGTCATCCAGCTGGCGACGCATGGCGCGGCTGTCGGTGGTCTTCAAGGCCACGACGGTGCTCGGTGCAGCCGGGTCGATGATGCGCGCCTTGGGCTTGGCCTCGGCCGCTTTCAGCGCCGCTTCAGCCTTCTCCAGTTCGGCCTTGCGCGCCTGGGTCACGGCGTCGCCACCAGTCACCGCCGGGGCTTGCGGCATCAGCGCGCGGGCACGGGCCAGGGCGGTGGCGGCAGCGTTCACATCACCCTTCTGCAGGAAGATCTGGCTGCGTTGCAGGTAGGCTTCGGCAAGCTGGCGCTGGTATTGCTCCAGGCGCGCGTCATCCGGCGCCTGGGCCTGCAGGGCTGCCAGCTGGTCTTCGGCGGTGGCCAGCTCGTTGCTGGCGATGTTCTGTTGCAACTGCTGCCAGGCATCGGCTTGGGCAGGTGCGGTGGCCTGTTCGACCGGCGCGCTGGAACACGCAGCCAGGAACAGGGAAAACGCGGCAACAAGCAGATAACGGGAGGCGAACGGCTTCATTCCTGCGACTCTCTATTTGCGCAAAAAGCGAGCAAGTCTACACCCAGGTGCGCACGCTCGAAAACAAGTCTTACAGACCCTTTACGTGCGAAAAGGTTGCAGGGCGCGCCTTCACGCGCCCTGTTTTTCAGCGTTTTGGCAGGGCCAGGCTCAGCAAGAATAGCACCGCCGCGCAGACCACGATCGACGGGCCGGCGGGGGTGTCCTTGAACCAGGACATGGCCAGGCCACCGCATACCGCGGTCACGCCCAGCAGGCTGGCGCCCAAGGCCATCTGCTCGGGAGAACGGGCGTGACGTTGCGCCGCAGCGGCAGGAATGATCAGCAGCGAGGTGATCAGCAGCACGCCGACGATCTTCATGGCCACGGCAATCACCACCGCGATCAGCAGCATCAGCGCCATGCGCAGCCCGGCCACCGGCAGGCCTTCGACCATGGCCAGCTCTTCGTGCACGGTGACTGCCAGCAACGGCCGCCACAGCGCAGCGAGCAGCAGCAACACCAGCGCGCTGCCGCCGAGGATCCAGGCCAGGTCGGTGGTGCTGATGGCCAGCAGGTCGCCGAACAGGTAGGCCATCAGGTCGATGCGTACATCATGCATGAAGCTCAGCACCACCAGGCCCAGCGACAATGTGCTGGGGGCGAGTATGCCGAGCAGGGTATCGGAGGCCAGCGGTTGGCGTTGCTGCAAGGTCACCAGCAAGATCGCCAGCAACAGGCAGCCCACGGTTACCGCCAGCGCCGGGCTGACGTCCAGGGCAAAGCCAAGGGCCACGCCGAGCAGGGCGGCGTGGGACAGGGTGTCGCCAAAATAGGCCATGCGCCGCCACACCACGAAGGAGCCCAGTGGGCCGGCCACCAGCGCCAGGGACAAACCGGCAAGCAGGGCGTAGAGAAGAAAATCAGCCATGCTTGCAGTGCGCTCCGTGAACATGGGTGCCAGGGGCGACCACCGAGCCATGCAGGTCGTGGCTGTGGTCGTGATGGTGGTGGTAGATGGCCAGGCTGGGTGCGGCGGTCTGGCCGAACAGCTCGACGAATGCCGGGTCGCCGCTTACCTGCTCGGGGTGGCCCGAGCAGCACACGTGGCGGTTCAGGCACACCACCTGGTCGGTGGCGCTCATCACCAGGTGCAAGTCGTGGGAAACCATCAGCACGCCGCAGCCGTGGCGGTCGCGCAGGCGGGTAATGAGGTTGTACAGCTCGGTCTGGCCGACCACGTCTACGCCCTGCACCGGCTCGTCGAGCACCAGTAGCTGGGGTTCGCGCAGCAGGGCGCGGGCCAGCAGCACGCGCTGCATCTCGCCGCCGGAAATGGTCTGGATCGGGCTGTCGATGACCTGCTCGGCACCCACTTCCTGCAACGCCGACAAGGCTGCCGCGCGGTCTACACCGGGCACCAGGCGCAGGAAGCGCAACACCGACAGCGGCAGCGTGGCATCGACCTGGATCTTTTGCGGCATGTAGCCAATGCGCAGTTTCGGCTTGCGCCATACCTTGCCGCGGTGCGGCTTGAGCAGGCCGAGCACGGCGCGCACCAGGGTGGTCTTGCCCGCGCCGTTCGGGCCGATCAGGGTGACGATCTGGCCAGGTGCGACCGACAGGTCGATGCTGTCGAGCACCGCCTCGCCACCGAAGGTGACGCCGACCTGCTCCAGGCGGATCAGTGCATTGCTCATGCCGCGCTCCGGCAATTGCTGCACAGGCCGACCACTTCCACCGTCTGGGTCTCGACCGTGAAGCCCACGCCCTTGGCGCTGCTGATGATGGCGTCGCTGATACTGTCCTGTTCCAGCTCGATGGCCACATGGCAGGCCCGGCAGATCAGGAACTGCCCCTGGTGCAGGTGTTCCGGGTGGCTGCAGCCGATGAAGGCGTTGAGCGAGGCGATGCGGTGCACCAGGCCGTTTTCCAGCAGGAAGTCCAGCGCACGGTACACCGTGGGGGGCGCGGCGCGGCGGCCGTCCTGCTCACTGAGCACGGCGAGGATATCGTAGGCGCCCAGCGGCTTGTGGCTTTGCCACACCAGTTCCAGCACTCGACGGCGCAGCGCGGTCAGGCGCAGGCCCTGGCGGGTGCACAAGGCGTCGGCTTCAGCCAGTGCGCTGTGTACGCAATGGGAATGATCGTGAGGACGGTTGGCCAGCGGCGTGATGGACATGGGCAGCGACGGTTCTGGATGGAGACGTTATTATGTTACCTGTTTCTGACGACTCGAGTATTCACCGTGTCCCGATTCCTAGTCCTTTTTGTCGCTTTCATCGCATTTTCCGCCCAGGCCGATGTGCGCGTGCTGACCAGTATCAAACCCCTGCAGCAGATTGCCGCCGCCGTGCAGGATGGTGTTGGCAACCCCGAGGTATTGCTGCCGCCGGGTGCTTCGCCGCACCACTACGCGCTGCGCCCGTCCGACGTACGGCGGGTGGGCGATGCCGACCTGCTGTACTGGATCGGCCCGGACATGGAGGGCTTCCTGCCGCGGGTGCTGGGCAATCGCAGCAAGGCCACGGTGGCCGTGCAGGCGTTACCGGGCATGAAACTGCGGCATTTTGGCGAGGACAGCCATTCCCACGAGGAAGAAGACCACGACGACCATGATCATGATCACCGCCCGGGCAGCCTGGACGCGCACCTGTGGCTATCGTCGGTCAACGCGCGGGTGATTGCAGCGAAAATGGCGGCTGACCTGGCGCAGATCGATCCGACCAATGCGGTGCGCTACCAGAGCAACCTCAAGGCCTTCGACGAACGCCTGAACGCACTGGATGGGCGGATCAAGGCGCGGGTGGCCGGGATTGCCGGCAAGCCTTACTTCGTGTTCCACGAAGCGTTCGACTACTTCGAGGCCGAGTATGGCCTGAAGCACACCGGGGTATTCAGCGTGGCATCCGAGGTGCAGCCGGGTGCGCAGCACGTGGCAGCCATGCGCAAGCGCTTGCAGGAAGTGGGCAAGACCTGTGTGTTCAGCGAACCGCCGCTGCGGCCGCGGCTGGCCGAGACCTTGACCGCCGGGCTGCCGGTGCGCCTGGCCGAGCTGGATGCCCTGGGCGGTACCGACCCGGTGGATGGCAAGGGCTATGAGCGCTTGCTGGAGAAGCTGGGTGGCGACCTGGTTGGGTGCCTGGAGCAGTTGTAAGCCTGGACTGGCCTCTTCGCGGGCACGCCCGCTCCCACAGGTACAACGACAACCTTGAGGTTTGTGTTATCCCCGTGGGAGCGGGCATGCCCGCGAAGAAGCAGAAGCTGGACTAGAGGGCAAACGGCAGGTGCAAAGCCACCTGCTGGCGCTGCGCCAAACGCACTTCGAACTCGCTCGGGTCGTGGATCATCACATCCATCCCGGCAAACGATTCCGCTGCAATCAGGCGCGACAGCCAGAAGCGCACGCAGCCTACCCGCAACATTTCCGGCCACAGCTCGGCTTCGGCGGCGGTGAACGGCCGCAGCGCCGCATAGGCCGCCAGCAATGCCTGGGCGCGTGGCACATCGATCGCACCGTGTTCATCCAGGCACCAGTCGTTCACGGTGATGGCGATGTCATACAGCATCGGCCCGGAACAGGCATTGTAGAAGTCGATCACACCGGTCAGGTGGGTGCCTTCGAACATCACGTTGTCGCGGAACAGGTCGGCATGCAGGTTGGCCCGTGGCAGGGCCAGGATCTGTGCCTTGTGCGCGCTGATTTCATCCAGCGCCGGCTGCAGCAGCGCGGCTTGCTCGGCGGTAAGGCGCGGCAGCAGCTCGGCACCCGAGGCCAGCATCCAGTCCAGGCCGCGGTCGGTGCGGCGCTCGATGATGTGTTCGCGGGTAGCCAGGTGAATGTGCGCCAGCAGTTCGCCGACCTGGGCGCAGTGCTGGGCGTTCGGTGCCTTGATGTGCTTGCCCGACAGCCGTGGCTGCAGCAGCGCCGGCTTGCCGCACAGCTCGCGCAGGCCATTGCCGTCGCGGTCGCGTATGGCATAGGGCACCGGCATGTCGGCTGCGTGCAAAGTGTCCAGCAGCTCGATGAAGAACGGCATGTCCTCGCTGGGCCCGCGCTCGATCAGCGTCAGGACGAACTCCCCCTGTTCGAGGCTGACGAAGAAATTGCTGTTCTCGGTGCCGGCGGCGATGCCCTGGAAATCGAGCAGACGACCCAGCGCGTACGGCGCCAGAAAGGTTTCCAGCTCAGGCCGGGTCACGGGGGTGAAGACTGACATGATGAAAATTTGCCCATACGGGCACTTCCGCCGGGAAGTGCCGGGTTGATGTGAACGGTGCGCGTCAGATTACCACTCGAAGATCTTCCAGGACGGAATCAGCATGTCCGGCTGGTCGGAACGAATGAAATTGCCATCAGAGCCATCGGCGCGTACCAGGAAATAAGGCTTGCCGTTTTTCGGCGTGATCTTGATCGCATACAGGAACCCGTTCTGCCGGTACTCCTGGATGGTTTTGTCGCCTTCCGTGCGAATGGTCACCTCGGGATCGGCCGAGGGGGCGTCTTCCGCCGCCAGGGTGACGACAGGCATGGTGGCCAACAGACCGAGCAGTAACAGGCGATTGAGTGTACGCATGATAACCTTGTCCCTTTGTCGTCAATGATTCTGGCTATTCTAGCGCCGGACCCGTCGAAAAGGTTGATTCTGCTCATGAGCCAAGCGCCCCTCGTCCTGGTGGACGGTTCCTCCTACCTGTACCGCGCCTTCCACGCGCTGCCGCCGTTGACTACCTCCAAAGGCATGCCGACCGGCGCGGTGAAGGGGGTGCTGAACATGCTCAAGAGCCTGCGCAAGCAATACCCCGACAGCCTGTTCGCGGTGGTGTTCGACGCCAAGGGTGGCACCTTCCGCGATGCCATGTTCGCCGAATACAAGGCCAACCGCCCAAGCATGCCGGACGACCTGCGGGTACAGATCGAGCCGCTGCACGCCAGCGTCAAGGCGCTGGGCTACCCGCTGCTGTGTGTCGAGGGGGTCGAGGCCGACGACGTGATCGGCACCCTGGCGCGCAGCAGCGCCGCGCTGGGCCGCCCGGTGATCATCTCGACCGGTGACAAGGACATGGCGCAGCTGGTGGACGGGCACATTACCTTGGTCAACACCATGACCGGAAGCGTGCTGGACGTGGCTGGCGTGCACGAGAAATTTGGCGTCGGCCCGGAACATATCATCGACTTCCTGGCGCTGATGGGCGACAAGGTCGACAACATCCCCGGTGTGCCGGGCGTGGGCGAAAAAACCGCGGTGGGCCTGCTGACCGGTATCGGCGGCGGCCTCAGCGACCTGTACGCCAACCTGGACAAGGTCCCGACGCTGGCCATTCGCGGCGCCAAGACCCTGCCGGCCAAGCTGGAAGAGCACCGCGACGCGGCGTTCCTGTCTTATGAGCTGGCTACCATCAAGGTCGACGTGCCGCTGGATATCGAAGTAGATGCCCTGGTGTGCGGCGAACCTGATCGCGACGCGTTGCTGGCGCTGTACACCGAGATGGAATTCAAGAGCTGGGTCGCCGAGGTGCAGCGTGACGCTGCCAAGGCCGGTGACGACATCGCGCCGATCGCGGAGCCGGTGGCCAAGACCGAGCCCAGGTACGAAACCATTCTCGACCAGGAACGTTTCGACTTCTGGCTGGAGAAGCTGCGTCAGGCGCCACTGTTCGCCTTCGACACCGAGACCACAGGCCTGGACGCACAGCAGGCGCAGCTTGTCGGCCTGTCGTTCGCCGTCGAGCCGCATGAAGCGGCCTATGTGCCGCTGGCCCACGACTATGAAGGCGCGCCGGTCCAGCTGGACCGCGCCGCCGTGCTGCTGGCGCTGAAGCCGCTGCTGGAAGACCCGGCCAAGGCCAAGGTCGGGCAGAACGCCAAGTACGACATCAACATCCTCGCCAATGGCTCGCCCGCCATCGAAATGCGCGGCGTTGCCTACGACACCATGCTCGAGTCGTACGTGCTGAACTCCACCGCCACCCGTCACGACATGGACAGCCTGGCGCTGAAGTACCTCGACCACACCACCATCGCCTTCGAGGACATCGCCGGCAAGGGCGCCAAGCAGCTGACCTTCAACCAGATCCACCTGGACAAGGCCGGCCCCTACGCTGCCGAAGACGCCGACATCACCCTGCGCCTGCACCAGGCGCTGCAGGCGCGTCTGGCGCAGACGCCGAGCGTGCAGCCGGTGCTGATGGACATCGAGATGCCGCTGGTGCCGGTGCTGGCCAAGATCGAGCGCCAGGGGGCGCTGGTCGATGCCGCGCTGCTGCAGGTGCAGAGCGGTGAGCTGGGGGTGAAGATGGCCGAGCTGGAGCAGCGGGCTTATGAGCTGGCCGGTGAGGAGTTCAACCTCGGCTCGCCCAAGCAGCTGGGCGCGATCCTCTACGACAAGCTGGGCATGCCGGTGCTGAGCAAGACCACCAAGGGCCAGCCATCCACGGCAGAAGCGGTGCTCGACGAACTGGCCGAGCAAGGCTACCCGCTGCCGGAGGTACTGATGCAGTACCGCAGCCTGAGCAAGCTCAAGAGCACCTACACCGACAAGCTGCCGGGGCAGATCAACCCGCGCACCGGGCGTATCCACACCTCCTACCAGCAGGCGGTAGCGGCCACCGGCCGGCTGTCGTCCAGCGACCCGAACCTGCAGAACATCCCGATCCGCACTGCCGAAGGCCGGCGCATCCGTCAGGCCTTCGTCGCCAGCCCGGGCTACAAGCTGCTGGCGGCGGACTACTCGCAGATCGAATTGCGCATCATGGCCCACCTGGCCAAGGACGAAGGCTTGCTGCATGCGTTCCGCAACAACCTGGACGTGCACCGCGCCACGGCGGCGGAAGTATTCGGCATAGCCCTGGAAGACGTCACCACCGACCAGCGCCGCAGTGCCAAGGCCATCAACTTCGGCCTGATCTACGGCATGAGCGCCTTTGGCCTGGCCAAGCAGATCGGCGTAGACCGCAAGCAGTCGCAGGATTACATCGACCGCTACTTCGCCCGCTACCCGGGCGTGCTGGCCTACATGGAGCGCACCCGCGCCCAGGCGGCGGAGCAAGGCTTTGTCGAAACCCTGTTCGGTCGCCGCCTGTACCTGCCGGATATCAATGCCAAGAACCCGGCCCTGCGCAAAGGCGCCGAGCGCACGGCGATCAACGCCCCGATGCAGGGCACTGCGGCCGATATCATCAAGCGGGCCATGGTCAATGTGGATAACTGGCTGAGCGAGAGCGGGCTGGACGCCCGGGTGATCCTGCAGGTACACGACGAACTGGTGCTGGAAGTGCGCGAGGACCTGGTGGAGCAGGTGAAAGATGAAATTCGCCAGCACATGAGCAAGGCCGCGCAGCTGGATGTACCGCTGCTGGTCGAGGCAGGAATTGGTGCGAATTGGGACGAAGCTCACTGATCGGGCGGGGAAAGCTGTGTAGGATCCGTGATGTAGGGATGCGGATCCTGGCACCGCTCAGTGCCAGTGGTGCTGAGGCTTCATGAAACTATCGCAAATAGTTTTCAGGGCTTTGGAACTAAACCGGTGAAGCGGAACTCAGAGTAACTGAATGGCTGGTGAAGCCTTTCGATGCTCCTATGTTGTGTTAAGTGTTGGCAGATATCTGGACCCCGCCCTAGCGGTCCGGACTTGGACCCCGAACTTCCCCCTCCCCATACGAAGTCCGGGGTTTTTTTTGCCCGGAATTTGCCTCGGCCGTGTTGGCCTCATCGCCGGCAAGCCAGCTCCCACAGGGGTATCACTGCCCTCAAGGCCTGTGCTGTACCTGTGGGAGCTGGCTTGCCGGCGATAGGGCCCTCAAGCAGCTGGCTTGTCTTCCAGCTCCATCCAGTCCGCCAGCACCCGGTAGGCCTCTTCCACGCCCAGGCGCTTGGGCGCCGAGAACAGCTGGATGGTCACGCCGTCGCCCCAACCCTTGCGGATTTCCGACTGCACCTTGAGCAGAGTGTTCTTGCCCGCGCCGTGGGTCAGCTTGTCGGCCTTGGTCAGCAGGATGTGCATCGGCATGCTGCTGGCCTTGGCCCAGTCGAGCATCATCTTGTCGAAGTCGGTCATCGGGTGGCGCACGTCCATCATCAGGATCACGCCACGCAGGCACTCCCGGCTGCCCAGGTAGGCTTCCAGGTGTTTCTGCCAGTGCTGCTTGAGCGGAATCGGGACTTTTGCATAACCGTAGCCTGGCAGGTCGACCAAACGCCGTTCATCGTCCAGACTGAAGAAATTCAACAGCTGGGTGCGCCCGGGGGTTTTCGAGGTGCGCGCCAGGCTGGCATGAGTCAGGGTGTTGAGGGCGCTGGATTTGCCGGCGTTGGAGCGGCCGGCGAAAGCCACCTCGTAACCCTGGTCGTCCGGGCATTGTTCGACCTTGGCAGCGCTGAGGGCGAATTTGGCTTTCTGGCAGAGGCCGAGGATGGGGTTCTTGACTTGCATGGGATATCCGATGTGGGTGTTGCCTGACTCTATAGGCCCGAGCCTGGCAAGCGGTGTCGTTTCCGTTTGGATGGCGGAAGTATATAATGCCCCAGTTTTTGTGTGCTCATTCTCCCGGCGAAGGAGAACGGGCATGGGGTGTCGAACAATAGCTCGCGCAACAGAACGCAGCGCGGCCCCCAACCCTGAAGGTCGTTCCGCATGGCGAAATGGCTGCTTGCTGTCGGTATGTTCCTGCCGTTTTTCAGCGCACAGGCTACACAGGATCCCGAGGTGTTGTACAACCGCACGTGTGCGGCCTGTCACACCGGGCAGTTGCCACAGGCACCCAGGCAGGGTGACCGGGCAGCATGGGAGCCAAGGCTGGCGCAAGGCATGGATGTACTGGTGAAGCACGTGACCCAGGGTTTCAAGGCTATGCCGCCGCGTGGATTGTGCATGGACTGCAGTGCCGAGGACTACCGTTTGGTCATCCTTTGGATGAGTGGCAGTCCCGATACATAACATTTCACCCTTAGCCGTGTTGGATTAGCTGATGAACAAACTAGTCGTGAGTCTGCTGTTGACCTTGGGTGTCGCAGGTGCGGCCACTGCTGCGCAACCCGTCAAAGGCGATGCCGCCGCCGGCCAGGCCAAGACGGCCGTCTGTGGCGCCTGCCACAACCCCGACGGCAACAGCCTGGCACCGAACTTCCCGAAACTGGCCGGCCAAGGCCAGCGCTATCTCGAAAAACAATTGCACGATATCAAGTCGGGCAAGCGTACCGTACTGGAGATGACCGGCATGCTGGCCGCATTCAACGACCAGGACCTGGCCGATATCGCCGCCTACTTCTCCAGCCAGAAAGGCAGCGTGGGCGCGGCCGATCCCAAGCTGGTCGAACGTGGCCGGGCGCTGTTCAACGGCGGCGACCTGGAAAAAGGCATGCCTGCCTGCACCGGCTGCCACTCGCCGAACGGCGCGGGTATCGCCCTGGCCGGCTTCCCGCACCTGGGCGGGCAGCATGCACAGTACGTGACCAAGCAGCTCACCGACTTCCGCGAAGGCAACCGCACCAACGATGGCGATGCCATGACCATGCGCACCATCGCCGGCAAGCTGAGCAACCACGACATCGAGGCGCTGGCCAGCTACATCCAGGGCCTGCACTGAGGCCCTTCGGCCGCTTGTGATGGCCCTATCGCCGGCAAGCCAGCTCCCACAGATGCTGCATGGCTTGAGGTCGATGCGCTCGAGGTGGGAGCCGGCTTGCCGGCGATAGGGCCATCACAGGCGGCGCATTAACCTTCAGTTAATGTTGTAGGCCAATGATGAAAGGGCGGCCGGACCGCCCTTTTTTCCGTCCGCAGCCGTTACACTACAGAACTCGGCCCCTTCCCGGCCTGTCTCAGTGCAGGTCGCGTCGTGGCGACCAATGACTGCCCAGGAGTAAAGCATGCGTAAACTGATTCTCAGCGCCGCGCTGGTCGCTGCCAGCGTATTCGGTATGACTGCCGTCCAGGCCGCCGAGCCTGTCGCCGGCAAGGAATACCTCGAGCTGAGCAACCCTGTTCCGGTTTCCGTGCCTGGCAAGATCGAAGTGGTCGAGCTGTTCTGGTACGGCTGCCCACACTGCTATCACTTCGAGCCGACCATCAACCCGTGGGTTGAAAAACTTCCCAAGGACGTCAACTTCAAGCGCGTACCAGCCATGTTCGGTGGCGCATGGGACGCCCATGGCCAGATGTTCCTGACCCTCGAAGCCATGGGCGTCGAGCAGAAGGTACACGCCGCGGTGTTCGATGCCATCCAGAACCAGCGCAAGCGCCTGACCGACCCGCAGGACATGGCCGACTTCCTCGCCACCCAGGGCGTGGACAAGGACAAGTTCCTCGCCACCTTCAATTCGTTCGCCATCAAGGGCCAGGTCAACCAGGCCAAGGAACTGGCGAAGAAATACGAGATCACCGGCGTACCGAGCATGGTGGTCAACGGCAAGTACCGCTTCGACCTGGGTACTGCCGGCGGGCCGGAAGGCGTACTGAACGTTGCCGACCAGCTGATCGCCAAGGAGCGCGCCGCTAAGTAAGCGGCGTAACCCATGCGCCGCTTCAGAACCGCGCGTGGCATTGGCCTGCACCAGCCGCAGGTCAACGAGCATCACCTGCAGGCCCCTGGCCTGCCCGAGGATGGTCGTCTGCGGCTGCTCAGTTTCAACATCCAGGTGGGCATCAGCACCGAGCGCTACCGGCATTACGTGACCCGCAGCTGGCAGCACTTGCTGCCGCACAACGGGCGTGCAGGCAACCTGCAGAAGATTGGCCAACTGCTGGGCGACTTTGACCTGGTGGCCTTGCAGGAGGCCGATGGCGGCAGCCTGCGCTCGGGCTATGTCAACCAGGTCGAGCACCTTGCCCACCTGGGTGCCTTCCCCTACTGGTACCAGCAACTCAACCGCAACCTTGGGCGTTTTGCCCAGCACAGCAATGGCGTGCTCAGCCGCCTGAAGCCACAACTGCTCGAGGATCACCCATTGCCCGGCCCGGCTGGGCGTGGTGCGATTCTGGTGCGCTTTGGCGAGGGCGAAGATGCGCTGATCGTGGTGATGATGCACCTGGCCCTCGGCGCCAAGACCCGCGCCCTGCAACTGGGTTACATCCGCGAGCTGATTGGCGGTTACCGCCACCAGGTGCTGATGGGCGACATGAATACCCATGCCACCGACCTGCTGGAGCACTCGCCGTTGCGCGACCTGGGCCTGATTGCCCCACAAGTCGAGGCCACCTTCCCCAGCTGGCGTCCACAGCGTTGCCTGGACCACATTCTGCTCAGCCCAAGCCTCACGCTGGAGCGTGTCGAGGTGCTGGCGCAGCCAATTTCCGACCACCTTCCCGTTGCTGTCGAGATTCGATTGCCTGATGCATTGACTGTGGATACGCTGCCGGTCCTGAGCTAATTGCCATCACCGTTTGCGGACCTGGGCATGACTGAAGACGCTGAGCGCTGGAAAGAAAAATACCTGAAAAGCATCGAGCAGCAGGAAAAGCTCGAGCGCCGTTGGGACGCCCGTCTCGACCTGCTGCGTCGCGGCCTGGTACGCAGCACCCTGGCTGCCGAAGGCAGTGACAAGGTGGTGGACCAGTGCATGAAGGAAATGCGCGAGGTTATCCGCAGCGACAACATGGACGCTGGCCTTGCCGGGCTGATTCCGCGTCTTGAGAAGGCGGTGCTGGACTCCGAACAGCGCCGGGAAGCTCGCATGAATCAGGTCAGCGATGCGCTGACCGCGCTGGTCGACCAACTGCAAGGCCTGCCATTGCCGAACGATGTGTCGCGGCCGTTGAAAAAGCTGGCGAAGAAGCTCGACGGTGGCGTGGCCCAGTCACGCGACCTGCCACCGTTGCTGGGCGAGTTGAGCGGCTTGCAGGGCCGCGCGCTGTCAGCCCTGGGCAAGTCGGCGGAGGACGCCCGCCCCGGCTTCTTGCAGCGCTTGTTCGGCAGCCGCGAGGATGACGCGCAAGGCGAGCCAGCGCTTGTGCCGCTGACGCTGCCGGTTGCCGAGGCGCAGCCCTTGGCGGCACCGGCCAACGTCGGTGCTCCGCAGCCCGACGACGTGGACGCGCTGCAGCCGCTGCCAGCCTCATCAGCATCTGTTGTCGAGGCGCCCGTAGGGCCAGAGCCCGCGCTGGAGGCACCTGGCCCGGCGCTGATCGAAACGGCCGAACTGTCACCAGCCCCGCTGCCGCAGCCGCTACCGGACGATGTGCCGGCACCGGAAGCTGTCGCCAGCGAGCCTCCGGCTGAAGCAGGACCGGCGCAAACACTCGAAGAAACCTTCGGCGAAGACGGCCCCTATGCCCTGCCCTACGCGGTGGAGCCGCCCTACAGCCAGGTTGCCGAGCACATCGAGCACACCCTGATCGGCCTGCTCGATGACCTCAGCCTGCCGGAGCGACACAAGGCCCAGGCGCTCGAGATGCGTGAACGGGTCGCCCGCGGTTTGAATTGGTATGAGTTGATCCCGGTGCTGGATGACCTGGCTGTGCTCATGCTGGCGATCACCGACAGCGGCCAGCACGAATTCGAAACCTACCTGCAGCAGCTCAACGAACGCCTGGAAGGTTTCCAGAGCCACCTGCACGAGGCCAGCGCCGGTCACGCCGACAACAGCTCGGCCGCCCGAGAGCTGGATACCCAGCTGCGTGAGCACGTCGACGGGCTGCAGAGCAGTGTGCAAGGTGCCGCCGACGTCGACAGCCTCAAGCACATCCTGGAAAACCGCCTGGAAGGCCTGTTGGTGACCATGGACGAGCACAAGCATGAGCGTGATCGCCGCGAGCAGGAGTTGGCTGGGCGCCTGCAAGGGCTGTCGGAGCGGGTGGCGAACATGGAGCAGGAGGCGCTCGGCTACCGCGAGCACCTTGAAGAGCAGCGCCAGAAGGCCTTGCTCGACCCCCTCACCGGCTTGCCCAACCGTGCGGCCTGGAGCGAGCGGGTCGAGCGCGAAATGCTCGAATGGCAGGCACACGGCGGCCATCTGGCGATGGCGATCCTCGACCTGGACCATTTCAAGCGTATCAACGACAGCTATGGGCACCTGGCCGGGGACAAGGTACTGAAGATTGTCGCCGACCAGTTGCGCAAGCGCCTGCGCAGCGGTGACTTCATCGCCCGCTTCGGCGGCGAGGAGTTTGTGCTGTTGCTGCCGCAGACCTCGCCGGCCGCCGCTGCCCAGATAGCCGAGGTGCTACGGGCCACGGTCGAGGCGTGCCCGTTCCACTTCAAGGGCGAACGGGTGGTGATCACCACGTCCATCGGCCTGGGTGCATTCCGTTCCGGCGAGCGCGGCGACCAGGTGCTCAAGCGCGCTGATGCGGCGCTGTACCGGGCCAAGGAGTCGGGGCGCAACCGCGTCGAGCAGGCATAGCCGGCAGCCGCTGACTCGCGGCAAGCACGGCCCTTGGGGAGCACGTTATACTGTAGCGCTCATACGCTGAGGCTACTGACGTGCTTTCCACGCTTAAAAAAACCCTGATTTCCTTCCTGCTGTTGTCTGTCACCGGTTGCTCGACAGGCCTGCGCATCGACCGTAGCCACCCTTCGGTCAACCAGGACAACCGCATCCAGTTCGTGGTCTTGCATTACACCAATGCTTCGCTGGAGCGTTCCCTGGCGTTGCTGACCCATGGCGAAGTCAGCAGCCACTACCTGATTGGCGACGGCCCGGCGACGGTGTATCAGCTGGTGGATGAAAACCGCCGCGCCTGGCATGCCGGTGATAGCCAGTGGCAGGGTCGGACCTGGCTGAACTCCTCGTCCATTGGTATCGAAATCGTCAACCCGGGCTTCACCGACACGCCGAATGGCCGGGTCTGGCACCCTTACAGCGAAGCGCAGGTCCAGTCGCTGATCGCACTGCTCAAGGACATCGTCAAACGCAACAACATCGAGCCACGGCACATCATTGGCCACAGCGATATCGCGCCGCTGCGCAAGCTTGACCCAGGGCCGCTGTTCCCGTGGAAGCGCCTGGCCGACGCCGGATTGGGTGTCTGGCCGGATGCAAATGCCGTGGCACGGCAGCAAGCCTATTTCAGCGTCAACCCGCCGAGCGTTGGCTGGTATCAGCAGGAGCTGGCGCGGTTTGGCTATGCGATCGAGCAGACCGGGGTACTGGATGTTGCCACCCGCCATGTGATCGCCGCGTTCCAGATGCGTTTCCGCCCGCAGCGCTTCGATGGCATGCCGGATGCGCAGACGGCCGCGATGCTGCAGGTGCTCAACCGGATGCGTTGAGCTGCCAAGGTGGGACGGGCTTTGTGTAGGAGCGGTCTTGTGTCGCAACGGGCTGCACAGCAGCCCCAAGATCTTGGTTCCAGCACAAACTGCCAGGGCCGCTTTGCGGCCCTATCGCGACACAAGGCCGCTCCTACAACAGGCCCTCGGCGATTGTAGCGAAACGCCAAACGGCGAGGTGATTCCTGATTCAGTTGCTATACCTTAGTTATCAACTGGATGCCCTCGATGTCAGCCTTCGTCGCCTTGATGCGCCAAATTTTTTACCGTCCCTGGATGCTGGCCACATTGGCAGCACTGGCCAGCGCGGCACTGTTGCTCTCTGCCAGCATCGGCATTGCCCTGCAACAGATGAAGCAAAGCGAGAGCGCACAGATGAATGCCCAGGGCGAGCGCTTTCTCGAGCGCCTCGAGCAGGTGTTCGGCCAGTTGCGCGAAGGGGTCGACCTGCTGCAGGCGCAGCCCTTGCGCGGCTGCAGCCCGGCGATGCTGACGGCATTGCAGCAGGTAGGCCTGAGTTCACGCTTCATTTATGAAGCGGCATACGTGGATGGGGATATCGCCTGTTCGAACCGCGGTGATGAGCGGGCGTTCGAACCCTTGCGGGTCCCCGACATCCAGGGGCCGACCTACAGCTACTGGCTGAACACAACGACCGAGCCGAACGAAAACCTGGCCGCGTTGATGCTGGGGCGGGGCAAGTTCGTGGTATCCACCTCTCGTGGCCACCTGACCGATGTGGTCGACCTGCCCCCTGGCGGCAGCCTTGTGGTGGTGCTGGACAACGGTACCCGGGCCATCCCTGTGCTGGGCCCACCACAGGTATGGCCGCCACCCTCGGCCTGGTCGACCAGCCACAAGTCGCTGCTCGAGCTCAGCGACCGCCTGATCTACCGTATGCCGACCAAGTCACCGGACTACCAGCTGGTGCTGATTGCCCCGCGGGCGAGCCTGCCGTTGAGGATGAATGGCATGCTCTGGCTCCTGTTCCCCGGCAGTGTGCTGGCGGCCTGCTGCATTGGCTGGCTGGTGCTGCAACTGATCCTGCAGCGGCGGTCGATGAGCTCGGAATTGCAGAATGCCTTGCGCCGCGGCGAACTGCAGGTGCTCTACCAGCCGATTTTCGAGCTCGACAGCCGGCGCTGTGTCGGAGCCGAGGCCCTGGTGCGCTGGCGTCGCCCGGACGGCACCCTGACCAGCCCGGACCTGTTCATCCCGCTGGCGGAAAACACCGGGCAGATTCGCCAGATCACCGACTTTGTCCTGCAGCGTGTGCTGGAACAGTTAGGGCAACTGCTGCGCTCGCACCCCAACTTGTACATTTCGGTGAACCTGGCAGCTTGCGATGTGATGGTGCCGCGTATTGGCCGGGTAGCTGCGCGCTTGCTGGCAATGCACCGGGTGGCGGCCAGCCAGATTGCCTTCGAAGTGACCGAGCGCGGCCTGATCGATGTGGTGGTGGCGCGCGACAATCTGCAGGCGTTGCGTGCAGTAGGGCATCAGGTGCTGATCGACGATTTTGGTACGGGTTATTGCAGCCTGGCCTACCTGCAGACCCTGCCGGTGGACTGCCTGAAGATCGACAAGGCCTTTATCGATGCCCTTGGGCATGACGCCGCCAGCAGCGGTGTTGCCCCGCATATCATCCGCATGGCCCACGACCTGCACCTGCGGGTGATTGCCGAAGGCATCGAGTGTGAAGACCAGGCGGTGCTGCTGAACAGCGAAGGGGTCAATTATGGCCAGGGCTGGCTGTTTGCCCGGCCACTGAATGCCCGGCAGTTTGCTGAGCTGGTGACCCGCGGACGGCTGCCGCGGCGGGTTGAGCATTGAGTGATCCTGTACCGGCCTCATCGCCGGCAAGCCAGCTCCCACAGGTATTGCAATGGCCTCAGGTGCGGTGCGATCCCTGTGGGAGCTGGCTTGCCGGCGATGGGGCCAGGACAGGCAACATTCAGACCGGCAGTGCCATGTAGAACTGGGTCCCCTGCCCCGGTCGGGAAAACACGCCCATGCGCCCGCCATGCAGTTGCACGATCTCTTTGCACAACGCCAGTCCCAGCCCCGCGCCGCCTTTCTTGCGCCCTACCTGCACGAAGGGCTCGAAGATGCGCCCCTGTTGCCCATAGGCAATGCCCTCTCCGTTGTCCTCGACGCTGATGATCACCCGCTCCGCATGCCGTCGTGCATGCAGGCGGATACGCCCGCCGCTGGCGGTATGGCGGATGGCGTTGTGCAACAGGTTGTCCAGCACCCGGTCGAGTTGGGAGACGTCGGCCTGGATACGCGGCAGCGGCGGCTCCAGCTCCGTGATCAGCTCGATCTGCTTGTTTACCGCCGGCTCGGCAAAGCGCTGTTGTGCACGCTCCAGCAATTCGTCGATGGCGCAGGGAGCCAGCTCGAGCTTCTGCATCCCGCTCTGGTAGCGGCTGAAGTTGAGCAGATCGTTGATCAACTGGGTCAGGCGCTGCATTTCCTCGCCGATGGTTTCCAGCAGGTCATGTTCGCGCGCCTCGGGCGGAAACTTGAGCCGCTCGCGCAACAGGCCGAAGGCCATGTGCATGCCGGTCACCGGGGTGCGCAGCTCGTGGGAAGCACGCAGCACGAATTCGCTGCGCACGCGTTCGAAGGCTCGCTGCTCGGTTACATCGTGCAGCACCATCACCGCGCCCAGGATCGGCCCTTGCGGGTGGCTGACCGGAGTCAGGCTGTAGGCGAGCAGGCGCGTTTCGTCATCGACCTCCATGTTCAGGTCGTCCGGCTGGCGGTCGAGGTTGCCGCCGCGCAGTACCTGGCGTAGCTGCTGTTCCAGCTCCGGGCGCTGCAGGGCTTCGGCCAGGCTGCTGCCCACGCGGCTATCGGTCCAGCCCAGCTGGCGCTGCGCCACCGGGTTGAGGTGCTCCAGCCGGCCTTGGCGGTCGATGATCAGCAGGCCATCGTCAATGCTGTCCAGTACCGCCTGCAAGCGTTGCTGGCCGGCCAGCAGTTCATCGACGTTGGTGGCCTGGTGCTTGCGCAAGGCATCGGCCATCAGGCCGAAGCGGCGGGTCAGCTGGTTAAGTTCGGTGGCTTGGGTGACCGGCAGGGTTACGTCGAAATTACCCTTGCCGAGTTGGTCGGCCGCTATGGCCAAGGCTTCGATCGGCTGGCCGAAGCGCCGGGCAATGTTGTGCGCGGTGATGAAGCCCAGTACCAGCACCACCAAGCCCATCAGGCCAAGTACGCCGCTGACCAGCAAGGCGTGATCGCGGGTGTGCTCCTCGCTGCGGGTGATGTGCTCCAAGGCCTGCTTGTGGGAATCGATCAGGTCGGTGCGGACCTGGTTGAACGCGGCCCCCAGTGGTTGTTCAACCCCCATGCTTCGCGAAGGCGCCGGGCTGTCGCGGTAGGCCTGGAGAAAAGCCTGGTAATTGCTGCTGGCCTTGCTGAAACCGGTGCGCTCGCCACCTTGGTCCAGCCCTTGGTTGAGCAGGGTCTGGAAGTTGTCCTGCAATAGCCGCAGGTTTTCCGGGGCGGTCTCGTCATCGAGCATCAGGGTCAACTGTTCGCCAAGGTTCTGGCGCAACTTCAGCCCGATTTCCAGGGCGTGGGTGGTATCGCGCACCAGTCGCTGTTGCACCGTGGCCATCTGCAGCACGCTGACCAAGCCCAGCAGCAGCCCGAGCAGGGCCACGGTGACCAGCGCCGAAATGCTGAGGAAAAGCCGCGTGCGCAGCTTCATGGGCGGCCACCTCATAGGTTGTACTGCTTGCGCTTGCGGTACAGGGTGGAGGCATCGATCCCCAGGGTCTTGGCGGCTTGGTCCAGGGTGTCGCTTGCGGCCAGCACCGCACCGATGTGGGCGCGTTCCAGCTCATCCAGGCTCAGCGCGGCGCCAACCCGCGGGGCATTGCCTGCGGGCTGCTCGCCCATGCCCAAGTGGCTGATTTCCACGCGTTCCTGCGGGCAGATGATGCTGGCCCGCTCCACCACGTTGCGTAATTCGCGAATGTTGCCGGGCCAGCGGTAGTTGAGCAGGGCCGTACGGGCTTCGTCACTGAAGCCGCGGGCAGGCCGGGAGTATTCCTTGACGAAGCGGGCGAGAAAGCGGTCGGCCAAGGTCAGGATGTCTTCACTGCGCTCGCGCAGGGGCGGCAGGTGCAGGGTGATGACGTTCAGGCGATACAGCAGGTCTTCGCGGAAGCGGCTTTCACGCACCATCTCTTCGAGGTTGAGGTTGGTGGCGGCGAGAATCCGCACATCGGCGCGACGGGTGACCGGGTCGCCGACGCGCTCGTATTCCTTGTCCTGGATGAAGCGCAGCAGTTTGGGCTGCAAGGTCAGTGGGAAATCGCCGATCTCGTCGAGGAACAGCGTGCCCCCATCAGCCTGGTTGACTCGCCCCAGGGTGCTTTCGCTGGCGCCGGTGAAGGCGCCGCGGGTGTGGCCGAACAACTCGCTTTCCATCAGCTCGGCGTTCAGTGACGGGCAGTTGATGGTCACGCAGGATTTGCGCGCGCGCTTGCTCCAGCCGTGGATGGCCCGGGCCAGCTCACCTTTACCTGTGCCCGACTCGCCAAGGATGAGGATGTTGGCGTCGGTGGTAGCGACCTGGCGGGCGGTTTCCAGTACCGCCATCATGGCCGGGCTGTGCGAGTCGAGGCCGTCCTTGGGTTTGCGTACTTCACCTTCCAGGGCCTCCAGGCGCGCGGAAAGCTGGCGCACTTCCAACTGCTTGGAGGTAGCCAGGCGCAGCTGGTCGGGGCTGCACGGTTTGACCAGGTAATCGGCGGCGCCTGCCTGGATCGCGTCTACCGCCGTATCGATCGCCGAGTGTGCGGTGACGATCACCACCCGCATCCATGGGGCCTGGATACGCATCTGCGCCAGCACATCGAGGCCGTTGTCCTCGCCCAGGCGCAAATCGAGGAAGCACAGGTCGAATACCTGGCGCTGCAGCAGGGCTTCGGCCTGAGCAGCGCTGTTGGCCGTCGCCACGCTATAGCCCTCGTCCTCCAGGCAGTAGCGGAAGGTGCGCAGGATCGCGGACTCGTCATCCACCAGCAGAATGCGGCCTTGGTTGTCCTGGGCTGACTCCATGTGCTGCGCTCCTTTAGGAAAGATCTTCATTTAGTGTGGGAAAAATCGGGCAAGTTGCATGGTCCATTGTGAAGGAACCTGTCCTTTGCATGCTAGCCAATGGCCAATCAACGCCTGGAAGGCCTCGATATCCCGATGATTTCCTTAGAGGTCTGCGGTGGCACATTGGTTGCGAGGATTTTTAGCTTTTGCTCTACAAAAGGAGGCACTGCCATGTCCTTTTCCATTCGCACCGCCGTGTTGGCAACCACCCTGCTGCCGATGTTCACCCCGGCATTCGCCGGCCCGGTGCAGGACGCCCGCCTGGAGGGGGCCCTGCAAACTGCCCTGTCGCTGAACCGCATGCTCGACCCGTTCCGTATCCAGGTCGAGGTGGACGGCAAGCAGGCGCGGCTTTCCGGTGAGGTGGAGAACGACGTCGAACGCCAGCTGGCCGAGCATGTGGCGCTGGCTACCCGTGGCATCGAGCAAGTCGACAACCAGCTGCGGGTCAATGCCCAGCTGGTGGAGCGCCCGCTGGCGCTGCGTGCCTATGCCCAGCGCCTGGAGGATGCCACCCTGGCCGCGGTGATCCGTGCGCGGCTGTTATGGAGCCGCACCACCGAGAAGGCGCCTATAGACGTACAGAGCAGCGAAGGTGTGGTGACCCTGCGCGGCAAGGTCGACAGTGCCGAGGCCAAGGAGCTGGCCGGCGTGGTGGCGCGTACCACCGAGGGTGTGCACCTGGTCAACAACCTGGTCAGCCTCGATAGCGCCGCCATGGCCAAGGCCCGGGAAACCCCGGTGGGGACGCCGACTGGGCCGCAACCGAGCGACAGCTGGATCATCGACAAGATCCAGAACAGCTACCGCTTCAGCCGTAACCTCGATGGCCTGAACCTGAAAGTGGCCAGCGAGGAGGGTTTGGTGCGGCTTTCGGGCGAGGTGGTCAGCAGCGAGCAGAAAACCATTGCCGTGGAAATCGCCCGGCAGATCATCGGCGTGCGCGGGGTGGATGCCGACCTGCTCAAGGTGGCGACCAAGGTCGAGGGCTGATCGTGCAATTCGCACGACTGCCAGGGCGGCATCGTGCAGGATACGTCCTTGCCGGTTTTGCAGAATTCACATAACTATATGATTTAAATGGAGTTTATTTGATTCGTAAGGCTGGCATGCAGGCTGCAATTACCTGTTCAGGTTTGAACAAGAATTACAGCAGGAGGAGCCGGCATGACCCGCCAATCCGTCAACCGCTTGCAGAGCGCTGCACTGCCCCTGAGCCAGGTGCTTTCACTCGGCCTGGCGCTGTTGCTGACCTTGGCCGCTGGCCTCTTCTATTACAGCTGGCAGACCGCGCGCCTGACCGAGCAAGTGGCGGCGCAGACCGCCCTGTTGACGCAGATTCAGGCAACCCGTGCCAATACCTTGGTCAAGGCCGCCGACCCGCTTCCAACTGGCCAGGCCACCGCGTCACCGGCCACCCTGGAAAGGGTCGTACCCCAGGACCGCTGGGTGTTCTGACCGCTGGCCTTAACGATTTCAAAAAAGAAAGGAGAACCACCATGCTGAGTTGGGCTATCACTTTCCTCATCATCGCCATTGTCGCCGCCGTACTGGGCTTCGGTGGTATCGCGGGCGCTGCCACCGGTATCGCGAAGATTCTGTTCATTGTCTTCTTGGTGCTGTTCGTAGCCTCCTTCTTCTTTGGACGTGGACGAGGTTGAAGATGGGCAGGAAGCGTTGGACATCCCTGGCTGCCGCCCTGTTACTGGGCGGCAGTGCGGCGGCGATGGCGGCCAATGACGGCCAGGTCCGAGTCGACCAGCTGCTCGGCTCGGACCCGGAGTACCGGGAAACCTGGCAGGACACGATTGAAGGCGAGGAACGTCTGCCTGATTGGGTGGTCAATCTGACCGGCAGTGCCCAGCAGCAGATGTCTGCCGTTACCGAAGACGGCGACAAGTACCTGGTCGGCCCATTGTGCGAACGCCAGGACAACTGCACCTACAAGCGCCTGATCGTGGCGTTCAGCTGGGACAAGGACGATGCCTACGGGATGCTCGTGGAGGTACCCGAAGGTTTGCCGAGCGACAAGTCGCCCACCCGTCACGCGCAGTACCGCTGGCTGGGTAAGCCGGACGACGGCATGAAGGCGATGCTGCAGGAGCAGCTCAAGCGTGACCCGAACTGGTACTGAGCATTTGCACCCGGTACGGAGAAAAGGTCATGCACTGTCACGAAATAGAAGCTGAACCTTTCTATATTTTCAGCCTTCTATGATGCGCCGCCCCGAGGAGGGGCTGCTCATGACCAAGGGGCCGGGCTGTTCTGATTGTTGCAGGATCGGAGTGGCCTAGGGGTACAGGGAGTGCCTCCAGCAATGGGCCGGGTCAGGAAAGGCGGAATCGGAAGTTTCAGGTCGGCGATGCCATAGGGGCATCTGGCCAGACCTGACTTCCGAGGAGCCATGTAGGAAACGTCTCTTCCCTGCGCGATTTTCTCTTCGAGACACATTTTGTCTCGACCGTACATCAATTTTTTTTCGATCAACCTGGCGCTTGTTCAAGTGGCATTTCGGCCATTCGGATTGTCGAACAAGCCATCGCCCCTGTTCTTCTTACCCTGCCAAATCTGCCTAAATATGGCGGTTTGGTCTTGTTCGGGATTCCGAACGTTGTAAATCAAGCACTTGCGAACCTCCCGTTTTGGTCAAAAATGTTATGCATAAACGGCATGGGGTATGCGCTTCCGGCATTAGATTTCCCCCTTTGCCATCGCAATAGTTGCCGCCTTTTTCGCCGGCCCGAGCGCCCTGTCGCTCGCCTGCGGTGTCCTTACATGAAGGTGCCGGACGGAAGCATCTGCTGCTCGTGACCTTGCCAACGGCTCTGTTACGCGCGTTTCCGTTGGGTGCCCATGACCACTAGAACAAAGGGTAAAGACATGAAGAAGGCAAAACTGAGCCTCGCCTGGCAGATCGTCATCGGTCTGGTCCTGGGTGTTGCAATCGGCGCGCTACTGAATCATTTCAGTGCAGAAAAGGCATGGTGGATCAGCAACGTCCTCCAGCCCGCTGGTGACATCTTCATTCGCCTGATCAAGATGATCGTCGTCCCGATCGTGATTTCGTCGCTGATCGTGGGTATCGCCGGGGTTGGCGACGCGAAGAAACTGGGCAGCATCGGCCTGAAGACCATCATCTACTTCGAAGTGGTGACCACCATCGCCATCGTCGTGGGCCTGGTGTTGGCCAACCTGTTCCACCCGGGCGCCGGCATCGACATGAGCACCCTGGGTACCGTGGACATCTCCAAGTACCAGGCTACCGCGGCCGAAGTGCAGCATGAGCACGCGTTCATCGAAACCCTGCTGAACTTGATCCCGTCGAACATCTTCGCAGCGCTGATGCGTGGCGAAATGCTGCCGATCATCTTCTTCTCGGTAATGTTCGGCCTGGGCCTGTCGAGCCTGCAGGCAGAGCTGCGCGACCCGCTGGTGCGTACCTTCCAGGCGGTTTCCGAGACCATGTTCAAGGTCACCCACATGATCATGAACTACGCCCCTATCGGCGTGTTCGCCCTGATCGCCGTGACCGTCGCCAACTTCGGTTTCAGCTCGCTGCTGCCGCTGGCCAAGCTGGTGCTGCTGGTGTACTTCGCCATCGCCTTCTTCGCCTTCATGGTGCTGGGCCTGGTTGCCCGCCTGTTCGGCTTCTCGGTGATCAAGATCATGCGCATCATGAAAGATGAGCTGATCCTCGCCTACTCCACCTCCAGCTCGGAGACCGTGCTGCCGCGCGTGATCGAGAAGATGGAGAAGTACGGTGCACCGAAGTCGATCTGCTCGTTCGTGGTACCGACCGGCTACTCGTTCAACCTCGACGGCTCGACCCTGTACCAGAGCATCGCGGCCATCTTCATTGCCCAGCTGTATGGTATCGACCTGTCCTGGAGCCAGCAGCTGCTGCTGGTGCTGACCCTGATGGTCACTTCCAAGGGTATCGCTGGCGTACCGGGTGTTTCCTTCGTGGTGCTGCTGGCCACCCTGGGCAGCGTGGGTATCCCGCTGGAAGGCCTGGCCTTCATCGCCGGTGTCGACCGCATCATGGACATGGCCCGTACCGCCTTGAACGTTGTGGGTAACGCTCTGGCAGCCCTGGTCATTGCTCGCTGGGAGGGTATGTACGACGCCGCCAAGGGCGAGAAGTACTACGCCTCGCTGATGGCCGGCAAACAGGAAGCGGCCATGGTTGGCGAAGCTGCCAAGCGCTGAGCCTGATGAGCTGAACAAAAAGCCCCGACCTGTCGGGGCTTTTTGTTGCCTGTGAGATCTTGGGGCCGCTTTGCGGCCCCTTTCGCGACGCAAGGCCGCTCCCACAATGGCCGGCGTACACCGACTCTGTGGGAGCGGCCTTGTGTCGCGATACGAGGGCGCAGCCCTCGCCTGCGGTCTCCAGCCTTACGCCCCGATACGCTATCATTCGGGCATTTTTCAGGGGGAACACACGGATGCTCAACGGCCTTTGGCTTGGCTTTTTCCTGGTGGCGGCAGTGTCCGCCCTGGCCCAATGGCTGGTAGGCGGCAACGCCGGCATCTTCGCGGCGATGGTCGAGAGCATCTTTGCCATGGCCAAGCTGTCGGTCGATGTGATGGTGCTGCTGTTCGGCACGCTGACCCTGTGGCTGGGCTTTCTAAAGATCGCCGAGAAGGCTGGCATCGTCGAGTGGCTGGCCAAGGTGCTCGGCCCGCTGTTTGCCCGGCTGATGCCGGAAGTCCCGCCCGGCCACCCGGCTCTGGGCCTGATCACCATGAACTTCGCCGCCAACGGTCTGGGCCTGGACAACGCCGCCACGCCGATCGGCCTGAAGGCCATGCGCGCACTGCAGGAGCTGAACCCCAGTAGCACCACGGCGAGCAACGCGCAGATCCTGTTCCTGGTGCTCAACGCCTCGTCGCTGACGCTGCTGCCGGTGACCATCTTCATGTACCGGGCCCAGCAAGGCGCGGCGGACCCGACCATGGTGTTCCTGCCCATCCTGCTGGCCACCAGCGTCTCGACCCTGGTCGGCCTGCTGTCGGTGGCGGTGATGCAGCGCCTGCGCCTGTGGGACCCGGTAGTGCTCGCCTACCTGATCCCCGGTGCATTGCTGCTGGGCGGGTTCATGGCCTTTCTCGGCACCCTCTCGGCGGCCGCGCTGGCGAGCCTGTCGTCGATCCTGGGCAACCTCACGTTGTTTGGCGTGATCATCCTGTTCCTGGTGATCGGCGCCTTGAAGCGGGTGAAGGTGTATGAAGCCTTTGTCGAAGGCGCCAAGGAAGGCTTCGATGTGGCCAAGGGCCTGTTGCCTTACCTGGTGGCGATGCTGGTGGCGGTGGGTGTACTGCGGGCCTCAGGCGCCCTGGAGCTGGCCTTGGACGGTATTCGCCATGCGGTGACCTGGCTGGGCCTGGACACCCGCTTCGTCGAAGGCCTGCCCACGGCGCTGGTCAAGCCGTTCTCCGGCAGTGCGGCGCGGGCGATGCTGATCGAGACCATGCAGACCCACGGTGTGGACAGTTTCCCGGCGCTGGTGGCGGCGACGATTCAGGGGAGTACCGAAACCACCTTCTACGTGCTGGCGGTTTACTTTGGTGCGGTGGGTATCCAGCGCGTGCGCCATGCCGTCGGTTGCGCATTGCTGGCGGAGTTTTCCGGTGTCATCGCAGCGATCTTCGTCTGCTACTGGTTCTTCACCTGACCTTTTTTGGGGCCGCTTTGCGGCCCATCGCCGGCAAGCCAGCTCCCACCTTGACCTCACAGACTTCAAGGCATGCGAAGTACCTGTGGGAGCTGGCTTGCCGGCGATGAGGCCCTGACAGGAGATAGAACCGGGCCTGACTCAACGGACTGATGGTGGCTGTGCACTACCCGCCTGGGCAATGGTCCAACTGACCACCTGCCCGGTCAGCTGGTCGCAGGCCTTCCCGAAGCCGGCAACCACCGCTGATACCTGCTTGTCGGCCAGCGGCTGGCGGATTTCGAAGCGTTTGCTGGCCAGAATGCGTTGGCTGCGGCCCTGGACCAGACGTGCGTCATAGCGGATCACTACCTCCACCGCCCCGCCCTCGCGGTATTCGGCCTGGAACGCCTGCAGCTCGCCAGCCAGCTCGTAGTCGGCCTGCAGGTTGCTGTCGTCGGCGCTAAGGCGCTGTACCTGGCCGTCACGCTGGAAACCGTCGAGCAGGCGGTTGCGCAGCAGCACCGGTACTGCGTCGCTCCAGCGCGCGCCTTTGTAGCTGCTGACCACATCGCCCTGGGGAATCACGGCAATCCGTGGCCCGGCCAGCACTTCGCTGGCCAGCGGCTTGTTCAGGCGCAATGACCAGTCCAGCGCCGGCGCCGTCCGGCCGGGCTGGTTCACCGGCAGACGGTACAGGTCGACGGGCTCGCTCTGCGGCAGGATCGAGCAGGCACTGGCCAGGCTCAGTGCGGCCGCCAGGGCCAGCAGGCGCAGCGACGGTTTCATGGTTGGAACTCCTTGTTGTTGTCGCGGCCGAGCAGGTAGCCGCTAGGGTCGGCCTCCAGTTGCCGGGAAATGCCTTTGAGTGCGTTGAGGGTTTCGCGCAGCTCGCGAATCGCTGGGGTCAGCTGGTTCAGGCCCTGGGCACCGTCGCCGATGGCTTCGCGGTTGTCCTCGAGCAGGCGGTTGATGGTGGCCGTGCTCTCGGCCAGTGACTGCATGGCCTGCTCGGCGCTGCCGATTGCCTGCTTGCCTTCGCTGCCCAGCAGGCCGTTGGCATTGCGCATCAGTGCCTGGGTTTCGGCCAGGGTGGCGCTGGCCTGCTTGCCCACCTGCACCAGTTGCTCGATGGCCTGGGTGATGCTGCCGTGCTGGCCAGCGAAGGCGCCGGTGGTCTTGTCGAGGTTGGACAGGGTGTTGCTGAGGTGGCCGATGTTGTCCTCGGAAAACATCTGGTTGGCGTTGTGCAGCAGCAGGTTGATGTTGGTCACCAGGTCGCTGCTGTCATTGAGCAGGCGCGAGATTGGCGAGGGCGATGCGATGATCACCGGCAGCTTGCCGTCCTTGCCTTTCAGCTCGGGGCTTTGTGGGGTGCCCCCGCTGAGCTGGATGAACGAGTTGCCGGTCACGCCGGCCAGGGTCAGCTTGGCCTGGGTGTCTTCCTTCACCGGGGTGTCGGCGCTCAGGCGCACCCGTGCCAGTACCCGGCGCGGGTCTTTCGGGTCCAGGCGCAGGGTGGACACGTCGCCTACCTTGATGCCGTTGTACTGCACGGGGCTGCCGCGGGACAGGCCGGAGACGGCTTCGTTGAACACCACTTCGTAGTCCTTGAAGGTGTCGTCGACACTCGACTTGGCCAGCCACAGGCCGAACAGCATGGCGCCGGCCACCACCAGGACGGTGACCAGGCCGATAAGAACGTGATGGGCTCGGGTTTCCATTGCTCAGCGCTCCTGCCCGGCACGGGTGGCGGCCTGCTCGGCTGCGCGCCCGCGTGGGCCATGAAAGTATTCTTGAATCCAGGCGTCGTTGGTCTGCTCGACCTCGGCCAGCGGGCCGGCCACCAGGACCTTCTTCTGCGACAGCACGGCGATGCGGTCGGTAATGGTGTACAGGGTGTCGAGGTCGTGGGTGATGAGGAACACCGACAGGCCCAGGGCATCGCGCAGGGTCAGGATCAACTGGTCGAAGGCGGCGGCGCCGATCGGGTCCAGGCCAGCGGTGGGCTCGTCGAGGAACAGGATGTCCGGGTCCAATGCCAGGGCCCGGGCCAGCGCGGCGCGCTTGATCATGCCCCCCGACAGCGAGGCCGGGTACTTGTCAGCGGCCGAGATCGGCAGCCCGGCCAGGGCCAGCTTCACTCCGGCCAGGTGCTCGGCATCGGCACGGGACAGCCCGGCGTGCTCGATCAGCGGCAACGCCACGTTTTCGGTGACGGTCAGCGAAGAGAACAGCGCACCCTTCTGGAACAGCACGCCGAAGCGCCGCTCGACCAGTGAACGCTGCTCTTCGCGCAGGCCGGCCAGGTCCTGGCCGAACACCTTGATCTGCCCTTCGTCGGGCCGCCGCAGGCCGACGATGCTGCGCAGCAGCACCGACTTGCCGCTGCCCGACCCGCCAACCACGGCGAGGATCTCGCCGCGATACAGGTCGAGGTCGAGGTTTTCGTGCACGCTCTGGCGGCCGAAGCGGTTGCAGATGCCGCGGGCCTCGATCACGCGTTCCTGGCCACTCACCAGCCCATCTCCATGAAGAACAGTGCGGCCACCGCATCCAGCACGATGACCACGAATATCGACTGCACCACCGCCGAGGTAGTGTGTGCGCCCACCGATTCGGCGCTACCGCTGACCTTGAAGCCTTCCAGGCAGCCGATGGCGGCGATCAGGAAGGCGAAGAACGGTGCCTTGGCCAGGCCGACCAGGAAGTGCTGTACGCCGATGTCGCTTTGCAGCAGCGACAGGAACATGGCTGGCGAGATGTCCAGTGACAGCGCGCACACCACCGCACCGCCGACGATGCCGCAAATCATCGCGATGAAGGTCAGCAAGGGCAGCGAAATCAACAGCGCCAGTACGCGCGGCACCACCAGCATCTCCATGGGGTTCAGGCCAAGGGTGCGGATGGCATCGATTTCCTCGTTGGCCTTCATCGAGCCGATCTGCGCGGTGAACGCGCTGGCGGTGCGGCCGGCCATGAGGATAGCGGTGAGCAGCACGGCGAACTCGCGCAGGAACGAGAATGCCACTAGGTCGACGGTGAAGATGGTCGCACCGAAATCGGCCAGCACCGTGGCGCCGAGGAAGGCCACCACCGCCCCCACCAGGAAGGTCAGCAGGGCGACGATGGGCGCGGCGTCCAGGCCGGTCTGTTCGATGTGCGCCACGACCGGGGTGAAGCGCCAGCGATGAGGTTGCAGGGCGCGGCGCAGCAGGGTTTCGAGGATCAGGCCAACGAAGCCGAGCACCTGCATGGTGTCTTGCCACAAGGTACCGACGGCGCAGCCGATGCGTTCCAGCAGCAACAGCAGCACGTTACGCTCGGGCTCCTTGACCGGGATGCAGTAGTCCTGCACCGAGCAGTAGACGTTCTTGAGCAGAGCGCGGCTGGCTTCGGGCAGGCCGTGGGTGCAGCGCGACAGGCGCTCGGAGCCGAGCAGTTCGGCCAGCAGCGAGGCACCGGCGGTATCCAGGCGGCCCAGTTGGCTGAGGTCGGCGACGGTATCGGCAGCGTATTGCGCGCGCAGGCGCTCGCTCTCACGCTTGAGGCTGGCGTAGTGCGCCAGGGTCCAGTCACCGGTAATGCGCAGGCAGGCCGGTTGGCTACTGGTGTCCAGGGTGGCGCTGGGGGTGGTCATCGGCTCCATGCTACTGACTCGGCGCTAAGGCTTAGGGCCTGATCATAGCGCAGCGGGCATGGGCTGTTTGGTGATTATGTGCTGTCTTCACGGACCTTGGGGGCTGCTTTGCAGCCCATCGCCGGCAAGCCAGCTCCCACATGGAGCGGGTTGTCGCTGGCCCTGTGGGAGCTGGCTGGCCGGCGATGGGCCGCAAAGCGGCCCCTTTCACTCACCCCGCGGGCGCTTCGTCGACCACCTTGAAGCGCAGCACGCCAATGACCTGCCCATCTTCGGTCAGTACCCTCACCTGCCACTTGCCCACCGGGTTCGGCGGGAAGTTCTGCTTGTGCGTCCAGGCCCGGTAACCCTCCTTGCGCCCGCCGTGGATGTCCAAGGCAATACGGTCGACTTCCTGGCCGTCCTTTTGCCACACATGGTAGATCCGCTCGTTCAGGCCGCGTGGCGCGTTGATCGCGGTGTAGGCGTACAGGCCGCTGCTACGGATGCGGCTGGCAGCAATTTCGTGCAGCGAATCGCCCGGCTGGCGGTTCAGCACTTCGGTGCTTACTGCCACTTCGGTCATCCACAGGGTCGCTGGCGGCACCCAGGAACGCAGCAGCCAGCCCCCGCCGCCGACCGACAGGGTGACCAGCACCAGGGCCACGGCGCGGCGCCAGTTGTTGATCGGGAAGCTGCTGGCCAGGCTGGGGAACGACAGGGCCATGGCTGCAATCAGGGCCAGCTTGAAGCTTTGCGCTGTGGTCAGGTGCAGGATGATCGGCAGCGCGGTCAGCAGGGCGGCGAACAGGGTCAGTGTATGCAGCGCCAGGAACAGCCAGCGCCGCGGTGCCAGCCACTTGTAGTACAGCGGGTCGATGATCGAAATCAGCCCGGCGGCACCGAGCAGGCCGGTGAACACCAGTTGGCCGCTGTTCCAGGTGGTGGTGATGAAGAAGAACGGCAGTACGAAGAACAGTGATTCCTGGTGGATCATCTGCGTCGCGTAGCGCAGCAATGGCTGCGGTATTTCGCGGTTGAAGGTGCGCGCGAACAGGCCGGTTAGGGTGTTTTCCAGCATCAGCCAGAGCCAGCTGACCAGCATGAGCACAGCTACCCAGCTGGCCAGGCCAGCCTGGCGGTCGACCAGGATGAAACTGCCGATGCCGGAGAGGAAACCACCGAGCGCGATGATGCCGGGGTAGCGTTTGAGCAGTTCGATGATGCGCTGGACGATGTGGGGGATTTGGGGCATTGGGGGCTACAACAGAATGGGTGAGGTGACTGTGCTGGGCTCTTCGCGGGCGTGCCCGCGAAGAGGCCGGTACTGGCAAAAGGATACCGTCGTTTCACTGCTCGCGTGTAGCACCGCTCGGTTTTTCCGGACCATGCCGACGCCAGCGCAACAGCCCCGCTGCCAGGATCAGCCCCAACAGCAAGGCAACCAGTCCGTAGAGCTCATCATAGCCAAGCAATGGTTTCTCGATACGCACATAGCCATCTTCCTTGAGCATTTCCTTCAGCGCCTGGTTGGCCTGCGCCAGGCTGACCTGGCGCAGCTTGCGCACCGGGTTGACGAAGCGCCCGTCGCTATAGTCGTTCAGCGCGCCCCAGTAGTAGTCGGCCAAGGCGCTGTTGCCCTGGGTGCTCCAGCTTTCCTTGGCGACGCTGGCGTACTTGATGCGCTCGAAGGTGTCCGGGTCGAGGCCTTCCTTGCGCAGGTGGTCGAACAATTTCTGCATCACCTCGACCGCCTGGTCGATATCCTCGCGCTCCAGGTCGGCATTGAGGCTTAGCAGGCCGGTGTCGCCAAAGCTTTCGCGTTTTGCCGAAGGGCCGTAGGACAACCCGTTGCGCAGGCGCAGCTGGTCGTACAGCGCCCAGTCCAGGTAGTGCGACAGCAGGTCGAGGGTGGCCTGGTGGTCGTTGTCCAGCACCGGCTCGACGAACAGCCAGTGCAGCTTGACGCTGTCACCCAGCCAGCCGCGGGTCAGGTCGCGGCGCTGTGCAGCTTGCTGGCCGATGCTTTCCAGGGTGCGGCGTTCCTCCGGCTCGGTGGCGGGCAGTTCGCCAAAGGTGCGCTCCAGGTAGGCCGGCAGCAGGCGGTCGAGGCCGCCGACCACGATCAGGGTCATGTTGTTGGCCGCGTACCAGCGGTCACGCAACGTGTTCACCTGCTCCAGGGTCATGTCGTCGAGGTTGGAGCGCTCCGGGCATTTCAGGCCCAGCTCGGTGGCCAGCTGGTCACTGGCGGGGTGGCCGATGTCCTGGCGGTCGAGCCAGCGCTGGAGGTGGCCATAGTGGCCGCCATCCTCGCGCTCGATGATGCGCTTGGCGGTGGCCAGGGCCTTGGCATCGATGCGGGTGTCGTGGATCACCGCCAGCAGCAGATCGAGGATTTTGCGCTGGTTGCGCGCCGGGGCTTCGATGACGAAGGTGGTGTCGGCGCTGCTGGTGTAGGCATTCCACTCGCCGCCCAGCGATTGCAGGCGCTCTTCCAGGCCGCCCTCGCCAGTTTCGTCGATGCCGCTGAACAGCAGGTGCTCGAGCAGGTGCGGCAGCTCTTTCTGCTCGCAATTGAAGTCATCCAGGCCGACGCCGACCACCAGGCGAATCGCCACATGGTCACGTTCATAACCGTTTTTCAGGATGACCTGCAGGCCGTTGGGCAACAGGTAACCTTCAACCCGCGAGCGGTCGAGGGCGAATGAGGGCAGGCTGCAGATCAGCAGGCAAACGAACATCAGGCAACGCATGGGCGAGCTTGGGTCCTCAGGTAGGCGAAATCACGGCAGACGGGCTTCGTCCGGCACGCTGTCGAGCATCAGCCCGCCCGTGTCCGAGCCGCCCAGTACCACATAGGCACTGCTACAGAACAAAGAGTTCAACCGTTTCATGTCGGCGATCAGCTCCAAGTGTAGCGAACTGGTCTCGATACTTTGCAGTACCTTGCGCTGCAAGCGGCTGACATGGGCGTGGGCAAGGCGCCGTTCCTGGGCGCGAAAACGGCGTTTTTCCCGCAGCAGCAAGCGGGCGCTTTCCGGGTCGGCACTGAGGAACACCGACAAGCCCAGGCGCAGGTTGGCCAGCAGCTGTTCCTGCAAGCCGGTCAGCTCTTCCAGGCCCACCTGGGAAAACTCCCGGCGCTGGCTGGTTTTCTGCTGTTGGACCTTGCGCAGCATGCGCTCGATCAGGTCGCAGGCCAGCTTGAGGTTGATCGCCAGTTCGATGATTTCCGCCCAGCGGCGGTTGTCCTGTTCGCTGAGGTCTTCACGCGACATCTGCGCCAGGTACAGCTTGATCGCGCTGTACAAGGCTTCGGCGTCCTCGCCGAGGGCGCGGACCTGCTGCGGCAAGGCGGCCTGGGTACCGCGCAGGGCACCGAGCATGGCTTCGAGCAGGCTGTCGACGATATCGCCCAGGCGCAGGGTTTCGCGGGAGGCGTTGGCCAGGGCCAGGCTGGGTGTTTCCAGCGCCGAGGTGTCGAGATGGCGCGGGCGAATCTGGCCGTTGCCGTTTTCCCGTTCGGGCAGCAGGGTGTTGCACAGCCGGCCCATGGGTTTGACCGTGGGCAGCATGATCAGGCAACGCAGCGTGTTGTAGAGCAGGTGGAAGCCGATGACCAGCTCCTGTGGGCTGAAGCTCAGTGAGTCCATCCAGCTCACCAGCGGGTGCAGCACAGGAATGATCAGCAGCAGGCCGATCAGCTTGTACAGCAGGCTGCCCAGAGCCACTCGGCGCCCGGCGGCGTTTTGCATGCTGGTGCTGAGGAAGGCCAGCAGCCCGCTACCGATGTTGGCGCCCACCACCAGGCCGATGGCCACCGGCAGGCTGATCACTTCGGCACCGGCCAGCGTTGCGGTGAGCAGCACGGCCGCCAGGCTGGAATAGGAAATCATGGCGAACAGAGCGCCGACCAAGGCATCGAGCATGATGTCACCGGTCAGCGAGGCGAACAGCACCTTCACGCCTTGGGCGTGGGTAATCGGCGTAGCTGCCTGCACGATCAGCTCCAATGCCAGGATGATCAGGCCAAGCCCGATGCCTACCCTGCCCAGCTGGCCGGCCCTCGTCTGTTTGCGTGAGAGGAAGAAGATAACACCCAGGAAGATCAGCAGCGGCGACAGCCAGGACAGGTCCAGGGTCAGCACCCGCGCCATCAGCGCGGTACCCACGTCGGCGCCGAGCATGATTGCCAAGGCCGGGGTCATGGCCATCAGGCCCTGGCCGACGAACGAGGTGACGAGCATGGCGGTGGCGTTGCTGCTTTGCACCATGGCCGTGACCAGAATGCCGGCGACGAACGCCAGCGGGCGTTTGCTCATGTTCTGGCTGATGATGCGCCGCAGGCTCGAGCCGAATACCCGAAGGATGCCGGTACGCACGATGTGGGTGCCCCAGACCAGAAGCGTAACGGCCGAGAGCAGGTTGAGCAGGGTCAGCATGGCGACGGCCCCCTGTTGCATTGGCCCAGAGGGCCAAGAGACGAAGCGTGAGCGTTTGAAGAATTTTCAGTGCTCACTCAAAGCTTTAGTTGTTTTGCGGAGCTGTCGCCAGCTTCGCATGGCTGCCGTTTATTTGAAACATACCGGAAATGAATGATTGCCTGTGCCGGCCTCTTCGCGGGTGAACCCGCTCCCACAGGATCACCATAACCTCAAGGCCTGTGTGGCCCCTGTGGGAGCGGGTTTACCCGCGAAGAGGCCGGCACAGGACAGCTCCATTTCTGATACCCAGAAATGAAAAAAGGGCCCCGAACAGAACGAAGGGCCCTTTATGTCCTGCACTTCCTGATCTTATTGACCCGGAATGTCCTTGCGCAGTTTCACCGGCTCATGCTCTTTGCCGTTCTTGCGGGCCAAGGCAGTGCGCATGCGGATGTTGATGGCTTCCACCGCCAGCGAGAACGCCATGGCGAAGTAGACGTAGCCCTTTGGCACATGCACGTCGAAAGCTTCGGCGATCAGCACGGTACCGACCACGATCAGGAACGATAGTGCGAGCATCTTCAGCGACGGGTGCTTGTCGATGAAGTCGCTGATGGTGCCGGCGCACAACATCATCACCAGCACGGCGACGATGATCGCGGCGATCATCACCGGTACGTGGGACACCATGCCCACCGCAGTGATCACCGAGTCCAGCGAGAACACGATGTCGATGATGGCGATCTGGATGATGGTGTAGAAGAACTTGCCACCCGCGCCTTTCGGCTCTTCCGGGTTCTCGTCCTCGCCTTCCAGGCCGTGATAGATCTCTTGCGAGCTTTTCCACAGCAGGAACAGGCCACCAAAGAACAGGATCAGGTCACGCCCGGAGATGCCCTGGCCCAGGACCACGAACAGGTCGGCGGTAAGGCGCATGACCCAGGTGATCGACAGCAGCAGCATGATACGGGTGACCATGGCCAGGGCCAGGCCGAAGATCCGGGTGCGCGGCTGCATGTGCTTGGGCATGCGGCTGACCAGAATCGAGATCATGATGATGTTGTCGATACCGAGGACGATCTCAAGCGCGGTAAGGGTGAAAAAGGCAACCCAGATTTCCGGGCTGGTCAGCCATTCCATGTGTTTTCCTTCGAACGGTAAAGGCGACGCGCCAGGATCAGGGCGCGTCGCGTTAGGGAAATACGCGTTTATTAAAGACTACTGAACAGCGGGAAAATGCCCATCAGCAGCGCGGCGAGCATTATGCACAGGCACACCAGCACTGCCCACTTCAAGGTGAAGCGCTGATGATCGCCGAACTCGATGCCGGCCAGGGCCACCAGCAGGTAGGTGGAGGGTACCAAGGGGCTGAGCAGGTGTACCGGTTGCCCGACGATCGACGCACGGGCCATTTCCACCGGGCTGATGCCGTAGTGGCTGGCAGCTTCGGCCAGCACCGGCAGCACGCCATAGTAGAACGCGTCGTTGGACATGAAGAAGGTGAACGGCATGCTCACGATCGCGGTGATCACCGCCAGGTATGGGCCCAGCGCCTCGGGGATGACCGACAGCAGGCTCTTGGACATGGCGTCGACCATGCCGGTGCCCGACAGGATGCCGGTGAAGATGCCGGCGGCGAAGATCAGCCCGGTGACCGCCAGCACGCTGCCGGCGTGGGCGGCAATGCGGTCCTTCTGCTGCTGCAGGCACGGGTAGTTGACGATCATGGCGATGCTGAAGGCGATCATGAACAGCACCGGCAGTGGCAGCACGCCGGCAATCAGCGCGACCATCAGGGCAGCGGTCAGGGCGCCGTTGAAGTACAGCAGTTTTGGTCGGCGCGCGTCCGGGTACTGCGAAACGGTGATTTCGCTGTGGTCGATGTCGTCGGTGGGCAGGTGCAACTCGCCCAGGCGGGCACGTTCACGCTTGCCGTACATGTAGGCGATGGCCAGGATCGCCAGCACGCCGAACAGCATGGCCGGGATCATCGGCACGAAGATGTCCGACGGGTCCACGTGCAGGGCGCTGGCGGCACGGGCGGTCGGGCCACCCCAGGGGGTCATGTTCATCACCCCGCCGGCGAGAATGATCAGGCCGGCCATGATCCGCGGGCTCATGCCCAGGCGGCTGTACATCGGCAGCATGGCGGCGCAGCAGATCATGTAGGTGGTGGCGCCGTCACCGTCGAGCGAGACCACCAGGGCCAGTACTGCGGTGCCGACGGAGACTTTCAGCGGGTCACCCTTGACCAGCTTGAGGATCTTGCGCACGGCCGGGTCGAACAGGCCGGAGTCGATCATCAGGGCGAAATAGAGGATGGCGAACATCAGCATCACGCCGGTAGGTGCGAGCTTGCTGATGCCCTCGAGCATCATCGGGCCGATCTTGGCGGAAAAACCGCCGAACAGGGCGAACAGGATCGGTACCAGGATCAGCGCGATCAAGGCCGAAAGGCGCTTGGTCATGATCAGGTACATGAAGGTGATGACCATGGCAAAGCCGAGGAAGGTCAGCATGGCAATACTCCAGGCGTGGCGCGGCGAAAGGAACGTCGATTCGGGCGGATCAGCGCGCTTGGCGCTGTGCGGGGAGCATGCGGAGGGGGGCTACGGAAAGTCGGGCACAGGAATACATCAGAATCACCATTGTTGTTGTTGATTGGGCCGGGCGCGGTGGTTACCGGGTGCCCTGGCTGACCGGTCTTGTGCCGGTAGTGGGGGCTATCCTATGAGGGCAAGCTTTCAGCCAGCTTTCGCCGAAGCAAAGGCGACGAGAGGTAGGTGATGCAGGATGTGACCGAGGGTGGCTGCCATTGTGGCGCCTTGCGTTATCGGTTGGAGGGCGACCTGACGGACATTGCCCATTGCCATTGTTCTATCTGCCGGCGGGTCAGCGGCGGGCTGGTGGTGACCTGGCTCACCGTGTCCCGCTCGGGGTTCCAGTGGTTGGCTGGTGAGCCGAACTGCTATGTGGCACCGGCCAGTTGCAGCCGGTACTTCTGTGGGCATTGCGGGGCGCATGTGGCATTGGTGACTACACATAGCCCGGAGACGGTGGATGTGACGGTGGCGACGCTGGACCACCCGGAACGGGTCAGGGCCAACCGGCATATCTGGGTGGGTAGTTGGTTGCCTTGGTTGCATCTGGATGAGGATTTGCCTTCGGAGGCGGAGGAGAACCTGTAAGAGATTGTGTTGGTGCTGCTGGCCCTATCGCCGGCAAGCCAGCTCCCACAGGTACCCCACCACCTTCAGACCTATGGTGGTCTTGTGGGAGCTGGCTTGCCGGCGATAGGGCCGGTACAGCCATACTTACAACTGCAGGCCTCCTGCAGCCTTGTGCAATGCCCGCAGATGTTCGCCCACCTGCTTCACATTGGCTTCCACCGCCGCAATCTCCCTGGCCCGCGACGGCTCCAGCAGCGCCCTCACCTCTTTGTCCAGGCTCGTGCTCAAGCGCAGCAACTGCGCTTGCCGCTCGCTGCTGACTTGCTCCAGGTGCTTGCGCTCCTGCGGCTGCGGCAGCCCGTAGCCCTTGCTGTCGAGCAACTCTGCCGGGCGGCTGAGGAAGCCACTGTTGGCGAGCATCTGCCTGAGGGTCGCATCGGCCTTGCTGACGCTGCCATCGTTCAGCGCGGCGGCGTTCAGGTAGCGCTGCTTGACCTCGTCCTGGGCCAGCAGCAGTTGCCGGCGCAAGCTGGCCTGTTCAAGCAGCAGCAAGGCGGCGCTGGTGCGCAGGTCGGCCTGGGCGAACCAGCCCCGCCGTTGCTCGGCGTCAAGGGCCAGCCAGTCCTCGACCTTGTCCTGCTTGATTGGCAACTGCTTCTTCAACACCTCGAACATGGCCTGGTAACGGTCGCGGTAGGAGTCGAAGCGATAACCCAGGCGCAGCGCCTCGCGGGGGTCGTCGAGCACGCTGGTGTCGGCGAGCCCCCTGCCCTTGAGCACAGCCAGCAAGCCATTGGGCATGATGCTGTCGAGGTCGTTCAGGCGTGGGTTGGCGGTGCCGCTGCGCAGCAGCTTCAACGACTCTACTGCGCAGTTGTTGGACAGGAACCAGTAGTTGCCATCGTAGCTCCAGTGCATTTCGGCGGCCTGACGCACCAGGTTCTCGATCTCGTCGCGGTCGAGCCGCAAGGGCACCGAGGCCAGGCTGCGCAGTTCGGTCTTGGTGTACTCGTCGATCACCTGGCCCAGCGGCAGCACGAACAGGCGCGAGGGGTAGGCACCGACCAGGCCGTCCCAGCTGGAAAGCTGCACATCGTTGACGAAGGCGCGGTACGACAGCACCAGGCTCTGGTCGAGGTCCAGGCGGCAGTCCGGCCCGCGTGGGCGGCCCGGCTTGCAGATCACCAGGCGCAGCATGCTGTGGCCCCAGCGGCTGACCAGGTTCTGGTTGGCTTCGGCCAGCAGGTAGTCCACCTCATAGACCCGCTCGGGGTCGATTTCGCCCAGCGGTTGGCGGGCGAAGTCGCTGCCGGCATTGATGAACGGCAGGCCCTTGGCGCAGCTGTCCTGCTGCGGTGCCCAGCCGAAGTGTTCGCGCAGGTACTGGTTCAGCGCCGGACGGCGGCAGCCGTAGCTCGGGTCGAGGAGGAAGTACTCCATGTTGACCGCGATGTACTCCTTGGGGCTGCTCAGTTCATAGCTGTCGGGGCTGCGCACGAACTGGCCGTTGTGCTGCTCGCGCTCGCCGCGTCGGCCCACGTACTGCTGCCAGCCGGCCAGGTCGAGTAGGCGCGGGTCGTCGCTGAGTGTGAAGCGGCGCTCGGCCTGGCCACGGCATGCTTCGGGCAGGCCGACCTTGCCCAACGTACCTTGCTGGCGCTTGCAACGGGCGATCAGCGCGTTCTCGGCGCTGGGCCACAGCCGGGCACGGTCGTAGATATGGGTGAGTTCGTGCAGCACGGTGGCCAGCAGTTCTTCTCGCACCGTGCCATGCGGGCGGTTGGTGCGCTCGGTGGCAGCACTGCCATCGGTGAGGCTGGGCAGCAGGCGGCGATTGAGTTCGAGGGTAGATACCAGCGATGCCTGGCCATAGGCGTCGGCCTGCATGTTGTCGCGCCAGCTGACCCGCACCCGGCGGTTCAGCTGTTGCTTGAAGCGAGGGGGCAGCTTGCCCATGGCTTCGTCGAGCAGAGCCTGAGTGGCTTGGGCCTGCTGCGAGTCAAGGCCGGACGCCTGCAGCTCGAGCTGCAGGTCGGCCAGGGCGGGCGTGCCGAGCAGCGTCAGGGCGCAGCCGAGCAGCCAGGCGCGCACGCGGTTCACAGCGCGAGGATGGCTTCAGCCAGTACCTGGTCGCTGGCGTCGCGCGCTTGCGGCACGCGCTCGCGCAGGGTGTTGAAGGCGGCCTCGAGCTGGGCGCCGCGGATGTCACCGTTGCTGGCGACAAAGCTGGCGGCGTCGTCATGGGCTTCGCGCACCACTTTGGAATCGCGGATCGAGGTGGTGGTGTCAGAGGTGAAATCGATCGAACGGCCAAAGGCCCGCACGATGATATTGCTGGTGGCCACCAGGGTCTGTGCCTGGGCCAGGTCGGCCAGCAGCAGCATGCCGAGGGTAGCGGCAATCAGCGGTTTACGCATGGAGCATCTCCGAAAAATACAGGGAGTCAGATGTAATTATTGGACGAGAATTGCCTGCGCCAGTTCCAGATCGCCGACGGTATGCCGTGCGCAATTGTGGCGTAGTGATTCCAGTGCTGCCTCCAGCCGCGCACCGCGGATCTGGCCGTCGCTGGCGACGAAGGCAGCGGCATCGTCCTGGGCCTGGCGGACCAGTTTGCGGTCGAACGGTGCGGTGGTGACCTGGCTGGTGACATAGCCGGTGATGACCAGGCTTTGCGTAGTGGTATCCATGGCATGGGCGCTGGCCATGCCAACAACGGAGAACAGCAACGGCAACAGATAACGCATGGGCTCTACAACAGCTGGAAACGTGGGCGGCAATGGTGAGTACGGCTGTGCTGGTGGTGACCAGCACAGCTGAACGGATCAGCCGGGGTCAGAGCGCAAGGATGGCCTGGGCCAGTTGCGCGTCGCTGGCCTGCAGGGCTGGCATCTGCGAGCGGATGTGCAGGAAAGCGCTTTCCAGCTTGGCACCGCGGATGTCGCCCTGGCTGCCAACGAAGCTGGCGGCGTCGTCACGGGCGGCCTGGACGATCTTGTCGTCACGGAACGAGGAGGAAATATCGGAAGTGGCATCGGTGGACGCGGCCACTGCGCCAACGACGGCATCGGTGGTGACAACGAAGCTGGTGGCGTTTGCGGTGCCGGCCAGGCTCAGCATCAGGGCGGCGCCAATCAGGTATTTACGGGACATGATCGTGGACTCCTGGACTAGGGTCGGGTGGTTCTGCTTTATCGGACGCTCGCACAGCTCGTCGCGGTACTTTTTCAACAGTGCGTTCTACCAGACTGTTACGCCAAGCGTATCACGCGCCGGTGTTTCTGGATGTTAATGAACAGCGCACCAATAAACTGTTATGGTTTGTTTTATGATTTTACAAACTGTACAGGTCCGCCTGCAAAAGGCTCTACCATGCCGCCTGCAAACAAAAAACCCGTCGCAGTCACCTGCAACGGGTTTCGGGAATTCGCGGTGCCGGCCGAAGCCGGCAAGCCGGAGCTTAGCGCCAGAAAGGCTTGCTCAGCTCTTCGTAACGCTGCGACTCGCTGATACCGGCGTCGGCCAGCAGGCGGGCGTCCAGGCGAGCCAATTGACGGCGGCTGGCCATGCGGCGCTGCCACAGCAGCAAGGTGGACAGAGCGCGCAGCGGCAGCGAAGCGTTGGATTGTTGGGCGTTGCTTTCAAAAACCAGACCGGAACTGAGGGTACGTTCCATGATGTTTCATCCTTCCGCTTATGGCGGGATTAGGTAGTGATTTAACTGATGCCAATGATCCTCCTCTGTCGTCCATAACAGTAGATACAGTTCGGTTGAAAGACGATGGTCCAGTTAACTGTGTAACCCTACTGTTGCACTCGAAACTGGCGTAACTGTACTGGTCCGCCCTTATTTGGTGCACTTTGATTTGATGAAGAGGATTTTTCAGCCGGGAAGGCGCAAAAACACCAGTACAGTAGTACAGATTCTGTTGCAGATTGCGGCGGGAGTGTATCGATGAAAGGGTTTGACTGTTATGGCCCCTTCGCGGGCTTGCCCGCTCCTACAAGGTAAAGTGCTGCCCTTGAGGGTTGCACATGACCTGTGGGAGCGGGCAAGCCCGCGAAGAGGCCGGAACAGCGGAAGCAGGGCCGCCGTTCCATTCCTCATTTGTATCAGCTAGCCAGCATGCGCCCGGTTTCTTCCAGGTTCTCATGCCAGCTCAGGGCTTCGCGCAGGATGTGCGGGGTGTGGCCGCCACGCTGGCAGGCGCGATCAAAGTAGTCGTTCAGCGCTGCGCGGTAGTCCGGGTGCACACAGTTGTCGATGATCGCCCGGGCGCGCTCACGTGGCGCCAGGCCACGCAGGTCGGCCAGGCCTTGCTCGGTGACCAGAATGTCAACGTCGTGCTCGGTATGGTCGACATGGCTGACCATCGGCACCACGCTGGAAATCGCGCCACCCTTGGCAATCGACTTGGTGACGAACACGGCAAGGTGGGCGTTACGGGCGAAGTCACCCGAGCCGCCGATGCCGTTCATCATCTTGGTGCCGCAGACATGGGTGGAGTTGACGTTGCCGTAGATGTCGAACTCCAGCGCGGTATTGATACCGATGATGCCCAGGCGACGGACCACTTCCGGGTGGTTGGAAATTTCTTGCGGGCGCAGAACCAGCTTGTCCTTGTAACGCTCCAGGTTGCCGAACACGTCGGCGTTGCGGCGCGTCGACAAGGTGATCGAGCTGCCCGAGGCGAAGCTCAGCTTGCCGGCGTCGATCAGGTCGAAGGTCGAATCCTGCAGTACTTCGGAGTACATGGTCAGGTCTTCGAACGGCGACTCGATCAGGCCGCACATCACTGCGTTGGCGATGCTGCCGATACCGGCCTGCAGCGGGCCAAGCTTGTTGGTCATGCGGCCAGCTTCGACTTCTTTCTTGAGGAAGTTGATCAGGTGGTCGGCGATGCCCTGGGTTTCGTCATCCGGCGGCAATACGGTGGACGGCGAGTCTGGCTGGTCGCTGATGACGATGCCGACGATCTTGGCCGGGTCGATCGGGATGGCGGTGCTGCCGATACGGTCGTCGACCTTGACCAGCGGGATTGGCGTGCGGGTCGGGCGGTAGGTCGGGATATAGATGTCGTGCAGGCCTTCGAGGTTGGTGTTGTGCGAGAGGTTGATCTCGACAATTACCTGCTTGGCGAAGATCGCGAAGCTGGCCGAGTTGCCCACCGAGGTGGTTGGCACGATGTGGCCCTGCTCGGTGATGGCCACGGCTTCGATGACCGCGATGTCCGGCAGCTTCAGCTGCTGGTTGCGCAGCTGCTCGACGGTTTCCGACAGGTGCTGGTCGATGAACATCACCTGGCCGTCGTTGATGGCCTTGCGCAGGGTGCTGTCGACCTGGAACGGCATGCGGCGAGCCAGCACGCCGGCCTCGGTCAGTTGCTTGTCCAGGTCGTTGCCCAGGCTGGCGCCGGTCATCAGGCTGATTTTCAGTGGCGACTGCTTGGCACGTTCGGCCAGTGCATGTGGTACGGCCTTGGCTTCGCCGGCGCGGGTGAAACCGCTCATTCCGACGGTCATGCCGTCCTCGATCAGACCAGCGGCATCAGCCGCACTCATTACCTTGCTGTGCAGGGAGGACAAGCGGATACGATCACGGTACATGGATTGTTATCTCGGGCTACTGAAACTACTGCAGCGCAGTCTAGAGACTTCGCCCCTTGCCGTCCCACGACCATGGTCGTATGAGAAGCCTTGGAATAGAGCCGTTGATCCGGATCAATAAAAGAAAAGCCCCGGCAGATTCTGACCGGGGCTTCCTTTATATCAGCTGGTTTGCAGCGGCCGTTGTCACTCCACCGCCTTGACCATGTCTTCGATGACCTTCTTGGCGTCGCCGAACACCATCATGGTCTTGTCGAGATAGAACAGTTCGTTATCCAGGCCGGCATAGCCGCTGGCCATGGAGCGCTTGTTGACGATGATGGTCTTGGCCTTGAACGCTTCGAGGATCGGCATGCCAGCGATCGGCGACTTGGGATCGTTCTTCGCCGCCGGGTTGACCACGTCGTTGGCGCCCAGCACCAGCACCACATCGGCCTGGCCGAACTCGGCGTTGATGTCTTCCATCTCGAACACCTGGTCGTATGGCACTTCGGCCTCGGCCAACAGCACGTTCATGTGCCCGGGCATACGGCCCGCCACCGGGTGGATCGCGTACTTCACGGTCACGCCGTTGTGGCTCAGCTTCTCGGTCAACTCCTTCAGCGCGTGCTGGGCGCGAGCCACCGCCAGGCCGTAACCCGGGACGATGATCACGCTGTCGGCGTTGCTGAGCAGGAAGGTGGCATCGTCGGCAGAGCCGGACTTTACCGGGCGCTGCTCTTTGGAGCCTTGCGCCGCGCCGGCATCGGTATCACCACCGAAGCCACCGAGGATGACGTTGAAGAACGAACGGTTCATCGCCTTGCACATGATGTACGAGAGGATGGCACCGGACGAGCCGACCAGGGAGCCTGCGATGATCAGCATCGAGTTGTTCAGCGAGAAGCCGATACCGGCCGCTGCCCAGCCCGAATAGCTGTTGAGCATCGACACCACCACCGGCATGTCGGCGCCCCCGATCGGAATAATGATCAGCACGCCCATGATGAAGGCCAAGACCAGCATCAGGGTGAAGGCACTGTAGTGGCCAGTGAAGGTGAACAGCAGGCCCAGGGCAATGGTGGTCAGGCCGAGGATCAGGTTCAGCTTGTGCTGGCCGGCGAACTGTACCGGTGCGCCCTGGAACAGGCGGAACTTGTACTTGCCCGACAGCTTGCCGAAGGCGATCACCGAGCCGGAGAAGGTAATGGCACCGATGGCTGCGCCTAGGAACAGTTCCAGGCGGTTGCCGGTGGGGATCGGGTCGCTCATGGCGGCAACGATGCCCATCGATTGCGGTTCCAGCACCGCGGCGATGGCGATGAACACCGCAGCCAGGCCGATCATGCTGTGCATGAAGGCGACCAGTTCCGGCATCTTGGTCATCTCGACGCGCTTGGCCATGATCGAACCGGCGGTGCCGCCGACCAGCAGGCCAACGAGGACGTAGCCGATGCCGGCGGTAGCAAGCTCGGCCCCGAGCTTATAAATGAGGCCGACCGTAGTGACGATGGCGATACCCATGCCGATCATGCCGAACAGGTTGCCGCGCCGCGAGGTAGTCGGGTGCGACAGGCCCTTGAGCGCCTGGATGAAGCACACCGAGGCGACGAGGTAGAGGAGCGTTACCAGATTCATGCTCATGCTTACTTCTGCGCCTCGTTCTTGGTTTTCTTCTTGAACATCTCAAGCATGCGACGGGTGACCAGGAAGCCACCGAACACGTTGACCGCGGCCAGGGCCACCGCCAGGGTGCCCATCAGCTTGCCGGCCGGGGTCACCGTCAGGGCGGCGGCCAGCATGGCGCCGACGATGACGATCGCGGAGATGGCGTTGGTCACGGCCATCAGCGGCGTGTGCAGTGCCGGGGTGACGTTCCACACCACGTGGTAGCCCACATAGATGGCCAGCACGAAGATGATCAGGTTGTAGATGCCATGGGAAATCAGCATGTCTTCCATTGTCGTGCTCCTTAGCCGTTCTTGCGGACGACCTGACCATCACGGCACATCAGGCAGGCCGCGACGATGTCGTCTTCGAGGTTGATGACCAGCGCGCCGTCCTTGTCGAACAGCAGCTTCATGAAGTCCAGCAGGTTGCGTGCATACAGTGCCGAGGCATCGGCGCCCACCTGGGCCGGCAGGTTGGTCGGGCCGACGATGATCACCCCGTTCTCCTGTACCACCTGGTCGGCGACAGTCAGTGGGCAGTTGCCGCCTTGGGCTGCTGCGAGGTCGATGACCACCGAGCCGGGCTTCATCTGCGCGACGGTTTCGGCGCTGAGCAGGGTCGGCGCCTTGCGCCCCGGGATAAGCGCAGTGGTAATGACGATATCCGCCTGCTTGGCGCGCTCGTGCACGGCCTGGGCCTGGCGTTGCATCCAGCTGGCCGGCATAGGCCGGGCGTAACCGCCGACACCTTCGGCGCACTCGCGTTCTTCATCGGTTTCGTAGGGTACGTCGATGAACTTGGCGCCCAGCGACTCGATCTGCTCCTTCACGGCCGGGCGTACGTCGGACGCCTCGATCACTGCGCCCAGGCGCTTGGCCGTGGCAATGGCCTGCAGGCCGGCAACGCCCGCGCCCAGGATCAGTACGCGCGCGGCCTTGACGGTACCTGCGGCGGTCATGAGCATGGGCATGAAGCGTGGGTAGTGATGGGCAGCCAGCAACACCGCCTTGTAACCGGCGATGTTGGCCTGCGACGACAGCACGTCCAGGCTCTGCGCCCGCGAGGTGCGCGGCGCGGCTTCCAGGGCGAACGCGGTAATGCCGCGCTCGGCCATCTTGCCGATCAGCTCGCTGTTGAAGGGGTTGAGCATGCCCACCAGGAGGCTGCCACTGTTGATCAGGGCCAGTTCCTGGTCGTTGGGGGCGACCACTTTGAGCACCAATTGGGCGCCGTAGGCATCGGCTGCACTCCCCAGGGAAGCACCCACGGCCTCATAGGCACTGTCCGGAATGCTGGCATTGAGCCCTGCCCCCCGTTGGACGGTGACCTGATGGCCCTGGCCAATCAGTTTCTTGATGGTTTCCGGGGTCGCAGCGACCCTTGTCTCACCGGTCTGCGTCTCGAGAGGAACACCAATGTGCACGACTATTTCTCCTGCGGTGACCTTTTGTCTTTTTAAAAGCCAGCGTACTTCGGATGGTGCGCTGGGGCGGCTGTGGAGCGCCGACCCGCCGAATCCCGGGCGGGCGAAGCATTTTGCAGACGAAGCCAGAGGCCTTCAACCGGTTCTGGAGCGAAACGAAGTCAAAACTACAAGTCACCCTGTGACCGTATGTCGCAACGGTCAGGCTGCAGCCTGTCAAACATGGGCTATTGGCAGATTAGGAGAAAAAAACAAAAATTTTGCGGTCAATTCGCTTACGGCTCGGTGAATGTCGCAAAATAACCCGCAAAGCCGCGCCGTAAGCAGGGTTAAAGCGGATTTTTGCACCCTGCATAACAGTTTATGTAGATGCGACAAATACATATATCTGTAGGTGTTAAAAATAATTGACTACGGAGTCAATTTATCGCGCTTGCTCACGTCTTGGCCGTGTACGTCTGGGCCTGGCTTACCAGCCAGTCACGGAAGGCGCGCAGCGAAGCCGACTCCACCTTGCGCTCCGGAATCATCAGATAGTAGGCCTTGTCACTACTCAGGGCATGCCTGTTAGCGACCACCAACCTACCCTCCTCCAACTCGCGCTGGATCAGGAACGGTGGAATCAGGGCGATGCCCATCTCATGCATGGCCGCCTGGGCGAGCATCGAGAATAGTTCATAGCGCGGGCCTGTCATGTCGCGTTCCACATTCATGCCGACGCTGCCGAACCATTGCCGCCAGGCATAGGGGCGCGTGCTCTGCTGCAGCAGTGGCAGTTGGGCAATACGCTGCGCGTCGAGTGTGCCCTGCCCGTCCAGCAGCGCCGGGCTGCACACCGGTACCGGGTTTTCCCCCATCAGCCGGTGCGACTGGGTGCCGGACCAGTCAGCATCGCCGAAGTAGATAGCGGCATCGAAGGTGGTGTCGGCAAACAGGAATGGCCGGGTGCGGTTGGTGAGGTTGACCGTGACCTCCGGGTGGCGCTGCTGGAAGTCCTTGAGCCGCGGTAGCAGCCATTGGGTGCCGAAGGTGGGCACCACGGCCAGCTCGATCACGTTGGCGCCCTGCTGGCGCATTACAGACAAGGTGTCGCGCTCAACCGCGTCCAGTTGGGCGGCCACCTGGCGGCTGTAGGAAAGGCCGGCTTCGGTCAGCTTCACGCCGCGGCGCGAGCGGCGGAACAGTTCCACATTGAGGAAGGCTTCCAGGCCGCCTATCTGCCGACAGACGGCACCCTGGGTCAGGGCGAGTTCCTGGGCGGCCTTGGTAAAGCTCTCGTTGCGCGCCGCCGCCTCGAAGCAAACCAGGGCGGCGGTACTGGGGATCTTGCGGCGCATGTACGTCAACCTCACTCGTAAGGCTGTAAATATGGTGTTTTGCCGATTTACGAAGTGACAAATTATCACTAATTGGTGCGCAATCCTCGTTTGTCCCGGCGGCCGATCAGGCCTAGGCTCAAAGGCACAAGAAACTGCCCCCTATTTCGAGGATTTCGCTCATGGCCGGTAAAGCAAGCTTCAACTGGATCGACCCGCTGCTGCTCGATCAGCAGCTCACTGAAGAAGAGCGCATGGTGCGTGACAGCGCTTATCAGTTCGCCCAGGACAAGCTGGCCCCGCGTGTGCTCGAGGCCTTCCGTCATGAACAGACCGACCCGGCAATCTTCCGTGAAATGGGTGAGGTCGGGTTGCTGGGCGCCACCATTCCCGAGCAATACGGTGGCAGTGGCCTGAACTACGTGTGCTACGGCCTGATTGCTCGCGAGGTAGAGCGCATCGACTCGGGTTACCGCTCGATGATGAGTGTGCAGTCGTCGCTGGTGATGGTGCCAATCAACGAGTTCGGTACCGAGGCACAAAAGCAGAAGTACCTGCCCAAACTGGCCAGCGGCGAGTGGATCGGTTGCTTCGGCCTGACCGAGCCCAACCATGGTTCCGACCCGGGTTCGATGATCACCCGTGCCCGGAAGGTCGACGGCGGCTACCGCCTGACCGGCAGCAAGATGTGGATCACCAACAGCCCTATCGCCGATGTATTCGTGGTCTGGGCCAAGGACGATGCGGGTGATATCCGTGGCTTTGTTCTGGAAAAGGGTTGGCAAGGCCTCAGCGCGCCGGCGATTCACGGCAAGGTCGGCCTGCGCGCCTCGATCACTGGCGAAATCGTCATGGACAACGTGTTCGTGCCGGAGGAAAACATCTTCCCGGATGTGCGCGGCCTCAAAGGCCCCTTCACCTGCCTGAACTCCGCCCGCTATGGCATCTCGTGGGGTGCGCTGGGCGCTGCGGAAGCCTGCTGGCACACCGCGCGTCAGTACACCCTCGACCGTCAGCAATTCGGTCGCCCGTTGGCTGCCAACCAGCTGATCCAGAAGAAGCTGGCCGACATGCAGACTGAAATCACCCTGGCGCTGCAGGGCTGCCTGCGTCTGGGGCGGATGAAGGACGAAGGCACGGCTGCTGTGGAGATCACGTCGATCATGAAGCGCAACTCCTGTGGCAAGGCACTGGATATTGCCCGCATGGCGCGTGACATGCTGGGTGGCAATGGCATTTCCGATGAGTTCGGCGTGGCTCGTCACCTGGTCAACCTGGAGGTGGTCAACACCTATGAAGGTACTCACGATGTGCATGCACTGATCCTGGGGCGTGCGCAGACCGGCATCCAGGCCTTCTATTGATAAGGATCCAGCCCATGGGCGCGCTATCACATCTGCGGGTGCTGGACCTTTCTCGCGTGTTGGCCGGCCCATGGTCTGGCCAGATTCTCGCTGACCTTGGCGCCGATGTGATCAAGGTCGAGCGCCCTGGCAGTGGTGACGATACCCGCTCGTGGGGGCCGCCCTTCCTCAAGGATGCCGAGGGTGAGAACACCAGTGAGGCGGCCTATTACCTATCGGCCAACCGCAACAAGCGCTCGGTTACCATCGACTTCACACAGGCCGAGGGGCAGCGCCTGGTACGTGAGTTGGCGGCGAAGTCCGATATCGTCATCGAAAACTTCAAGGTTGGTGGGTTGGCTGCCTATGGCCTGGACTACCAGAGCCTGAAGGCGATCAACCCGCGGCTTATCTATTGTTCCATCACCGGGTTCGGCCAGACCGGGCCTTATGCCAGGCGCGCGGGTTATGACTTCATGATCCAGGGGTTGGGCGGGCTGATGAGCCTGACCGGCCGCCCGGAAGGTGAAGAAGGTGCGGGGCCGGTCAAGGTAGGGGTGGCGCTGACCGACATCCTTACCGGGTTGTATTCCACGGTTGCGATCCTCGCTGCCCTCGCCCATCGCGAGCAGACCGGGGGGGGCCAGCATATCGACATGGCGTTGCTCGATGTGCAGGTGGCCTGTCTGGCGAACCAGGCGATGAACTACCTGACCACGGGCAACCCGCCTCGTCGCCTGGGTAATGCGCACCCTAATATCGTGCCTTATCAGGATTTTCCGACAGCGGATGGTGACTTCATCCTTACCGTGGGCAACGACAGCCAGTTCCGCAAGTTCGCCGAGGTGGCCGGGCAGCCGCAGTGGGCGGACGACCCGCGTTTCGTTACCAACAAGCTGCGGGTTGCCAACCGGGCCGAGTTGATTCCTCTGATTCGCCAGGCCACGGTGTTCAAGACCACAGCGGAGTGGGTGAGCCAGCTGGAGGCTGCAGGGGTGCCGTGCGGGCCTATCAATGACCTGGCGCAGATGTTCCAGGACCCGCAGGTGCTGGCGCGCGGGTTGGCGGTGAACATTCCGCATCCCTTGGCGGGAAGCGTGCCGCAGGTGGCGAGCCCGATACGGCTGTCGGAGACGCCGGTGGAGTACCGTCGGGCGCCGCCGCTGCTGGGTGAGCATACCGAGGTGGTGCTGGAGGATGTATTGGGGCTGGGTGCCGGTGAGGTGCAAAGGCTACGCAGTGCCGGCGTCCTTTAAGGGCCTGTGGTCTTGGTGAAAAGCGGGGAGGCCGTCAGGCCTCCCCGCTTTGTTTTTCAGCGATATTAAAGTTTCTTGAAATTAAGGGTTGACGCGGTTTCGAATCCCCTTATAATGCGCCCCACTTCTGACGTAGTCGAAGCGCAAAACTTCTTGAAAATCAATTAGTTAAGCGATTCAGGTAGTGTCAGGAGTGCTTCGGTCGCTTGATCGGCAGTGGTTGAGATGATGGTTGACAGCGCTTCTAAACGCTGTATGATTCGCCTCCCGCTACGAGAGATCGCAGCGAGTCAAGTGTTTGAAGCTAAACGAGTTTCTCGCCAAAAACTTCAAAATAAACGCTTGACAGTAAATGAGGAAAGCGTAGAATGCGCGCCTCGGTTGAGACGAAAAGCTCTTAACCAAACGCTCTTTAACAAATCGAATCAAGCAATTCGTGTGGGTGCTTGTGAGT